>NZ_JAFLMZ010000031.1:0-227 GCF_017313365.1 Agrobacterium sp. OT33 | reverse complement strand
GCCGTCACCGCCAATATTCTCGCTTTGGCGACCTATGACAAGAATATCAGGCTGGCGGATACGCGCTTCCGTCAGGCGCAGGTCAATGCGGCGATCGCCACCGTATCGCTTGCCGCGGAAACCCGCCGGGCATGGATAAACGCCGTGGCCGCCTGGGAAAACGTCGCCTATCTCAATCAGGCGAAGGTTGCGGCCGACGCCTCTTCGGAACTTGCGAAAAAGATCGG
>NZ_JAFLMZ010000030.1:0-263 GCF_017313365.1 Agrobacterium sp. OT33 | reverse complement strand
TATCTGACGCGCCGTTTCGAGGAGGACGGGCTGTTCTTCTGGTTCAGCCATGAGGACGGTTCCCACAAGCTGCATGTGGCCGACAGCGCCAGCGGCTGGCTTTCGCCGTCGGCTTTGGCGCAGGGCGAGGGCAGGGTGCGTCTGGCGCAGGGGTCTTCGGATCGCAACCACATCAATGACTGGGCGCGGCGTTTTTCCTATGTGTCGGGCCAGCGGGCGGGCGCGGACTGGAACTTCGAGACGCCGGGCATGGTGCCGGGCAC
>NZ_JAFLMZ010000002.1:0-685717 GCF_017313365.1 Agrobacterium sp. OT33 | reverse complement strand
CGGGTGTAGCTCAGTCGGTTAGAGTGCCGGCCTGTCACGCCGGAGGTCGCGGGTTCGAGCCCCGTCACTCGCGCCATTTCATTTCCTGAAATGTCCCTTCACAATACAGACCAATGCGCCATCGGCGCGCTTCGCCATTGGCGATTCAGGCGGCTGATTCCAGTCGTTTTTGGCGTGATTTTTCCTGCTTTTTTTAGTCAGGTTTCGATTTTTGAAAATCGTCACTTCGCTGTCTTTCTGACATAAAATTCGTGTGACTTTTTTGCGGTTGCGTCGTTCAATCGATTATTATTGTATTTGAGGGGCTTAGGTCGGAATTGTGGCCCAAATTTGCGTCAATTCCGGCAATATTGTTGCCAATCAATGCGGCAGGTGTCTTGAAATGGTGCCTAAACTCTTGCAGAGAGGGCGCGGCTGCGCTAACCACTTTGGCGTTGCAACATATTTGTCCGCTCTTTGAGACTTAAGGTCACAAAGGCAGGCCCGGCACCCGGCCGGGCAGGGAAGAGACCATGACTGAACTCCTCAGTTCCTACATTCCGATCGCAATCTTCATCGGTATCGCTCTCGTCATCGGCCTGGCGCTTCTCATCGCGCCTTTCGCGGTTGCCTACAAGGCGCCTGACCCGGAAAAGCTTTCTGCTTTCGAGTGCGGTTTCAACGCCTTCGACGATGCCCGCATGAAGTTCGATATCCGCTTTTACCTGGTGTCGATCCTCTTTATCATCTTCGATCTGGAAGTCGCCTTCCTGTTCCCATGGGCGGTGTCTTTCGGCGAGATGGGCTGGTTCGGTTTCTGGTCGATGATGGTGTTCCTCCTCGTCCTCACCATCGGCTTTATCTATGAGTGGAAGAAGGGAGCGCTGGAATGGGCATGAGCCAGAACAACACCACGCTCGTTGCGCCGCAGCCGAAGGGGATCATCGATCCCTCGACCGGCAAGCCGGTTGGCAGCAACGATGCCTACTTCACGGAAATCAACGATGAGCTGGCCGACAAGGGCTTTCTCGTCACCTCGACCGACGAACTGATCACCTGGGCCCGTACCGGCTCCCTGATGTGGATGCAGTTCGGTCTTGCCTGCTGCGCCGTCGAAGGCCTGATGCAGGCGTCCGGTCCGCGTTACGACATGGAGCGCTTCGGTGTCGCCCCGCGCGCTTCGCCGCGCCAGTCGGACGTGATGATCGTCGCCGGCACGCTGACCAACAAGATGGCGCCCGCGCTGCGCAAGGTCTATGACCAGATGCCTGAGCCGCGTTATGTGATCTCCATGGGCTCCTGCGCCAATGGTGGCGGTTATTACCATTATTCCTACGCTGTCGTGCGCGGCTGCGACCGCGTCGTGCCGGTGGATATCTACGTTCCGGGCTGTCCCCCCACGGCGGAGGCGCTGCTTTACGGCGTGCTTCTGCTGCAGAAGAAGATTCGTCGTACCGGTACGATCGAGCGCTAAGGGCAAAGGACGGATTAAGTAATGAGCGAAGCTCTCAACGATCTTGCTGCTTACGTTAAGGAAGCGCGCGGTTCCCTCTTGGTGTCGGCTGATATCGCCTATGGCGAGCTGACGCTGAACACGGCGCCTGAAAGCGTGATCGCGCTTTTGACCTTCCTGCGTGACGACGTGCAGTGCGGTTTCGTCAACATCATCGATATCTGCGGTGTCGACTGGCCGCAGCGCGAAAAGCGTTTCGATGTCGTTTATCACCTGCTGTCGCCGCGCCAGAACCTGCGCGTGCGCGTCAAGCTGCAGGTGGCGGAAGACGAGGGCGTTCCGTCCTCGACCTCCGTTTATATGGGCGCGGAATGGTTCGAGCGCGAAGCCTGGGACATGTATGGCGTTCCGTTCGAAGGCCATAAGGATCTTCGCCGTATTCTCACCGACTACGGTTTCGAAGGTCACCCGCTGCGCAAGGATTTTCCGGTTACCGGCTTTGTGGAAGTGCGTTACGATGACGTTCTGAAACGGGTTCTTTATGAACCGGTCGAACTGAAGCAGGAATTCCGCAATTTCGATTTCCTCTCCCCCTGGGAAGGAACCGAATATGTTCTCCCGGGCGACGAAAAGGCCAAGCAATGAGCCAAGCCCCCGCGACAGAGCAGGCACAATGTCTTTGCGGCGCCGTCGGCCTCAAGGCCGTCATCGGTGCCCGCGAATTCGGCGCTTGCCATTGCTCCATGTGCCGCCGCTGGTCCGGCGGTGCGTTTCTGGCTGTGGAATGTGCTGATATCTCCGTCGAAAACGAAGAGAGCCTCGGCGTCTATTCCTCGTCGGAATGGGGTGAGCGCTGCTTCTGCAAGAATTGCGGCAGCACGCTGATGTGGCGCTCGAAGGACGGCAAGCATTTCGCCGTTTCGCTGCAGGCGTTCGACAACCCTTCCAGCTTCACGTTCGCGTCGCAGATTTTCACGGATGAGAAGCCTTCGAGCTATTCCTTCGCAGAAACCACGCAAAACATGACCGGCCCCGAATTCATCGCCATGATCACCTCGGCGGAGCACTAGAATGACTGAGCATAACGTCCGCAATTTCACGATCAACTTCGGTCCGGAACACCCGTCCGCGCACGGCGTGCTGCGTCTGGTTCTGGAACTGGACGGCGAAATCGTCGAACGCGTCGATCCGCATATCGGTCTCCTGCATCGCGGCACCGAAAAGCTGATCGAGACCAAGACCTATCTGCAGGCCGTTCCCTATTTCGATCGCCTCGACTACGTCGCGCCGATGAACCAGGAACACGCTTTCGCGCTCGCCGTCGAAAAGCTGCTGGGCCTCGAAATCCCGATGCGCGGCCAGCTGATCCGCGTTCTCTATTCTGAAATCGGCCGCATCCTGTCGCACATCATGAACGTGACGACGCAGGCCATGGACGTCGGCGCCATGACGCCGCCGGTCTGGGGCTTCGAAGAGCGCGAAAAGCTGATGGTGTTTTACGAGCGCGCCTGCGGCGCCCGCATGCACTCGGCTTACGTTCGTCCGGGCGGCGTGCATCAGGACCTGCCGCCGGAACTGGTCGACGACATCGGCAAATGGTGCGACCCGTTCCTGACCGTTCTCGACAATATCGAGGGCCTTCTGACCGACAACCGCATCTACAAGCAGCGTAACGTCGATATCGGCGTCGTCTCGCTTGAAGACGCCTTCGCCTGGGGTTTCACGGGCGTGATGGTGCGTGGTTCAGGCGCTGCCTGGGATTTGCGCCGCGCGCAGCCCTATGAGTGCTATTCCGATCTCGAATTCGACATTCCCGTCGGCAAGAACGGCGACTGCTACGATCGTTACCTGATCCGCATGCAGGAAATGCGCGAATCCGTGAAGATCATGAAGCAGTGCGTCGATCTTCTCTCCGGCAAGCATCGCATCGGCCCGGTCTCCTCGCTCGACGGCAAGGTGGTTCCGCCGAAGCGCGGCGAGATGAAACGTTCGATGGAAGCGCTGATCCACCACTTCAAGCTCTACACCGAAGGTTACCACGTTCCGGCCGGCGAAGTTTACGCCGCCGTCGAAGCGCCGAAGGGCGAATTCGGCGTTTACGTGGTCGCTGATGGTTCCAACAAGCCCTATCGCTGCAAGATCCGCGCGCCGGGCTACGCACACCTGCAGGCCATGGATTTCCTGTGCAAGGGCCATCAGCTTGCTGACGTTACAGCCGTGCTCGGCTCCCTCGACATCGTGTTCGGGGAGGTCGACCGCTGATGCGTCTGCCGCTGGCCATACCGGCTTTTCTCGCAGCGATGTCTGCTCCCGCTCTCGCCCAGACGGCGACGGGCGAGGGTGGCGTATCGCTGTCGAGCGGCGGCTCTTCGACCATCAAGCAGCTTCTGTCGTCGGGATACGAGATCAAGGCCTCGGTTCCCAATGGCAGCAAGTTCATCGTGTTCATGCAGAAAGACAAGGCGGCTTACGCCTGCGAATTCGTCACGGTGGCGAGATCGCGTTGTGAGACGTTAAACTGAAAAGGCGTGAGGAAGTATGTCCGTTCGTCGACTAGCCGAAGATCAGTTCCAGCCCGTGGCATTTGCCTTCAATGCGGAAAACACCGCATGGGCGGAAAAGACGATCAAGAAATATCCCGAGGGACGCCAGCAATCGGCGGTCATCCCGCTGCTCATGCGTGCGCAGGAGCAGGACGGCTGGGTTACCCGCGCCGCCATCGAAAAGATCGCCGACATGCTGGATATGGCCTATATCCGCGTCATGGAAGTGGCGACCTTCTATACCCAGTTCCAGCTGAAGCCGGTTGGCACGCGCGCCCACGTTCAGGTCTGCGGCACCACGCCCTGCATGCTGCGCGGCTCCGAAGCGCTGATGGATGTCTGCCGCAAGAAGATCCACCACGATCCGCTGCACACCAATGAGAGCGGCACGCTTTCCTGGGAAGAAGTGGAATGTCAGGGCGCCTGCGTCAACGCGCCGATGGTCATCATCTTCAAGGATGCCTATGAGGATTTGACGCCCGAGCGTCTGGAAGAGATCATCGACACGTTCGAGGCAGGCAAGGGCGACACCGTCAAGACCGGCCCGCAGATCGACCGTCACCAGTCGGTCCCGGTCGGTGGCCTGACGACGCTGACGGAAGAGATCAAGCCGGATCGTTCCAATCTCGACAAGCCGGCCGAAGCGCCTGCGGACGCCGCGCCGGTTCCGCCGTCCAACGCCGCCAAGCCGAAGACGGACGCCCCGGAAACCGATCCGAAGCTGAAGACACCTGCGACCGCGCCGAAGGCTGCCGAAGCGAATGTGAAGACCGCCGAAAAGGAAGCTTCTGGATCTGCGAAGCCGTCGCTCGATTCCAAGGATCGTCCGGCCGGCATCGAAAAGCCCGCAACGCCCGACGACCTGAAGCTCATTTCCGGCGTTGGTCCGAAGATCGAAGGCACGCTGCACGAACTCGGCATCTTCACCTTCGCGCAGGTCGCCGGCTGGAAAAAGGCCGAATGCGACTGGGTCGACGGTTATCTGAATTTCAAGGGCCGCATTGAACGCGACGAGTGGATCAAGCAGGCCGAGGCGCTCGCCAAGGGTGGCGAAGCCGAGTATATCAGGGTCTTCGGCAAGAAGCCGCGGTAAGAGGTGAAGCATGTTAAAAGATCAGGATCGCATCTTTACCAATCTCTACGGCCTCAAGGACAAGTCCCTGAAGGGCGTGAGAGCGCGCGGCCATTGGGACGGTACCAAGCAGATCATCGAAAAGGGCCGTGACTGGATCATCAACGAGATGAAGGCTTCCGGCCTTCGCGGTCGCGGCGGCGCTGGCTTCCCGACGGGTCTCAAATGGTCCTTCATGCCGAAGGAAAATGACGGTCGTCCGCATTATCTCGTCGTCAATGCCGACGAATCCGAGCCCGGCACCTGCAAGGACCGCGAAATCCTGCGCAACGATCCGCATACGCTGATCGAAGGCTGCGTGATCGCCGGTTTCGCCATGGGCGCGCATACCGCCTATATCTACGTGCGCGGCGAATATATGCGCGAGCGTGAAGCGCTTCAGGCAGCCATCGACGAATGTTACGATGCCGGCCTGCTCGGCAGGAACAACAAGAACGGCTGGGATTTCGACATCTATGTCCATCACGGCGCGGGTGCCTATATCTGCGGCGAAGAGACGGCTCTGCTCGAAAGCCTTGAAGGCAAGAAGGGCCAGCCGCGCCTCAAGCCCCCGTTCCCGGCCAATATGGGTCTTTACGGCTGCCCGACGACCGTCAACAACGTTGAATCCATCGCCGTTGCGCCGACCATCCTGCGTCGCGGCGCGGCCTGGTTCTCGTCGATCGGCCGTCCGAACAATGTCGGCACCAAGCTGTTCATGGTGTCAGGCCATGTCGAGCGTCCGTGCACTTTCGAAGATGCGCTGGGCCTGTCCTTCCGCGAGCTGATTGAACACCATTGCGGTGGCATTCGCGGCGGCTGGGACAATCTGCTCGGCGTCATCCCCGGCGGCGCATCCTGCCCCATCGTTCGTGGTGAGGACATGAAGGACGCCATCATGGATTTCGATGGCATGCGCGAAGTGAAATCCTCCTTCGGCACCGGCGGCATGATCGTCATGGACAAGTCCACCGACGTCATCAAGGCGATTGCCCGCATCGCGGCCTTCTTCAAGCATGAAAGCTGCGGCCAGTGCACGCCGTGCCGCGAAGGCACCGGCTGGATGTGGCGCGTGCTGGAGCGCATGGTCAAGGGCAACGCCCAGAAGCGCGAAATCGACATGCTGTTTGAAGTGACGAAGCAGATCGAAGGCCACACCATCTGTGCGCTCGGCGACGCCGCGGCATGGCCGGTGCAGGCGCTGATCCGCAATTTCCGTCCGGAAATCGAAAAGCGCATCGACCAATATACCTACAGGGCCATGGATGATGGCGCTGTTCTGGAAGCCGCTGAATAAGCAACAAGGCTTCAGGCGGAGCCGGAACTTCCGGCCTCGCGACACCATGAAGCGTCTGGCAGACGATATCAGTGCCGGGCGCGATTAAGGATTTGTTGCGGACCGTGTGAGACATGGGACGAACAGGCAACAGGACGTAAGTAGAACCATGGCAAAGCTCAAGGTTGACGGTAAAGAGATCGAGGTTCCGGATCATTTCACGCTGTTGCAGGCGTGCGAAGAGGCGGGTGCTGAAGTTCCGCGCTTTTGTTTTCATGAGCGCTTGTCGGTCGCGGGTAACTGCCGCATGTGTCTCATCGAGGTGAAGGGCGGACCGCCCAAGCCAGCCGCCTCCTGCGCCATGGGCGTGCGCGATGTTCGCGGCGGTCCGAACGGCGAATTGCCTGAAGTTTTCACCAATACGCCGATGGTCAAGAAGGCCCGCGAAGGCGTGATGGAGTTCCTGCTCATCAACCACCCGCTGGATTGCCCGATCTGCGACCAGGGCGGCGAATGCGACCTGCAGGACCAGGCCATGGCCTTCGGTATCGCCGGTTCGCGTTATGCGGAAAACAAGCGTGCGGTTGAAGACAAATATATCGGCCCGCTCGTCAAGACGGTCATGAACCGTTGCATCCACTGCACGCGCTGCGTCCGTTTCACCACGGAAGTGGCCGGCATTGCCGAACTTGGCCTTATCGGCCGCGGCGAAGATGCCGAAATCACCACCTATCTCGAGCAGGCGATGACCTCGGAGCTGCAGGGCAACGTTGTTGACCTCTGCCCGGTCGGCGCGCTTACCTCGAAGCCTTTCGCCTTCACCGCCCGTCCGTGGGAACTGAACAAGACCGAGACCATCGACGTGATGGATGCGCTCGGTTCGGCCATCCGCGTCGATACCCGTGGCCGCGAAGTCATGCGCGTCATGCCGCGTGTCAACGAGGCGATCAACGAAGAGTGGATTTCCGACAAGAGCCGCTTCATCTGGGACGGCCTGAAGACGCAGCGCCTTGACCGGCCTTATGTGCGCAAGGATGGCCGTCTGCAGCCCGCCACCTGGGGCGAAGCCTTCGGTGCGATCAAGCAGGCTGTTGCCGCAACATCCGGCGACAAGATCGGTGCGATCGCCGGCGATCTGTCTTCCGTTGAAGAAATGTTCGCGCTGAAGTCGCTTCTTGCCTCGCTCGGCTCGGCCAATGTCGATTGCCGTCAGGATGGCGCAGCGCTTGACCCGTCTCTGGGTCGCGCCAGCTACATCTTCAATTCCACCATCGAAGGCATCGAGCAGGCAGATGCATTGCTGATCGTTGGCGCTAACCCGCGTTTCGAAGCGGCCGTGCTCAACGCCCGCATCCGCAAGCGCTGGCGTCGCGGCGGTTTCCCGATCGGCGTGATCGGCGAAGCTGGTGAACTGCGCTACAATTACGAATATCTCGGCTCGGGTGCTGAAACGCTCTCCGATCTGGCCAATGGTTCGCACAGCTTCGTTGACAAGCTGAAGTCCGCCAAGAACCCGCTGATCATCATCGGTCAGGGCGCTCTTGCCCGCGCCGATGGTGCCGCCGTTCTTGCTGCTGCTGCAAAGCTTGCCGTTTCGGTTGGCGCTGTCAGCGAAGAGTGGAACGGCTTCTCGGTTCTGCACACTGCCGCTGCCCGCGTTGGCGGTCTCGATATCGGCTTCGTGCCGGGCGAGGGCGGTGTTGCCGCCGCTGAAATGGTCACCTCCATGGATGTTCTGTTCCTGCTCGGCGCCGATGAACTCGATCTGTCGAACAAGGGCGCCAAGTTCACCGTTTATATCGGCAGCCATGGCGATCAGGGCGCGATGAACGCCGACGTCATCCTTCCGGGCGCGGCCTATACCGAAAAATCCGGTATCTGGGTCAACACCGAAGGCCGTGTGCAGGTGGGCAACCGCGCCGGTTTCGCACCGGGCGAAGCCCGCGAAGACTGGGCGATCCTGCGTGCGCTTTCCGACGTTCTCGGCAAGAAGCTGCCGTTCGATTCGCTGTCGGCCCTGCGTGGTCAGCTCTTCGTCGCGCATCCGCATCTGGCGGAAACCGATGAAATCGCGGCCGGTAACGGCAAGGATATCGAGGCTTTGGCCGGCAAGACCGGCTCGCTCAACAAGTCGGCGTTTGCCTCGCCGGTAAAAGACTTTTATTTGACGAACCCGATTGCGCGCGCCTCCGCCGTCATGGCCGAGTGTTCCGCATTGGCCCGCAACAATTTCAAGGCTGCGGCAGAGTAAGGGTAGGGGATTATGGAATCGTTTTTCTGGAGCTACGTCTGGCCCGCGCTGATCATGGTCGGCCAGTCCCTGCTGCTTCTCGTTTGCCTTCTGGTGGCCATCGCCTTCCTGCTGCTTGCCGACCGCAAGGTCTGGGCGGCCGTGCAGCTGCGCCGTGGTCCGAACGTTGTTGGTCCCTTCGGTCTCTTCCAGTCCTTCGCCGACCTCTTGAAGTTCATCCTGAAGGAGCCCGTCATTCCGGCCGGCGCCAACAAGGCCGTCTTCCTTCTGGCGCCGCTGGTCGCCGTGACGCTGGCGCTCGCCACTTACGCGGTCATTCCCTTCAATGAAGGCTGGGTGGTCGCCAACATCAATGTCGGCATTCTCTACATCTTCGCGATTTCCTCGCTTGAAGTGTACGGCATCATCATGGGCGGCTGGGCTTCGAACTCGAAGTACCCGTTCCTCGGCGCGCTGCGTTCCGCCGCGCAGATGGTGTCCTACGAAGTTTCGATCGGTCTCGTCATCGTCACCGTTCTGCTCTGCGTCGGCTCGCTGAACCTGACGGACATCGTGCTTGCCCAGAAGACTGGTCTCGGCACCATGCTCGGCCTGCCTGCCTCGTTCCTCGACTGGCACTGGCTGTCGCTGTTCCCGATGTTCATCGTGTTCTTCATTTCGGGCCTTGCCGAAACCAACCGTCCGCCCTTCGACCTTCCGGAAGCGGAATCGGAACTGGTCGCCGGTCACATGGTCGAATACGGTTCCACGCCTTACATGATGTTCATGCTCGGCGAATATGCTGCGATCGTGCTGATCTGCTGCCTGACGACGATCCTGTTCATGGGCGGCTGGCTGCCGATCGTGGATGTGTGGTTCCTGAACTGGGTTCCGGGCATCGTCTGGTTCGCGCTGAAGGGCTGCATGGTCTTCTTCATGATCGCGCTGACCAAGGCTTTCGTTCCGCGTTACCGTTATGACCAGCTCATGCGCCTTGGCTGGAAGGTGTTCCTGCCGCTGTCGCTCGCCATGGTCGTTATTGTTGCATTCGTATTGAAGCTGACGGGGTGGGCTGGTTGATGTCCGAACTCCTCGCTCAAAGATCTGGAGACTGAGATGGCAAGCCTCTCCCAAGCCGTCAATTCGCTGTTCCTCAAGGAGTTCGTCGGCGCGATCCTGCTGACGATGCGCCACTTCTTCAAACAGAAGGCAACGGTGAACTATCCTTTCGAAAAGGGCCCGGTCTCTCCGCGTTTCCGTGGTGAACATGCGCTGCGCCGTTATCCGAACGGTGAAGAACGCTGCATCGCCTGCAAGCTGTGTGAAGCGATCTGTCCCGCTCAGGCGATCACCATCGAAGCCGGCCCGCGCCGCAATGACGGCACCCGCCGCACGGTGCGTTACGATATCGACATGGTGAAGTGCATCTATTGCGGCTTCTGCCAGGAAGCCTGCCCGGTGGATGCCATCGTCGAAGGCCCGAATTTCGAATTCGCGACGGAAACCCGCGAGGAGCTTTATTTCGACAAGCAGAAGCTTCTCGACAATGGCGACCGCTGGGAGCGTGAAATCGCACGCAACCTCGCACTGGATGCGCCTTACCGTTAAGGTGCAACCGTCTTTCCGGGGGCGACCCCGGAGAGCGATGAAAAGTAAAATGCCTGCGCGGTTTTCGCCGGCGGGGACGAAACGGGTGAGGGGCCTTCGAGCCATCTTTGCCCGATGAGGACAAGAAGGCACCAAGATGGGTCTGCACGCTGTATTCTTTTATATATTCGCTTTCGTCGCCGTGGCGTCTGCGTTCATGGTCATCGCATCGAAGAACCCTGTTCATTCGGTGCTGTTTCTGATCTTGACCTTCTTCAACGCAGCCGCGCTGTTCCTGCTGACGGGCGCCGAGTTCCTCGGCATGATCCTGCTGGTGGTTTATGTCGGCGCGGTGGCGGTGCTCTTCCTCTTCGTCGTCATGATGCTGGATGTGGATTTCGCCGAGCTTCGCTCGGGCGTGCTGCAATATGCGCCTGTCGGAGCGCTGATCGGTGTCATCCTGGCGGCCGAGCTGATCGTTGTGGTCGGCGGCAGCATGCTGAACCCGATTGCGGCCAAGTCCATCACCATGCCGATCCCGCCTGTCACCGAACGCACCAATACGGCCGCGCTCGGCGACGTGCTCTATACCAATTACGTCTACTTCTTCCAGCTCGCCGGCCTCGTGCTGCTGGTGGCCATGATCGGCGCCATCGTGCTGACGCTGCGTCATCGCACCGACATCAAGCGGCAGGATATCTCCACGCAGGTCGGCCGCGACCCGAAGACCGCCGTCACCACGGTCAAGGTCAAGCCGGGCCAGGGCATCTGAGGCGCGAACGGATCCAAGGAAACAGAACATGGAAATCGGTCTTTCCCACTACCTGACGGTCAGCGCCATCCTCTTTACGATCGGCGTCTTCGGTATCTTCCTCAACCGGAAGAACGTCATCGTCATCCTGATGTCGATCGAGCTTATCCTGCTTGCGGTCAACATCAACATGGTGGCCTTCTCGGCCTTCCTGAACGATATTGTCGGCCAGGTCTTCGCTTTGTTCATTCTGACTGTTGCAGCCGCCGAAGCGGCCATCGGTCTTGCAATACTCGTTGTCTTCTACCGCAACCGCGGATCGATCGCCGTCGAAGACGTCAATATGATGAAGGGCTGATAAGGCTATGATCTACAAGGCTATCGTCTTTCTTCCACTGATCGGCTTCCTGATCGCCGGCCTGTTCGGCCGCTCGATCGGCGCCAAGGCTTCGGAATATGTCACCACCGGTCTGATGATCGTGGTCGCCATCCTGTCGTGGATCGTCTTCTTCACCGTGGCACTCGCCCATGGCGAGCCGGGCGAAGTGATCAAGGTTACTGTCTTGCGCTGGATCCAGTCCGGCGGCATCGACGTCGAATGGGCGTTCCGTATCGATACGCTGACGGCCGTCATGTTCGTCGTGGTCAACACGGTCTCGACGCTCGTGCACCTTTATTCGATCGGATACATGCACCACGATCCGCATCGTCCGCGTTTTTTCGCCTATCTGTCGCTCTTCACCTTCGCCATGCTGATGCTGGTGACTTCCGACAACCTGCTGCAGATGTTCTTCGGCTGGGAAGGCGTGGGTCTGGCGTCCTATCTGCTGATCGGCTTCTGGTTCAAGAAGCCGTCCGCATCGGCCGCCGCCATGAAGGCCTTCATCGTCAACCGCGTCGGTGACTTCGGCTTCATTCTCGGTATTGGTGGCGTGTTCGTGCTGTTCGGCTCGATCAATTTCGAAACGATCTTCGCTGCCGCCGCGACCTATCTGCCGGCTGAAGGCGCTGCCTCCTCGGAAACCGTCATCAACCTGTTCGGTATGCATCTGGACAAGGCCAATGCAATGACGGGCGTGTGCCTGCTGCTCTTCATGGGCGCCATGGGTAAATCGGCGCAGTTCCTGCTGCACACCTGGCTGCCGGACGCGATGGAAGGCCCGACCCCGGTTTCGGCCCTCATTCACGCCGCAACCATGGTCACCGCCGGCGTCTTCCTCGTCGCCCGCATGTCGCCGCTGTTTGAACTGTCGCCGGATGCGCTGACCGTCGTGACGCTGATCGGTGCGATCACCGCTTTCTTCGCCGCAACCGTCGGCCTCGTTCAGAACGACATCAAGCGCGTGATCGCCTATTCGACCTGCTCGCAGCTCGGTTACATGTTCGTGGCGCTCGGCGTCGGTGCTTATGGCGCGGCCGTGTTCCACCTCTTCACGCACGCCTTCTTCAAGGCCCTGTTGTTCTTGTGCGCCGGTTCGGTCATCCATGCCGTCGATGGCGAGCAGGACATGCGTTATATGGGCGGCCTGCGCAAGCATATCCCCATCACCTTCTGGACCATGACCGTTGGCACGCTGGCGCTGACCGGCGTTGGTATTCCGGGCACGATGATCGGTTTTGCCGGCTTCTTCTCGAAGGACGTCATCATCGAATCGGCTTACGCGTCCCATTCGGTCCTGTCCGGTTTCGCCTTCACGCTGCTGGTCATCGCCGCGCTGTTCACCAGCTTCTATTCCTGGCGTCTGGCTTTCATGACCTTCTTCGGCAAGCCGCGCGCGTCCGCCGACGTCATGCACCATGTGCATGAATCGCCGATGGTCATGCTGATCCCGCTTTTCATCCTCACGGTTGGCGCGATCTTTGCCGGTGTTGCCTTCGAAGGTTATTTCTTCGGCCATGAATATGCCGAGTTCTGGAAGGGCGCGCTGTTCACGCTTCCGGAAAACGAAATCCTCGAAGAGTTCCACCACGTGCCGCTGTGGGTGAAGTGGAGCCCGTTCTTCGCCATGGCCCTTGGTTTCGTGACCGCCTGGTACATGTATATCAAGTCGCCGGAGACGCCGAAGCGTCTGGCCGAGACCCATCGTGGCCTCTACCAGTTCCTTCTCAACAAGTGGTACTTCGACGAACTCTATGACTTCCTCTTCGTTCGTTCCGCAAAGGCGCTCGGTCGCTTCCTGTGGAAGAAGGGCGACGTCGCCGTCATCGACCATTATGGACCGAACGGCATTGCAGCGCGTGTGGTTGACGTGACCAACCGCATGGTCCGCCTGCAATCCGGTTACCTCTATCATTATGCCTTTGCGATGCTGATCGGCATCGCGGCGCTTGTCACCTGGATGATGCTCGGGAGTGCCCTCTGATGACCGATTGGCCTATTCTTTCAACGGTCACCTTTCTGCCGCTCGTCGGCGTGGTGCTCCTGCTGCTGACAAATGAGAACGGCCCTTATGGTCGCCGCAACATTCTCAATGTCTCGCTGCTGACGACCGTTTTCACCTTCCTCGTGTCGCTGTTCATCTGGATCGGTTTCGACAATTCGAATCCCGGTTTCCAGATGGTCGAAAAACACGCCTGGTTCGGCAACATCGCCGCCTATCATCTTGGTGTCGACGGCATCTCCATGCTGTTCGTCATCCTCACCACCTTCCTCATGCCCTTCTGCGTGCTGGCAAGCTGGGAATCGGTTGAAAAGCGCATCAAGGAATACATGATCGCCTTCCTGCTTCTGGAAGTCGTCATGATCGGCGTCTTCGTGGCGCTGGATACGGTTCTCTTCTACGTCTTCTTCGAAGCGACGCTAATCCCGATGTTCATCATCATCGGCGTCTGGGGCGGCAAGGATCGCGTCTACGCATCCTACAAGTTCTTCCTCTACACGCTGCTCGGCTCGGTTCTGACCATGCTCGCCATCATGGCCATGTACTGGCAGGCCGGCACGACCGACATGACGGAACTGTTGAAATACGGCTTCCCGGCCGGCATGCAGACCTGGCTCTGGCTCGCCTGTTTCGCCGCCTTCTCGGTGAAGATGCCGATGTGGCCGGTGCATACCTGGCTGCCGGATGCCCACGTTCAGGCGCCGACCGCCGGTTCCGTCATCCTTGCCGGCGTCATGCTGAAGCTCGGCGGTTACGGTTTCATCCGCTTCTCGCTGTCGATGTTCCCGCTGGCTTCGGATTATTTCGCTCCCTTCGTCTTCACGCTGTCGGTACTCGCCATCATCTACACCTCGCTGGTGGCGATGATGCAGGACGACATCAAGAAGCTGATCGCCTATTCCTCCGTCGCCCACATGGGTTACGTGACCATGGGCATCTTTGCCGCCAACGTTCAGGGCGTGCAGGGCGCGATCTTCCAGATGCTGTCGCACGGTATCGTGTCGGGCGCGCTCTTCCTCTGCGTCGGCGTTGTCTATGATCGTCTTCATACCCGCGAAATCGCGGCCTATGGCGGCCTCGTCAACAACATGCCGAAATATGCCGTCGCCTTCATGATCTTCACCATGGCCAATGTCGGTCTGCCCGGCACCTCCGGCTTCATCGGTGAATTCCTGACGCTGGTCGGCGTATTCCGCGCCAACACGCTGGTCGCGCTGTTTGCGGCAACCGGCGTCATCCTCTCGGCCGCCTATGCGCTGTGGCTTTATCGCCGCGTGATTTTCGGTGCGCTCGAGAAGGAAAGCCTGAAGTCGATGCTCGACCTGTCGACCCGCGAAAAGGTCATCCTTTATCCGCTGGTTGCGCTCACGATCTTCTTCGGTGTCTATCCGGCACCGGTGTTCGATGCGACAGCCGCATCGGTCGATCTTCTGGTAAACAACTATTCGGCTGCATTGCAGGCGGCGCAAAATGTTGCGCTCTCTATGAATTGACGACAGGACCCGTTGGACATGACCGCTGAAATCCTTTTTGCCAGTCTGCACATTGCGACGCCCGAGCTGATCCTTGCGGTCGGCGCGCTGGCGCTGCTCATGATTGGCGTCTTCTCGGGCGACAAGTCGACAACGACGGTCACCGGCCTTGCCGTTGCCCTCCTGCTCGTCGTCGGTCTCTGGATCATCTTTGCCCCCGCCTCGGGCGTGGCCTTCGGCGGTGTCTATATCGCCGATGCCTTCGGCAACTTCATGAAGGTGCTGGCGCTGATCGGCTCGATCACCGCCATGATCCTCGCTGTTGGCCAGGGCCGTTTCGAACCCATCGGCCGTTTCGAATATCCGGTGCTGCTGGTCCTCGCGACGCTGGGCATCCTGCTGATGATCTCGGCCAACAACCTGATCTCGCTCTACATGGCGCTGGAACTGCAGTCGCTGGCACTCTACGTCGTCTGCGCGATCAACCGTGAAAGCCTGCGCTCCACGGAAGCTGGCCTGAAATATTTCGTTCTCGGCGCGCTTTCCTCCGGCATGCTGCTTTACGGCATGTCGCTGGTCTATGGCTTCACCGGCAATACCGGCTTTACCGAAATCGCCCAGGTTCTGGCGTCGGAAACCCGTTCGCTCGGTCTGGTTTTTGGTCTGGTCTTCGTTCTTGCCGGTCTGGCATTCAAGATTTCGGCCGTGCCGTTCCACATGTGGACGCCGGATGTTTATGAAGGCGCGCCGACCCCGGTAACGGCGTTCCTGTCGGCTGCGCCGAAGATCGGCGCCATGGCGATCCTCGTTCGTATCGTCATCGAGGCGTTCCAGCCGGTCTTTGCCGACTGGCAGCAGATCGTCGTCTTTATCTCCATCGCCTCCATGCTGCTCGGTTCCTTCGCCGCCATCGGCCAGAAGAACATCAAGCGCCTGATGGCCTATTCCTCCATCGGCCACATGGGTTATGCGCTGGTCGGTCTCGCTGCGGGCACCGAAGCCGGTGTGGCTGGCGTCATCCTCTACATGACCATCTACATGGTCATGACGCTTGGCACCTTCGCCTGCATTCTCTCCATGCGCCGCAAGGAAATCGGCAATGTCGAGACTGTCGAGGATCTGGCCGGCCTTTCGTCCTCCAACCCCTTCATGGCGGTTGTGCTGACGATCCTGATGTTCTCGCTTGCCGGCATTCCGCCGCTCGCCGGCTTCTTCGGCAAGTATTACGTCTTCCTTGCTGCCATCGAGGCGAAGCTTTATCCGCTCGCGGTTATCGGTGTGATCGGGTCGGTCGTCGGCGCCTATTATTATATCCGCGTCGTCAAGGTCATGTGGTTCGATGAGGTCAAGGGCAGCTTCGAGCGTCCGGCGGGTGAGCTGAAGGTCGTTTATGCCCTTTCGGGTCTCTTCGTTCTTGCCTTCGTCGTCTTCGGCGGTGCGCTTGGCAATGCGGTCACGGCCGCAGCAAAGACGTTCTTTTGATCGATACGCCGCAGCATACGGGCCGGATGTCCATCGATGACTTCCGGCACGAGGCGATGGTGGAAACGCCATCGACCAACATAGAGTGTTTCGCCCGGGCGCGGGCGGGTGATGGCGGTAATCTCTGGATCACCGCCATCCGCCAGACCGGCGGTCGCGGTCGCCGCGGCCGGCCCTGGGTTTCCGAGCCCGGCAACCTCTACGCCTCGCTTCTTCTCATTGATCCCGCTCCGATGGATCGTATCGGCTCCCTGCCGCTTGCCTTTGCGCTGGCCGTCTATCGTGCCATCCGCGCGGTCCTGCCGGCAGGTGGTGCTCCGCTTGAAATCAAATGGCCAAACGACGTATTGATCGGTCGCCAGAAAACCTGCGGCATTTTGATGGAAGCGGAGCTTCTGCCGGATGGGCGGCGGGCAATCGTCATCGGCATCGGTATCAATATCGCCCATAAGCCGGACAATCCGCTTTATCCCGTCACAATGCTCTCCGAACACGGCGCTTCCTGCTCGCCCGACGAACTCTTCGCGCATCTTTTTCGCGAGACGGCGGATGTGCTGCGAGACTGGGACGAGGGCAGGGGTGTGGCCGGCGTCATGGCCGGCTGGCGGGCCGCTGCCTGCGGTATCGGCGAACATATCACCGTCAACTTTCCGGATCGTTCGATCGGCGGGCGTTTCGTCGGAATTGATGATAATGGTTATCTGCTGCTGGATGAGGATGAGGGCGCAAGGCGCTCCATCGCCGCCGGCGACGTGTTTTTCGGATGAGGCGAACGGTGCGGTCCAGCAACCCGCGCCGAACCCTGTCCCACAGGTTGGAGCTTTCCTGCGGCTCATGAAAAGCAGGGTGGCAGACCGGCTCCGCATCGGCCCGGTCGATCAGATGGTTCAACAGGTCCGATGCTGAAAACCGGCGCGGGGGCGGGGCATGATGCCGTCGTCCGTGCGCTTTTATGAATGGATAAAAACAACAATGGCTAAACAGGACGAACTGGTCTTCCTGCCGCTTGGCGGCGTCGGTGAAATCGGCATGAATCTGGCGCTTTACGGTTACGGTCCGGAAAGCAAGCGCCAATGGATCATGGTGGATTGCGGCGTGACCTTTGCCGGACCCGACCTGCCGGGCGTCGATCTGGTACTGCCCGATATCAGCTATATCGCCGAGCAGAAGAAAAACCTCAAAGGCATCATCATCACCCACGCCCATGAGGATCATTACGGCGCGCTGAATGACCTGTGGCCGGGTCTCAACGTGCCGGTCTATGCCTCGGGCTTCACCGCCGGCATGCTGGAGGCGAAGCGTGCTTATGAGGGCACGCGCGCCGAAATTCCGGTCACGCCGTTCAAGGCGGGCGACCGCATCAATGTCGGTCCGTTTGAAATCGAGGCTGTCGGCGTCAATCACTCCATCCCGGAGCCAATGTCGCTGGTCATCCGCACGCCGCTCGGCAACGTCATCCACACCGGTGACTGGAAAATCGATGAGGCGCCCTCGCTCGGGCCGTTGACGGATGAAGCCCGCTTCCGCGCCATCGGTGAAGAGGGTGTGCTGGCGCTGATGTGCGACAGCACCAATTCGGTACGCGATGGCGTATCGCCCTCCGAACACGAGGTTTCCGAAGGTCTGCGGCAGATCATCGAAAATGCCGAAGGCCGCGTCGCCGTCACCACCTTCTCCTCCAATGTCGGGCGCATCCGCTCGATTGCCCAGGCGGCGGAGGCGGCGGGCCGCGAGGTTCTGCTGCTCGGCTCGTCACTGAAGCGCGTCGTTCATGTCTCGCAGGATCTCGGTATCATGGAAGGCATCAAGCCATTCCTCGCCGAAGACGAATATGGCTACATCCCGCGCGACAAGGTGGTGCTGATCCTGACGGGTTCGCAGGGCGAACCGCGTGCCGCACTCGCCAAGCTGTCGCGTGACGAGATGCGCAATGTGGCGCTGGCTGCGGGAGACACGGTGGTGTTTTCCTCGCGCGCCATTCCCGGCAATGAAAAGGCCATCATCGATATCAAGAACGGCCTGATCGAGCAGGGCGTCCATATCGTCACAGATAACGAGGCTCTTGTTCACGTTTCCGGCCATCCGCGCCGCAATGAACTGCTGAAAATGTATGAATGGACGAAGCCGCAGATTGTCGTGCCCGTTCATGGTGAGGCGGCGCATCTGGTGGCGCAGAAGGAACTGGCGGAACAGGCCGGCATTTCGCAGGTGCCGAAGGTGCGCAACGGTAATATTCTGCGGCTTGCGCCAGGCCCGGCGGAAGTCATCGATGACGCGCCGCATGGCCGCGTCTTCAAGGATGGCAATCTCATCGGCGACATGGACGAGATGGGCATCAGCAATCGCCGCAAGCTCTCCTTTGCCGGCCACGTCTCCGTTAATGTCGTGCTGGACAGCCGTTACGATTTCCTCGGCGATCCGGATGTCGTGCCTTTCGGCCTGCCTGAATTCGACGATGAGGGCGAGGATATGGAGGACACGCTTTATGACGCCGTTCTCGGCGCCGTTGAGAGCATCCCCCGCGCGCGACGCAAGGATCTGGAACTGCTGCGCGAAGCGGTGCGCCGCGCCGTGCGCGCCGCCGCCAACCAGACCTGGGGCAAGAAGCCCATCGTAACGGTTTTTGTCACGAAGGTGTGAGGCAGGGATGCCAATCTTTGAATGATCGCGGCCGGTGGGCGGCACAATGATCGTCGTCCATCATCCTGCCGGTCGAGAACAGGGTCTGCGCCGCAAGGCGCGGCCCTTTTTTCAACGCGGCTTTTTACGCATCTTGCAGGGATTTGATTCCGCTTTACGGATGAATGCGTTACAAGCAACGCATTGCGCAGGAGGACGTCATGCCGCTTCTTTCGGTCTTCGCCGTTTATTTCATCGTCTGGTGGACAGTGCTTTTTATCGTACTGCCGATCGGGCTTCGCACCCAGGCAGAAGAGGGTGATGTGGCGCTCGGCACCGTGGCCAGTGCGCCCTCACGGTTTCGGGGCGGTCGCATCGTCCTGTGGACGACACTGATATCGGCGCTGATCTGTGGCGTCTGGTACGGCGGGTCCTGGTGGTTCGGTTTCAGTCTTGATGATCTGCCGAGAATTGTCCCCGTTTACGACTGAAGCATCGGAACTTAATCCCGCTGGGCCTTTGATTTGGGAAGCGTGGCTCCGTTGCGTTTACGACGTATCGAATGCATTCCGCCTCAAAACCGGGATGACTGAAAACAGGGCAGCACCGTCCCTGTCGCCGCAAGGCGCATCGACACTGTCATATGGATGTCATCTCCGTCGTGCACACAGCATAGGCGTCGTGAGCGGCTGATTCACCGTCACAATTGCCGGAATAACGGGCCGGGGCGCTGTTGTGTGTTTGAAGCAAAAAAAAACAAGGCCTTTCAGCCTTGTTTTCCAGGTTTCGCGTGATCTGTAACCGTTGCCGGGGCTGCGAACGAGCGCGCCTAAGATCTGATCCTCCCAAGACTGACCGCGAAAATGACAAGAATTTAAACTTCTTGCCTCTTTTGTAAGCTAAAGCTAGCTCAATCACCCCTGCTTGTCATCTCATTTTTTGCATATTTGTTACAGTCGG
Organism: Agrobacterium sp. OT33; assembly: GCF_017313365.1. Classification (NCBI taxonomy): domain Bacteria; kingdom Pseudomonadati; phylum Pseudomonadota; class Alphaproteobacteria; order Hyphomicrobiales; family Rhizobiaceae; genus Agrobacterium; species Agrobacterium sp. OT33. The sequence goes on along the minus strand of NZ_JAFLMZ010000002.1, from coordinate 665,873 downwards.
CAAAAAATTCCCTATGGTGCAATTTGTCGCACCGGATCAAGAATAATATTCCGGCCAAAGCGTTTTGACGCGAATTAGCTATCGCGAAAATGCCACGAAATCGCCTTTAAGGCTCTTTTCATGGCGGGTTTTCTTCTTGGCGGGAAACGGCTATATCCGGCGCCAATATCCCTTTATTCGGGGCGATTCTCGCGCTTTTGCGCGCTGTCGTCCATATCAATGGAAGCCGTCATGCGTCTCAGCCGTTATTTCATGCCCATCCTGAAGGAAAACCCCAAGGAAGCCGAGATTGTCTCCCACCGCCTGATGCTGCGTGCGGGCATGATCCGGCAGCAATCGGCGGGCATCTATTCCTGGCTGCCGCTCGGTAAGCGCGTGCTGGACAAGGTGAACCGCATCATCCGCGAGGAGCAGGACCGCTCCGGCGCCATCGAGCTTCTGATGCCGACGTTGCAATCGGCCGAGCTCTGGCAGGAAAGCGGCCGTTATGACGATTACGGCAAGGAGATGTTGCGCATCAAGGACCGTCAGGACCGCCAGATGCTCTACGGTCCCACCAACGAGGAGATGATCACCGACATCTTCCGTTCCTATGTGAAGTCCTACAAGAACCTGCCGCTGAACCTTTATCACATCCAGCTGAAGTTCCGCGACGAGGTGCGTCCGCGCTTTGGCACGATGCGCTCGCGCGAGTTCCTGATGAAGGACGCCTATTCCTTCGACCTGACCAAGGAAGACGCGATCCATTCCTATAACAAGATGTTCGTCGCCTATCTGCGCACCTTCGAGCGCCTTGGTTTGCGCGCCATTCCCATGCGCGCCGATACCGGCCCGATCGGCGGCAACCACAGTCACGAATTCATCATTCTGGCCGATACCGGCGAATCCGAGGTTTTCTGCCATAAGAGCTTCCTCGACCGCGCCATTCCTGCCGAAAATACCGATTTCGACAACGTCGAAGCCCTTCAGGGCGTATTTAACGAGTGGACGGCCGACTACGCCGCCACCTCCGAAATGCATGATGAAGCCGCCTATGATGCCATTCCCGAGGGCGAACGCCTCTCGGCGCGCGGTATCGAAGTCGGTCACATCTTCTATTTCGGCACCAAATATTCCGAGCCGATGGGCGCGAAAGTGCAGGGCAAGGACGGCAAGGAACACCCTGTCCACATGGGTTCCTACGGCATCGGCCCGACACGCCTTGTTCCCGCCATCATTGAAGCATCGCATGACGAGAACGGAATCATCTGGCCGGCCTCGGTCGCGCCTTTTGATGTCGTCATTGTCAACATGAAGGCTGGTGACGAGGCCTGCGATGCGGCTTGCGAAAAGCTGTATTATCAGCTCTCCAACGCCGGCAAGGATGTTCTTTACGACGATACCGACGACCGTGCGGGCCAGAAGTTTGCGACCGCCGATCTGATCGGCGTGCCGCTGCAGATCATCGTCGGTCCGCGTTCGGTCGCGAATGGCGAGGTCGAGGTAAAGGATCGCAAGAGCGGCGAGCGGGAAACCGTCACGATCGAGGCGGCAATGAACAGGGTGCTTGGCTAAGCGCGGACGGGAAGGCGGGAGCGGCTTCACCGGAACCGCTTCGCTTCCAAAGCGCCGATGTCACGGAAATAGGGGCCGGTTTTCGGAAAAGACCGGCCTTGTGGTATGAGATCAGGGAGACGACATGGCAAAAGCCGAGGCTGAAAAGAGTGCGGCTCCTGCTGTCCGGGAAAAGACCGCACGGCCTTTTTCCGCTTTTGAACGTATGGTGGCCTGGCGTTATCTGCGGTCGCGACGCAAGGAAGCCTTCATTTCCGTCATCGCCGGGTTTTCCTTTGTCGGCATCATGCTGGGCGTCGCGACGCTCATCATCGTCATGGCTGTGATGAACGGTTTTCGCACGGAGCTGATCTCGCGCATTCTCGGCATCAACGGCCATATGATCGTGCAGCCGATCGACCAGCCCTTCAACAATTATGATGAGCTGGCAAAGAAGTTCGCCGCCGTTCCGGGTGTCACCATGGCCCTGCCGTTGGTGGAAGGGCAGACGCTCGCTTCCGGCCGTGGCGGCGCGGGCTCCGGCGCGCTGGTGCGCGGCGTGCGCCAGGAGGATATCGACAAGGTCAAGGAAGTCGCCAACAACATCAAGACCGGTGATCTCGTCGGCTTCATGGCGGGTGATGGCGTCCTTGTCGGCTCAAGGCTTGCCGCCCAGCTCGGCGTGACGGCGGGCGATGATATCACCCTCATTTCGCCGGAAGGCGACGTGACGCCGATGGGCGTCAATCCGCGCGTCAAATCCTACAAGATATCGGGCGTCTTCGAGATCGGCATGTCGGAATATGACGCCTCGATGATCTATATGCCGCTGTCCGAGGCCCAGCTCTATTTCAATGCCGACGGCATCGTGCAATCCATCGAGCTTTACGTCAGCCGTCCCGATGATGTCGATGGCATCCGGCCGCTGGTGGAACAGGCAGCCGGAAGGCAGATTTATATCACCGACTGGAGACAGCGGAACCAGACCTTCTTCTCCGCCCTGCAGGTGGAAAGAAACGTGATGTTCATGATCCTCACCCTCATCGTTCTGGTGGCGGCGCTGAACATCATTTCCGGTCTCATCATGCTGGTGAAGGACAAGGGCAGCGACATCGCCATTCTGCGCACCATGGGCGCCAGTTCCGGCGCTGTCATGCGCATCTTCTTCATGACCGGGGCGGCCATCGGCATGGTCGGCACCTTTGCCGGCGTGGCGCTCGGCGTCATCGTCTGCCTTAACGTGGAATCCATCCGGCAGTTCTTCTCCTGGATATCAGGCACGGTGCTGTTCGATCCGCAGCTTTATTTCCTGAGCCAGCTGCCGGCCGAAATGGATATCAGCGAGACCATTACCGTTGTCATCATGGCGCTGACGCTTTCTTTCCTGGCAACGATCTTTCCGGCATGGCGGGCCTCCAGGCTCGATCCGGTGCAGGCCCTGCGTTACGAATAAGGACCGCTTCGCAATATGGCAAAAAAAACAGTGCTGCGGCTTACTGGCGTTGAGAGGACCTATGGTCAGGGCGAGACGTCGCTATCGATCCTGCGCAAGGCCGATTTTGAATTGAGGAGCGGCGAGATGGTGGCGCTTGTCGCCCCTTCCGGCACGGGTAAATCCACGCTCCTGCATCTGGCCGGGTTGCTGGAGCATCCCGATGCAGGCGAGATCTTCATCAATGGCGCGCCCTGTCAGGGGCTGCCGGACGAGACGCGCACCGCGATCCGTCGCAGCGATATCGGCTTTGTCTATCAGTTCCATCACCTCCTGCCGGAATTTTCCGCCGTGGAAAACGTGATGATGCCGCAGCTGATCGCCGGCCTTGCTCCGGCCGAGGCGCACAAGCGCGCCAGCGCGCTGCTCGACTACATGCGTGTCGGCCATCGTGGTGAACACCGTCCGGCCGAACTTTCCGGCGGTGAACAACAGCGCGTGGCCATTGCGCGTGCTGTCGCCAATGCGCCACTGCTGCTGCTTGCGGACGAGCCGACCGGCAACCTCGACCCCGAGACCGCGCATTATGTCTTCGACGCGCTGGAGGCGCTGGTGCGGCAATCCGGCCTTGCGGCACTGATCGCCACCCATAACCACGAACTCGCGGCCCGGATGGACCGACGCGTAACGCTCGCCGACGGCAAGATCGTCGATTTCTGATCGGCCGAACATTCCTCCGACTTGCCGTGCGGCCGCCGGCGCGGATAGCGTGCGCGGCCGGGATTCGCTCCGGCCCTGATCCGCAGGGTCGGCATCTGCTCTTTCATATCTGCATTTTTTGGCAACCCGGAGGTGTTTTTTCCTCCGGGTTTTTTCGCTTTGGAGTCAGGGGCTTGCCGAAAATGTGAACGGAACCGCGGCTGATTCTGCGGCGTTAGCAAGAGGAATATCAGCAAAACCCTGTTGACAATCGAACAAAATGAGAACAAAGTTGGAACATAACGAGTAAGGAGAGACCAATGACTGATTTCATCCGTGACGTTGCCGCTTTCGCCTCCATCGCTGTCTTTGTGGCCAGCTTTTCGGTGATCCTCACCGCCCTGTGAAGGAGATACCGGCGCAGAAGCCTGTATGGCCACCGCAAGGCTGTAGACTTTGAGCGCCGGAAATCGGAAAATCGCCCCCTCGATTCAGAATGACAGGATGACGATATGGGCGATACGGTTGTGCGTGCAGAGATCTCTGACAAAACGCTGAAGACGCCGGGTTTTGTTCATCTGCGGGTTCATTCCGCTTATTCCCTGCTTGAGGGGGCGTTGCCCCTCAAGAAAATCATGTCCAAGGCCGTCGCGGATGGCCAGCCGGCCATCGCCATTACCGATACCAACAACCTCTTCGTCGCGCTGGAGTTTTCCGAAAAAGCGCGCGATGAGGGTCTGCAGCCGATCATCGGCTGCCAGCTGTCGATCGACATGCAGGATGCGGCGGAGGACCGCCGCAGCCACAACAGCCATCTTCAGAAACTTCCCGCCATCGTCCTTCTGGCCGCCGATGCCGAGGGTTATGAGCAGCTGGTGGATCTCGTCAGCCGCGCCTATCTGGAAGGCGAGGGCAGTGGCCATTCCGTGCATATCACCCGTGCATGGCTGGAGGAGGCCTCCAATGCCGGGCTGATCGCGCTCACGGGTGCTACCGGCGGTCCGGTCGATATGGCGCTGAAGGAAGGCCATGCCGCGCAGGCGAAAGAGCGGCTGCTGGCACTGAAGTCGCTCTTCGGTGACAGGCTTTACATCGAGTTGCAGCGTCAGTCCGGTTATGACCGCTCCCATGAGCGGCGCCTGATCGGCCTTGCCTATGAACACGATATTCCCCTCGTTGCCACCAACGAGGCGTTTTTCCCTTCCAAGGCCGATTACGAGGCGCATGACGCGCTGATGGCGGTGGCGCATAACGCCATCGTTTCCGATGACAGCCGGTTTCGCCTGACGCCTGATCATTATCTCAAAAGCCGCGAGGAGATGACGGCGCTTTTTGCCGACCTGCCCGAGGCGCTGGAAAATACCGTCGAGATTGCGCTGCGCTGTTCCTATGTGCTGAAGAAGCGCGGGCCGATCCTGCCGCGTTTCACCGGCGCCAGCGACGACCCGGAGGCGGCGGAACGCGCCGAAGCCGAGGAACTTCGCCGGCAGGCGGTGGAGGGGCTGGATCAGCGTCTCGCCGCACTTGGCATGGCGCCGGGTTATACGGAGCAGGAATATCGCGAGAGACTGGATTTCGAACTCGGCGTCATCTCGCGCATGAAATTCCCCGGCTATTTCCTCATCGTTGCCGACTTCATCAAATGGGCCAAGCAGCATGACATTCCGGTTGGCCCGGGCCGTGGTTCGGGTGCCGGCTCGCTCGTCGCTTATGCGCTGACGATCACCGACGTCGATCCGCTGCGTTTCTCGCTGCTGTTCGAACGCTTCCTCAATCCTGAACGCGTATCGATGCCAGACTTCGATATCGACTTCTGCCAGGATCGTCGTGAAGAGGTGATCCGCTACGTGCAGGCCAAATATGGCCGTGAGCAGGTGGCGCAGATCATCACCTTCGGTTCGCTGCAGGCGCGTGCGGCCTTGCGCGACGTCGGCCGCGTGCTGGAAATGCCCTATGGGCAGGTGGACAAGATCTGCAAGCTGGTGCCCAACAATCCGGCCAACCCGACGCCGCTGTCAAAAGCGATCGAGGAAGAACCGCGCCTGCAGGAGGAGGCGGACAAGGAGCCGGTCGTCGCCCGCCTGCTGGATATCGCCCAGAAGATCGAAGGGCTTTACCGCCACGCTTCCACCCATGCCGCCGGTATCGTCATCGGTGACCGGCCGCTCTCCAAGCTGGTGCCGATGTATCGCGATCCGCGATCCGATATGCCGGTCACCCAGTTCAACATGAAATGGGTCGAAAGCGCCGGTCTCGTCAAATTCGACTTCCTCGGTCTGAAGACGCTGACGGTGCTGAAGGTCGCCGTCGATTTTGTCGCCAAGCGCGGCATCACGGTCGATCTTGCCGCCATTCCGCTGGAAGACGCCAGGACCTACGAGATGCTGTCGCGCGGCGAAACCATCGGCGTGTTCCAGGTGGAAAGTGCCGGCATGCGTAAGGCGCTGATCGGCATGCGCCCCGACTGCATCGAGGACATCATCGCGCTGGTGGCGCTTTATCGTCCCGGCCCGATGGAAAACATCCCGGTCTATAATGCCCGCAAGCATGGCGAGGAGGAGCTGGAATCGATCCATCCGACCATCGACCATCTGCTCAAGGAAACGCAGGGCGTTATCGTCTATCAGGAACAGGTGATGCAGATCGCCCAGGTTCTGTCGGGTTATTCGCTCGGCGAAGCCGATCTTCTGCGCCGCGCCATGGGCAAGAAGATCAAGGAGGAGATGGACAAGCAGCGCGAGCGTTTCGTCGACGGCGCCATCGAGAACGGCGTCTCGAAGCCGCAGGCCAACACCATCTTCGACCTTCTCGCGAAATTCGCCAATTACGGCTTCAACAAGAGCCACGCCGCCGCCTACGCCATCGTGTCCTACCAGACCGCCTATATGAAGGCGCATTATCCGGTGGAGTTCCTGGCGGCCTCCATGACGCTCGATATGGCCAACACGGAAAAGCTCAACGATTTCCGTCAGGATGCCGGCCGCCTTGGCATCGAGGTCGTCGCACCTTCGGTGCAGACCTCCTTCCGGCAATTCGAGACGGGCGAGAACCGCATCTATTATTCGCTGGCGGCCATCAAGGGTGTGGGCGAGGGCGCGGTGGAGCACATCGTTCAGGTACGCGACGGCAAGCCGTTCACGAGCCTTGAGGATTTCTGCCTGCGCATCGATCCCAAGCAGATCAACCGGCGTGTGCTGGAAAGCCTCATCAATGCCGGCGCTTTCGATTGCTTCGGCCGTGATCGCGCCGAACTGATCGGCGGGCTGGACCGCATCATCGGTTATGCCCAGATGGCGCAGAACAACCGCACCATCGGCCAGTCGGACATGTTCGGCTCGGGCGGCGGCAATGGCCCGGAGAAGCTGGTCCTTCCCGCCTTCCAGCCCTGGCTCGCCTCGGAAAAACTGCTACGTGAATATCAGGTGCTCGGTTTTTACCTCACCGCCCATCCGCTCGATACCTATCGTCCCGTGCTGGAAAAACTGCGCGTGCAGAATTTCGCCGATTTTTCCGCCGCGGTGAAACAGGGCGCCACCGCCGGGCGTCTGGCCGGCACCGTCACCGGCAAGCAGGAACGCAAGACCCGCACCGGCAACAAGATGGGTATCGTCACCTTCTCGGACGCATCGGGCCAATACGAAGCGGTGCTGTTTTCCGAAGGACTCGGCCAGTTTCGCGATCTGCTGGAGGTCGGCAAATCGCTTGTTATCACCGTGCAGGCCGAAGAGCGCCCGGAGGGCATCGGCCTGCGTATCCAGACGGCGCAGTCGCTGGAAGAAAAATCCGTGCAGATGCAGAAGGCGCTGCGCGTTTATGTGCGCGATTCCGGCCCGCTGAAAACCGTTGCCCGCCACCTCAACACCAGGGGCGACGGCTCTGTCTATTTCATCGTCATCAAGGATGAAGGCAGCCGCGAGATCGAGGTGGAGCTGACGGAGAAATACCGTATTTCACCCGAGATCGCCGCTGCCCTGCGGTCCGCGCCCGGTGTCGTGGATGTGGAACTGGTGTGAGGCGAAAGCCCTCACACGGGTCCTTCCTTCGTGACGGTGATGAAGTCGGTTCCGGTTCCCGTCTCCATCTGGTGACTGAGGTCGGAGATGGTGATCGAGCTGCCGGTTGAAAGCTCTTGCTCGATCCGGGTGCGTATCGCCGCCGGTATATCGAGACGGCTGAGCACGGCGCTCAACTGGTCGAAGCCGCCGGGTGCTTCGGTAACCGTAATGCCGAGGCGTTTGCGGGCAGCGGCCGGCAGGTGGTTTTCAAGCGTCACGCCGTTCCATTCGGCGGTTCCCGCGGTGCGATCCACGGCAACGGCCTCGAAGAAATGGGTTCCGAGCGCGATGTCGGGATCCCTGATGTCGATAGCTGCTTCAAACAGTGGTTTGAAATCCTGCCGCACCATGATCTGGCCATTTGGCGGATGATCTTCACCGGCGGATTCGTAGAGCGCTTTCACAAAGGCGTCGGTCAGAAGCGGCCCGGTCGTCTTCAACCCTTTCCAGCGCTTGAAACCGTTCGCGGCACTGATCGTCATCTCCCCGGCGTAACCATCCGCGGAACCGGCGTCGAAGCCGAGCCGGGTCAGTACGGCCTGAACATCCATCACCTTTTCCCGCTCACCACGCCGGGTAATGAGAATGCGCAGGGGCGAGGGGGCCTTGGCCTTTGCCGCCGGTCTGACGGCCTGCGTTTTTTCATTGACGGCAACCTCGACCGCACCCAGTGCCGCATCGAAGGTCGCCGGGCGCAGCTCGACATCCGAGAGAAGCAGCTTGCCGTCATCGGCATCGTCACGCGGGGAAAACAGCGCGGGATGTTGCACGAAGCGCAGCGAAACCGGGCGATCGGTGATGATGACATGCACCCCGGCCCGCGTATCACCAAACAGTGACTTGGCGAATTTCGAGGGCAGGCGCACGCAGCCATGCGAGGCCGGATAGTTCGGCACCTTGCCTTCGTGCAGCGCGATGCCGGACCATGTCAGCCGCTGCATGAAGGGCATGGGGGCTGCCGAATAGATATTCGACTCGTGATATTTGCGCTTTTCCAGAATGGAGAAGATGCCGCTCGGTGTCTCATGCCCGGCCTTGCCGGTGGAGACTTTCGAGGTGGCGATGATCTCGCCGTTTTCATAAAGCGAGAGCGACTGGTCGCTTTTTGATACCAGAATTTGCAGGGCCCTGCCGTCGGCGGCGAGTGCCGGAAAGGCAAGAAAACTGGCCGACAGCATGCCGGCCGCAAGACGGAAGCGAAGGGACATGACGCAATACACCACATGCACAAAACTTCACTTACTCAATCATGCGAAGTTTAATGAAGTTTAAGGACTGTGCGGTCGCAACATCACTAATTTGTGTAAAATCTAAAATAAACACATCCGGCACCGGCAGACTGCCGACAGGCAGCCCGCGCCGATGGCGGCTACTATTTTCGTGAACCGAACGTATAGCCGGTCTCGACGCTGCCCTTGCCGAACCTGTCGCGCAGCTTGTCCATGGCCGCTTCCGCCGCCGCCCTCCGTCCCGCCTGCCTGTCGACGAGATCGGGCGGATCGGCAAGGCCTGCATCGCGCAGATCGCTGACACCAATGCCGAGCAGGCGGAATTTGGTGCCGTCGGTTTCCTTTTCCAGCAGCGAAAGGCCGGTGCGGAATATCCGGTCGGCAAGCTGGGTGGGGTCATCGAGCCTGCGATTGCGGGTGCGGAGCTTGAAGTCGGCCGTTTTCATCTTCAGCACCACCGTCTGGCCGGAAATACCGTTCTTCTTCAGCCGCCAGGCAACCTTTTCGGAGAGTGAGCGCAGGATCGGCACGAGATCTTCGTGGCGGGAAATATCGTTGAAGAAGGTGGTTTCGGACGATACGCTTTTGACCGGATCGTTATTGTGTACGTGCCGCTCGTCAATGCCGCGCGCAAGGCGGAAAAGGCGCTGTCCCATCACGCCGTAACGGCGCATCAGCTCGCTTTCCTCCATTTCCTGCAACTGCGCGATCATGCGGATGCCGTCCGCCTCCAGCGTCGCCGCAAAGGCCTTGCCCACGCCCCAGATCGTCGTTACCGGCCGCGTCGCCAGAAAGGAAAGCGCTTCCGCCTCGCCGATCACCGAAAAGCCGCGCGGTTTCCTGAGGTCGGATGCGACCTTGGCCAGAAACTTGCAGTAGGAAAGCCCGGCCGATACGGTGACCCCCACTTCCTTTTCCACGCGTCTTGCGAATTTCGCCAATACGCGGGCCGGCGGATCGTGGTGGAGTTTCTCGGTTCCGGAAAGATCGAGAAAGGCTTCATCTATGGAAAGCGGCTGCACCAGCGGCGTCAGCTCCTGCATCATGGCACGGATTTCCCGCCCGACACGGCTGTATTTCTCCATGTCCGGCTTGATGACCACCGCATCCGGACAGGCTTCCAGCGCCTTGAACATCGGCATGGCGGAGCGCACGCCCTGAATACGGGCGATGTAGCAGGCCGTCGAAACCACTCCGCGCTTGCCGCCGCCGACGATCACCGGCTTGTCGGCAAGTTCGGGATTGTCGCGTTTTTCAACCGAGGCGTAAAAGGCGTCGCAATCGATATGGGCGATGCTGAGACTGTAGAGCTCGTCATGATAGACAAGGCGCGGACTGCCGCAGGTACGGCAACGCCTTGATCCCGCTGGCTGGCCGGCCAGACAGTCGCGGCAAAAACCGGGATCATAGGAGTGCGACGTGGACATGGGCCGAAAACAAAACCAGAACGTCGCCGACCATACTCCGGCTGCGGCGATGGCTCAAGGGGCGAGCCTGTCAATACACCCCTGAATCGAGTCCCGGGCCGGAAAAATGATGCCAGGCTGCGGCCACCGTTTCGGGCGATGTGTCGGTTGCGGCGCAAAATGCCATGAGGTCCGGTTCGTGGCTCATCAGGAAATCGGTGAGGCCGGCCAGAAAGCCGGGATCGTTGACGGCCTGGCGCAGCATATTGGCCTGCAATCCGCTCAGCGCCAGAAAACGCGCCAGCATTTCCGGCTCGTTTGCAAGCCAGCCAAGTATGGCGGCCGCTGTTTCTTGCGGATCCTGACCGGCATTGCCTTTGTTTTTCGTATCGCGCAGCATTTCTTCCCCGAAGTTACCTATTTTGAAACCAAATCCCTCTAGCCTTGCGCAACAAATGGACGATGGAATCGGTTCTTAGGCAACTTATATGTCTGGATGATGGTTTCAAAGCGAAACGGGGACTGCCCACCATGCCCAAGCAGGTCATGATAGTCGAAGACAACGAGCTGAACATGAAGCTCTTTCGCGACCTGATCGAGGCGTCCGGTTATACGACGATCCAGACGCGCAACGGCATGGAAGCACTTGATCTTGCCCGCAAGCACCGCCCGGACCTCATTCTCATGGATATCCAGCTGCCGGAGGTTTCGGGGCTGGAGGTGACGAAGTGGCTGAAGGAGGATGACGAATTGCACGTCATTCCCGTCATCGCCGTCACGGCATTTGCCATGAAGGGTGACGAGGAGCGGATTCGTCAGGGCGGATGCGAGGCCTATGTGTCGAAGCCGATTTCCGTCCCGAAATTCATTGAAGTCATCAAGACCTATCTGGGCGATGCGTAAGGCGACTGAGGAACGGTTATGACGGCGAGAGTTCTGGTTGTTGACGACATTCCTGCCAATGTGAAGCTTCTCGAGGCCCGGCTTCTGGCTGAGTATTTCGATGTCGTCACCGCAGAGGATGGCTTCAGGGCGCTGGCGATCTGCGAAGAGGAGCAGGTCGATATCATCCTGCTCGACATCATGATGCCGGGCATGGACGGTTTCGAAGTCTGCGAAAGGCTGAAGGCCGACCCGAAGACGGCGCATATTCCCGTGGTGATGGTCACCGCGCTCGATCAGCCTTCCGACCGTGTGCGCGGCCTCAAGGCCGGCGCGGATGACTTCCTGACCAAACCGGTCAACGACCTTCAGCTGATTGCCCGTGTCAAAAGTCTGGTGCGCCTCAAGGCCGTCAGTGACGAATTGCGGCTGCGCGCCGAAACCGCAAGGCAGATCGGTATAGAGGAGATGCTGCGCAGCGACGGCCTGATGCAGACGCCCGGCCGCGTTCTCGTCGCGGATGGCCGCGCCAGCTCGCAGGAGCGTATCGTCCGTGCGTTGAAGCCGATTGCCGAGGTGGATGCGGTCACCGAGCCGCAGGCGGCGCTGCTGAAGGCTGCGGGCAATCCGTTCGAACTTGTCATCGTCAATTCCAATTTCGAGGACTACGATCCCCTGAGACTGTGTTCGCAGCTACGGTCGCTGGAACGCACCCGTTTCCTGCCGTTGCTTCTGGTGGCGGAGCAGGGGGCGGACGACATGGTGGCACGTGCGCTCGATCTTGGCGTCAATGATTATATTCTGCGCCCGATCGATCCCAACGAGCTTGTTGCCCGCTCGCTGACGCAGATCAGGCGCAAGCGTTACAACGAACATCTTCGGCTCAATCTGCAGCATACGATGGAGCTTGCGATTGTCGACGCGCTGACCGGCCTCAACAATCGCCGATATCTCGACAATCACCTCAAGATACTGTTCGACCGCGCCGCCGTCCGTGGTCGCCCGATCTCCATCTGCATGACCGACATTGACCGCTTCAAGCTGGTCAACGATACCTATGGCCACGATGTCGGCGACGAGGTGCTGCGGGAATTTGCGGCGCGTATCCGCAGCACGGTGCGTGGCGCCGATCTCGCATGCCGTTATGGCGGCGAGGAATTCGTGGTTGTGATGCCCGACACGCCGATGGAGCTTGCCGCAAGCGTCGCCGAACGCCTGAGGGCAATCGTTGAAGACAAGCCGTTCTATGTGCGCTCCATCGACCGCGAACTGAGCATTACGGCCTCGCTCGGTATCGCGACCAGCAGCGGCGCCTTCGGAACGCCGGACGAATTGCTGAAGCAGGCCGACAAGGCGCTCTACGAGGCCAAACACGCCGGGCGCAACCGGGTGGTGGCTGCGGCCGCCTGAAGGCGGCCATGGACGCCTGGCGCGAAAAGCCGGGCGGGCCTGGCCAGGGATACTTGCCATCCAAGGGACGAAAAGCCGCTCGGGGCACTTAAGTGCCTGACCTTGCCCGTATTTTAACTTTTTGCAATGAATGGGCGAAGTTGGGTAGGGTTAATACAGTTCAAGTTGAAAAATATATTGAATTCAATCCCGCTGGAAACTATAGTGTGCCAGCGTTGTATATTTAACCATGTTTTCCGGGTTATGTATCGCTGGCTTAAGAATTTGTTGATTTTTATTTTACTTCTGCGCACACTCATTATCGAGAATAACAGTTCTTCCGGCGGTTTTTCCGTCTCGTGATGATGGAATGATGGCGGCTCGCACCGCTGCTTTTTCGCTCGTCAGGGGCTGGTATTGCGTAGTTCGAATGCCCCATGATGCTCAGGTCCGCCGCATCTCCTGAATCGTGGGGTCGGTCGGCTGACGATGTCCGAATCGGTTCCTCGTGCCGTAGTCACATCGTCGGCCGACCGCCTTCTCCCGACAAAATTGTCTGACCGGGAAGCCGGTTTGCCGTGTCAGTTCCGTTATGGCGGTTTGGCGCCGTTTGCCGTTTTCCTGCCGGGAGGGAGGAGAGGCGCTAAGCGCGGGGAACAAGGCGCAGATGCCTTGGTGAGTCTGAAATACCTGTGGGCTACCCGCTATATCCCTTCATCGCGCATTCTCGGGCTACCGGAGCGCAATATATGAAGGCTGGCGGCATCTCCCCTGGAAATGCCTGAAGACCCGCACAAACAAAAAACGCGCCCGTTGGGCGCGCTTTTGCCGGAGACCCGATCAAGAAAATTACTTGATCTTGGTTTCCTTGAATTCAACGTGCTTGCGTACAACCGGGTCGTACTTCGTCTTCGTCATCTTGTCCGTGAACGTGCGGCTGTTCTTGGTGGTGACGTAGAAGGTACCGGTGTCAGCTGTCGACAGCAGCTTGATCTTGATTGTTGTAGCTTTCGCCATGGTCGTCCTGCCTTTAAACAAAAGAGAAGCCGCAGGCGCTTCTCACCTCGGCTAAATCTGGCGCGAAACTACGTATCGCGCCTGAAAAGTCAAGTCTGTTTTGCCCGGAAAACAAAACGGAACCCATAAAGCACCACGTAAAGCCCGAAAAATACGGCAAGCGCCCAGGCGAAACCGTCGGTGCCTGCGACATCCATGGAAATGCCGACCGCCTGTGGCCCTGCAATCGTCCCCATGGCGTAACAGAAGATGAAGGCGGCATTGGCAGCCACCAGATCGGCGCCTTTCAGGCGTGAGCCGAGATGGGTGAGGCCGACGGTATACATGCCGGAGACGAGGCCGCCCCAGAACAGCAGCAGCGCCGCCACCAGAAGCCAGCTCTCCACCAGGACCGGCAGCGCAAGCGTGCCGCAAACGCCCGCAAAGGCCATCAGGGCGAGCAGGGTGCGCCGATCCTTCATCCGGTCGGAAAGCAGGCCGATCGGTATCTGGAAGACCATGTTGCCGATTCCCATCACGGTCAGCAGCAGCGCCGCCTGCGATTCGTTGAAGCCCTCGCGGGTGGCGTAGATGGGAAAGAGCGATAGGCCGCCCGCCTGCACGGAACCGAACACGAAGGCCGCGGCCGACGCCATCGGCACCAGCCAGACGTAACGGACGAAATGGTGGTTGGGCCGCTCGTCCAGCTCCGGGCTTTCGCCACGCGCCATGAAGATCGGGATGGCCGCCAGAAGGATGATCGCGGCTCCGACGAGGAAGGGCAGGATGCCTTCGCTGCCGACGACGGAGAACAGCAGGGGCCCGACAGCGAAGCCGACCGCCAGTCCCGTGGCGTAGATGCCGAGAACCATGCCGCGTTTCTTCGGCGGTGCGGTCATGTTGATCCAGTATTCGGAAAGGATGAACAGCGTGGTTGTGGCGCCATGGAAAACGATTCTGAGGGGGAACCACATCCAGAAGGCCTCGGCGAAATAAAAGCCGAGCGCGCTCACCGCGGAAATCACGACCGCCAGCAGCATGGTCCGGGCAACCCCGAAATCATGGGCGATCTTGCTGGCGACCGGGGCGGCCATCATGGCCGCGATGCCGGCCATCGCCGAATTCACCCCGATCATGGTGGAGGAGATGCCACGCTTTTCAAGAATGATCGACAGGAGCGGCAGCCCGAGACCGATGGCGACGCCGACCGCGCTGATGGCGGATATGGCGGCGATCAGTGAGGGCCAGTGAATGGCGTCCGCTTCGCATTTCGTTTGTGACATGACGGCCTTTATACAAAGTCTCGAATGAATCGGCCGTGGCGCGTGACATAGAGCCGCGCGGGGCTTTCAAAGGGCAATGACGGATCACCTATCATGAGTTTTGTGACATCTTCGAGAACCGTGCGGGTGATTTTCGGCATGTTCAGACCGGAAAGGTCTGTTATGTCAAGCCATTGCACGTCATGCAGCTCTTCGGAATCCCGACTTAGCCGGGTATCCAGCCGCAATTCGTCGGCATAACAGCAAAAGAATCGCGTGTCGTAGCGCCTGATATTGCCGGGCGGGGTGATGGCGCGCGCTACATAGCGAAAACGCGAAAGGTCGGCGCCGCCCGTCCCGAGCCCCATGTCCATGCCGGTTTCCTCGACGAGTTCACGCGCGGCGGCAAGTGCCAGCGCCCGGGCGCCGGCCGCGCTCATGCGGCGCGAAGCCGATGTGGTCAGGCTTTGCAGCACGGCGGGATGAAGATCGCCCGAAAAGGGCAGGGCGTGGTCGCGCGGATCGCGTTTGCCACCCGGAAACACGTAAGCGCCCGGCATGAACACATGGGCATTGCTACGCTGACCCATCAGGACACGGATGGCAGGGCCGGAGCGGTCAAACAGGATAAGGGAGGCGGCATCGCGCGGCCGCAGGCGCGGGCTTGCCACGGCGGAGCTCTCGGAAAGCTGGGTCACGCGCACGTTGCCCTGCCTGCCGTCAGTGCGAGGAACCGTCTATCTGCACTTTTTGCTGTTTATCATCGAAGCCATGCATGCGCAGCGCCCATTGCAGGCCGATGACGCCACCCTTGATCGGTTGCAGCGTCAAGAGCGCGGCCAGAATGGTGATTGGTACCCAGATGGCAAAATGCACCCACATGGGAACGGAAAACACCATGTCCGTCATCATGAAGCCGCCAACGGCGATATGGCCGATAATGACGATGGAAATATAAGGCGGCAGGTCATCGGAACGGTGGTGATGCATTTCGGCGCCGCAGGCGGCACAGTTGTCCACCGGCTTCAGAAAGGCGCGAAACAGGCGTCCGCCGCCACAGGCGGGGCAACGGTTCGCCATGCCCCGCATGATCGAGCGCCCAAGCGGCCGCTCCGCGCTGTTGTCGCCGAAGGTGACTGTTTCCGAGCCCTGATGTGCACTCATCCTTAAGTCCTTCTCCCGTTCGTTCAACCGCCTGAAGCGGTCCTGTTATCGTCGTCGCCCTAACGCCGCCTTCTCGGCGGCCGCGTTCCGGGCTTGGCGGCAGGACGTGGCGTCCGCCGGCCTGCCTTGTGGAACGAGCGCGTGCCGACCGGCATCTTGCGCCCCGGGCTCAGCATATCGAAACGCAGCGCGCCCGCCAGTGGCACGGCTTCGGCAAGCCGTACCTGAACCGTGTCGCCAAGCTGATAACCGAGACCGGTCTTTTCCCCCGTAAGCGCCTGATGGGCTTCGTCATAGAGGAAATAGTCGGTTCCAAGCGTAGATATAGGAACAAAGCCGTCGGCGCCAAATTGCGGAAGCGCGACAAAAAGTCCCGCCTTGGTGACACCGGAAACACGGCCCTCGAATTCTTCACCCACCCGTTCGGAGAGATGATGCGCGATCAGCCGGTTGATGGTGTCGCGTTCGGCGGCCATGGCGCGGCGCTCGAAGGTGGAGATTTCGGCGGCGATATCGTCGAGCGTCGCCTCTTCCTGCGGCGTGATGCCGCCTTCACCGAGGCCAAGCGACCCCACCAGCGCGCGGTGCACGATCAGATCGGCATAACGGCGGATCGGTGAGGTGAAATGCGCGTATTTCATCAGGTTGAGGCCGAAATGCCCGATATTTTCCGGGCTGTAGATCGCCTGGCTCTGGCTGCGCAGCACCATCTCGTTGACCATGATCTGGTGCGGCGTGTCGAGCGCGCGGGCCAGAATGCCGTTGAAGGAATTGGCGCGCATCGCCGCACCCTTGGCCATGGATATGCCGATGGTGCCGAGGAATTCGCGCAGCACCTCCTGCTTGGAAAGCGTGGGCGCATCATGGACGCGATAGACCAGCGGCTGCTTCTTCTTTTCCAGCGTTTCAGCGGCGGCGACATTCGCCTGGATCATCATTTCCTCGATCAGCTTGTGCGCGTCGAGGCGTTCGGGAATGACGACCTTGTCCACCGTACCGTCTGGCCGAAGCAGGATCTTGCGCTCCGGCATGTCGAGTTCCAGCGGCTGGCGACGGTCGCGGCCGCGCTTCATCACGGCATAGGCGTGCCACAGCGGCTTCAGGATCGGTTCCAGCAATGGACCGGTCTTGTCGTCAGGCCGCCCATCAATCGCAGCCTGCGCCTGCTGGTAGGAGAGCTTGGCTGCGCTCTTCATCATGATGCGATGGAAGGTGTGGCCGGCCTTGCGGCCTTCTTTCGAGAAGGTCATGCGCACGGCAAGGGCAGGGCGGTCGACGCCTTCCTTCAGCGAGCAGAGATCGTTGGAGATGCGCTCCGGCAGCATCGGCACGACGCGATCCGGGAAATAGACCGAATTGCCGCGCTTCAGCGCCTCGCGGTCGAGCGGCGAACCGGGCCGCACATACCAGGAGACATCGGCAATGGCGACGGTGACGATGACACCGTCAGGGTTGTCGGGCGAGGTGTCGGGCTCGGCATAGACCGCATCGTCATGATCCTTGGCGTCGGCCGGATCGATGGTGATGAGCGGCAGGTCACGCCAGTCCTCGCGGTGGGACATGGTCGCCGCCCTGGCGGCATCCGCCTCGGCCAGAACGCTCGAGGGGAAGATATGCGGAATGCCGTGGGAATGGATCGCGATCATCGAGATCGCCTTTTCCGAAGCGACGGAGCCGACGACCGACAGAACTTTCGCGCGCGTCAGCCCGTAACGGCCGCTGTTGCGTGAGGTTTCCACCTCGATCAGATCGCCGTCCTTCGCATCGCCGACGCCATCGGGGTCGATGACCATTTCCTCGCCGCGCCGGTCGATCGGCATCAGCCGCCCGCCACCGCCTGCCGTCTCCTTGAACACGCCGAGCAGCGCGTTCTGGCGGCGGTCGATCAGCTTGACGACGCGCGCCGTATAGGCCGGGCCAGTGCTTTCCTTGGAGGGGAATATCTTTGCCAGAATACGGTCGCCGAGACCGGCCGCCGGGGCCTTCTTGCCGCGATCCTGCGACGACTGGCGGATGAGAACGGCCGGTGCCGCACCCATATCCTCCGGCCATTCGGCCGGGCGGCCGATCAACTCGCCATCCTTGTCGCGGGTGGTGATATCGAGAACCGTGACCGGCGGCAGGCCGCCCGGCCGCGTCAGCGACTTGCGGCTCTTCTGCACCATGCCGTCGGTTTCAAGTTCCTTCAGAAGCGCCTTGAGGACGACGCGGTTCTCACCCTTCAGCCCGAAAGCCTTGGCGATCTCGCGCTTGGAGGCCTGCTGCGGGTGGTCTGCGATGAATTTCAGTAGCACGTCGCGGGAAGGCACCTCACCATGGATGATGCCTTCACCTTCGCTCACACGCTTGCCGCGCCCGGTGCGTCCGAAACCGTCGCTGGCGGAACCCTGTCTCTGACGCGGCGCCTTGCTCACTCTGCTGCCTTCTTGGGTTTGGCCGCTGCCTTCGGCTTGGCGGCCGCCTTGCTCTTCGTTGCGGCCTTGGCCTTTGTCGCCTTCGGCTTTGCGGCGTCGCCATCAGCCTTCTTGGCAGCGGTCTTCTTTGCCTTGGCAGGCTTGCCGCCGGTGCCGGTCTTGGCGATGCGCTCGGCGATCAGCACCAGCGCCTCGTCCAGCGTCACCGAGGCCGGATCCTGACCCTTGGGAATGGTGGCGTTGACCTTGGCCCAGTTGACGTAAGCGCCATAACGCCCGTCGCGAACGGTGATCGCGCCGCCATCGGGGTGGTCGCCCAGTTCCTTCAGGGCAGCCGGTGTGCCGCTGCGTCCGCGTCCGGGACCCTTGCTCTGCTTCTCGGCAATGACGGTCACGGCACGGTTGAGGCCGATGGAAAACACATCCTCGATGCTTTCGAGGTTGGCATAGGAACCGTCATGCAAAAGGAACGGCCCGTAGCGGCCGAGACCGGCCGATATCATCTTGCCGGTTTCCGGATGCTTGCCGATATCGCGCGGCAGGTTGATGAGCGCCAGCGCCTTCTCGTGGTCGATATCTTCAGGCTTCCAGCCCTTGGGCAGGGAGGAGCGCTTGGCTTCCTTGCCATCGCCGCGCTGGATATAGGGCCCGAAACGGCCCGACCGCAGCGTCAGCTCCTCGCCGGTCATCGGATCGGCGCCGAGCGCCTTCGGCTCGTTCAGCGCCGCAGCTTCCGCTTCCGCACCGTCGGAGGTGAGCTGGCGGGTGTAGTTGCATTCCGGATAGTTGGAGCAACCGACGAAGGCGCCGTATTTGCCGAGCTTCAGCGAAAGATTACCTGTGCCGCAAACCTGGCAGATGCGCGGATCGGAACCGTCTTCGCGTTTCGGGAAGACCAGCGGCGCCAGAACTTCGTTCAGCGCATCCAGCACGTTGGTAACGCGCAGTTCCTTGGTGTCTTCGATCTGCGCGAAGAAATCCTTCCAGAAATCGCGCAGCACCTGTTTCCAGTCCAGTTCGCCGGCAGAGATGCGGTCGAGCTTTTCTTCGAGGGCGGCGGTGAAGTCGTATTCCACATATTTCGAAAAGAAGCTTTCGAGGAAAGCCGTCACCAGCCGTCCGCGCGAATGCGGCACCAGCTTGCGCTTGTCGATGACGATATATTCGCGGTCGCTCAGCGTCTTCAGTGTCGCCGCATAGGTGGAAGGACGGCCGATGCCGAGTTCTTCCATCTTCTTGATCAGCGAGGCTTCCGAATAGCGCGGTGGCGGTTCGGTGAAGTGCTGGCTGGCGTTGATCTTCTGCTTGGCGAGGTTTTCGCGCTCGTTGATCGGCGGCAGACGGCCTTCGTCATCACCGTCGTCGCTCTGTTCACCGTCTTCCTTCTGGTCGGTATAGGCGGCGATGAAGCCGTCGAAGCGGATCACCGAACCGACGGCGCGCAGGCCCGCCTTTTCGCCGCCATTGCCGGCGAGGATTTCCACTGTGGTACGCTCGATTTCGGCCGACGCCATCTGGCTGGCGATACCGCGCTTCCAGATCAGGTCGTAAAGGCGCAGCTGATCGGGATCGAGGAAACGCTTCACCTGATCCGGCGTGCGGTTGAAATCGGTCGGGCGGATCGCCTCGTGCGCTTCCTGTGCGTTCTTGGCCTTGGTGGAGTAGAAACGCGCCTTTTCCGGCACGTAACGGTCACCGAACTGCTCGCCGATGGCCCGGCGTGCGGCGTCGATCGCCTCCGGCGCCATCTGGACGCCGTCGGTACGCATATAGGTGATCAGACCGACGGTCTCGCCGCCGATATCGATGCCTTCGTAAAGCTTCTGCGCCACCTGCATGGTGCGCGAGGCGGAAAAGCCCATGCGCGAGGAGGCCGCCTGCTGCAGCGTCGAGGTGGTGAAGGGCGGGCCGGGATTGCGCTTGACGGGTTTGGCCTCGACGGAATCCACCACATAGGTGGCGCCTTCCAGCAGCACCTTCAGCCGGTTCGCCTCTTCGCCGGTCTTGATCCCGCGGTTTTGCAATCGCTTGCCGTCGGCGGAAACCAGCTTCGCCTCGAACTCGTCACCGCGCGGTGTCTTCAACAGCGCGCTGATATTCCAGTACTCCTCGGAGACGAAACGCTCGATCTCGGATTCGCGGTCGCAGACGAGGCGCAAGGCAACGGACTGTACGCGGCCGGCGGAACGCGCGCCCGGCAGCTTGCGCCACAGCACGGGCGACAGGTTGAAGCCGACGAGATAATCCAGCGCGCGGCGGGCGAGATAGGCATCCACCAGCGGCACGTCGATGTCGCGCGGGTTCGCCATGGCGTCCAGCACCGCCTTTTTGGTGATGGCGTTGAAGACCACGCGCTTCACCGGCTTGTCGCCGAGGACGCGCTTCTTCTTCAAAAGATCGAGAACGTGCCAGGAAATCGCCTCGCCTTCGCGATCAGGGTCGGTTGCGAGAATGAGGCCGTCGGAGGATTTCACCGCATCGGCAATATCCTTCATGCGCTTGGCGGAAGCGCTGTCGACCTCCCAGGACATTTCGAAATCCTGGTCGGGCAGCACCGATCCGTCCTTGGCAGGAAGGTCTCTGACGTGGCCAAAGGATGCAAGAACCTTGTAGCCGGAACCAAGATACTTGTTGATCGTCTTGGCTTTGGCAGGAGATTCTACGACGACGACATTCATATTGTTTTTCTCTGGAACTGGTCCGTTAACATAGCCGGGTCACGGAGGAAGGCCGCAACAAGGCTTCTTTATAATTCGACATGGACAGGTAATGCGCGCGGGTCAAGAGGCAAGCCCCATTTTATCGCTCCAAGGCGTATGCAACCTATGGATAATCTATTGTTGTATTGCAATCTTTGGTAAATTGGTTATGATGGGCAACATCATTTGAATCTACTTAATGCTCTTCGTTTCAGGCGGAATCTTTAGGATAAATATATGGTCCCGAACGCGACAAACAATAATGCCGACAATGAAGGGACCAGAGAGAGCTTGGCTTACATTCGCCAGATGCTGGCGGAGCTGCGGCAGGTCGCAAGCCGCGAGGGCGCCGACATGCTGTGTTATCTGATCGAGATGGCCTATGTCGAAGTCGGCGATATCCAGAGCGGACGGCGCAAGCTGTCAATCCGCGATGACGAGCGACACACGCCCCCCGGCATGCCGGTTTAGACGGCCGGCTATATCAAGCTCCAGCAAGACCAGATGAACGGTGGCCGCGGAAAAGCCCGTGTGGCGGATGACGTCGTCAATCTCGACGGGTGAGGGACCGAGAGCGGAAGCTATGACGCTACGCTCGTCATCTCCGGGCGGTGACATCTCGTTTTCGGATCGCGGTTCCTCGATCTTGCGGTCATAGGGCAATTGCGGCTCCATCAGCGGTCGCAGCGCTTCGAGAATATCGGCCGCGCCGGTGGTCAGCATCGCGCCTTCCTTGATCAGCCGGTTTGTTCCCTCGCAGCGCGGATCGAGCGGGGAACCGGGCACCGCAAAAACCAGCCGTCCCGCTTCGCCTGCAAGCCGCGCCGTGATCAGCGAGCCCGAGCGCTCCGCCGCTTCGACGATGACGACGCCAAGCGAGACGCCGGCGATCAGCCGGTTGCGGCGGGGAAAATCCCGGGCGCGGGGTTCCCAGCCGAACGGCATTTCGCTGATCGTCGCGCCGCCCTGATCGTATATGTCCTGCAATAGCCCGAAATTTTCCTGCGGGTAGGGCCGGTCGAGGCCGCCGGCCAGCATCGCCACCGTACCGGTTGCAAGGCTTGCCCGGTGTGCGGCGGCGTCAATGCCGCGTGCCAGCCCGGAAGCGATCGTGTATCCAGCCCGGCCGCAGTCGCGTGCCAGCATGGCGGCGAATTTCGCGCCGTTGATGGAGGCATTACGCGAGCCGACGATGCCGACGCAGGTTCTTGTTGCGGCATCGGCCGGTCCCTTCATGGCGATCAGCGGCGGCGCGCCATCCAGCTGCCGCAGGGCAGGCGGATAATCCGGTTCGCCGATGCCGACGAAACGCGCGCCGAATTTCTCTGCGGTCTCGATCTCGCCTTCCGCCTCCGCCTGCGCGGCGATGCGCGGGCTGCGCGACGAGCCGCCGCGCCTTGACAGCTCGGGTAGGGCATCGAGCGCCTTTTCGGCGCTGCCGAAATGATTGATCAGTTCGCGAAAGGTGACGGGGCCGATATTGTCGCTGCGGATCAGCCGCAGCCATGCGACCCGCTGCCGCGCGGAAAGCTCCATGCCCTGCCGTTTCGTTTCCTCATGCGGCATGGCATATCCTCGATATGGGGTTTCAGCCCTTTTGACCGATCCTGCTTTCGGTGCCCGCCAGCAGGCGTGCGATGTTCTCGCGGTGCTTCCACCAGGAAATAACGCTGAGCAGCGTCACCAGCAGCGCCGTCTTTTCAGGTCCGAATATCCAGAGCGCCACGGGAATGACCAGCATGGCCAGCAATGCCGACAGCGAGGAATAGCGGGTGATGAAGGCCGTTGCGAGCCAGATCAGCGCAAAGGCAAGCATCATCAGCGGTGCTGCACCCAGAAGTACGCCGATATAGGTCGCCACACCCTTGCCGCCCTTGAAGCCGAGCCACACCGGAAACAGGTGGCCGAGGAAGGCGAAGAAACCGGCGACCAGTGAGGCTTCGTAACCCCAGAGCGCATTGGCAACCAGCACCGCCGCCGTGCCCTTCAGCGCATCGAGCAGCAGGGTCGCGGCGGCAAGCTTCTTGTTGCCGGTACGCAGCACGTTGGTGGCGCCGATATTGCCGGAGCCGATCTTGCGCACGTCGCCCAGCCCCGCCATGCGGGTGAGAATGAGGCCGAAGGGGATGGAACCGAACAGATAGCCGATCAGCGCCGCAAGCGCGAGAAGGGCAGGCGCCGTCTGCCAGTCAGTCAAAGCACTCATTCAGATGTCCCCTCTGTCGCGCCGTCAGCGTGATCTCTGTTGCTGATCTTATGCCAAGGAATGAACGGCTTTGCCAGCCACATAAGTGGCCACAGCGCGGCCGCTGAAACGGGCATCCTCGAACGGCGTATTCTTGGATTTCGACACCAGCTGGTCGCGTGCCACGAGCCAGGGCTCATCGAGATCGATCAGGGTGATATCGGCCTTCGCACCGACTTTGAGCGTTCCGGCGTCGAGACCGAAAATCTTCGCCGGGCGGGTGGAAAGCGCATCGATCAACCGCATCAGCGGAACTTCACCGCTGTGGTGCAGGCGCAATGCCGCCGCCAGCATAGTCTCCAGCCCCACTGCGCCGCTCGCCGCATCCGAAAACGGCAGGCGCTTGGTGTCGACATCCTGCGGGTCGTGCGAGGAGACAATGATGTCGATGGTGCCGTCCTTCAGCGCTTCCACCATGGCCTTGCGGTCGTCTTCGGCGCGCAACGGCGGGGAAAGCTTGAAGAAGGTGCGGTATTCGCCGATATCGTTCTCGTTGAGTGTCAGATGATTGATCGAAATGCCACAGGTCGCTTTCACGCCCTGCTGCCGGGCAAGGCGGATCGCATCCGCCGATTCCGGTACGGAAATCTTGGCGGCGTGGTAGATCGCCTGTGTCAGCCCGGCAATGCGCAGGTCACGCTCCAGCGGAATGATCTCGGCTTCCTTCGGAACGCCTGACAGCCCGAGCCAGCTGGCAAAAAGCCCCTCGTTCATGTCACCGCCGCCGATATATTTGTCGCGGGTCTCGAGCGCGATGACAGCACCCAGTTCGCGCGCATAGGTCATGGCGCGGCGCAGCACCAGCGTGTCGGAAAGCGCCTTGCGGCCATTGGTGAACGCAACCGCGCCGGCTTCCTTCAGCATGCCGAATTCGGTCATTTCTTCGCCATTGAGACCCTTGGTCAGGGCCGCTGCCGGGTGGACATTGACGATTGCCTTGTCGCGTGCCGTCTTCTTCACATATTCGACCAGCGCGATGTCATCGATGACGGGGTCGGTGTCCGGCATCACGATGATGCTGGTCACACCGCCGGCCGCTGCCGCGCGCGAGGCGGATTCGATGGTTTCGCGATGTTCCGCGCCCGGTTCACCCACGAAGACGCGGGCATCCACCAGACCGGGAACGGCCAGGAGCCCCTTGCAGTCGCGCACCGCCGCACCTTCCGGCGCACCCTGATTGTGCGCATCCTTGCCTGCCGCCAGAATGGTGCCATCGGCACCGATGACGATGCTGCCGGTCTCATCCAGATTGCGGGAGGGATCAACGATGCGGAGATTGTTGAGAACGGTCACGGCACTCATACGCGCTCACCCTGATTTTGCGAGACAAGCAGGGTTTCCATGACCGCCATGCGCACGGCAACCCCCATTTCCACCTGGCTTTCGATCACGCTCTGCGGACCGTCGGCCACGTCTGAGGCGATTTCCACGCCGCGGTTCATCGGGCCGGGATGCATGACCAGCGCATCCTCCTTCGCCGCCTTCAGCTTTTCGGCGTCGAGACCGTAATAATGGAAATATTCGCGCACCGAAGGCACGAAGGAGCCGGACATACGCTCGCGCTGCAGGCGCAGCATCATCACCACATCGGCGTTCTTCAACCCTTCCTTCATGTCATGGAAGACTTCCACGCTCATGTCGCGAATGCCGGAGGGAAGAAGCGTGGCGGGGGCGACGACGCGAACGCGCGCGCCCATCTGGTTGAGCAGGATAATGTTGGAGCGGGCAACGCGTGAATGCAGCACGTCACCGCAGATCGCCACCGTGATGCCTGATAGCTCGCCCTTGGCACGGCGGATAGTCAGCGCATCGAGCAGCGCCTGTGTCGGGTGCTCGTGCTGGCCGTCGCCGGCATTGACCACGGAGCAGGCGACCTTTTGCGCGAGAAGCGCTGCCGCCCCTGCGGAGGAATGGCGCACGACAAGCACGTCCGGGCGCATGGCGTTCAGCGTCATCGCCGTATCGATCAGCGTTTCGCCCTTCTTCACCGAGGAATTGCCGACCGACATGTTCATCACGTCGGCGCCGAGGCGTTTTCCGGCCAGCTCGAAGGAGGATTGCGTGCGCGTCGAGGCTTCGAAAAACAGGTTGATCTGCGTCAGACCCCGAAGCGTCGAGGTCTTTTTCTCGCGCTGGCGGCTGATTTTCACCGCCTCGTCGGCCTTGTCGAGAAGCAGGGTGATATCCTGATGGGAAAGCCCCTTGATGCCGAGGAGATGGCGATGGGGGAAGAAGACCATGCGGTTTGCCTCCTGACGGGCGCCGCATTTTCCCGTGAAAATGCCCGGAACGCCCGAATGCTGATCCGCGCGCTCCCTTTCGCTGTGAACACGCCTCAGGAGTGCGGCGGAATTCGGTCTTGCGCTCTATAGAGATTGCTTGCCTCAGGGGCAAGCACCCGTCACCCCTCGAAATGAAAACATGGCGATGTTTCCCCGCTTGCTTTATATCAAGGCACGATCCTGCGGCATCGGCCAGTTTCGGGGTGGAACTCGCGGACAATTCCGGTCTGCGACGCAGGTGATCGGACCCATCGCAATGCACGCCTATTCTGTTTTTGTCCTTGCCGTTCTGGGCCTGCTTTTGACGCCCGGCCCGACCAACACGCTTCTTGCGCTTTCCGGTGCCGGACGCGGCGTTCGCGCGTCGCTCCCGCTGATGCTGGGTGAAATCGCCGGCTATCTGCTGGTCATTCTTGCGCTTGTCGTGCTGTTTTCCGATTTTCTGAAGGCACATGCGGGTCTCGCGCAGGCCATCAAGCTTTGCGCCGCGATCTGGGTCGCGTTTCTGGCTGTTCGGCTATGGACCCTGCCATCCTCCGCACCGGCCGGTGCGGCGATCACGCCTCGTCGGGTTTTCGTCACCACCTGCCTCAACCCCAAAGGTCTTATCGTCGGCCTTGTCCTGCTGCCACAGGCGCCGCTGCCCCGGATATGGCCGTATATCCTGCTGTTTTCTGCGCTGGTGGCTTTCGCGGCCCTTATGTGGCTGTGCGTCGGGGCGTTTCTCATCCGCCATGCGGATCGGTCTTCGCCACGCCTCGTGCGCGGCACCGCGTCGGGCTTCCTTCTGGTGTTGTCGCTCGGTCTTGCCGGAAACGTGTTTGGCATTCTCTAGGCTGGGCACCTAAATCAGGACCACTCCCGAAAAATGCTGAAAGCGGCGGTTTAATCGTCCCGATCGCTTCCTGCGGGTGGAATTATGCAATATCACCCCACTATGCAATGCCAGTACAAAACAGCTAGAAGCAGCGGATGACCCAGAACTCCCGGACAGAAGAATCGCTCGCCGAACTGAACCAGCCAAGCCTCTGGTCCGGCATCAACGCCTATCGTTCCGATCCGCTGATCGTCGACCTCACCTCCGGCCTGTCGCGCAATCTGAGGGACGAGTTCGACCAGCTCGGCCGTTATGTCACCTCGCACGAGGCGCAGGAACTGGCACGCATGGCCAATCAGGGCGTGCCGCAGCTGCATACCCATGGCCCGCGCGGCGAACGTCTCGACCAAGTGGAGTTCCATCCCGCATGGCACGCGTTGATGCGCCGCTCCATGTCATCAGGCCTGCATTCCAGCGTCTGGGAAAATTCCCCTGATACGCGCGGCAATGAGCACAAGGCACGCGCCACGAAATTTTACCTGACCTCGCAGCTTGAAGCCGGGCATCTCTGCCCGCTGACCATGACCAGTGCCTCCGTTGCCGCCATCATGGCCTCGCCGCGCGTGCAGAAGGAATGGGCGCCGAAGATCCTCTCGCGCAAATATGACAGCTCGCAGAAACCGGCCCTGCAGAAAACCGCCGTCACCATCGGCATGGGCATGACGGAAAAGCAGGGCGGCACGGATGTGCGCGCCAACCGCACCACCGCCGAGCGGGTGGGCGAGGGTATCTATCGCCTGTCCGGCCACAAATGGTTCCTCTCCGCGCCGATGAGCGACGGTTTCGTCATGCTCGCCCAGATGGGCGACGGCATGGGTTGCTTCCTCGTGCCGCGTTATCTGGAGGACGGTTCGAAGAACGGCCTGCACTTCCAGCGCCTGAAGGACAAGCTCGGCAATCGCTCCAATGCGTCGGCCGAAGTCGAATTCACCGATGCCTTCGGATATCTGCTGGGCGATCCCGGCAGCGGTATCCGCACCATTCTCGATATGGTGACGTTGACGCGGCTCGATTGCGCGCTGGCATCGTCAGGCATGATGCGCGCCTCGCTTGCCGAAGCAGTGCATTACGCGCGCGGCCGTTCGGTTTTCGGCAAGATGCTGGTCACCCAGCCGATCATGACGCGGGTTCTCGCCGACATGGCGCTGGATGTGGCCGCGGCCACTGCGCTCTCCTTCCGGCTGGCGACGGCATTCGACGCCGCCCGCAACAATCCGGCCGAAGCCGCCTATGCGCGGGTGATGACGCCCATCGTGAAATACTGGTGCTGCAAGATCGCGCCGGCGCTTATCTACGAGGCCATGGAATGCCTTGGCGGCAATGGTTACGTGGAAGAGCGGCCGATTGCCCGCCACTACCGCGAAGCGCCGGTCAACGCCATCTGGGAAGGCTCCGGCAACGTCATGGCGCTGGATGTGCTGCGGGTTCTCCAGCGCGGCAAGGACCTGTTCGATCTCGTCTTCCAGACGCTGGAGCGCGATCTTGGGGCAGCGGGCAAGAAGACCACCGACGTGCTGCGCGCCGCGATCGCCCTTGCCGAACGTGATGAGGGGGCGGCCCGCCTGCTGGTGGAGCAGTTCGCGCTTGCGGCCGCTGCCGCCGAGCTTTGCCGCCTCGGTGCCGGCAAGATCGCCGATGCCTTCCTCGAAACCCGTCTCGCGGGCGGTTGGCGGCACACTTACGGTATGCTCGATTCCCGTTTCGATCCGACGTATATAATCGATCTCCTTTATCCGCCCGCGTCCTGAGCAGCGACGTGGGGGTGAAGGTGTTGCAGTCCCGGCGGGAGGGGTCTCGGATTTGAAAAACAGCAATGGCGTTAGGCGTGTTCCGATCTGTCGTGACACTTTCGCGTGTCGATGCGCGGCAAGGGAAGGTCGCTGCCAATGCTGATCTTCCGTTCCGCCCGCGCCGAGGATGAAGAAGCTCTCTACGCCATAAGCCTTGCCACCGGCGATGCCGGGCAGGATGCCACCCCGCTTTACAACGATGGTCGCATGGTCGGGCATATCTACGCCGTGCCCTATCTGCATCTGTGGCCCGATGCCGTTTTTGTGGCCGAGGACGAGGACGGTGTGTGCGGCTATATCGTCGGCGCGCTTGATACGGCACGGCATGAAGAGCGGCTTGAGCGGGAATGGTGGCCGCATCTGCGCTCTCTTTACCCCGACCCCGGCGGTGACCAGCAGACGTGGGACGCCGACCAGCGCCGCGCGCATTTCATCCATCATCCGCGCCGCACACCGGTATGGCTCACCGATCCGTTCCCGGCCCATATCCACATGAACCTCCTGCCGCGCACGCAAGGGAAGGGCGGCGGCACCCGGCTTCTGTCGCGCTGGCTGGATATGGCAAGGCAGAACAACGTCTACGGCATCCATCTCGGCGCCAGCGAGCGCAACCATGCGGGCATGCGCTTCTGGGAAACCCGCGGGTTCAAACGCCTTGAAAGCCACGAAACGCCTGGCAGTGTCTGGTTCGGCATGGCGCTGGAGTAATTCAGATTCTGATGACCCGCGCTGCCCCCGCCGCCAGAAACGGTGCAAAGGCAGTGCGGATGTCTTCAAGAAATGTCTCGCTGAAACGCCCGATGGGCTGTTGAAGAGCGTTGAAGTGGTAGGATCGTTCGATCACGTCGTAATTGCATTCGCTGACGGTGATCCACCCGCGATCATAGCCGGTTAATTTTGCGCGCCGAAGCTCGAGTTTCGGTATTTCGATTGCCCGCTGCTGGCTATCCTGCGGCGGTTTCGATGAAATGGGCAGCAGCAATATATGCGACAAGCCCTGCGCGTCCGTAATCGTCAGGATCATGCAGACGGGGCGATCTTTTTCCCCATGGTCACGCGTTGGATTAGCGGCAGACTGCCATCGCCACAAATAGGGATAGGAAACGATATCACCGCGTCTGAACTTGGACATTATCTGTCCTGCTCATCGCGGGATGTCCGATATTCTTCGGAGTCTTTCTCCAGTTGGGTGTTGAAGATGGCGGCCAATTCATCGGGCATTTCACCAGCAGCGTAAGACCTGCGCGGATCGTCGCTTCCCAGCATTTTTTCGAAAAGTTCGACCGGCATCACCACGACAGAAGGTCGCCCATGCTTCGTCAGCAAAATGGGCGATTTCTGCGCTTCGTCATGGTAGCGACCGAAATGTCGCATAAACTCCGCGGTGGAAATAGATTTTCTTTTCATGAGGACTCCTAAAGTCTGTATTTCCTGAATAATACAGAAAATACAGAAAATTTAAAGCCGTCGATTTTGGTCTGGCGGCCGGCTCATCCACAAAAACCTTCCGTCCATCCGCTCCGCCACGTTGTTCTTCCCCTCATGCTTTGTTAACCCCTGTGGTCAGGCCTTTCAGAAAACGGGTAGGGAATCATGCTGGCGACCGCAGAGGCGATTTCAGCCGACAGACCGGAAAAGCGCATCAAGGATCGCGCTCAGACCGAAAAGGCGATTTTTAACGCGGCGCGGTCGCTGCTTGCCGAAGAGGGATTTCAGGGCTTTGGCATCAATGCCGTTGCCCGCCGCGCCGGCTGCGACAAGCAGCTGATCTATCGTTATTTCGGCGGCCTTGACGGTCTGATCGAGGCGATCGGCGAGGACCTCGGCTCGTGGGTGAAGGATCGCATTCCGGAAGATACCGGCGGCATGTTTCTCCTGACCTACGGCGATCTCATGGAAAAGCTGGCGCTTTATTTCATGGATGCGCTGCGCAGCGATCCTCTCGTCTGCAAGATCATCGCCTGGGAAGTGTCTGATGGTTCACCGCAGGTGCGCCAGCTGGCCGAGGCCCGCGCCAAGTCGCTGGGCAAGTGGCTGGAGCGCATGCGTGGTTCGCTCGCGGCTCCCAAGGGTGTGGACACCGCCGCCGTCAACGCCGTGCTGTTCGCGGCCATCCAGCACCTCGTCATTTCCGCTGCCACCAGCGGCCAGTTTGCTGGCGTGCCGCTGAAATCCGAGCGGGACTGGGAGAAGATCACCACTGCCGTCAAAAGGCTGGTACGCGGCGTTTACGGCTGAAACCGCTGCCGGGTGGGGAGATCGCAATCCCGCGCGAGCGCCGTATTAAAGAAAAATCAGCCATGTTTTCACTGGCCCGGCAACCACCCGGCAGGTCTGCCCGTTCACGCCTCCACATTGTTTTCCACATGTCACCCGCCCGCCGTTAACCATAATGGCAGCTTTCATTTGCGTCGCCACGGCTGCGGGTCCAGTGTGGGTTAACGAAATGTTAACCATGCGCAATGACTGCGCATAAGGGAGCCGCAAGTGAGCCGCTGGACAGCCTTGGGCGTCATGATGACGTTTTTTGTGTTGCTGCCGTTGGATATCGACGCGCCGGCGCTGAACCTCTGCCTGATGGCAGCGGTGCGCTGGGCGGTGCTTGCCGGCCTTCCCGATACGTTTTTTGCGCGGGGGCAGGCGGCATGAAGTGGTTTCTGATCCTGTGGGCCGGCCCCGTCGCACTGCTGGGCAGCTGGTACTGGCTGTCCTATTACGACATGAGCTTCGGCTTTTACATGCTGACGCGCCAGACGCATGATCTGGTGTTCGAAATTTACGGCAATATTCTCGGCCTGCCGCCGGAAAGCCTGCCGCCGCTGGTGGCGCGCGCCATCGCGGTCGATAGCCTGATTGTCTTTGCGATTGTCGCCTTCCGCAGGAGAAAGCAGATTGCCGCCTGGTGGCGGGGCCGTCAGTCGGCCGCGCGGGCGAGTGCGGAAAGCCTGTCCAGCGCCCCCTGAAGAATAAAGCTCGCGGCAGCCGAATCGATGCGTTCGGCCCGCTTGGCGCGCGAAACATCCATTTCCAGCAGCGCGCGCTCTGCGGCGACCGTGGAAAGCCGCTCATCCCAGAAAATGAAGGGCAGGGCGGTTTTTTCGCCCATGGTGCGCACGAAGGCGCGTGTTGCCTGTACGCGTGGCCCGGCTGATCCATCCATGTTCATCGGCAGTCCGATGATGAAGGCGCAAACCTTTTCCTTTTCGGCGAAGGCCAGCAGCACTTCCGCATCCTGCGTGAATTTCACCCGTTTGATGACGGGACGCGGCGTTGCGAAACGCCGCGACAGGTCCGACATGGCAAGCCCGATGGTCTTTGTGCCAAGGTCGAGGCCGGCAATCGCCTGTGCGGGCTGAAGGGTTTCCGCCAGTTCCTCGATGGTGAGTATTGCCATGTCGCGTGCTGTCCTTATCGCTTGCGGACGAATTCGGTGCGCAGCACCAGACCCTTCACCGCATCATGTCTGCAATCGATCTCTTCCGGATTGTCGGTCAGGCGGATCGACTTGATGACGGTGCCCTGCTTGATGACCGTATTGGTGCCCTTGACCTTCAAATCCTTGATCAGCGTCACCTGATCGCCATCCGCCAGCACGTTGCCGGCGGCGTCGCGCACCTCATTCGCACGCGCCGCTTCTGCAGCTAGTTCGGAAGCCGGTCGCCATTCGCCGGTCGCCTCGTCATATACGTACTCGTCATCATTTGCGGCCATGGTCGCCTCTCTTAAATATTGGTAGTGCGGTTGTTCAGGCCGTCCTATGTCATAATATACCGGCAATACAAAGGAGAACTTCCCATGAAAATCACCTGGCTCGGCCATTCCGCCTTCCGCCTTGAAAACGGCAGCGCGAAGATCCTTATCGATCCGTTCTTCACCGGCAACCCCGGTTTTGCCGGTCAGGACGGGAAATCGGCGGCCGAGGGCATTACCCATATTCTCCTGACCCACGGCCATGGCGACCATGTCGGCGATACCATTCAGCTAGCCCGCGAGACGGGCGCCACCGTGCTGGCGAACGCCGATCTTGCCGCATGGCTTTCCGCAAAGGGTGTTTCTAAGGTCGATATGGGCAATACCGGTGGCACGGTGCATTTCGACGGCTTTTCCGTCACCTTCACCAATGCGCTGCATTCCTCCGCCCAGATCACCGAGGATGGCGTCTCCCATTCGCTTGGCAATGCCAATGGCCTGATGCTGCATTTCGAGGACGGTCCGGCCGTCTATCACATGGGCGATACCGATATCTTCTCCGACATGAAGCTCATCAATGAATTGCACCAGCCGGATATCGGCCTCGTGCCGATCGGCGACCGCTTCACCATGGGTGGCGCGGTGGCGGCGCTTGCCTGCCAGCGCTTCTTCAAGTTCGAGCATGTGCTCCCCTGCCACTACGGTTCCTTCCCGATCATCGACCAGACACCGGAGAAATTCGTGGCCGGCATGGAAGGGGCGCAGACGCGTGTTCACACGCCGAAGGCAGGCGATACGCTGTCCTTCTGATATTTCGCCTGTGCATGTCGCGACTGCAAAACCGCCATACAGTTTGACGCGACATGCTTTCTACCGTTGCGAAGGACGGACATGGTCATTATAGCGGGTAGGAAAATTCTGACCGGAGTAGAACCATGTCCGTCGATCTCGCCACCGTAAAGCGCGTTGCGCGCCTTGCCCGTATCGCTGTCAGCGAAGAAGAAGCACAGAATATGCTCGGCCAGCTGAACGGCATACTCGGTTTCGTGGAGCAGCTTTCGGAAGTGAATGTCGACGGCGTCGAGCCGATGACATCGGTGACCCCGGTGGACATGAAAAAACGCGCCGACGTGGTGACCGACGGCAACAAGGCGGAAGACATTGTCGCCAATGCGCCTGCGACCGACCGGGACTTCTTCATGGTCCCGAAAGTGGTCGAATAAGCGACCGCCTCTGCCGCCCGTTTTTTCCAAGATTTCGAAAGCCGTTGCCGACCATGACCGACCTGACGAGCCTGACCATTGCCGAAGCCCGCGAAAAGCTGAAGGCCAAAGAATTTTCCGCCGTCGAGCTGACCGACGCCTATCTCTCCGCCATCGATGCGGCCAACGGCGCGCTGAACGCCTATGTGGCGACGACGCCTGAAAAGGCGCGCGACATGGCAAAAGCCTCCGACGAACGCATCGCCGCCGGCAAGGCTGGCGAACTGGAAGGCGTTCCGCTTGGCGTGAAGGACCTGTTCGCCACCCGTGAGGTGCACACGCAGGCGTGTTCGCATGTTCTCGATGGCTTCAAGCCGAAATATGAATCCACCGTCACCCAGAACCTCTGGGATCAGGGCGCCGTCATGCTCGGCAAGCTCAACATGGACGAATTCGCCATGGGCTCGTCCAATGAAAGCTCCTGGTATGGCCCGGCGATCAATCCGTGGCGCGCCAATGGTTCTGACCGGAAGCTGGTGCCCGG
The DNA here is from genome assembly GCF_017313365.1 of Agrobacterium sp. OT33. Lineage (NCBI taxonomy): Bacteria > Pseudomonadati > Pseudomonadota > Alphaproteobacteria > Hyphomicrobiales > Rhizobiaceae > Agrobacterium > Agrobacterium sp. OT33. Next base: position 632,083 of record NZ_JAFLMZ010000002.1, on the reverse strand, counting down.
CGGCTCTTCGGGCGGTTCGGCCGCAGCCGTCGCCGCACATCTGTGCGCCGGCGCCACCGCAACCGATACCGGCGGCTCCATCCGCCAGCCGGCGGCCTTCACCGGCACCGTCGGCATCAAGCCCACCTATGGCCGCTGCTCGCGCTTCGGCATCGTCGCTTATGCCTCTTCGCTCGACCAGGCAGGCCCGATTGCCCGTGACGTGCGTGATGCCGCGATCCTGCTGAAGACCATGGCAAGCGTCGACGCCAAGGATACGACCTCCGTCGACCTGCCGGTGCCGGATTATGAAAAGGCCATCGGCCAGTCGCTCAAGGGCCTGAAGATCGGTATTCCGAAGGAGTATCGCGTCGACGGTATGCCGGAAGAGATCGAAAAGCTCTGGGCCAAGGGCGTCGAATGGCTGCGCGATGCCGGTGCCGAGGTGGTCGATATTTCGCTGCCGCACACCAAATACGCGCTGCCCGCCTATTACATCGTCGCGCCGGCGGAGGCTTCGTCCAACCTTGCCCGTTATGACGGCGTCCGCTACGGCCTGCGCGTCGACGGCAAGGACATTGCCGACATGTACGAAAAGAGCCGCGCCGCCGGTTTCGGCAAGGAAGTGCAGCGCCGTATCATGGTCGGCACCTATGTGCTTTCGGCAGGTTATTACGACGCCTATTACCTGAAGGCGCAGAAGGTCCGCACCCTTATCAAGCGCGACTTCGAAAACGTCTTCCATGAGGGCGTCGACGCCATTCTGGCCCCGATCACGCCGTCTTCCGCCTTCGCTGTGGGTGACGAGGAACTCGCCTCCGATCCGGTGAAGATGTACCTGCAGGACGTCTTCACCATCACCGTCAACATGGCCGGTCTTCCGGGCCTTTCGGTGCCGGCCGGTCTTGACGGCAAGGGCCTGCCGCTCGGCCTGCAGCTCATCGGCAAGCCTTTCGAGGAAGAAACGCTGTTCAAGACGGCGCACGCCATCGAGCAGGCAGCGGGCAAGTTCACTCCCGCCAAGTGGTGGTGAGCAGCCTCAAGCTCAGACCAATGAACGAAGCCGACCGCGACGCGGTCGGCTTTGTCGGTTTTGCGGCATGGCGTTCCGGTGAAGCCTTCGATGAAAGCTATCTCGATCCTGCCGTCATCGAGCGGGTGAGGGGCGAATTCGAGAGTTTTGCCAAGTCTCCGACCGGTGATATCGCCGTTGCCGAAATCGATGGTGTTGTCGTTGGCTGGGGCGCTTGCGATGCCGCGCCTCATCATATTTCCGATCTCTGGGTGGACCCGAACTGGCAGGGCAAGGGGATCGGCAAAGCCCTGATCCTTCATTTTCTCGACAGGATGCGCGCGCAAGGCCTGCCGTTTGCCACCATCGACACCCACGCCGGAAACCAGGCCGCCATCGGTCTTTACGAGCGTTGCGGTTTTCAGATCGTCTGGCGCGGCATGGAATGGTCCGACATCATGAAGGTCGAGCTTGAAAAGGTGAAGCTGGAGCGCAGGCTCACGCCATAGTCCGGTTGACTACACCGCATTCGGCGGTTTGTATCGTGACGGGCGGCGGCGAGTGGGCCGCCGCCCCTTTTGTTATCGATTGTCCAGCTCACCCCGCACGAGTTCCAGACCGCGCATGGTGATGCGGTAGGGTTTGCCGCCGGAAGAGGCGATGGCTCTTTTCCGTTTCAGCTTGCGGAAGGTGAGGAGATCGAGACCGCTGAAAATCCAGCCGTCGCGCGTATAAAGCGCGAGTTTTTCGATTTTGCGGGCGTCGTCTCGAACGAGTTCAATTCTGCCGCCCTGGGCGAGCAGATGTAGAATGCGCTGTTCGGCGCGGGAAATGTCCATTTTTGGAAGTCCGGTCGGCGTCATATGGACGCGTGAAAGCAAATCCGGGTGCCGCTAAGGCAGCCGGCTCGGTTTCAGCATGGCCCGGCGCGCAATAAACTTGCGGGCAGGGCCTTTACCGGGACTCCGATTGAGCGAACATAAAAACTCCGTTCTTGCCGGTTCTGGTTAGCGGGCAAGACCGTCACGGTCAAGTCTGCTGCGCGCCCGGTAAAACCACACTGGCCGAATCGCGCCGCCGGTGTTCTAATTTCCGTGGCCATGGAGGGCGCGGCTTGATCGTCATTCGCAATGCGCATGAGCAGGAAGCGGAGGTTCTGGCGGCCATCGGCCTCAGGGCATGGCGACAGGCCACGATTGCGCTCGGCATAACCACGACGCTTTACGACAACGCAGCCAGCGCCTTTTCCAATTTCACGCGTTCCTCATGGCTTGCCATCCGCGTGGCGGAACTGGGCGGCACGGTTGCGGGATGGGCGGCGCGGGAACATTTCGACGACCGGATTTCCGATTTCTGGGTCGATCCGGATTTTCAGCGCCGGCGTGTCGGCACCCTGCTGCTTGCGGATATGGAACGGCTGATACGGGACAAGGGTTTTGACGCCATCCGGCTTGAAACCCATGCGCAGAACGAACCGGCCGTCGCGTTTTTCCGGCACCACGACTACAATGTCCGCTGGCTCTCGGTTTCCTACGCGCCGAAGCTCGACCGCGACGTCCAGTCGGTCGGCCTGCAGAAGCAACTGGTCGAAGCCGATAGCGGCCTTTACGGCACGGAATTCTGAGCGAGAGACATCAACCGCATCGGCCAGTCCGGCATGATCGCTAGGGATGCGACAAGGCCTGCCTGCACGATCACGATGGATAGCAGGATGCTGCGGAATGGTTCCTTGCGCGTTTTGTGCCTGAGAAGATGCTGCGCCGAGATTGCTCCCACGCTGCCACCCAGGAAGGCCAGCCACAACAGGGTGCTTTCACGAATACGCCAGCCGCCATTCCTCGCCGCCTGCTTGTCCCACCAATAGACGAGAAAGACGAAAAGATTGAAGGCGATATAGATCAGGAAACAGAGAGCAATCGTCGTCATGACGTGAATTGAAATCGAGAAGCGTAAAAAACCCGTGTCCGGCGTGGCTGAAAACCCGGTGCGTCGTGTCACAGGGCGCAACATGTCTTGCGCCAGCGCGCCATTTGTTCTACCCACCAAGGCCAAAGAACCCGTATATCGTGAGCTTCAGATGACCCTTGTAGACGTGCGCACCCCTGATCCGAAACGCTTCATTCCCGGCGCCACCGGCGATTGGGAAATCGTGATCGGCATGGAGGTCCATGCGCAGGTTCTCTCCAATTCCAAGCTGTTTTCCGGCGCATCCACCACCTTCGGCAATGCGCCGAACGCCAACGTGTCGCTGGTGGACGCCGCCATGCCCGGCATGCTCCCCGTCATCAACGAGGAATGCGTCAAGCAGGCGGTGCGCACCGGTCTCGGCCTGAAGGCGAAGATCAACAACCGTTCGATCTTCGACCGCAAGAACTATTTCTATCCGGACCTGCCGCAGGGCTACCAGATTTCGCAGTTCAAGGACCCGATCGTCGGCGAGGGCACCATCACCATTTCGCTTGGTCCCGACCGCCAGGGCAATTTCGAGGATATCGAGATCGGCATCGAGCGCCTGCATCTGGAGCAGGACGCCGGCAAGTCCATGCACGACCAGCATCCGACCATGTCCTTCGTGGACCTGAACCGTTCGGGCGTGGCGCTGATGGAAATCGTCTCCAAGCCGGACATGCGCTCGTCGGATGAGGCCAAGGCCTATCTCACCAAGCTGCGCTCCATCGTGCGTTATCTCGGCACCTGCGACGGCAACATGGACGAAGGCTCGATGCGCGCCGACGTGAACGTTTCCGTGCGCCGTCCGGGCGAAGGTTTCGGCACGCGCTGCGAGATCAAGAACGTCAACTCGATCCGCTTCGTCGGTCAGGCCATCGAATATGAAGCGCGCCGCCAGATCGCCATTCTGGAAGATGGCGGGACCATCGATCAGGAAACCCGCCTGTTCGATCCCGGCAAGGGTGAGACGCGCTCCATGCGCTCCAAGGAAGACGCGCATGACTATCGTTATTTCCCCGATCCGGATTTGCTGCCGCTCGAATTCGACGATGCTTTCGTGGAAGCGCTGAAGGTCGATCTGCCGGAACTGCCTGACGACAAGAAGGCCCGTTTCGTCGCCGATCTTGGCCTGTCGGTCTATGACGCCTCGATCCTCGTGTCGGAAAAGGCGATTGCCGACTATTACGAAGCCGTTGCCGCCGGCCGCGATGCGAAGGCCGCCGCCAACTGGGTCATCAATGATCTGCTCGGCGCGCTCAACAAATCCGGCAAGGATATCGAGACGACGCCGGTTTCCCCGGAACAGCTCGGCGGAATTATCGATCTCATCAAGGCGGAAACCATTTCCGGCAAGATCGCCAAGGACCTGTTCGAGATCGTCTGGAACGAGGGCGGTAATCCGGCCGAGATCGTCGAGGCTCGCGGCATGAAGCAGGTGACGGACACCGGCGCCATCGAAAAGGCCGTGGACGAGATCATTGCCGCAAACCCCGATCAGGTCGAGAAGGTCAAGGCGAAGCCTACGCTTGCCGGCTGGTTCGTCGGTCAGGTCATGAAGGCGACGGGCGGCAAGGCCAACCCGCAGGCGGTGCAGGCGCTGGTGAAGGCCAAGCTCGGTATCGAAGAAGAGTAAACACCTCTCCTCCGTCATCCTCGGGCTTGACCCGAGGATCTAACGACCCACTACGTCAAACGTGTTTAGATCCTCGGGACAAGCCCGAGGATGACGGCGAGTGCGGGGGGCTGATATCGTTTTGCCGGGATCAATACCCGGCATTTCTGTTTTTAGACGGAGTCCAGACATGTTTTTCATCCGCACAGCCAGTCTGCGTGACATCGAGCCGGTCAGGGCCTTGCTCGCCACGACATGGCACGCCACCTATGACGCGATCTACGGCGTCGACAAGGTGAATGAGTTGATTGCGGCATGGCATTCGCCGCAGGCCATGAAAGACCGCGTTGAGAAAAAGGGCGGCGAGTTTCTGGTGGCTGATGACGGCAAGCACATCGGCGGCATGGCCTATGGTTCGATGTCCGCCAAGATGGCGAAGACGGCCCTGCTGCACCAGCTTTATGTGGCCCCGGAATTTCAGCGTCAGGGTGTCGGGCGTGATCTCTTCGCCGAACTCGAAACCTGCTTTCCGGATGCGGAAATCATGCGTCTTGAAGTCGAGCCTAAAAATACTGTCGCAATCGCCTTTTATGAAGGCGTCGGATTTGTCGAGGTGGACCGAATCGAGCGCATGGCGGGCATCGAGGGTCTGCCCGGCATCGTTATGGAAAAGAGCCTGACCCGATGAATGCGACATTGCAGAAGCTGATAATCCGCACGGCGCGTGAAGACGATCTTCCGGCTCTCGCGGCCATTTTTGCCGCTGACGAGATTGGCGGTCACGGCGATACCGCGGAGGAATCGGCGCAGCCGGACTATCTCGCGGCCTTCCGGGCAATTGAGGCATCGCCGAGCGAAACGCTTTATGTGGCCGAACTGGATGGCGAAGTGGTCGGCACCTTCCAGACCGCCATCCTGACCAAGCTCGTCGGACGGGGGGCAAAGTCGATGGTGATCGAGGCGGTGCAGACCCGCGCCGACATGCGCGGTCGTGGCATCGGCGCGGTGATGATCAATCATTGCCTCGAAGAAGCCCGCCGTCAGGGTCTGAATGCCGCGCAGCTCACCTCCAACATGGCCCGGCTGGATGCGCACCGCTTCTATGAGCGACTGGGTTTCGAGAAGCGGCATCTGGGCTTCAGGATGAAGCTGAAATAGCACGGATATAGCTCGAAATGCTGGACAATTGCCGTGAGGGGCGGCATAAGCATGTCTTGTGCCGTGCACGGAAAATCGCTGCGGCGCATTCAAGCCCGAGGAACGCATAATGAAGACTCTCCTGACGCAAATCTTCACCTGGTGGAACGGCCAGACGATCGGAACGCGGTTTCACACCTGGCGCTTCGGCAAGAAGGTAGGACAGGACGAGCTGGGCAACACCTATTATGAAGGCGGCACCACCTCCTGGGGCATGCCGCGCCGCTGGGTAATCTACAACGGTTACGCTGAAGCGTCGGCCATTCCGCCCGGCTGGCATGGCTGGATGCACTACCGCACCGACGTGCCGCCGAGCCAGGAAAGCTATGTGGCGCGCGACTGGCAGAAACCGCACCAGCCGAACCTCACCGGTTCGTCCAAGGCCTATCGTCCTCAGGGGTCGCTGGCCGTGGCCGGCGAGCGCCCGCGCGTGACAGGCGATTACGACGCCTGGACCCCCGGCAACTAAGCTCTTGTGATGCGCGGTGTTGTGCAAAACACCGCGCTTGCATCCGGCCTCACCGGTTTTTGCCACATTCCGCCCTTAGGCGTTGATCCGGTCGGCGTCGCGACACAGGCAAACTTTGGAGACACATCGTATGAGGAAATTCACGCGGGATCGTTCTTTGCGTGCGCTGACAGTGTCGCTGTTTGCGGCGGTCTCTGCTGTCCTCCTCGTGTCACCCGTCTCCGCCGCCCGTCTGGAAAACCGTGTTGCGGTGTTTTCCGGCATCGACAAGATCACTGGCCGCATCACCTCCTTCGATGTTTATATCGATGAGACGGTGCAGTTCGGCGCGCTGCAGGTGACACCGAAGGTCTGCTATTCCCGCGACCAGACGGAAACCCAGAAGATCGACGCTTTTGTCGAGGTCGATGAAATCACGCTCGACCGCAAGATCAAGCGGATTTTCACAGGCTGGATGTTCGCCGATAGCCCCGGCCTCAACGCCGTGGAGCACCCGATCTACGACGTGTGGCTGACGGGCTGCAAGCAGGACTCGGATGTTCCTGCTCCCTCTACGGCAAGCAATTGAGCTGGAGCGTTTCCAGTAAAGGTGCGTAGCGGTTTTACGTCCGGAAAATGCGGAAAACAAAAGGATGGTGCACGTCTGACGATTGCGTTTGGATCGGACGTACTCTGACGTGAATTCTCAGAATTGCAGGCTTGGCCGATTGACGGCGAGGTCGAGCATTTTTGCATAGTCCTGCTTCGGCACGTCTATGGCGCCGAATGTTTTCAGATGCTCGGTGGTGAATTGGGTGTCGAGCAGCACGAAACCCTGCGCCTTCAGCCTTTCCACCAGATGCACGAGGCAAATCTTGGACGCATTGGTGCGGCGGGAAAACATGCTTTCGCCAAAGAAGGCGGCACCCAGCGAGACACCGTAGAGCCCGCCGACAAGTTCCTTGCCTTCCCATGCCTCGACGCTGTGGGCATGGCCGATTTGGTGCAGTTCGGTATAAAGCCTGCGAATGGTGGCGTTGATCCAGGTGCTCGGCCGGTCCGGTGCCTCCGCCGCACATCCGGCCATCACAGCTTCGAAGGCGGTGTTGAAGCGTATGTCGAATGGCTTCCTGCGCATCGCCTTGGCGAGGCTTCTAGAAACGTGAAAATCGTCAAGCGGGATGATCCCCCGAATTTCCGGCTCGACCCAGAAGAGCTCCGGATCGTCTGCCGAATCGGCCATGGGGAACAGGCCGGCGGAATAGGCGCGCAGCAGGATATCGACCGTTATGCCGTTATTTCTGCTGCGCCGCCCAACCATATCGTCTTAGTGAGACGCGTCACCGGCCAGATATTTTTCCAGCCAGTGAATATCGTAATCGCCGTTCAGAATATCCTCGTTCTGGAGAAGGTCCTGGAAAAGCGGCAGCGTGGTCTTGATGCCGTCGACGACGAACTCGTCCAGCGCCCGACGCAGGCGGCGGATGCACTCGTCACGGTCGCGGCCGTGAACGATCAGCTTGCCGATCATGCTGTCGTAATAGGGCGGGATCTTGTAGCCCTGATAGGCGCCCGAATCGACGCGCACGCCAAGACCGCCCGGCGTGTGGAAATAGGTCAGCGTGCCGGGCGAGGGCACGAAGGTGCGTGGGTCCTCGGCATTGATTCGGCATTCGATGGCATGGCCATGGAACTCGATATCATCCTGCGTGACCGACAGGCCCTGACCTGAAGCGACCCGGATCTGTTCCTGCACGAGATCCATGCCGGTAATCGCTTCCGTGACCGGATGCTCCACCTGCAGACGGGTGTTCATTTCAATGAAATAGAACTCGCCGTTTTCATAAAGGAACTCGATGGTGCCGGCGCCGCGATATTTCAGCTTGCGCATGGCGCTGGCGCAAATCTCGCCGATCTTCATGCGCTGTTCGACGGTCAGTGCCGGCGAATTGGCTTCTTCCAGCACCTTCTGGTGACGGCGCTGCAACGAGCAATCGCGCTCTCCAAGGTGAACGGCATTGCCTTCGCCATCGCCGAAAACCTGCACTTCGATATGGCGCGGTTTGCCGAGGTATTTTTCCATGTAGACGGCGTCGTTGCCGAAGGCTGCCGCCGCTTCGGAACGGGCCGTCGCAACGGCCTCTTCCAGATCGGCTTCGGTCTTCGCCACCTTCATGCCGCGGCCACCGCCACCCGCCGTCGCCTTGATAAGGACCGGGAAACCGATCGTCCGGGCGATTTCAAGGGCGTTTTCAGGCTTCACTTCACCATCGGAGCCCGGAACCACGGGAATGCCGAGTTCCTGTGCCGTCTGCTTGGCGGTGATCTTGTCGCCCATGATGCGGATATGTTCGGCGGTCGGTCCGATGAAGGTGATGCCGTGCGCGTCGAGAATATCGGCGAACTTGGCATTTTCCGACAGGAAGCCGTAACCGGGGTGAACGGCATCCGCACCGGTGATTTCGCAGGCCGCAACGATCTGGTGGATGTTGAGGTAGCTGTCACGCGAGGGCGGCGGGCCGATGCACACGCTTTCGTCAGCAAGGCGCACATGCATCGCATCCGCATCCGCCGTGGAATGTACGGCGACGGTTGGAATGCCAAGCTCCTTGGCGGCGCGCAGGACGCGTAGCGCAATCTCGCCGCGGTTGGCTATGAGGATCTTCGAAACCATGCTGAACCGCCTTTATTCGATGACCACGAGGGCTTCGCCATACTCCACGGGCTGTGCGTCGTTGACGATGATTTCCACCACCTTGCCCGACTTCGGCGCCGGAATCTGGTTCATGGTCTTCATGGCCTCGACGATGAGAAGCGTCTGGCCTTCCTTGACGGTCGCACCGACTTCGATGAAGGGGCGGGCGCCCGGAGCCGGAGACAGGTAAACCGTACCGACCATCGGCGAGGACACGGTGTTGGCCGGGTTGCGGGCCGGGCCGGCGGCCGCAGGTGCTGCCGGCGCTGCGATTGCCGGCGCAGCGACAGGAGCTGCTGCCGGTGCAGGCGCATAAGCTGCGGGAGCCGCGGCATAGACCGTGGCGGCGGGCGCGGCGCGGGAAACGCGGATACGCAGGTCGTCCTGCTCCACTTCGATTTCCGAAAGGTCGGTATCGTTGAGGATATTCGCGAGTTCGCGGATCAGTTCCTTGTCGATACCCTGTTTCTTTTCAGACATGACAAACCCTATTCTTTGTTTCTTTTTATGCCGTGATGTTTTTCAGCGCGTGAAGCGCCATGATATATCCGTATGGCCCGAAACCGCAGACCATGCCCTTCGCCGCCGGTGATACCATCGATTTGTGACGGAACTCTTCGCGGGCGTGGATGTTGGAAATGTGCACTTCCACGACAGGCGTGGAAATCGCACGGATAGCGTCGTGCAACGCGATAGAGGTATGGCTGTAAGCACCGGGATTGATGACGACGCCTGCCGCCCTCTCTCCCGCCTCATGCAACCAGTCCACGAGCACGCCTTCGTGGTTGGACTGGCGGAATTCCACTGCGAAACCGAGATCGGCACCAGCTTGAAGACAATCATTCTCGATGTCCTTCAGCGTCTTGCCACCATAGATACCCGGTTCCCTTTTTCCCAGCATGTTGAGATTGGGGCCGTTGATGACGATGATGATGTTGCTCATTCACGTTTCCATAAGAAAATCAGCGACAGCTATAGACTGCGCAGCGGTCAAGGAAAAGCCCCCGCAAGCCGTAAAGCGCCGGCTTTGCCGGCATCTCACAGGGAATGTGGGGGCTTTTTAGGCAATCAGGAGCAGGTGGCTTTTCCGCAGCTGCGCATATTGGCGATTTTTTCCTTCAGCGGGTCCGCGCCGACCGCACCGAAAACCGCCTCGTCGCCGACGATATAGGAGGGTGTGCCGGTGATGCCGAGGCTGGTTGCCAGCTTGTAGGTTTCCTGCACCTGCTCGTCATTGGGATTTTCAGCCATCGATTTGCGGATGTCGGCTTCCTTCAAACCAAGCGAGGTGGCGACTTCCATGGCGCTGTCCTCATTCGCCCGTCCACGGCCGCCGAGCAGGGTGCGCTGGAATTCGGGGTACTTGGCCGGCGCAAGCAGCTTCACGGCGTTGGAAACGCGGTGCGCGGCGACCGATTCCGGTCCGAGGATGGGGAATTCCTTGAGGACGACCCGTACCTTCTTATCGCTCTTCAGGATATTGTCCATGTCGCCCATGGCGCGTTTGCAATAACCGCAATTGTAGTCGAAGAACTCGACCAGCGTGACGTCGCCATCCGGATTGCCAAGCGCCAAGTCGAATTTCGATTCGAAAATGGCCTTCTTGTTGTCGGCGACGGCTTCCGCCGCCTTGGCGTTGCGCGCCGCATATTGCTTGCGTTCAAGCGCATCCTGAACCTCGAGCATGATTTCCGGGTTCTCGATCAGATATTGCTTGATGAATTCGCCCATTTCCTTCTTCTGCTGCTCGTCGAGCGCATGGGCGGGCAGGGTGGCGAATACCGTCGAAAGGGCCGTTACGCTGGCGAGAAGGGTGGAACGGAGAAAATGCGCCATATCGGTCCTCATTCTGTGCGGCCGGAGCCTCTTGAAATCTTATGAAGGCAATTACCTTACTTTAAGCCAAATGCCATACGGCAAAAATACTTGTCCGCATTATGGTCGCATGATTGTGAAGATTGTGATTCTGCGGCAAGTCTCTGAAATACGGTTCAGGAAAGAGCATGCCCTTGATTACGATGTCGAAGCGGAGCGCAGTCGAACCCTTTCACGCCATGGATATTTTGGCGGAAGCGAATCGGCGCAGGCAGGCGGGCCGCCCTGTCATTTCCATGGCGGTCGGCCAGCCCTCCCATCCCGCGCCGAAAGCCTCGCTGGAGGCGGCTGAGGCTGCGCTGAAGCACGGGCGGATCGGTTACACCGACGCGCTGGGCCTGCGTGAGCTGCGTGAGGCGATCGCCGGTCATTATCGACTGCGCCACCAGGTCTCCATCGATCCGGCCCGCATCGCCGTGACCACGGGCTCATCTGCGGCCTTCAATCTCGCCTTCTTGAGCCTTTTCGATGCCGGCGATCATGTCGCCATCGCAAGGCCCGGCTACCCGGCCTATCGCAATATTCTGAAGGCTCTCGGCCTCAATGTCGTGGAAGTGCCGGTCACGGCCGAAACCGGCTACACGCTGACGCCGGCAAGTCTGGAGCGGGCGGAAACGAAAGCTGGCTGCAAGCTGAAGGGCGTGCTTTTGGCAAGCCCCGCCAATCCGACCGGCACCGTCACCGGCCGCGAGGCGCTGAAGCGGCTGGCGAGCTATTGCGAAAGCCGCGACATGGCCTTCATTTCCGACGAGATCTATCACGGCCTCACCTTTGTCGGCGAAGAGACGAGCGCGCTCGAAATCACCGACAATGCCGTGATCATCAACTCCTTCTCCAAATATTATTGCATGACCGGCTGGCGCATCGGCTGGATGGTACTGCCCGAAAATCTGGTCCGTCCGGTCGAGTGTCTGGCCCAGAGCCTTTATATTTCGGCACCCGAACTGTCGCAACTTGCGGCAACCGCGGCCTTTTCGGCGGCGGAGGAGCTGGATGTCTACAGGGAGAGCTATCGCACCAACCGCGATTTCCTGATGGCGCGTCTGCCCGAAATCGGCCTGCCGCTGGCATCCCCCATGGATGGGGCTTTTTACGCCTATGTCGATACCAGCCGCTTTTCCAACGACAGCATGGACTTTGCCAGGCGCATGCTGGCGGAAATCGACGTGGCGGCGACACCGGGCATGGATTTCGATCCCGAGGAAGGCCACCGGGCGCTGCGCATTTCCTATGCGGGATCGGTGTCCGACATTGCCGAGGCGGTGGGGCGTATTGCGGGCTGGCTGAAATAAGCCGGGATCATCCGCTCAGGGAAATCAGGTAAGGGAAATCAGGCGGGCGTGCAGCCGAAGGTGCTGTTGAACGCCTTTTCGCCCTTTGTCGTGAAGGTCAGCACACGGCCGTTTCCGCGCCGCAGCCAGTCGCGCTGCTGCATGGCTTCGAGAAGCGATGCGCCAAGCCCGCCGCCGAGGTGATGGCGGCGTTCGCTCCAGTCCAGGCAATGCAGGCAGACCGGGCGACGGGCCTTTTCAAGCGGCGAAAGGTCTATGCCGAAGTTCGAGAAGAAGTCGCGTCCGCTCTCCGTCAGGGCAGGATCATCCCCTAACGTCACGAGCCCCTTTGCGGTGATGGCGGCAAGCAGCGCCACGCCGCTTTCCCCGGCCAGATGGTCGTAGCAGATGCGCGCTTCGCGCAGCGCCTTGTCCTTCGGTCCCGTGCGGACGCGGACCGCGCCCGTGCGCTGGGCAAGGCCCATCAAGGCTTCCAGAACCTGCGCCACATCCTCGTCGGAAAGACGGAAATAACGGTGGCGCCCCTGTTTCTCCGCTCTCAGGAGTTGTGCGTCCGAGAGTTTGGACAGGTGCCCACTGGCGGTCTGCAACGTCACACCGGCGGCCTCCGCAAGCTCGCTTGCGGTCAGCGCACGTCCATCCATCAGCGCCGTCAATATGTTGGCGCGGGCAGGGTCGCCGATCAGCGCGGCGACATTGGCGATCAGGGGTCCGTCTTTCATGCTTCGATGATAACCGAAGCATTGATGCAAGGCAATGGCGTAGAAGAGGGAGGCAGAACACGAGGAGACCAACGATGCTGACCTGTTTCATTCGCTATGAGATCGACCCTTTCAAGGTCGATGCCTTCGAACGATATGCCCGCACATGGGGTGAGGCGATCCCGCGCTGCGGCGCCGATCTGATCGGTTATTACGCGCCGAAGGAGGGATCGAGCACCATTGCCTATGGCGTCTACAATATCGAGAGCCTTGCGGCTTACGAAGCCTACAGGGCAAGGCTCGCTGCCGATCCGGCCGGGCGCGAAAACTATGAATTCGCCCGCCGCGAGCAGTTCATCCGCCGCGAGGACCGATTGTTCCTGCGTCTCGCCTCCGCGCCGCACGCCGGAGGCGGGCAATGATCGCCGTTATCTTCGAGGTCTGGCCGGCCGAGCGCGAGAAACAGCATTATCTCGATATCGCGGCCGGCCTGCGGGCCGAACTTGAAACCATCGATGGTTTCCTGTCCGTCGAAAGGTTTCAGAGCATCAGCAACCCAGACAAGATGCTCTCTCTGTCATTCTTCCGGGATGAAGAGGCGGTGAGAGCATGGCGCAACACCCTGCCGCATCGCGCCGCGCAGTCGCTGGGCCGGTCCGGTGTTTTTTCCGATTATCGGCTACGTATTGCGCAGGTGATCCGCGACTATGGCCTGGAGGAACGGGAGGAAGCGCCAGCCGACAGCCGGAAAACCCATGCCGCGGAGGGGCGTGGGTCAGGCTGACATTTCAGCATCAATTTTTCTGCATGCCGCTGCAAGGCTTTCTGGTTCGAACTCGCCTTTGAAACCCGTTATAGATGAGACAGTTTACGGATGAGGGGTCGCCATACGGCGGTCCGCAGGATTGGAAATGGAGAAAAGCGATGTCGGCAGAAAAAGTAGCGATTGTAACGGCAGGCGGCAGCGGAATGGGGGCTGCCGTGGCGAAACGTCTGGCCGCGGATGGCTACAAACTCGCGATCCTGTCTTCTTCCGGCAAGGGGGAGGCGCTGGCGCAGGAGCTGGGCGGCATCGGCGTCACCGGCTCCAACCAGTCCAATGACGATCTCCTGCGGCTCACGGATCTGACGCTCGAAAAATTCGGGCGCATCGACGTGCTCGTCAACAGTGCCGGCCATGGCCCGCGCGCCTCCATTCTCGATATTACCGACGAGCAATGGCACACGGGCCTCGATGTTTACCTCATGAACGTCATCCGCCCGACACGCATCGTCGCCCCCGTCATGGTGAAACAGAAGGCGGGCGCCATCGTCAACATCTCCACCGCCTGGGCTTTCGAGCCGAGCAGCATGTTCCCGACATCGGCCGTGTTTCGCGCCGGCCTTGCCTCCTACACCAAGATTTTCGCCGATACCTATGCGGTCGACAATGTGCGCATGAACAATGTGCTGCCAGGCTGGATCGACAGCCTGCCGGCGACGGAGGAACGTCGGGAGAGCGTGCCGATGCAGCGTTACGGGAAAAGCGAGGAGATTGCCGCCACCGTGGCATTTCTTGCTTCGGAAGGTGCGGGTTACATTACCGGCCAGAACATCCGCGTCGATGGCGGACTGACGCGGTCCGTCTGAGGGGCGGAATATCGACCCGCAAGACGAAGCGAGATTTCAGACAAAAAAGCCCGCAACATGGTTGCGGGCTTTTTGTTTCAGTCTCTTCTATCAGAAGAAGCCTTTGCGCTGCCACCAGCCGCCCTTGCGCGGCTTCGGCTCGTCGCCGTCGGGGTTTGCGGACGAACCGGAAGAGGTGACGACCGGTTCCGAACTGGAGACATTGCTGCCCCGGTTCGCGCGGGTCTTTTCTTCCGTTGCCGGTGCCTCTGTTTCAGGCGCCAGATCAGCCGAGGCTTCACCAACCTCTTCGATGGCGACATCGACAACGGTTGCTTCAACGACGGCCGGCTCGATGATCACCGGCTCAACCGTTTCGACGGTTTCAGCCTTCGGTGTTTCTTCGGCTTCGGTCTTGGCTTTCGCCTTGCGGGTACGGCGCGGCTTTTTCGGCGCTTCTTCCGCGACGACGTCGGCAACCACATCTTCCACCACTTCGGCGGCGGCAGGTTCTTCCGCTACGGGTGTTGCGACGGAAACCTCTTCGCCTTCCGTCTCGCCTTCGTCGCCAGCCTCGGTTTCGGCAGCGTCGAGAGCTTCGTCACGGTTGCGGCGGCCGCCACGCTTGCCGCGGCGACGGCGCTTGCGCTTGCCGTCTTCGTCGGAGTTTGCGGCTTCGTTCACGCCGTTTTCGTCGGCATCACCATCGGCTTCGGCGCTGTCGTCGTCACCTTCGGCATCGTCAGCGTCATCGCCGGCCTGTGCGTCAAGCGCACCGTTCTGGTCGTTCTGTCCGCCCTTGCCGCGGCGGCGGCGACGGCGCTTGCGCTTGCGCTTGCCTTCTTCGCCGTTCTCGCCCTGCTGCTGGCGCGGCTCGGAGGCCTGTGCCTTGACGATTTCTTCCTCTTCCTCGTCCTCTTCGGCCTCGATGACGATATCGTCTTCCTCTTCTGCGAAGTTCGGCAGCATCTGGATGAGGCTTTCGATCTTCACCGGATTTTCGACCGCTTCGCCACGATCGATGGCGAAGTGCTGGGCGCCGACGCCGGAATCGGCGGCGATGATGATCGACACGCCAAAGCGGCCTTCATAATCGACGATCGTGCCGCGCTTGTGGTTGAGGAGGTAGAGCGCCGTTTCCGGCGTGGTGCGCACCGTGATATTGTGGGTGGTGTTGCGCAGCAGATATTCCTCGATGCCGCGCAGAACATGCAGCGCGATGGAGGATTCCGAGCGCACATGGCCCGTGCCGCCGCAATGTTGGCAGACCTGGGTGGTCGATTCCAGCACCGAAGCGCGGATGCGCTGGCGCGACATTTCCAGAAGGCCGAAATGCGAGATGCGGCCGACCTGGATGCGGGCGCGGTCGTTCTTCAGGCAATCCTTGAGCTTCTTCTCGACAGCGCGGTTGTTGCGCTTTTCTTCCATGTCGATGAAGTCGATCACGACAAGACCGGCAAGGTCGCGCAGGCGCAGCTGGCGCGCCACTTCTTCCGCAGCCTCAAGGTTCGTCGTCAGCGCGGTTTCCTCGATGGAATGCTCGCGCGTCGAGCGGCCGGAGTTGACGTCGATCGAAACCAGCGCTTCCGTCTGGTTGATGATGAGGTAACCGCCGGATTTCAGCGTCACCTGCGGCTGCAGCATCCGGTCGAGCTGGGCTTCGATACCGGAGCGCGAAAAGATCGGGTGAATGTCGCGGTAAGGCTGAACCACCTTGGCGTGGCTCGGCATCAGCATCTTCATGAAGTCTTTCGCTTCACGATAGCCTTCTTCGCCGGAAACGATGATCTCGCCGATATCCTTGTTATAGAGATCGCGGATCGAACGCTTGATCAGCGAGCCTTCCTCGTAAACGAGGCAGGGAGCCGTGGAATTCAGCGTCAGCGTGCGGACGTTTTCCCACAGGCGCATCAGATATTCGAAGTCGCGCTTGATTTCGACGCGGGTGCGGTTGGCGCCGGCGGTGCGCAGGATGACGCCCATGCCCTGCGGCACTTCCAGGTCGCGCGCGATTTCCTTCAGGCGCTTGCGGTCGGCCGGCTGGGTGATCTTGCGGGAAATGCCGCCGCCGCGCGCCGTATTCGGCATCAGCACGGAATAACGGCCGGCAAGCGACAGATAGGTGGTAAGTGCGGCACCCTTGTTGCCACGCTCTTCCTTGGCGACCTGTACCAGAAGGATCTGGCGGCGCTTGATGACTTCCTGAATGCGATATTGCTTGCGCGGCTTGCGGGCGACGCGATCGGGAACCTCTTCCATGGCGTCTTCGGCGCCAACGGATTCAATGACTTCCTTTTCGTGATGATCGTCATCATCGTCGTCGTCATCATCGTCGTTGCCACGGCGAAGGCCTTCGACTTCCTCGGAAATCGTGTCGGTATCGACCATGGCGGCCATTTCGCCGCCGGTGCTGCCGTCTTCTTCGGAAGAAGCTTCAGCGGCCTCGGCTGCTGCGGCTTCCTCTTCGGCCGTCTTCTTCTTGGCGCGGGGGCGGCGGGTGCGCTTCTTCGGCTTTTCTTCCTCGGCGGGCGCTTCTTCCGCAACCGTCTCGACGGCTGCAACCGCAGCCTCCTCGGAAACCTCCTCGGCGGCAGGGGCGGCCTCTTCCGTCACCACGAGGTCCGTGGCTTCGCTTGCGGCAACGATGCCGATATCGGGCTGCTCCACCTGCGAGAGGTCGATGGCCGGCGCGCCGGGTTCTGGCGCATCAGCCGATTCGAAATCGTCGCTGCGACGGTGATCCTCGGCTTCGGCTTTCAGCAGGGCCTGACGGTCGGCAAGCGGGATCTGGTAATAGTCGGGATGGATTTCCGCAAAAGCGAGAAAGCCGTGGCGGTTTCCACCGTAATCGACGAAGGCCGCCTGAAGGGAAGGCTCAACGCGCGTGACCTTGGCAAGGTAGATGTTGCCGCGGATCTGCTTTTTGTGCTCCGATTCAAAATCGAATTCTTCGATCCGGTTCCCACGGACAACGACTACGCGTGTCTCCTCTTCGTGGGAGGCGTCGATAAGCATTTTGTCTGCCATGTAAGCTGTGCTCCTCGGCGCAGCCTTGTTTTATACGAGAACAGGCCCGCCATAGGGACGGGCCTTTCATATGAGTGCAAGGATGTGCCGGAAATGAAGTCTCCTGCCGGGCGTCTGTAAACTGGCAGCATCCGGACCGACGGCGAGGCGCTTGGCCTGCTCCTGGTATCCGGTTCATGTGAAAACTGCTGCGACATCATTGGCCAGGCGGAACGACAATAATATATAGACCCCTTGGGGTCCGATGAATTTGCTCTCCTCAGAGCGGCGGTGGCAGCGCCACCGGGGTAGGTCTCCGGCCACGGCCGGAATTGATCCAGTTTCAGGATAAATGTAACGACGGCAGATGATTGCCCGATTTGCAGCGCCAGCGTCTTTTTCGATTGGCAGCCGGCGGGCATCTATCCCGTCAACACTTTTAACCCTCATTCGTGTTGTATGTTTTCTCTGTCATAATAGCAATAGGCTGGCTAAATATGCCATATTGTTGGTGGAATTTCCGGGTTAACAATTGGTTCACCAACGCCTGCGATTGTGGGGCGCAAACGCGCAAACAAACGTCCGGCGTGGTCGAAACGGTGCCGTTACCGGTGCTTTTCCGCCCCATTTATCGAAAATGACTGAAATACGGAATTTCTTGAAGACCATGAATTTCACGCGCAGCGCAGCGATATTCGGTGGGGCAGGGTCGCTTGGCGCGCGAATCGCGCGGCTTGCAGGCGCCCTTGCATTTTCCGTCGCGGCCCATGTCTCCGTCATCCCCGCAGCCCATGCCACCGAGCCGCTTGTCGCCCAGGAGGCGCGCATCATCGGCGACGAGGCACGAACGCGCATCGTTCTCGATTTTGCCGAGGAGCCGGAGTTCGATGTTCATTACCTCGATTCGCCGGCGCGCATCGTCGTGGATTTCCCGGCGGTCAATTTTGCCTTTCCCGCATCCGACCTCAAGCCGACGGGCCTCTTTTCGGATATACGCTTCGGCGGCATGGGGCAAAACAGCGCCCGTATCGTCTTGACGGCGAAAAAACCGGTGCAGGTGGCGATCGCCGAAACGAGGCAGGGTGAAGACGGCGCCTCTTTCCGTTTCGTGCTTGATACCGAAATCACCACCAAGGCAAAATTCGCGGAACTGGTGAAGGACCAGCAATGGCAGGCGCCCGCCCCGGCGACCACAGCCGCGATCACGCCTGACGACAAGACATCGCGGCCGGCGGAATTCGTCATCGCCGTCGATGCCGGCCATGGCGGCATCGACGCCGGCGCCACCGGCGGCACGACGGGTACGGAAGAAAAGGTCATTACGCTGATGTTCGCGAAGGAACTCGCGGAACGGCTGAACAGGGAGCCCGGCATAAAAGCGTTCCTGACGCGTGATTCCGATACCTTCCTCGCCTTGTCGGAACGGGTGACCATCGCCCGCCAGAACAACGCCAATCTCTTTATATCGCTACATGCCGATACGCTGAAGCAGAAGGGCATCCGGGGCGCCACCGTTTATACATTGTCTGACCGCGCATCGGACCGGCAGGCGCAGGAGCTGGCGGAACGCGAAAACAAGTCCGACCAGATCGCCGGTGTGGCGGCCTCCACCGAGCCGCCGGAAGTCGCCGATATCCTGCTTGATTTCACCCGCCGCGAAACCCAGGCCTTTTCGGTGACGCTGGCTGAAAACATCGTCTCTTCCTTCGAAGGGCAGGTCGGCCTCATCAATAATCCGCATCGTTACGCCGGTTTCATGGTTCTGCGCGCCCATGACGTGCCATCGGTGCTGCTGGAACTGGGTTTCCTGTCCAATGCGGAAGATGAAAAACTGCTTCTCGATGCCGAATGGCGCAAGAAGGTCGCCGACACGCTGGCAACCGCAGTGGGACGATACCGGGCCAAGGCCATGGCAAACGGCGGTTGAGCGCCCCGCACGGCACGGCGATGTTTGTGGTGATGTTGTTGCCGCCGTGCCGCTAAGGTCCAAAAAGCTGTTCAATTCTTGGGTCTTGCGGATGATTAAGGGCGCAAAGCCCTATTTTACTCACATTCGCCGCGTTACTCGGAAAGCGGATTCGGTGGCGATCCGCAAAACGGTGGAAACGCGATTTGCGGCGGTTGGTCCGGTAACATATCGGAGAATGCTGCCCGATCCGGCTTGTCATCGAAGGTATGGTGTGCAAAACGGCACGCGATATGCAAGGATGCGCCCGTATATCGTCGGGCGTTGATGGTTACGATTCGAATTATCGGTAGCTTGGTATGATCAGACTGATTGGATATTTTTTCGGCTTGGCCAGCGTGCTCTTCTTGTGCGCCGCCGCCGCCGGTGCGATTTATTTGCACGGCGTGACGAAGGACCTGCCGGATTACGCAGTTCTGAGCACCTATGAACCGCCGGTGACGACCCGCGTGCATGCCGGCAACGGCGCGCTGATGGCGGAATACGCCCATGAAAAGCGTCTGTTCCTGCCGATCCAGGCCATTCCCGACCGGGTGAAGGCGGCTTTCCTTTCGGCGGAAGACAAGAATTTCTACAATCACCCGGGCGTTGATATCTTCGGTCTTGGCCGCGCCATTCTCGTCAATATCCAGAACTTTGGCTCGGGCCGTCGTCCGGTCGGCGCTTCCACCATCACCCAGCAGGTGGCGAAGAACTTCCTTCTGACCAATGACCAGACCATCGACCGCAAGCTCAAGGAAGCCATTCTCTCCTTCCGTATTGAGCAGACCTATTCCAAGGACAAGATTCTCGAACTTTATCTCAACGAGATTTTCTTCGGCCTGAATTCCTACGGCATCGCCGGTGCGGCGCTCACCTATTTCAACAAGTCGGTGACGGAACTGACGATCGCCGAGACCGCCTATCTCGCATCGCTGCCCAAGGGGCCGGCCAACTACCACCCGATCCGCCGTGAAAAGGCTGCTCTCGAGCGCCGCAACTGGGTGATCGACCGTATGGCCGAAAATGGCTATATCACCGTGGACGATGCGACGGATGCCAAGAAGCAGCCGCTCGGCGTCAATCTGCGCCGCGGTGGCGCCCATATTTTCGCATCCGATTATTTCGCCGAGGAAGTCCGACGCCAGATCGTTGAAAAATACGGTGAGGAAGCGCTTCTCGAAGGCGGACTTTCGGTCCGCACCTCGTTCGATCCGCAGATCCAGATGGAAGCGCGCAAGGCCCTCCAGGACGGTCTGATACAATATGATGAACGTCGCGGTTTCCGCGGACCCGTCGAACAGATCGATACGACGGGCGACTGGACGGCGGCGCTCGCCAAGGTCAAGGGTTTGCGCGACGTTCCGGAGTGGAAAATCGCCGTGGTCCTCGCCGTTGCGGCCGATGGCGTCGATATCGGCGTGCAGGCGGATACGGAAACGGAAGAGGGCGACAAGCGCACCCGCGGCCACATCTCCGCAGAAAACATGCGCTGGGCCTATCGCGACGCGACGGGCAAGAAAGCGACCGCCAAGTCGCCGGTCGGCGTTCTGGCAGCCGGTGACGTCATCTATGCGCAGCCGCTTGCCAATTCCGGCAATGAGTACCGCCTGCGCCAGCCGCCGAAAGTGCAGGGCGGCATGGTCGTGATGGACCCGCATACCGGCCGCGTTCTGGCCATGGTCGGCGGCTTCTCCTATGCGCAGTCGGAATTCAACCGGTCCACGCAGGCGATGCGCCAGCCGGGCTCCTCGTTCAAGCCGTTCATCTACGCGGCGGCGCTCGACAATGGTTACACTCCGGCATCGGTCATTCTCGACGCGCCGATCGAGGTGGTTTCCGGCGGCCAGGTCTGGAAGCCGCAGAATTACGGCGGGGGTTCCGCCGGTCCGTCAACCCTGCGTCTCGGCATCGAAAAGTCCCGTAACCTCATGACCGTGCGTCTCGCGCAGGACATGGGCATGAATCTGGTGGCGGAATATGCCGAGCGCTTCGGCATCTATGACAAGATGCCGCCGCTTCTGTCCATGTCGCTCGGTTCCGGTGAAACCACCGTCATGCGCATGGTTTCCGCCTATTCGGTCATCGCCAATGGCGGCAAGCAGATCAAGCCGACCCTGATCGACCGCATTCAGGACCGTTACGGCAAGACGATCTTCCGCCATGAGGAGCGCGCCTGCGAAGGCTGCAATGCGACAAGCTGGCAGAACCAGGACGAGCCCGTCATCGTCGACAATCGCGAACAGGTTCTCGACCCGATGACCGCCTATCAGACGACCTCCATGCTGGAAGGTGTCGTGCAGCGCGGCACGGCGGCGGGCAAGATCAAGGTCGATCTGCCGGTTGCCGGCAAGACAGGCACCACCAACGATGAAAAGGACGCCTGGTTCGTCGGTTACACGCCGGACATGGTCGCCGGCCTCTATATCGGCTTCGATTCGCCTGCGCCGCTGGGTCGCGGCGGTACCGGCGGTTCGCTATCCGCGCCGATCTTCGGCGAGTTCATCGCCGATGCGGCAAAGCACATGGAGCCGAGCAAGTTCATCGTGCCTGCCGGCATGAACTTCGTCGCCGTCAACCGCAAGACCGGCATGGCGGCGGTCGAGGGCGAGCCTGACACCATCATGGAAGCCTTCAAGCCCGGCACCGGCCCGGCCGACAGCTTCTCCGTCATCGGTGCGGAAAACTACATGTCGCAGGAAGACATTCTGAAAACCTCGCCGCAGGCGCAGCAGGCCATCACCGGCGGTGGCGGCGGTCTTTATTGATCGCAAGTTCCGGAATCATCGGGGGGCGCGGGTCTTTACATCCGCGCCCCCCGCATTTATTTGAGCAACGAGTTTCAATGAAGGTGAAGAACCAGCGAAATGCGCAATGAAATCGTGAACGTAGTCGACGAAATCAAGCAGGCCATAAGCCTGCTGAGGAGGCATCTTTGACTGGGACCAGGCGATAAGACGACTGGACTGGTTGAATAACAAGGCAGAGGACCCGACCCTCTGGAACGATGCCACCGAGGCCCAGAAGCTGATGCGCGAGCGCCAGCAGCTGGATGACAGCATCAATGGCGTCAAGGCGCTGGAGCAGCAGCTCAAGGACAATATCGAGCTGATCGAACTCGGCGAGATGGAAGGTGACGACGAGATCGTCAAGGATGCCGAAGACGCCCTGAAGGCGTTGAAGAGCGAGGCGAACCGCCGTCAGGTGGAGGCCATGCTGTCAGGCGAAGCCGATACCAATGATACCTATCTCGAAGTGCATTCGGGCGCCGGCGGTACCGAAAGCCAGGACTGGGCGAACATGCTGCTGCGCATGTATACCCGCTGGGCGGACCGCGAAGGCTTCAAGGTCGAAGTGCTCGAAGTGCATGACGGCGAAGAAGCCGGCATCAAGTCTGCGACGATCCTCGTCAAGGGCCACAATGCCTTTGGCTGGCTGAAGACGGAATCGGGCGTGCACCGCCTCGTTCGTATTTCGCCCTATGACAGCAATGCGCGTCGCCACACATCGTTCTCTTCCGTCTGGGTTTACCCTGTCGTCGACGATTCGATTCAGATCGACATCAACGAGAGCGATTGCCGCATCGATACCTATCGTTCGTCCGGCGCGGGCGGCCAGCACGTCAACACGACGGATTCGGCCGTGCGTATCACGCATATTCCGACCGGTATCGCCGTTGCCTGCCAGCAGGAGCGGTCGCAGCACAAGAACCGCGCCAAGGCGTGGGACATGCTGCGCGCCCGCCTCTACGAGGTGGAGCTGCAGAAGCGGGAAGAGGCGGCAAACGCCCAGGCCGCATCCAAGACCGATATCGGCTGGGGTCACCAGATCCGTTCTTACGTTCTTCAGCCCTACCAGCTGGTCAAGGACCTGCGCACGGGCGTGGAAAGCACCGCGCCCGGCAACGTGCTGGACGGTGACCTGAACGAATTCATGGAAGCCGCTCTCGCCCATCGCATCAGCGGTGGTGCGGACGTGGAAGTCGCGGATATCGACTGAGACGCTTACGCGTCGATCGGGAAATTGCCCCTCGCAAGCCGATTGCGAGGGGTTTTTCGTTGGAGGACAGGCATGAAACAGGTGCTCTACATCGTCGACGTCCAGCCGAGCTTCAATCCGCCGGCTGCGCTGGTTGAGGAGATATCCGCGCTCGCCCTGACCATGCCGAGCATCGCCACCGTCGAGCGTCATGATGAGAGCGTAACGCCCTTCGAGCGGCAACTGGGCTGGAAGCCGGGCAGGGATGACATGTCGCTCGTCGCGGCGCACCACATCTTCATCAAGCATGGTTATGCCCCGCCAAAGGCAGCAATGGACCATCTGCTGTCCCTCAGGCCTGACAGGGTGCTGGTCTGCGGTATTCAGGCCGATACCTGCGTGCTGGCGGCCGGTTTTGCCCTGTTCGACGCGGGGCTGCATCCCACGTTGCTGCCATGGCTGACGGTCGGCTCCAGCCTCGACCGCAGCGGCGAACTCGGCGCAAGATTATGGAAACACCATTTCGGCGCGGTTCTGGCCGGGCCGCATGAGCTCGGCGTTTAGAAGTATTTCCAGGAAAAGTGGAGCCCGGTTTCCCATGCGGAAACGCGTGAGAACAAGGGGTTGGGACGTTTTCCCGATGCAGGGAAAAGCGAAAACGCTCCGGCGTCAGTTCGAGGCTTTTTCGATCTTCATCTCGCCAAGCTCGTCGATCAGGATCGTCCAGCTTTCGGCTTCCTTGGCCATCGGGTCCGTTTTCAGATAGACGGTGACGAACAGGCCGGGTGAATCCGATGCGCCATTCGAGCTTTCGGGACGAATATCCGTGACATAGGATTTCATCTGGTTGAACTCGTCCAGCTCGACATTCTCAAGGAGATTTGGTCCATCCGCCGTAAAGGCGATGCGCTGCAGGTAAATCTTGGCCGTCCCGTCGCCCTGGCGGATTGCGATCACCTTGTAATAACCGCGCGTGGGCGATGCCGGCGGCGGCCGCAGCTGGCCGTCAGTGCCTTCCCGTGGCTCCAGGTTCCTGTCTTCCCACATGCCGCTGCTGACAACGAATATCGCGGAGACAGGCAGTGTGTCGATCGCCGCTGTCTGTGCCCGTGCGGGAAGCACGGCGGTGGCGAAAATGAGGGCGGCGAGGATGAATTTTCTAGGTTGCATGGCCGTTACGAATGGTTGGCTTCAATTGTTGAACTGTTCGGCGAGAACCCGGTCGGACCATGAACGGTCCGGGTCCGAGAGAATTCGCGCTGTCCTGTCCTGCGATTGTGCGATTCGAACATGACGAACGGATTTCACCTCCGTATGGTCGGCCACGGCGTTCACCGGGCGTTTGTCCCGTTCCAGAACATGAATGTCGACAGTCACCTTATTCGGCAAAAGCGCGCCGCGCCAGCGCCGTGGCCGAAATGCGCTGACGGGGGTGAGCGCGAGAAGCGGCGATTCCAGCGGCAGGATGGGCCCGTGGGCGGAAAAGTTGTAGGCTGTTGACCCTGCCGGTGTCGCCACCATCATGCCGTCGCAGATCAGTTCCTCCAGCCGCACCTTGCCATCCACCTCGACACGCAGTTTGGCGGCCTGGTGCGATTGCCGGAAGAGGCTGACCTCGTTCATGGCAAGGGCGGTAAACTCGTCGCCATCGGAATCCGTCGTCGTCATGCGCAGGGGATGAAAATCATTGCCGCTCGCCACCGCGATGCGTTCGAGCAGGCCTTCCACCCGGTAATCATTCATCAGAAAGCCGACCGAGCCGCGGTTCATGCCATAGACCCGCTTGCCGGAATTCATCGTCTCGTTGAGGATCTGCAGCATGAACCCGTCGCCGCCGAGCGCGACGATCACTTCCGCCTCTTCGAACGGCGTATCGCCATAAACGCGTTTCAGTTCTTCCAGCGCCGTCTGAGCCTCCTCGGTGGTGGAGGCGACGAAGGACAGTGAACAGTTAGATTGCGACATCCGCTTCCCTCGACAACGGCGCAGGCGCATAGGGCCCGCAGACGATGCTGTAACCTGTTGAAGCGGCTTGCAATCTTGAAACGTTGAAGAAAACGCCGGGATCGCGAGCCGCAAGACGCATCCTTGGTACATGAAGACGGCGCCACGCGACAAGGCCTTTCGGGTAGCGAGGCGTTCCCCTGCCGCGCCATTACGCCACGCCGTTCCACAGCTTCTTGATTTCCGGCCCCTGACAAGGGTTGCGATGCGGGGCGGCGTGATGCAGTTTGCGCAGGGCAGGCCGAATGATGAATGGCAGGAGACGGATGTGCTGCTGAACTACAATATCTACGATGTCTTTACCGAGACGAAAATGGCGGGAAATCCGCTCGCGGTCATGTATGACGCTGACGATCTCGATCAAGCGACGATGCAGGCGATCGCAAGGGAAATGAACCTTTCCGAGACCGTCTTCATCAACCGTTCGGGCAACCCGGCCCACGCCGCCTCGCTGCGCATTTTCACCCCATCAGGTGAACTGCCTTTCGCGGGGCATCCGACCGTCGGCGCCGCCGTCGCCATTGCTGAGCGCAACCGCAAGGATGGCGATGACGATGTCGACATGGTCTGCGTGCTCGAAGAGAAGGTGGGTCCCGTCCGCTGCGCGGTGAAGATGCGTGCCGGCGCGGTCAGCTTCGCCGAATTCGACCTGCCGCGCAAATCGTCGCGCGTCGAGCTGCCGCTCGACCACGCCGCTCTTGCCGATGCGCTGGGCGTCAGCGAGGGGCATATTGGCTTTGAAAATCACGTGCCATCGATCTGGACGGCCGGCGTGCCGTTCCTGATGGTGCCGATGCACAACATCGCCACGGTTCGTGACATGGATTTCGACGCCAATCTGTGGCTGCGAACCGCGCCGCTGGTCGAAGGACTGCTGACGGCAGCCTACATCTACTGTCGCGGCGGCCTCAATCACGCGGCGAAATTCCATGCCCGTATGTTCTCCCCGGAAATGGGAATTGCGGAAGATCCCGCCACCGGCTCCGCCGCCGCTGCTCTTTCCGGCGCCATCCACCATTTCGACGGCCTGACGGACGGCCACCATCCGCTCCTGATAGAGCAGGGCGTTGAAATGGAAAGACCGTCCCACATCCACCTGCGCATGGACATCAAGGACAATGAAATCGCCCGCGCCCGCATTGGCGGCCACGCGATACGCGTCGCATCGGGTACGTTCGAGATTTGAGGTGAGCGTGACGGAATAAGTTCGCGCCGTTGAACAGCGACGCAACAGCCCGCAAGCTAAAGAAAAACCCCGGCCTTGACCGGGGTTTTATCATTTCAGCGCTAATTCAGTTCAGTTGAACCGCCCCGCCGCATGGGCAAGCATCGTATAGACCTTGCCGGTATCGGAGGTGAGGTAGGACTGGGTGACGGTGCGATCGCGGTCCGTGCGGGCCACGTCGGCAAGCAGCTTTTCGAAATCGGTGATGTAACGATCCACGGCGGTGCGGAATTCCGCTTCCCGCTCATATTTGCGCTTGATCTCGTCAAACGTCGTCTGGCCCTTCAGCGTGTAGAGGCGACGGGTGAAGACGTCGCGCTCGCCGCGCTGGTAACGGCGCCACAGTTCCACCGAGGCGTCGTGGTCGATGGCGCGGGCGATGTCGACCGAGAGCGAATTCAGCGATTCCACCATGTGCCGCGGGTTGCGGGTGTCGGCCGCACGGGTCGGCTGCTGTTCGGCGCTGGTGCGGGGAGCGGAAGCGGCAGAGGTCTCCTGACCGTCACGCGAGGCGCCGCGCAGCAGATCGCTGATCCAGCCACCGCCTTCTTCGCGACGTCCGGCAGGGTTGGCTGCAACCGGCTGAGCGGGTGCGGGCGCCTGACGGTTTTCGGTCTGCCGGTTTTCGACCTGGCGGTTTTCAAGCGGCAGGGAACCGCGTAATGC
Organism: Agrobacterium sp. OT33; assembly: GCF_017313365.1. Lineage (NCBI taxonomy): Bacteria > Pseudomonadati > Pseudomonadota > Alphaproteobacteria > Hyphomicrobiales > Rhizobiaceae > Agrobacterium > Agrobacterium sp. OT33. The sequence continues at coordinate 604,890 of NZ_JAFLMZ010000002.1, read as the reverse complement.
GGCCGGCGCGGGGGCAGGCTGCGGCTGCGCCGGGCGCTGCTGCACCGGAGCGGCTGCTGCCGGCTGCGGACGCGTCTCGACACGGCGCTCGGCGGCTGGCTGGGTAGCGGCAATGGCGCGGGCGACCGGTTCGGACACTTCCATCTGGTGGGCCGAACGGCCGACGAGCTGGGAAATATCCTGCAACGCCTTGATCTGCTCGGAAACGGCGCGACGCATGGCGGCAGCACTTTCCTTGGCTTCTTCCGGCAGGTCGAAGGCGCCACGTTTCAGTTCGGCGCGGGTTGCATCCAGTTCACGGCGGATATCGTGGCTGGAGCGGCGGATTTCGTCCGTCGCGCCGGCAAAGCGGCTGACGGCTTCCTCGACGGCCTGACGCAGCGTCTCCTTGAGGTTGGCGGCGGCGGCGTTGGATTTCTCCGAGGCGCTGCCCAGCAGGTTGTCGACCTCGGAAAGCGAGGACTCGACACCGCCGCGCAGGCGGCTGACCAGCTCGTCGGAATATTTCTGCGCGTCGGTCAGCGTGCTTTCAATCGAGCGGCTGGCATCCTGACCGGCAGAGAGCAGGGCGCCCCGCATGGTCTGTGCCGCCGAGCGGGCGCGCTGTTCGGTCTCATCGAGCGAACGGCCGATATCGGAGAAGGACGCCTGCAGATTGTCACGCAGATTGCCGGCAACGTTCTGCGAACGCTCCTCGGCCTCGTTGAGCGTGGTTTCCACCACACCGATGACGTTGCGCATGGCGCTTTCGATTTCCTCGGACCGCTTGACAAGGCCAACCGACAGGCTGCGCAGGGCGTCCTGACGTTCTTCCAGCGTGCCGACGAGGCTCGACTGGGCCGCATTGAGCAGTTCGGACGCCTGGCTCAGCACCTTCGAGTGTTCTTCGAAGCGACCGACGATGCCGGCAACCTGTGCCAGCGTCTGGCCGGAAATATTCGACAGGCGGTCGATCTTTCCTTCGAGCAGGCGGCTGGAGCTGGACACCATGTCGGCGGCCTGCGAAGCGCTATCGGAGAAGCGGGTCGCAGATGCATTCAGCGCTTCGTCGGCCGAACCGAATTCCTGCGCGGCCCGCTCCACGGCGGCGTTGAAGTTGGTCGCCGACTGCTCGACGATCTCGGCCATGCTGTTATGGGTCTGCGACAGCATATCCGTGCTCTGGCGGGTGGCGGCAACCAGCTTGTTGGCCGCATCGCTGCCCGAGCGGGCATATTTCTCGATACCCTGTTCGACGGCATCCGCCATGGCGGTATGCGTCTGCGACAGCATGTCGGTGCTCTGGCGGGTGGCCGCAACCAGCTTGCTGGCCGCATCCGTGCCGGCATTGGCGTAGTCGCTGATCGCCTGTTCGACCATGCCGACCATGCCGCTGTTGCTCTGCGACAGAAGATCTGCGCTTTGCTGGGCGGCGGAAACGATCTTTTCGGCGGCTTCGCGGCCGATGGTGGCATATTCGTCGACGACGGGCTTGGCCTTTTCCTCGATCAGGCGCGACAGTTCGGCAGAACGGCTGGCCAGCATCGAGTTGAGTTCGCGGGTGCGGTTGTCCAGCGCCGAGCGGATGGATTCACCGCGTGCGTCGAGGGCGGATTCGACACCCGTGAGCGTCTCGGAGATGACGCCAACCTGCGAACGGACGACGGCTTCAGCCTCGGCAACCTTGTTGACGATGATGTTGCCCGCTTCGGAGAAGGTCTGGGCGACGGCTGCGGCCTGGCCGGAAAGGCGTGTCTGCGCATCCGAGATGCGGGTGACGATCTCGCCGGAACGCTCCTCGATGGCCTTGGTGAAGGCCTCGTTCTGAGCCTGGACCTGTTCGGCAAATTCCGAGCCGGATTTGGCAAGCAGGGCAGAGGAGCGAACCGCTTCATCGCCAATGCTCTGGGTGGCGGATGTGACCGCGCCGCGCAGGCTGACAGCGAGATCGCTTGCCTTGCCTTCAATGGTGCGGTTGACGTTTTCGAGGCCGATCGTCAGCGCCCGGTCCATGGTGCCGAGGCGTTCGTCGATACGGGCCGTACCGGTATCGAAAGTTTCGGCCAGACGGCTGGTACGGTTTTCGAACGTGTCCGCGACACGCGTGGTCTGCTCGTCCAGAATGCCGGTGATGCGCTCGGCTGCCTCATCGCTGGTGCGGGCAAACACAGCCGTCTTGTCTTCCAGCGCTTCGGCAAAGCGGCGGCCGGCATCTTCGATCGAGGTGTTCACATTGGCCAGATCGCCGCCGACGCGTGCCTGCAGCGTATCGAGCGAAGTTTCGATACGGGCGCCGGTCTCGTCGAGACGGGTGGTGACATTGCCAATGGAAGTTTCGATTTTCGAGGACAGGGCATCCGTCGCACCGCCGATTTCGCGGGCGGCTTCACCGATCTTGACGGCGATGTCGCCGGCGCTGTTGCGAAGGCGCTCCTCCAGCGTTGCGGCACTTCCGTCGATTGCCTTCTGCAGCGTGTCCTGCTGGGTTTCGAGCGACAGTTCGAGCATGCTGGCGCTGGAGGCGACAGTGGTGCCGATCATCATCGCCTGCTCGGACAGCATATCGCCCATCTGGGTCGTGGCGGAGCTGAGCGTTGCGGCAAGATCCGCCTGGCGCTGGTCGAGTGCGGTGCGGATATCCTCGTGCGATTGCGACAGGTTGCTTTCGAGACGCGAGACGCCTTCTTCCACCGTCTGCGCAAAACGGGTGCTGCCGTCTTCAACGACGCTTTCGATGCGGTTGGCCGCGCCCGAGACGCTCTGCTCGATCAGGCCGCTATTGCGCTCCAGCGAGCCGGCGATGCGTTCCGCCTGCGAGCCGAGCATGGTTTCCAGCCGCTCGTGACCGCTGGCAAGAGCGTTTTCAAGCGTGAAGGCGGTGGCTTCGAGACGCTGGCCGACGCCGGCGGCTGCAAGCGAAAGCGACGATGCCCTGGCATCCATCGCCTCGGCGATCCGCTCTTCGACACCGGAAATCGTCATGTCGAGCGCCATGGTGCGGCTGTCGAGTGCCTCTGCGATGCGTTCTTCCGCACCGGAGACGATGCCGGAAAGGGCGGCTGTACGGCTGTCCAGTGCGCCGGCAATCCGGTCCTCGACGCCGGAAACGGCGCTGTGCAGGGCGGCCGTACGGCCATCGAGAATATCGGCGATCTTTTCCTCGACACCGGAGAAGCTCATGTCGAGCGCCAGCGTGCGGCTGTCGAGCACGTCGGTGATCCGCTCTTCCGCGCCGGAAACGACGGTCTTCAGCGAATCGGTGCGGCTGTCGAGTGCGCCGGCGATACGGGTCTCGGCGCCAGCCACCAGCTCGCCAAGGGCTGCGGTGCGCGTGTCGAGCGCTTCGGTGATTTTTTCCTCTGCGCCGGAAAATGCCATGTCGAGCGCCATGGTACGGCTGTCGAGCGCATCGGCGATGCGTTCTTCCGCACCGGAGACCACGGCGTTGAGTGCGGCGGTACGGCCATCGAGCGTTTCCGCGATCCGGGTCTCGGCACCGGCGACAACGTCGCCGAAGGTGGCCGTGCGGCTGTCGAGCGCGCCGGCGATCTTCTCTTCGGCGCCGGCAACAATGCCGGTGAGGGCGGAGGTGCGGTTGTCGAGCGTTTCCGAAAGCCGTTCCTCGACATTGGCGAAGGTCATGTCGAGCGACAGGGTGCGGCTGTCCATGGTGTCGGCGATGCGCTCCTCGACACCGGAAATCGCGCTGGAAAGAGCAGCGGTGCGGCCGTCGAGCGTATCGGCGATACGGCTTTCCGCGCCGGAGACGACATCGTGCAGGGCGGCCGTGCGGCTTTCCAGCGTGTCGGAAATACGGTCCTCGATGCCGGAAACCGCGCCGGTGATGGCGGCGGCCCGGGTCTCGAGCGTTTCGGCAAGGCGGCGCTCGACATCGGCAACGACGGTGTTGATCGCGGCGGCGCGTTCGTCAAGCATCGCGGCAAGACGCTCGGCCGTGCCGGAAACCGAGCCGGTAATCGCCATCGAACGGCTGGCGAGAGCCTCGTCGAAACGGTTCTGGCTGGCAGAGAGAGCACCGAACAGGGCGTTGCTGCGTTCCGCCAGCACGGCGTCGATCTTCTCGTGCGAGGTGGTGAAGGCGTCGGTGATTTCGGCGGTGCGCTGGCCGATCGCGTCGCTGAAGGCGCGGGTACGGCTTTCAAGCGCGCTTTCCAGCATTTCCTGACCTGTGCCCAGCGCGGTTGCGAGCGCCAGCGACTGGTCGGTCATGGTGCTGCCGATACGCTCCAGGCCGGCGTTCAGCATTGTATCAAGCGCTTCGGAGCCGCCGGCAACGGTTTCGTTGATGCGGGCGAGGCTTTCCATCAGCTTGCTGTCGAGGCTGCCGGCGCGCTGGTCGAAGGCGCTGGCGAATTCCGCCACATGCTCGTCGAAGGCCGAGTTGACCTGGCCGACGGTCGCCTGCAGCCGCTCCTCGTAAAGGCCGGAGCGAAGATCGAGATCCATGATCGCATCGTCTGCCGTGCTCTGCAGGCTCTGGCGGAAGGAGAGGCCCTTTTCCTCAAGCGTCGTGGACAATTTGTCGAGAACGGTATCCAGCGAACCGCCGATGATCTGCTGGCCGCGATCGATGTTGCGGTTGAGTTCGAGCGTGCGCGTGGACAGCGTTTCGTTGAGCTGACGGGTGCGTTCCTCAAGCGCGCTGTTTAGGCTTTCGACACCGCTGTCGAGCGTCGAGGCGTGGATCGCGAAGCGTTCGAGCAGCACTTCACCGCGCTCGTCCAGCGTCGAGGTGAGGTTGTGCAGGCGCATGTCGAATTCGTTGGAAATCGTCGTGCCGGAGGAATTCAGGGCCTGAAGCAGATTTTCGGTCTTGGCGGCGATCAGGCTGCCCATCGCTTCGGTGGAGGCGCGCGATTTTTCCAGCAGCGCGGCCGAGCGGGTGTCGATCATCGAGGCGAAAGCTTCGCCTGTCGTGGCGATCCGCATGGAAAGCTCTTCGCCGACGATGGACAATTCTTCCTTGATCTGTTCCTGCGCGCCGACGATGGAGGAGCGGATGCGCTCCGCGTGGTTGACAATGGCGTCACGCTCCGCGGTCAGTTCCTGCACGAGGCTGCGCACGCGCAATTCATTGTCGGCATAGCTGCGCTCAAGCGCGTTGACTTCGGAATGAACCAGCGTTTCGAGTTCCGTCGCGCGGGCAATGGTGCGCTCGATACCGTCATTCATGGCCGAAACTTCGCGGCGAACCGCCTGGCCGACGGACATGATGCGGTCGGAGGCAACGGTTTCGGGCTCTGCCAGGCGAAGGGCGACTTCGGCCATCGACCGGGCGGCGTTGCGCAGGTCGCGGGCGCGCGCCATCATGATCGCGAAGGCGAAGAACAGCATGACGGGGACGAGGATGCCGACGACGATCGCCATCAGGCCGGGAATTGCCGTGAGATCGGCAAGCGAGCCGATGTTCCAGAGGGCGTTGCCGTAAAGAAGATGCGCGACGCCAAGGCCGCCAAGCGCCCAGATCACCGACATGATCGTCGCATTTCTGATCGCGCCGCCGATGGAGCCGCCCTCGAGTGATTTCAGGATCACGGCCGGGCTGCGCTTGGAGCCGTCATTGGCCGCTTCCAGATTGGGCGATCGGGGCGCCTGTTCGGCAGGCGCACGCGCGGCGGCCTCGGGAGCAGGGGTCTGTCTGCTTGCTTCCTTCAATCTGGCCTCCGGCTGCTTTGGCGCTGCGGTTTTCCGCGATTCCGGCTTTTCTTCGAAAGCGCCGAGCTGCAGGGCGTCTTCCAACGCCTGAAATGCAGTCTCGTCGACAGAGTCGCTGATCTTGTTATTCGCCATGCGGTTACGCCTCGTTACACATACGCCCGGCTTCATGCCGTTGACCACTTGCGACCCGCAAGCGGACTGCCGCCATCATGCCAGCGGAACGTTGTCCCCGTAAAAGGGACGAATTCCGCCACTTACCAAATCCCGAATTGCTGGTGATCCAGCTTTCGGGCGAAATTACATCACTGTGCCGTAATAACAAAGCTTGTGCTTAAGCCCTGCGGGAACGGCAGTACCGTAGTGACACATTTAGGTGTTCGAAACAATTAATGCGGATTTGCGGCGGTCGCGAAGTGTCGGCTTTTTAACAGTTTTTAAACCTGAGTTTCACGCTGAACGCCTTGTTTCGCATAAGTTTAACATAAATTAACCATAGCAGAAGATTTTCGCCCGCGTCACGCCGTAATTTAAGCCGATAGCACCGGTTTGAATGCCTGAATACGACACAGATGTGACACGAAACAGGAAACGGTGAGACAAGGAATTTCAGCCATGGCAGCGGTCAGTATTGCTTTCGAAGCTCCGGATAATTGCGGCGGCGCGCCGGTCGCCACGAAGAAGCCCATCGATTTCGATCATCTCGGTCGCCAGACGATGGGCGACAAGGATCTGGAGATCGAGGTGCTGCAACTTTTCAGCCGCAACGCCCGCGCCGCCCTGCACGAGATCGCCGACGCCGACGACAGGGCGGTAAAGGCAAGCGCCCACCGCCTGAAGGGTGCTGCGCAGGCCGTCGGCGCTTCCGCCGTGGCCGCGGCCGCGGCATCGGTGGAGGACAAGGGCAAAGACAGCGCGGCGATTGCCAAACTCGCGGCAGCCATTGTCGAAGCGGAAAACTTCATCCTCAAGCTTTGCCGCTGAGGCCGAACTTATCAAATCTGCCATTTTGCAAGGCCGGTTGCGTCTGGACGCCCCTGAAGCGGGTTGCCAAGCGCTACCGGCCTTTCTATGTGTTTAGAACAGTTCTTAGATCACCATTTTGGATTCCGGCATGACAAAACTGACCATCGTTGCCTTTGACGGCACGCCCCATGAACTCGATGTGAGCAACGGTTCCACCGTCATGGAGAATGCGGTACGCAACTCCATTCCCGGCATCGATGCGGAATGTGGCGGCGCCTGTGCCTGTGCGACCTGTCATGTCTATGTCGACGACGCCTGGACGGAGCGCGTCGGCGGCCCGGAACCGATGGAAGAGGACATGCTGGATTTCGCCTTCGACGTGCGCCCGACCTCGCGTCTTTCCTGTCAGATCAAGATGAATGACGAGCTTGACGGTCTCGTCGTTCACGTTCCCGAGCGTCAGGGCTGAGGGTTTCAGCTTTATTGCGCGCAGAAAAAGCCCCGCTCACCTGGTAGCGGAGAGCGGGGCGAGGCGGGTACGCAGCATGCAGGCGAGGGAGGAAACACCTGCGAGCCCTCAAGTGCGCACCGGGAGAACCGGAGATGGTTCCAGGCGCCAGACCCGCTGCGGGCCACAACCACCAAAACCATATCAACAAGCTACAATGAGTCTCGGCGACGGCACCATGACGAGAAGTCACGGGTGAGATCGGACATGACGTAACGTCATGTCCGCGTCTTTGGCCGTAAGGGCCCGCGTCTTTAGCCGTAAGGGAAGGACAGGACGCCCCTGCGTCTAGCGGCGGCTCTGACCCTGTTCGAGCCGGTTTTTCAAAAGCCGCGTCATGCGTGCATCGAAATTTCTCGATTCCACCACATCGAAACGCATCTGATCCCGGTCGTGTTCGTCCATCACCGTCTGGGTGATCTTACCGACCATTTCCTGAAGTGTTTCGCAATTCTTCTGCGGACGAAGCGCCTTCAGTTGCCTTTCGAGCGAGCGGGCGTGGGTGCGGGCGATTTCCGCGTGGCGTTCCTCATGGCGCTTGATATCGGCAAGCAGCGTATCCCAGATGAAGGCGAGTTCCGCCGTGGTGCGGCGACGGTTTTTCCATCGTGGCAGCAGGATACGGGTGTTCAGAAGCACCTTGGCCGTTCCGACGCTGCACTGGCCGTTCTTCTCCACATAGGTGAGCTCGCCGCCGAACTTGATCTCGGTCGCGCCGGGATGGCGCGCGCCGGTATTGCGTGTCAGCGGACCATGCCTGGAAAGCTGCTGGTCGAGGTCGGCGGCGGTTTTACCGGTGATCGAGAAATAGGAGTAGGTCTTGCGGACAATGGTCTCGGAAAAAGCCGGTCCGGGCGAAGAAAGTGCCAGCGCGCCCGCAAGGGCGGCGCAAAGAGCACGTGATGATTTGGTCATGACCCGGCCTTCCGGTTGAACTTGAAAAACGTTTGCTGCATAGGCGGAGCGGAACCTATAAGAATTGGCATAACATTCCGTTATTCCCGAAAGGCGCGTGTTACGTGATAACAGCCGGCAGCAACGTGTGGCAAGCGGCCCATGGCCGCTCCCTGAAACTTGATGGGCGTGGCCGTATTATGGCCATCGTCAATGCCACGCCCGATTCCTTTTCCGATGGCGGCCGTTATCTTGCCGTCGATGCGGCTTTTTCCCATGCGCTGACCTGCGTGGAAGAAGGGGCCGACATCATCGATATCGGCGGCGAATCCACCCGTCCGGGTGCCGCCCCGGTGACGGCGTCCGAGGAGCAGGACCGGGTGTTGCCTGTCATCGAGAAACTGCGCCGCGAGACGGACGTGCTGATTTCCGTCGATACCTATCGCGCCTCGACCGCAAGGCTTTCGATCGAGGCGGGCGCGCATATCGTCAACGACGTCTTCGGCCTGCAGAAGGACGGGGAAATGGCCGGCGTGGTCGCCGCCGCCCGCGCCGGCATCTGCATCATGCATACCGGCCGCGATCGGAAGAAACGCGACGATGTCATCGAGGACCAGTTCGAATTCCTCAATCGCTCGCTCGAGGTTGCCGACGATGCGGGTATTGCCCGTGATGCCGTCGTACTCGATCCCGGTTTTGGTTTTGCCAAGGACGAGGCGGAGAATGTCGAACTGATGGCGCGTTTCGGAGAGCTTGCCGCTTTCGGCCTGCCGGTTCTGGCCGGCACGTCGCGCAAGCGTTTTATCGGGTCGCTGACGGGCCGGGATGCGGCGGAGGGACGCGATATCGGAACGGCGGCGACCACCGCGATCCTCAGGCTGGCGGGCGCTTCGATTTTTCGCGTGCACAATGTCGCCGCAACGCGTGATGCACTGGCAATCGCCGATGCGGTTCTTGCCAAAACGTCGGCAAAGGCCGATGCCTGGAGTTCGTCAGGTTCAATCTGAACCTGACGAACTCCAGCTTATTTTGTTTTCGTTTGTCTTTTCGGGAAAGCCGGTTCCAGTTTTCCCTGACAAACTCTAGATCAACGAGTGCCGGAATGCCGTGTCCCGAAGAAGGCGCGGCTCTCCGGTAAAACAGTCCTGCCATGGAGGCGATGCGATGAGCCGCTATACCATCATCCTGAAAAACTGTTCCTTTTTCGCCCGTCATGGTCTTCTCGAGCAGGAGGAAGTGCTGGGCCAGCGCTTTTTTGTCGATGCCGAGATGGAGGTCGAGGCCGGTGATGCGCTGGAAACCGACGATATCGAAAACACCGTCGATTATGGCGTGGCCTTCGCCGTCATCGAAAAGATTGTCGTCGGTCAGCGCCGTTATCTCATCGAGGCGCTGGCGAATGACATCGCCAAGGCGCTGCGCGCCCGTTACCCGCAGATCGTCTGGCTGCGCATCACGGTGCGCAAACCGTCGGCACCTGTTCCCGGCATTCTCGATTATGCGCAGGTGAGCGTTGAACACCGTGCCTGAGAAGATGACCGTCGCCGCCCTGGGTCTCGGCGGCAATATCGGCGATCCCGCCGCCGCCATGGCAAGAGCGCTGCGCGAACTCGACGCGCATGGTGATTGCCACCTGCTGGCCGTCTCCAACCTTTACCGCACGCCGCCATGGGGCAAGACCGATCAGGCCGATTTCTTCAATTGCTGCGCGCTGGTCGAAACCTCGCTCACGGCGCCCGCGCTGCTGCAATTATGTCTCGACATCGAAAAGGGCATGAAGCGGGTGCGGACGGAGCGATGGGGGCCGCGCACCATCGATATCGATGTGCTGACCTACGGGAATGAGTCTATCGTTACGGAAAGCATCGAGGTGCCGCATCCGCGCATGACGGAGCGGGCTTTCGTGCTGATGCCGCTCGCCGATATCGCGCCTGACCTCGAAGTCAAGGGAAAGCCGGTACGGCAATGGCTTCAGCAGGCGGACAGGAGCGGCATCGTCAGCGCAAATGAAAAGCGGGAGTGGTGGACACTCCCGCCTGCTGATGTCTGAAAGAACGATGGCTCTTATGGCTTGATGGAGCCGACGGCGATCTGGTCGATGTCGCGGGCCAGCGTCACGCCGATGACCGGGATCATCTGGTCGGCGACCTTGACCGAAATGGTGATATTCATCGAATTGTCGTTCGAGACACGGGCGACCATGGCGCCATTGAGCTTGGAGCGGTTGATGCCGACGACGACCTTGTCGCCACTGACCTGTCCGGAGGTGATGTCCAGTCCCTTGCCTTCGGCGCCATCGAGGAACTTGCCTTCGTAGCTGCTGCCCTTCTGGCTGATGATGGCGGACATGGGCTGGCTGAAGACGCCGACGCGGCAGGTGCCGCCAAGCTTGATGCCGGTCTTTTTGTCATCAAGCGGTTCGCCCGTCAGATCGCAGGTGAATTTGGTGCCCTTGTATTTGCCCGCGACGATTTCGCCCGGACCTTTCCAGACACCGGCAACGGAGCGGAAGAACACGTCGTCGCGATCGCGCGATGCCGCATGGACGTCAGACAGGCCAAAGCCGCCGCTGACGGACAATATGGCGGCAAGTCCGCCCACAAGCGAAAAGAAGCGCGAATACATGATACTTTCCCCGGCGAAGAAGCCTGTTCGATAGGCGGCAATCTACCGGCGGAATGGTTAATGCTTGGTTTATTTCACTCTCATTTGCGGCCTTGTCCGTAACCTTTTGAACCGCCCATGCCTTGCCACTCAGGCTTTTTCACCGCTTTTTCCGCCGCTTAAATCGGGGGTGAGGTCAGACATGAAATCGCCGATCCCCGGCCGCTTCACCGCCCTGAACGGCAGCGGGCGGCAAAGATCCATCGCCGCAATGCCGATTCGCGCCGTCATCAGGCCGTTGATGACGCCTTCGCCGAGTCGTGCCGAGAGTTTCGAGGCGAGGCCGTGGCCAAGAACCTGCTGGGCGAGCCCGTCACCGACGGCGATCGAACCTGTGACGGCGAGATGGGCGACGACGTCGCGCAACAGCCTGAGCATGCCGAGCGTGCCGGGGCGGCCGCCGTAAAGCTCCGCCATGGCCCGCACCAGCCGCGTCACCTCGAACAGCACGTAGGCGAGATCGACTATGGCACGCGGGCTGACGGCGGTGACAACGGAGACCCGCTTGGAGGAATTGAGGATGAGGGCGCGGGCCTGCCGGTCGAGCGGTGCGAGCAATTCACGCTCGGCAAGCTCGATCAAATGTGGGCCATCGATGACATCGTTTTCCGTATCCTTCAGCGCTGCGCGCCCCTTGGCTGTTTCGGCGCGGTGGGAAAGCACGGCATTGAGGCGGGTGATGACGGCGCGGGCGGGTTTAGGGCTCTTGTCGAGGCTTGCCGTCTCGGCATCGGCCTTGAGCGACTGCACGGCGTTGAGCCGCATGATGCCGAAGACTTCCCGCCCGACAAGGACGAGAACGGCGAAAAGCGCCACGATAAGGGCGATGCTGGCCGTATAACCCAGCCAGTCGGAGCGGGAGAACAGGTTGCGGATAAGCTGATCCGCCCAGAGGCCGAAGGCGAGCGAGAACAGGATGCCAAGCGCGCCGAGCGCGAGCTTGGCGAAAGAGAAGCGGCTTTTCTTCGGCGAGGCCACCGGCAAGGCAGCGGCATCGATTTCCTCCGGCGCCAGAAACGGATCGTCCTCGTCCGGCGTCAACGAAATCTCGGTGTCGAAGCTCCTTGGCGCGCGTTTCTGCGCCGGCGACGGCCGTGCCGTCTCCTCGGTCTCGAGCGTGAAAGCCGCCGGGCGCCGGGCCTGCGGGTCGTTTTGTGTGGGAGCCTTCATGCGAGCTTGTCTCCGAACAGGAACTGCATGGCGCGGTCGAGCCTGATATGCGGAACCGAAAGCCGGATGCCGCCGCTGCCCGGCTCGTCGACGTTGGGTGGGCGGAAACGCACGACATTGACATCCGGCAGCGATGCCTTGTCGCCATCCTGATCGATGCTGCGGAAAAGCGGCTCGGGGTCTTCGGGCAGGTCGCCGGGAAAGATCGCCGTCTTGCGATTACCGTCGAAGGTCTCGCCATTGATCGTTTCACCGGCCATTGGCGTGCCGACGATGACGGGCAGTTCGTGGCCATCCTGTCGCACGCTTGCCTCTCTGGTGGCGCGCACGGAAGCGAGCGCCATGACCTCGATGCCGGCACCGTTCATGCCGATGGTGGTGATGGCGCGGTCCACCAGACGGCGGGTCAGCCGCTCCAGCCGGTCATGGCTTTCATGGTGCAGATGGTCTGCCTTGGTGGCGGCGATCAGCACCTTGTCGATGCGCCGGCCGATCAGCGAGGATAACAGACTGTTGGTGCCGGGGCGGAAACAGGCAAGCACATCGCCCAGCGCCCGCTCCAGATCCTGAACGGCTTCCGGACCGCGATTGACGGCCTGCAGCGTGTCGATCAGCACGATCTGACGGTCGAGACGGGCGAAATGCTCGCGGAAGAAGGGTTTGACCACGATCGACTTATAGGCGTCGTAACGCCGCTCCATCATCGCGCGCAGCGAACCCTTGGGTGCCTTCTCGTCCGTCAGGCCCGGAAGCGGCGCGAAGGTCAGCGCCGGAGAACCCTCCAGGTCGCCGGGCATCAGGAAACGGCCGGGCGGCAGGGTGGAGAGCGATCTCTCGTCGGATTTACAGGCCTTCAGATAGGCCGCGAAACTCTCAGCCAGACGGCGGGCCGTCATTTCGTCGGCCGGTGCATTGATGTCGAGCGATGAGGCGATCGCCAGCCATTCCTGCGCCAGCTCGGCGCGGATGCCGCTCCCGGCAAGTGCGACGGTCGCATCGCTGAACTGCTTGTAGTCCTGTGACAGAAGCGGCAGGTCGAGCAGCCATTCGCCGGGATAGTCGACGATATCGATGGAAAGCTTGCCGGCCGAGAACCACCGGCCCCAGCCGCTGGCGCTCTGGTAATCCAGCGTGATCCTGAGTTCCGAGATTGCCCGCGTCGAATCCGGCCACAGCCTGTCGCGCACCAGCGCCTGAATATGGTCTTCGTACTGGAAGCGCGGAATGGCGTCGTCCGGCTGCGGTTCTAGGCGCACATTCGAGACGCGGCCTGACCGCATGGCCTCGAACAGCGGCAGCCGACCGCCATTCAGGAGATTATGGACAAGGGAAGAAATAAAAACCGTCTTGCCCGCCCGTGACAGGCCGGTGACGCCAAGCCGTAATGTCGGATGGGTGAGGTTGCTCGCACGGTCGGCCAGATTATCGAAAGCGATCAGCGCGCTGTCTGTCAGGGACGTAAGAGAAGGCGGCAATGGCGGTTTCCTGGCTGTGTTTAACGGTCACGGCTGCAATATAGGAAGGTGCGGTTGCCCAAAAAAGAAGCGCCCCGGTCGATTTTCACGAGAGCTGCCATCGGCGGCAACATCCTGACGCTTCGTTGCGGCTAATTGCCCGGTGAGAGAAAATCAATGAGCCGCCAGCGATCCCCGCCATTTGCCGCGCTGTCATCATGATCAAGCACGGCAAGCCCAGACGTCGGAAAACCGGAGGGCAGGGCGGCGTGCAGCAGATCCTCGCCGATCATCGCTTCCAGCGTCGCCTCCATGGTGGGGTTGTGGCCCACCAGCATCACCGATCCCACATCCGTCTGTGCGGCGATGAGGGAAAGATAGGTTTCGCTGCGGGCATTATACATCTCATCGACATAAGCGATTTCGATGCCTTCGTTGAAGGCGCGCTGCCAGGCCTGCGTGGTCTGCCGGCAGCGTGCGGCGGTGGAGGACAAGAGCATGTCGGGGCGGTAACGCCGGTCGGCGGCAAGGTCGGCAACGATCTCCGCCTCGGCAAAACCCGCCTCGTTCAATCCACGGTCGAAATCGCGTTCCCCCGGCGCCGCCCAGGCGGCCTTGGCGTGGCGCAAAAGATAAACTCGCTTCGGGTGAGAATCTGTCAAGGGCGGGAACCGGCGTTCGAAACTTAAGGCACGGCCCGGATGCTACAGGATAGGATCGCGGGACCGCAAGTCCTCTTTCCTGTTGGCAAGTCGCATTGAAGTGATCGAAGAACAGATCGCTTCGACGCCAATAAAGAATAAAAATTAGTCATTTAGATGATTTTTGTGTCAGTTTTAAAAATGCCTGAAAACTGATCTGCAGACTTGAACCGGCCTATATCATTGGAGTATACACCGCCGCATTGAGATGTTCTTCGAGGAGAATCGCGTTGAGTGAGAAGATCGATCTTAGCAAATATGTACTCTCGGAAGACGACGAGTTCATGAATGCCAGCCAGCGGGCCTACTTCCGCGCGAAGCTGGTCGCCTGGAAAAATGACATCCTGAGAGAAGCGCGCGAGACCCTCGGACATCTCGCCGAAGAAAGCGCCAACCACCCCGATCTCGCTGACCGGGCTTCTTCCGAAACAGACCGGGCGATCGAACTTCGCGCCCGTGACCGTCAGCGCAAGCTGATTTCCAAAATCGATGCGGCTCTTCAGCGGATCGAAGACGGCACCTACGGTTTCTGTGAGGAAACGGGTGAACCTATCGGCCTCAAGCGTCTTGACGCCCGCCCGATAGCGACACTTTCCATCGAGGCGCAGGAACGTCACGAGCGTCGCGAAAAAGTTTATCGCGACGAATAACAAGGCTGCTGTGCCGGACGCTGCGGCGAACCGGCCATCTCAAGCACCGGATATACAAAAGGGCACGGAATTATTCCGTGCCCTTTTGCATTGAAGCTTCATGCGTGCCGCCTCAGCGGTCGCGGGTAACGGAAAGCTCGCCGAAAATACGCGCCATTTCTTTCTGCACGTCACCATCCGGCGACGCTCCGGTGACGGGTGGCGAAACGGGTTCGTTTTTCTGCTGCTTTTCCGGGGCGGCGTCAATCGACGGTTCATTGTCCGCCTCCCGGCTCTTGGCTATCTCCGCTTCGAGAAAGCTCTCGAAATCGCTGGCCAGCTCATCGGAAAATTTCGGCTCAGCGTCATTGGACGCAAGGAGCGGATTTTCCGGTTTCGGCGGGAAGGGGGCCGGCGGTGCATCCTGCTCGGACTTGAGGCCGGGAAGAACCCGCTCGCGCGCCGCGTCGAGAAAATCTGCGGCGCTGGATTGATCGAGTACCGGCTCACGTGCGGCAAAAACCGGTGGAGCGATTACCGTCGGCCGTTCTTCTTCCACCTTTGCCTGTGCGGGAGCTGGCGATACCACGGGTGTCGGTGCCTGAACCGGAGCGGGTATGAAAGGCTCCGTCCGACGCGGCTCGTTTCTTTCGCTGGCGACATCGAGCGATGCAGCTGCGACGGGCAAAACGGCAGCTGCGGGAGCTGCCGCAACAACCGGTGCGGGCGAAGGTGCAGGGCGCGGGGTTTCCCTCTCGGTTGCGGCCTGCCTTGCCGCCGGAGCGGGCTCGCGGACAGCAACGGGCGGTGAGACGGGTTGGGGCTGGGGTGGCGTCGACGGGCGCGGCGGCAGCGGCGCGGCCGTGGTCGCTGGTTGTGCCGGGCGAGGGGCGGCGGTGGCCGGCTCCGGCCGTTGCGGCTGCCTTGCCGGTTCCTGCGATACGGAAACCGGGGCTGCTGCCGGAACGGGCTGCTGGGGCGGCAGCGCGGCGCGGCGCTCCTGCGGGATCGGCGGTTCTGTCCGCTTCTGCTCGCTTTCCTGACGCGGAAGCGCCTTCAGTTCGGGCTCCTGCACCTCCCTGACAATCGGGATCGCCCCGATGCCGCTCTCGATGACGATATCGGTCGGTCCGCCGATCATGACCAGATGTTCGACGTTGTCGCGGCGCACCAGCACCAGCCGGCGGCGTGCATCCACGGCTGTCGCGTCGAGAACCTGCAGGCGCGGCTGGCGGTTGCGGCCGCCGCGGATAAAGGGCGCCGAGCCGCTGCGCCTGCGCAATATCCACAAGGCAATCGCCAGAACGAGAAGCGCCACACCCACACCGACAACGGCGACGATGAGACGGTTTCCATAGGTGCCGATAAAATCTTCCATCATGGAGATCATCCCTTCAGATTTTTTCGGGCAATTAATATTGCCGTGGTTCTTATAGTGTGAACGTCAAGCAGGAAAAGACGATTTTTTTGGGCGCGATACAAGGTTTATCCGCCGTCGTCCCTCTTGAACACAAAACCGGTTGACGTGGCTTTCGGTTCCCTCGCCGTCTGAAAGGCCTGTGTATTGCGCCTTTCAAAGCGTTTTCGCTGTGCGTTTTTAAGCCTTTGTGGCCCGGCGGAGCTTTTTGATGCTCAAGCGAGTTGCTACAAGAAATTTTAACGCCCGATTCCGTCGAGGACCCGTGGCTGACCGAATGACGACCTGCACGACTGCGAGGCCAAGATGACACGGGTGCGCGAGACAAGCGACAACGACCTTCCGCTGGTGGACAGGCGTGCCCGTTCCGGCACGGTCTTGCGTATCCTGCTGCTCGCACTGGTGTTGATCGCCGCTGCCGCCGCCTTCGTTTATTTTAAGAATTCCCTGGAAAACGAAATCGTGCTCGGCATTCTCGGCGTGCTGGCCATGATGGGTATCTTTTTTCTGGTCTCGTCGATCATCGGTTTCATCGAGGTCATGCCGCAGTCACAATCGGACGGGCTCGCCCGCCGTTTCCTGTCGGCCCATCCCGAAGGCACGCTGATCACCGATGCCAAGGGGCATATGGTCTATGCCAACGCCACCTATTGCCGCATGAGCGGTACCACGAAGGCGAGCGACATACAGAGCCTCGAGGCGCTGCTGTCGCGCAGCCGGGAATCGACCGAAGCGCTCTACCGGCTCATCAACGTGCTGCGGGAAGGCCGTGACGGTTACGAGGAATTCCGGCTGCTGAAACCGCTGGGTGAAGATGCGAGCGCAGGCCCCCACTGGTACAGGCTTAAAGGCCGGGTGCTGAAGGATGCGGGCGGCGAGGGGCTGCACGTCTTCCAGATCGCCGACATCACGCCGGAGCGCGAGGATCAGGAACGGTTTTTCCGCGAATTGCAGAATGCCATCGACTATCTCGATCACGCACCCGCCGGTTTCTTTTCCGCCGGCCGTAAGGGTGAGATCGTTTATCTGAATGCTACTTTGTCGGAATGGCTCGGTATCGATCTGGCGCAGTTTTCGCCGGGCTCGATGACGGTGGCCGATATCGTCGCCGGCGAGGGCATGGCG
The DNA here is from genome assembly GCF_017313365.1 of Agrobacterium sp. OT33. Taxonomy (NCBI): domain Bacteria; kingdom Pseudomonadati; phylum Pseudomonadota; class Alphaproteobacteria; order Hyphomicrobiales; family Rhizobiaceae; genus Agrobacterium; species Agrobacterium sp. OT33. The sequence goes on along the minus strand of NZ_JAFLMZ010000002.1, from coordinate 587,707 downwards.
CTGATCGAATCCGTTCATCCGCAGGGCACCGCCAAGCGCACCGAAATCCTCGATCTCGACATGCGCCGGGTGAACGGCCAGAGCATGCCGGCCCGTCTTGTGCATCAGGTCACTTCCAAGGACGGCGCGCCGGGTGAGAGCCGGACAATCGTTCTGATGCGCCCCAAGGGGCAGGAGGATACGGAATCCTCTTCCGCCATGCGTTTCACGCGCTTTTTCAACAATACGCCCATGGCGATCGCCTCGCTTGATGGCGAAGGCCGCATTTTGCGCATCAACGCGCCCTTCCTCAAGCTGTTCTCCGGTGTTGTCGGACGTGACGATATCGACCGCGGTGTGGCGCTCGAAACCGTCCTTCATGACAACGAGAAACCTCGGCTGGAACAGTCGCTGGCGGAGGCCAAGGACCGGCAGGGCGATATCGCGCCCTTCGATTCCCGTCACCCGAGCGACGAGACCAGGCATTTCCGTTTCTACGTCAACGCCGTCATCGATCAGGACGACGAGGCGCCGGAAGAGGTGGCGATCGTCTACGCCATCGAGGTGACGGAGCAGAAGGCGCTCGAAACCCAGATGGCGCAGACGCAGAAGATGAACGCCGTCGGTACGCTGGCGGGCGGCATCGCCCACGATTTCAACAATGTGCTCACCGCCATCCTGCTGTCTTCGGATCACCTGCTGCTGCAGGCCCGGCCCGCCGATCCGAGCTTTGCCGACCTCATGGAGATCAAGCGCAACGCCAACCGCGCGGCGGTTCTGGTACGCCAGCTGCTGGCCTTCTCGCGCAAACAGACCATGCGCCCGGCGGTGCTGAACCTGACCGACGTGATCGGCGATCTGCGTATGCTGGTCGACCGGCTGATTTCCGGCACCAATGTCAAGCTTGAGGTGGATTACGGCCGCGATCTATGGCCGGTGAAAACCGATCTGTCGCAATTCGAGCAGGTGCTGATCAATCTCTGCGTCAATGCGCGCGACGCCATGCCCGATGGCGGCAAGATCACCATCCGCACGCGCAATGTGGATGCGCAGGAGGCAGCCGCGCTCGGACGGCCGGAAGTTCCGGCGGAAGACATGGTCATGGTCGAGGTCGGCGATAACGGCACCGGTATTCCGCCTGAAATCATGGACAAGATTTTCGAGCCTTTCTTCACAACGAAGGAAGTCGGCAAGGGCACCGGCCTCGGCCTGTCGATGGTCTATGGCATCGTCAAGCAGTCCGGTGGTTACATCTATCCCGAATCGGAAGTGGGTAAGGGAACCGCCTTCCGTATCTACCTACCGCGCCATGTGGCGGAGGCCGTTCAGTCTGCCGGGCAGCAGCCCGGCGAGGCGGCGCTTGCCCCCGTCACAGTTGCCGAACCGGTGAAGGAAGAGCCGCTCGACCTGACCGGCAATTCCGCCGTCGTGCTTCTGGTGGAAGACGAGGAGGCGGTGCGGCGCGGCGGCAAGCGCATGCTGGAAACCCGCGGTTACACCGTGCACGAGGCGGGCTCCGGCACCGAGGCGCTGGAGGTCATGGAAGAGCTGGAAGGCAAGGTCGATATCGTCGTTTCGGATGTGGTCATGCCGGAAATGGACGGCCCATCGCTTCTGAGGGAGCTGCGCAAGTCCTATCCGGACCTGAAGTTCATCTTCGTGTCCGGTTATGCCGAAGACGCCTTTGCGAAAAACCTGCCGGCGGATGCCAAGTTCGGATTCCTGCCCAAGCCCTTCTCCCTGAAGCAGCTGGCGATTGCCGTGCGTGAAATGCTGGATGACAAGAAGTAGCGGCAGGGCGCAATGGCGGGGATTCGCGCTTGCCGTGGGTTGCCCTATCGTTTTTCATCGCGTCTGAAAACGCGCCGGCATCGCCCATTTCCGCCCGATTGCCCGCAGGATGCCGTAACGTCAGCACTTTTCCCGAGGTTTGCCTCTTCGCAAACGCAATAGTGATTGCACGCTTTCGCAAGGGGCTTAAAATCGCATCTTAACGACCTAGATATGAAGAGGCGAAGTTCTCCCTCCTGGCGATGAGCTGTCGGTTCGAGAACAGTTTGGAGAATGATGAAAGATGATCGCTAGGCCGATCTACATGCAGGGCGAGGGCGAAGGGGAAGACGGCGGCACCAACCGCGGAACGTCTGTTATCACCCGCGTCAAGCCAAAGACGAAAAGACCGAATTTGTACCGTGTTCTTTTACTGAATGACGACTACACTCCCATGGAGTTCGTCATCCACATTCTGGAGCGTTTTTTCCAGAAGGATCGCGAAGCGGCGACCCGCATCATGCTGCACGTGCACCAGCACGGCGTGGGCGAATGCGGGGTGTTTACATATGAGGTCGCAGAGACGAAAGTAAGCCAGGTCATGGATTTCGCCCGACAGCACCAGCATCCGCTGCAGTGCGTCATGGAAAAGAAATGAGGATCGCAACGTGCCAACTTTTTCCCCGAGTCTCGAGAAGGCGCTGCACCAGGCACTGACCTTTGCAAATGAGCGTCATCACGAATATGCGACGCTGGAACATCTCCTTCTGGCGCTGATTGACGATGCGGATGCCGCCGCCGTGATGGGCGCCTGCAATGTCGATCTCGATGCGCTGCGCAAGACCGTCAGCGATTACGTCGATAACGAACTGACGAACCTCGTGACCGGTTACGACGAGGATTCAAAACCCACATCCGGTTTCCAGCGGGTCATCCAGCGGGCCGTCATTCATGTTCAGTCATCCGGCCGCGAGGAAGTGACCGGAGCCAACGTGCTCGTGGCGATTTTCGCCGAGCGCGAAAGCCATGCCGCCTATTTCCTGCAGGAGCAGGAAATGACCCGCTACGACGCGGTCAACTACATCTCCCACGGTATCGGCAAGCGCCCGGGCACGTCGCAGACACGCACGCCGCGCGGTGCCGACGAAGCGGAAAGCGAAAACAAGGCGAGCCGCAGCAACCCCGAGGAAGAAGGGTCGTCCGCCAAGAAGCAGCAGGACGCGCTGAAGGCCTATTGCGTCAACCTCAACGACAAGGCACGGAACGGCAAGATCGACCCGCTGATCGGCCGTCACGAAGAGGTCAACCGCACCATCCAGATCCTCTGCCGCCGTTCCAAGAACAACCCGCTTTATGTGGGTGATCCCGGCGTCGGCAAGACGGCGATCGCCGAAGGTCTCGCCAAGCGCATCGTTGAAGGCAAGGTGCCGGAAGCGCTCGCCAACGACACGATCTTCTCGCTCGACATGGGCACGCTGCTCGCCGGGACCCGTTATCGCGGCGATTTCGAGGAGCGGCTGAAGCAGGTCGTCAAGGAATTGGAAGAGTTTCCGGGCGCGGTGCTGTTCATCGACGAAATCCACACCGTCATCGGTGCCGGCGCTACCTCCGGCGGCGCGATGGATGCATCGAACCTGTTGAAGCCTGCGCTGTCTTCGGGCGCGATCCGCTGCATCGGCTCGACCACCTACAAGGAATATCGGCAGTTCTTCGAAAAGGACCGCGCACTGGTGCGTCGTTTCCAAAAAATCGACGTCAATGAGCCGTCGATCGACGATACCATCGCGATCATGAAGGGTCTGAAGCCCTATTTCGAGGATTATCATCACCTCAGATATTCCAATGAGGCGATCAAGGCTGCCGTTGAACTGTCGGCCCGCTACATTTCCGACCGCAAGCTGCCGGACAAGGCGATCGATGTGATCGACGAAACCGGTGCCGCGCAGATGCTGCTGCCCGCTTCTAAGCGTCGCAAGCTGATCACCGAAAAGGAGATCGAGGCCACCATCGCAACGATGGCCCGCATTCCCCCGAAGACGGTGTCCAAGGACGACGAGATGGTTCTCGCCAATCTCGAAAAGGAGCTGCGCTCGGTCGTTTATGGTCAGGACATCGCCATCGAGGCGCTGGCAACGGCCATCAAGCTCGCCCGTGCGGGCCTGCGTGAACCGAACAAGCCGATTGGCTCCTACGTCTTCTCCGGCCCGACGGGCGTGGGCAAGACGGAAGTGGCCAAGCAGCTCGCCGCCTCGCTCGGTGTCGAGATGCTGCGCTTCGACATGTCGGAATATATGGAGCGCCATACCGTGTCGCGCCTGCTCGGCGCACCTCCCGGTTATGTCGGCTTCGATCAGGGCGGTCTTCTGACCGATGGCGTCGACCAGCATCCGCATTCCGTGGTGCTGCTGGACGAAATCGAAAAGGCGCATCCTGACATCTACAACATTCTGTTGCAGGTGATGGACCACGGCTCGCTGACCGACCATAACGGCAAGAAGATCGACTTCCGCAACGTCATCCTCATCATGACGACCAATGCGGGTGCGTCCGAAATGGCCAAATCGGCCATCGGTTTCGGTTCTTCACGCCGCACGGGTGAGGATGAAGAGGCGATCAACCGCCTGTTCACCCCGGAATTCCGCAACCGTCTGGATGCGATCATTCCGTTCTCGCCGCTGCCGACTGCCGTCATCCACAAGGTCGTGCAGAAGTTCGTCATGCAGCTGGAAACCCAGCTGTCCGAACGCAATGTCACCTTCGACCTGCATGAGGATGCCATCTCCTGGCTGGCGGAGAAGGGTTACGACGAAAAGATGGGCGCCCGCCCGCTGTCGCGCGTGATCCAGGAGAACATCAAGAAGCCGCTTGCCAATGAAATCCTCTTCGGCAAGCTGAAGAAGGGCGGCGTGGTCAGCGTCACCGTCGGCAAGAAGGATGATGGCTCCGATGGCCTCAAGCTCGAGGTCCTGCCGGAGACCGCTCCGGTGAAGCCGAAGCCCGAGGCGGAGCTGAAGGCGGCCAAGTCGCCCGGCAAAGCGAAGGCCAGGGCAAAACCGGCCTCGAAGGCGGCGAAGACCGCCGAGGAGGCGGATGTTCTGGTTGCCGAGGCCGACAAGTCGGACGAAGACAACAAGCCGCGCCGCAAGACCAACACGGTGCCGAAAGTGCCAAAGAAGAAGTGATCGCGGTTCTTGACCAATAACCGGTGCCGGGCGAAAGCCCGGCATTTTCATGCATAATGGATGACGAATGCAAACTGCCGACAGCGATGCCATCCCCCTGCGCGGCTGGTTCTTCAGGGGAATGCGGGGCATATTCTCGCTGCCCTCGCTCATTCTCATGACATCCTTCGTCGGTTTCAGTGCCTTTGCGCTGGAGTCCGGGGTGCCACGCGGCGAAGCGGTGTTCATGACGCTGATGATCTGGGCCTTGCCGGCCAAGATGATCCTGATCGGCTCCATGGTCGGCGGCGCCAATCTCGCCGCCTGTTTCCTGGCGGTGACGCTGTCCTCGGTCCGGATGATGCCGATGGTGGCCTCCATCGTGCCGGAGATGCGCGGTGCGAAGACGCCGACATGGATATTGCTGTTTCTCTCCCATTTCGTCGCGATTACAGCCTGGGTTTTCGCCACGCAGAATCTGTCGAAAGTGCCGCGTGAGGCGCGCGCCGCCTGGTTCGCCGGCTTCGGCATCACGCTCACCGTCGTCAACGCCGTCATCGTCGGCCTGTGTTACGGTGTTGTCGCGGCCTTTCCGCCGCTGGTCGCCGGCGTGCTGTTTTTCCTCACGCCGGTCTATTTCGTGGCCTCGATATGGGCGTCGGCCCGTCATTCCGTCGTCAAGGTGGCTTTCGTCATCGGTGTGATAGCCGGCCCCACCTTTGCGGTTATCGCGCCCGAATTCGATATTCTCTATGCCGGCATCGGTGGTGGGACGCTTGCCTATATGATCGACCGCTTCGTCTTCCGCCGAAAGATCAGAGCCGTGTCGCCGGAGAGTGAGCCATGATGACCGAGAACTGGTGGGCACCCTATCTGTTCATCGCCATCGCCGGCTGGCTGGCGACCGATCTCTGGCGCTGGCTCGGCGTTCTCGCCGGTAACCGGCTGAAAGAGGATTCCGAAGCGCTTTATTGGGTGAGGGCGGTTGCCACCTCGCTGGTCATGGCCGTTACCGCCAAGCTGATCGTCTTTCCGACCGGAACGCTGGAAACCACGCCCCTATGGCTGCGCATCGGCGCGGCAGCACTCGGTTTCCTGGCATTTCTGCTCGCCGGCCAGCGTGTCATCGTCGGCGTGGCGGTTCCGATCGTGCTTCTCGCCAGCGGGCTCTTTGTACTCGGTTTTTAATACGCGCCTTATCCGAATATTAAGCCCATTGTCGTATTTTGCCGCTGTCTGGAACAGGGGCGAAATTCCATGCGACTATTTTCGGCAGAACGATTTGTACTTGGCTTCATCGCCATGTTATTCGCTATCGATGCAATATTGATTGCCGCCAAAGGCATACGTGTCGATTATGCCGGATATCTTGTGTGCGTGCTGGCCGGCGCCGGCGTGTTCATCCTCGGCCAGATCTATCGCAAAAGCGGACGCGATTTTCGCATTGCCGCAGCCCTGACGTCTGGAGGGCTGTTCATCCTCTTCACGCTTGCCGCCTCGGTCTTTAATTACATGTTCCTGCCCGTCGCCTTTCCGGCGATCGATCATGTGCTTTTCAGTGTGGATGCTGCGTTTGGTTACAGTTGGGCAGGTATCGTCCTGTGGGCGGCGACACATCCTTGGATCGGAACAATCCTGTTCTTCGTTTATGCGACATCGCTGCCGCAGCTTCTGGTGATTGTTCTGACGCTGGGTTTTACCGGCAGGGAACGGCAGCTTCACCACTTTCTCGTAACCGGGGTGCTCGGCGCCTTTGCCAGCATTGTCTTCTGGATATTCTTTCCGACATTCGGACCGTCTGCCTATGTGCAACTGCCGCAGTGGATTTCGCAGGCGATCCCCCTGGCGGTCGACAATGGCTATGGCCAGGAACTCAACCGCCTGGCGGCGGAGGGCGTTAGCTATCTTTCTCCCAAAAACGTGCTGGGTCTCATCGGCTTCCCGTCGTTCCATATCTTCATGGCGGCAATGTCGGTCTGGTTCGTGCCGCGTCACTGGCTGGCGATGGCGGTGATCCTGCCGCTGAACCTCCTGATGCTGCCGGCCGTTCTTGTGCAGGGCGGCCATCATCTTTCGGATATTTTCGGCGGTCTGGTCGCTTTTGTCATCGTCTGCGCCGTCTCCGGCCGGCTGCTTGACCGGCTGTCGGCGAGGGAGCTTATTGGCGCGACGGCGACCGTTCCCGCTCAGGTCGTTGCGGCGGAATAATCACCCCGGCTCGCGCGGGCTTCCGCCACCAGCCAGTCGGCCAGAATTTTCGCCGGTGCGGTCATTTCCTCTGGCCGGATGAGCCAGTAATATTTGTCCGTATCGGCAGCCCGGTCGAAAAGCACGGTCAACTGGCCGCTAACGATCTCCTCTTGAAGAAGCTCAGTCGGACAGAGGCCGATGCCCTGTCCGGCTTTCAGCGCCGTGACGAGCAGATTGAAATCCGCGAAAATAGGACCCGCGCCATAGGGCAGGGACATGCCGGCGGCCGCAAACCAGTCCCGCCATGCCGTCTCCGTATCGTCGTGCAGCAATTCCGCCCGCAACAGGCTGGCCTCATCATTGAAGGGGCCGGAATTGGTCAGGTAGCCCGGCGTACAGGTCGGGCGCGTTTCGGCGCTGAACAACGCCACGGCATTTTCCCCGAAGGAGATTCCATGTCCGATGGTCAGATCGACCGGGCTTGCATGCGACCCGCCGGAGTAGCTGATCGACACCTGTATGTCTGGATGCAGGGCCCGGAAGCGAGGGAGCCGTGGCGTCAGAAAATGCGCCACCACCGAAGGCAGGCTGGCAAGGCGCACGGTCGTGCGGTTGCCGCCCCGGCGGACCCGTTCCACGCCGGAGGCGATCTGTCGCAGGCTGGCTGAGACCGTATTGCCAAATTCCTTTCCATCCGGGGTCAGCCTGACACCCCGCGCATGACGCTCGAAAAGAGCAACGCCAAGCCATGCTTCCAGATTGCGCACATGCTGGCTCACCGCCGTCGCCGTCATGCCGAGTTCCTGCGCGGCCAGGGCAAAACTTGCCTTTCTGGCGGCAGCTTCGAAAGCACGGAGGGTGGCGAGCGGCGGTAGTGTCATGATTGACAAGGGTAAGTGAGGCTTGGTCTGAGCGCAAGAAAAACCAATCTTGTCAGCCGGGCGACCGTGGCGCAATTTCACCTCGACAATATTTTTCTCCGAGGATTTCATGACTCCCATGCCTGTTACCGAACCCATGGATGCAGCCACACGCCGCGCCGTCCGTCCCGTTGTTGTTTATCCGAATGGCACGCTGGAAGTACCGGACCTTGCGCGTCTGGAGAAAGCGCGTGAAGGCATGGAGAAGATCGACGAGGTCATCGTGCCGCCGCGCGACGGTCGTACCTTCAATGTCCCCAAGGGACATTTCTTCCGCATCGTGAGCATCGAAGGTCCGCAGGTAGGGGATTTGAACCTCTGGAACGCCCATGATCTGACCGAACGGTTTTTCAGCGGCAAGACCCGCGCCCTGCACGCCACCCATGTTTCGGTTGGCAACCGGCTGTGGAGCAACCTGCCGTCCCTGCGGCCTATGGCGACCATCACCCATGATACGCTGTCATGGTATGGCTGGGATGAGGATGGCGGCGGCGTGCATGACGTGATCGGCACCCGTTGTGATCCCTATACCAACAGGCTGCTCAGCGGGGGTGACTACCACCATTGCTGCCATTCCAACCTGACCAATGCGCTGGCCTCCGCCAGGGGGCTGTCGTTCCGGCAGGCGGAACCACATGTGCATGATGTGCTGAATGTCTTCATGTGCACGGGTTTTACCCGCGACACGTACCAATATTTCATGAAGGCGAGCCCCGTGCGGCCGGGTGACTATCTGGAGCTTTTTGCGGAAATCGACCTCATCGGTGCGCTTTCGGCCTGCCCGGGTGGCGATTGCGGCTCGGCCCATTCCAGCGATGCGGCTGCCTGTTATCCGTTGAAGGTGGAAATATTCCGGCCGGATATGGCGGTGCTTGAGGGCTGGCCGTGGCCGGAAAGGAATGCCTATCGCCCTGTGGAGTGATGGCAAACATCACTGTCGTCATGCCGGACCAGATCCGGCATCCAGCCACGGCGCTTCTGCGCCGTGAGGAGTCTTTTGCGATCAAAGGCTTGATCGCACTGGACCCCGGATCCAGTCCGGGGTGACGGGATGCGGATGCCGAGGTACTGCCCAACGCCTGGGCGTCTTGGCACGCCTCAAGAAGCCAACGCCGCCTTTATCTTCTCCGCATGGGCCTTCAGCACTTCGCCATCGGCCATGGTGCCGGAATGCGGCTTCAGCGGCTCGCCTTCCTTGCGCGGAATGACGTGGAAATGCAGGTGGAACACGGTCTGGCCGGCCGCCGGCTCGTTGAACTGGGCGATGAAGACACCATCCGCATCGAAGGCTTCCTTCGCAGCGACGGCGAGTTTCTGCACCACGGGAATGGTTTTGGCCAGCACTTCCGGGTCGGCATCGAGCAGGTTGCGCGAACCGGTCTTCGGAACGACCAGCAGATGGCCGGGGGCCTGCGGCATCACATCCATGAAGGCCAGCGTGTGTTCGTCTTCGTAAAGCTTGTGGCTTGGAATTTCGCCACGCAGGATTTTAGCGAAGATATTGTTGTCGTCATAGGCGCTGGCCGTCATCGTGGTCTCTCCTCATGGCGGACTATACGTCCGGTTCCTGTCTCTCGCCCTTGCGGAAGGGCGTGTGTTCATCAAGATAATCGCCGATATGCTCGACTTCTTCGCGCTCGCGCTGAAGATAGTCGGCAATGGCACGGCGCAGGCCCGGATGGACGATGAAATGCGCTGAATGGGTGGTGACCGGCACGTAACCCCGTGCCAGCTTGTGTTCGCCCTGGGCGCCGGCTTCCACCCGTTTCAATCCCTTGGAAAGTGCGAAATCGATCGCCTGATGGTAACAGACCTCGAAATGCAAATAGGGATGATCCTCGATGCAGCCCCAATGGCGGCCATAAAGCGCATCCGAGCCGATGAAGTTGATCGCACCGGCAATATAGCGCCCCTCGCGTTTCGCCATCACCAGCAGCACATCGTCAGCCATGCGCTCGCCGATCAGCGAATAAAACTCCCGGGTCAGATAGGGCCGGCCCCATTTACGGCTGCCGGTATCCATGTAGAAGGCGAAGAACTGGTCCCATATGTCTTCGGTCAGATCGCTTCCGGTCAGCCAGTCGATCTCGATACCGTTTTCCAGCGCCGCGCGGCGTTCCTTTTTCAGCCCCTTGCGCTTGCGCGAGGAAAGCGCGTCGAGAAAATCGTCATGGTCACGATAACCGTCATTGATGAAGTGGAATTGCTGGTCTGTCCTGTGCAGGAAATCACGGGGCATAAGGGCTGAAAGGTCGTCTTCGGGCAGAAACGTCACGTGTGCGGAAGAAACGCCGATCTTTTCCGTCACCTGCGCGAGACCGGAGGCCAGAAGCGGCTTGAAGCGCGTGGCGTCTACTGTCTCGGAAACCAGCAGCCGCGGCCCTGTGGCCGGTGTGAAGGGAACCGAACATTGCAGTTTCGGATAATAATGGCCGCCGGCCCGCTCGAAAGCATCCGCCCAGCCATGGTCGAACACATATTCGCCCTTGCTGTGGTTCTTCAGATAGGCCGGTATCGCCCCGACCAGATCACCGGACGCGTTTTCGAGAAGTAGATGGTTTCCAAGCCAGCCGGTCTTGGCTGTCGCCGATCCGGACTCTTCCATCGATGATAGAAATGCATGGGAAATAAAAGGATTGTACGGTTTTCCTAACGTATTGCGCGAAGTGCCGGAAAGCTGTTTCCAGCTTTCCGGGTCGATATCCCCGAGGGATTGCGCAACGCGAATGGAATAGTCTTCTGTCATGCCGTGGCGGACGGGTTCTCTCTCGGGTCGAAACCTTCGAATGTCATCTGGTCCGCATATTTATAGGTAGTCTCGCGCGCATTTTCATCCCTGACGGTCCAGGTAATTACCGGAAGTCCGAGTTTTCTTTGCGCCTCGATGAAGCTGTTGGGCAGATGACCCCAATGATAGGAGATGAAATCGAGCCCCAGCTGCATCGCTTCGTCATGCTTGAAGAAGTCTTCCGGCTTGTCGCCTTCGGCGGTGAGCCCCAGCGGCCAGGGTGATCCCGCAGCCTTCAGGTCCCTCAGCAGATGGTGGTCGAAGCTCATCAGCGCCACATGGCCCTTATAGCCCTCGAGGTCTTCCAGAACCGCCTCGGCAAAACCGTCATCAACGCCTTCGCCGGCGCGGCCTTTCAGCTCGATGACCAGCGGCACCTTGCCGGCGCAGAGCGCGAGAAGCTGCTTGAGGGTAGGGACCCGGTCCCCGGTCTGGCCAACGGCAAGAAGGGACAGCTCGGCCGATGTGCGCTCGCGCACGTCGCCCTTGATGCCGGTCAGGCGGGCCATGTCGTCGTCGTGAAAGATCACCGGCACGCTGTCGGCTGCCAGCTGCACGTCGCATTCGATGGCGAAACCGGCCTCGATGGCACGGGAAAAGGCGGAAAGCGTGTTTTCCCATACCGCCTTGTTGAGATCATGATAACCGCGATGGGCGACGGGCTGAGCCGTCAGCCAGGAGAGTTTCAGCGTCATGCGTCGATTTCCACGATGGCGTCGATCTCGACGGCGGCATTGAAGGGCAGGCAGGCCATGCCGACGGCGGCGCGGGCATGTTTGCCGGCATCACCGAGAACATTGGCGAGAAGATTGGAGGCGCCGTTGATGACGAGGTGCTGTTCCACGAACTCCGGAACGGAGGCAACAAAGCCATTCAGCTTGATGACACGGCGGATTTTCGAGAGATCGCCATTCAACGCGGCCTTGACCTGTGCGAGAATGTTGACGGCGCATAATTCGGCGGCGCGCTGGGCGCCTGGCACGTCGACATCGCGGCCAACGAGGCCCGTCACCGCAATCTTGCCCGATTCCATCGGCAGTTGACCCGATACATAAAGCAGATTGCCGCTGATGGTGAACGGAACGTAGTTTGCGGCTGGTGCTGCCGCGACAGGAAGCGTAAAGCCAAGTTCCTTGAGGCGGCCTTCGATGACGTCCGACATTTTCGTCTCCGGTTTTGTTGTAAATCCTTCAAGAATCCGGCATTCAGAAGATGTTGATCCAAAAGCCGGGCGGTTGCTTGTACAATATGAGCGGCGAGTCCAACAGGAGATATTGCATGTTTGTCAGGACGCTTGGTTTCGTTGCCGCAACAGGGCTTATGACCGGCCTGTCAAACGCTGCCAATGCCGTGCCGGTCACGGTTCCCGATCTCGTCGCCCATCGTGCCGTCTACGATCTCGAACTCAAGGATGCGTCTGATCGCTCCGGCATCGAGGGCATGACGGGCCGCATGGTCTATGAATTCACCGGCTCGGCCTGTCAGGGCTACAAGACGGATTTCCGTTTCGTGACCCAGATCAACACCGGTGATGCGGTTCGCATGACCGACCAGCAGACCACGACTTTCGAGGATCTGGCCGCGAAGAAATTCACCTTCGAGACCAAGTCCTACACTGACGACAAGCTGGACAAGGAAGTGCAGGGCGCTGCGACTGACGGCACCGATGGCGTGAAGGTCGATCTGACCCGCCCGGATGCCCGTCAGGTCAATCTCGTCGCCAGCGAATTCCCGACCCAGCATATGTTTCAGGTCATCGAACATGCCAGGCAGGGAAAGCGCATCTTCGAATCCAGGATATTCGATGGTTCCGATGATGGCGATGAAAGCCTGATCACCTCGACACTGGTCGGCAAATCGCAGATGCCGAAGGATGGCGACGCGGACGCCGGCAAGGCGGGCGACTTCGCCAAGGCGGCATTCTGGCCGGTGACGATCGCCTATTACAATGACAAGACCGGCACCGACGCCCTGCCGATCTACCGCATGTCGTTCAAGCTTTACGAAAACGGAATCACCCGCGATCTGACGATGGATTACGGCGATTTCGTTCTGACGGGGAAGCTTGCGAAGCTTGATATTCTCAAGCCCGAAACCTGCGAAAACAAGCCTGTCCGCTGAAAGGCGGCTATTTCGCCGGTTTTTTCGCATAAATGCTTGCATTTTCATGCGGGCGACTGTATGCGGCTCACCATTCCACACGCGAAGCTTGGGATGTTCCGGGAGAAATCCGGTCCGTTCCGCCCGGTGGTGTCGATGAAAATCGGCGCTGTTCGCTTCGCGGGGGTTAAACCGGAAAAGGAGTAACAAGGCATGGCATTGCCCGATTTTTCTATGCGCCAGCTTCTGGAAGCTGGTGTTCACTTCGGCCACCAGACGCACCGCTGGAACCCGAAGATGAAGCCGTACATCTTCGGCGACCGTAACAACATCCACATCATCGATCTGGCTCAGACCGTTCCGATGCTGTCGCGCGCCCTTCAGGTCGTGTCCGACACCGTTGCCCGTGGCGGCCGCGTTCTGTTCGTCGGCACCAAGCGTCAGGCGTCCGAAATCATCGCCGACAGCGCAAAGCGTTCGGCCCAGTACTACGTCAACTCCCGCTGGCTCGGCGGCATGATGACCAACTGGAAGACCATTTCGAACTCGATCCAGCGTCTGCGCAAGGTTGACGAAATCCTGAACTCGGAAGGCTCCGGCTACTCCAAGAAGGAACGCCTGAACCTTGAGCGCGAGCGCGAAAAGCTTGAAAAGGCTCTCGGCGGTATCCGCGATATGGGCGGCGTTCCGGACCTGATGTTCATCATCGACACCAACAAGGAAAAGATCGCGATCGAAGAAGCCAAGCGTCTTGGCATTCCGGTCGTTGCGATCATCGACAGCAACTGCGACCCGGACCACATCGATTACCCGATCCCCGGTAACGACGATGCCTCGCGCGCCATCTCGCTTTACTGCGACCTGATCGCCCGCGCTGCCATCGACGGTATCGCCCGTCAGCAGGGCGCTTCCGGCCGCGACATCGGCGCTTCTGAAGAAGCTCCGATCGAGCCCGCTCTCGAAGACGAGGCTGGCGCCTGATATAGGCCCTGTCTGGCGGCGATTTCTTGTCGCCGTCTCCTCAACCAGGATATGACAAGGCCGTCAAAGACCTTCAGCGGGTTGACGGCCTTGTTCGTTTCAGACTGCTCCGCCACGTTTTCAGGAAACCGCTGGCGTCCGATGTAGTTGAAACGGAAGGCAGTCTTCATAACGCTGTCACACTTCGGCGGCACCCATCATCTCGATGTATGGCGACGCCGCAGCACTTGGGAATGCGCATGCCCCTTCTCGGAACCTTGCCGGTTTCAAAGGGTGTGCGGCCGGGTACAGTCATCACCCAGAACTTCGGCACGGCAAATTCCGCCTGCTGACCGATCGAACCGATAAGAGGCACACAATGACCGAAATCACAGCCGCAATGGTGAAGGAACTGCGCGAGAAGTCCGGCGCAGGCATGATGGACTGCAAGAAGGCTCTTGCTGAAACCAATGGCGACATGGAAGCGGCAATCGACTGGCTGCGCGCCAAGGGCATCGCAAAGGCCGACAAGAAGTCCGGCCGCACGGCTGCCGAAGGTCTGATCGGCGTCGCCACCATGGGTCACAAGGCTGTTGTTGTCGAACTCAACTCCGAGACCGACTTCGTTGCCCGTAACGACGCGTTCCAGGACCTCATCCGCGGTATCGCCCAGGTTGCCCTCACCACCGACGGCACCGTTGAGGCTGTTTCCGCCGCCAACTACCCGGCGACCGGCAAGAACGTTTCCGACAGCATCAAGGACGCCATCGCCACCATCGGTGAAAACATGACGCTGCGCCGTTCTGCAGCGCTTGAAGTTCCGCACGGCGTTGTCGCGACCTACATCCACAACGCTGCCGGCGACGGCATCGGCAAGCTCGGCGTTCTCGTCGCGCTGAAGTCGGAAGGCGACAAAGCCGTTCTGAACTCCATCGGCCGCCAGGTTGCCATGCACATCGCTGCAACCAACCCGCTCGCCATCCGCGCTGAAGAAGTCGATGCCGCCGTTGCAGAGCGCGAGCGCAACGTCTTCATCGAGCAGGCCCGCGAATCCGGCAAGCCGGAAGCCATCATCGAAAAGATGGTTGATGGCCGCATGCGCAAGTTCTTCGAAGAAGTCGCCCTTCTGTCGCAGGCTTTCGTCATCAACCCCGACCTGACCGTCGGCGCTGCCGTCAAGGAAGCCGAAAAGGAAGCCGGCGCGTCGATCGAAGTGACGGGCATGGTTCGCCTGCTGCTCGGCGAAGGCGTCGAGAAGGAAGAAAGCGATTTCGCAGCTGAAGTCGCAGCCGTCGCCAAGGGCTGATTATATTTACCCAATCTTGGGAAAACGGGAGGGCATCGCGTGACAACGCGGTGCCCTTCGTGTATCCGCGTTTCGGTTACATTTCCGAGGAGTCATGATGTCTTCCAAGCCGATCTACAAACGTGTTCTTCTCAAGGCTTCCGGTGAAGCCCTCATGGGTGATCAGGGTTTCGGTATCGATGTGGCGGTGGCCGACCGTATCGCCTCCGATATCGCCGAAGCGAGGGCGATGGGCGTTGAAGTCGGCGTTGTCGTCGGCGGCGGCAATATTTTCCGCGGCGTGGCCGTGGCCTCCAAGGGGGGCGACCGCGTGACCGGCGACCATATGGGCATGCTGGCAACCGTCATCAACGCGCTGGCGCTTGCAACCTCGCTGCGCAAGCTCAACATCGACACCGTCGTTCTCTCCGCAATCGCCATGCCTGAAATCTGTGAGAGCTTCTCCCAGCGCGCCGCCCTTCACCATCTGGCCCAGGGCCGCGTGGTGATTTTCGCCGGCGGCACGGGCAACCCCTTCTTCACCACTGATTCTGCCGCGGCCTTGCGCGCTGCGGAAATGGGCGCAGAAGCGATCTTCAAGGGCACGCAGGTGGACGGCATCTATTCCGCCGACCCGAAGAAGGACCCGACGGCCACCCGTTTTGACGAGCTGACCCATAGCGAAGTGCTCGGCAAGGGACTGGCGGTCATGGATATCGCCGCTGTCGCGCTTGCCCGCGAAAACCATATCCCGATCATTGTTTTCTCGATCCACGAGAAGGGTGGTTTCGCGCAGATATTGACCGGCGGCGGCCGCAAGACCATCGTGCACGACAAGTAATCCAAAAACGATGCCGCCCCCGGGGGCGAATTACGGCCGCGATGGCCGACAAGATGGAGTATCAAGATGAGTGGTGTTGACCTCAACGATATCAAGCGCCGTATGGACGGCGCCATCAATGCATTCAAGAGCGATATCGCATCGCTTCGCACCGGCCGTGCTTCGGCCAATATTCTCGATCCGGTGACCATCGAGGCTTATGGCTCGCGCGTTCCGCTCAATCAGGTCGCGAACATCACCGTTCCCGAGCCGCGCATGCTTGGCGTCAACATCTGGGACAAGTCGATGGTCAATGCCGTCGACCGCGCGATCCGCGAATCCAATCTTGGTCTGAACCCCATCGTGGATGGCCAGAACCTGCGCATCCCGCTGCCTGAACTCAATGAAGAGCGCCGTAAATCGCTCGTCAAGGTGGCCCATGACTATGCCGAAAAATCCAAGGTGGCGATTCGCCATGTGCGCCGTGACGGCATGGATGGTCTGAAAAAAGCCGAAAAGGACGGTGACATCGGTCAGGACGAAAGCCGTGGACAGTCTGAAAAGGTCCAGAAAATGACCGACGACACGATTTCGGAAATTGACCGCTTGCTTGGCGAGAAGGAAAAGGAAATCATGCAGGTCTGATATCGCTTGCGATAGACCTGTATTTTATTCGTTTTAATTCCGCTTCCTGTTACTGGATCGATATGCCGACGACGACACGTTCCTCCATACCCGAGCACGTCGCCATCATCATGGATGGCAATGGACGCTGGGCAAAACAGCGCGGTCTTCCGCGCGTGATGGGGCATCGCCGCGGTGTGGAGGCGGTGCGCGAGACCGTGCGCGCGGCCGGCGATTGCGGCATCAGCTATCTCACGCTGTTCGCCTTCTCATCGGAAAACTGGCGCAGGCCCGAATCCGAGGTGAGCGATCTGATGGGGCTCCTGAAGGCCTTCATTCGTCGCGACCTCGCGGAACTGCATCGCGAAAACGTCCGCGTTCGCATCATCGGCGACCGGCAGGGACTGAAAAACGATATTCGCTGCCTTCTTGAAGAGGCTGAACAGATGACGGCTGGCAACACCAAGCTGACGCTGGTGATCGCCTTCAATTATGGCAGCCGCGACGAGATTGCCCGCGCCACGGCGGCGATCGCCCGCGATGTCGCCGAGGGCCGTCTGGATGCCGCATCGATCACGCCGGAGATGATTTCGGCAAGACTCGACACTTCGGGTATGCCGGACCCGGATCTTATCATCCGCACCAGCGGCGAAGAGCGGTTGTCGAATTTCCTGCTCTGGCAGGCGGCTTATTCCGAGTTTCTGTTCGTTCCCGAATATTGGCCCGACTTCGATCGTCAGCGGTTCTTTTCCGCAATCGAGCAATATGCAACGCGTGATCGCCGTTTCGGCGCTCTCACCGAGCAGATTGCCGTGGCAGGCGCCTGATGAGCCGTGAACTCAGACTGCGGATCGTGTCCGCAATCGTCATGGCGGCGGTCATTCTGGCCGCGACCTGGTATGGCGGCATTCTGTTTCGCATCGTGGCCGGTCTTCTGGCGATCCTCATCTATTATGAGTGGTCGACGATCACCCGTCTGTCGGAGACCAATTCGACCGGCAATGCCTGGGGCTGGTTTGCGGTTGCGGTCATCGCCGGCAACACGATTTTCGGCGAACCTTCGCTCGATCTGCCGTTGCTCTCCGGCTTTACGCTGACGGCGGCGCTTTTTCCCGTCCTGCGCGGCAGGAACTGGTGGCTGGTGGGCGGCATCGTTTATGCCGGCCTGAGCGGCATATCGCTCGCGGCCATCCGCGGTGATGAACTGACCGGCTTCGTCTCCATCCTGTTCATTTTCGCTGTCGTCTGGTCGACGGATATCCTTGCCTACTTTGTCGGGCGCGCGATTGGCGGGCCGAAGCTTGCGCCGGCGATCTCGCCGGGCAAGACCTGGTCCGGGGCGATCGGCGGGGCCACGGCGGCGCTGATCGGCGGCGCGGCCGTATCTCTGGCCTATCATGGCCGCATCAGTGTGCTGGTGCTCGGGCTTGCGCTGATCCTCTCCATCTTCAGCCAGATCGGCGATCTCTTCGAATCCTTCGTGAAACGCCGTTTCCAGGTCAAGGATTCGAGCCATCTTATTCCGGGCCATGGCGGTTTCATGGACCGTGTTGACGGTCTTGTTTTCGCCTGCTTTACGGTATTCCTCATTGCTTTCGTGCATGCTGCGGCAACCGGCGACGTGCCCGGATCGGGCGGCGGTCTGCTGCCGGGCTTTTAAGCGGCGCGAAAGGTCACGACATAAAGGGCAGATTGTCATGAACACAGTAATGGCGGCGACCGGTTTTCTGACCGGCTATATCGTGCCCTTTATCCTGGTGCTTTCCCTGCTCGTTTTCGTCCATGAAATGGGCCACTATCTCGTCGGCCGCTGGAGCGGCATCCGCTCCACCGCCTTTTCCATCGGCTTTGGTCCCGAACTGATCGGCTTTACCGACCGGCATGGCACGCGATGGAAGATCTCCGCGATCCCGCTCGGCGGTTACGTCAAGTTTTTCGGTGACGAGGATGCGGCGAGCAAGCCCGACAGTTCCGGCCTGTCGCATATGTCGCTGGAGGAGAGGGCGCAAACACTTGCCGGCGCGAAACTCTGGAAAAGGGCGGCAACGGTTGCCGCCGGTCCCATCGCCAACTTCCTTCTCGCGATTCTCATCTTCGCGGTTCTGTTCGGCGTTTATGGCCGGATGATCGCCGACCCGGTTGTGGCCGAGGTGCGTGAAAACAGTGCCGCCGCCGCCGCAGGCGTGCTTGCGGGCGACCGTCTGGTCGCGATCGATGGCGAAAAGGTCGTGACCTTCGAGGATGTCCGCCGTTATGTCGGCATCCGTCCGGGCACGCCGATCACGGTGACTGTCGAAAGGGCAGGCGAGGAACTGAAGCTTCCCATGGTTCCGACCCGCACGGAAACCACCGACCAGTTTGGCAACAAGCTGGAAATGGGCATCATCGGCATCGTCACCGATCAGACCAGCGGCAATTTCCGCCATATCGAATATTCGCCGTCCGAGGCGCTGCTGGAGGGTGTGCGTGAGACGGGTCACGTCATCACCGGCACGTTCAACTATATCGGCAATCTCGTGACCGGCCGCATGAATGCCGATCAGCTGGGTGGTCCTGTCCGCGTCGCGCAGGCATCCGGCCAGATGGCGACACTCGGTATTTCCGCCGTCATCCAGCTTGCCGCCGTGCTTTCAGTGTCGATCGGACTCCTGAACCTGATGCCTGTCCCGGTTCTGGACGGCGGACACCTGGTGTTTTATGCCATCGAGGCCATCCGTGGCCGGCCGCTTGGCGCCGGCGCGCAGGAAGTGGCCTTCCGTATCGGCATGGCGATGATTTTGGGTCTTATGGTTTTTGCAACATGGAATGATATCAGCAGCTTGATTGGCTGAGGATAGTGTTTTAACGGTTTTGTTAGGGGCTTGTTTACCTTGTTTTTATGCCGAAGTGGCGAATGAGCCACTCTGGATCACGAAGTAAACAGAATTTAACGTTCTGACTTGCTTGTAGGGGAAAAGCAGGTAAAACGACGCACATGGCCGGAGTCGGGTTCCGCCCGCTGAGGGACAACGTAAAAAGGTAAGAATTGAAATGAAGGCTGGTTCAAGATTTTTGAACGCTGTGTCGGCGGTTGCGCTGTCTGCTGGTGTTTCTTCGGTTGTGGGCCTTGGCGTGCTTGCCTCTGCCGGCGTTGCACAGGCAGCCGTTATCAGCAGGATTGATGTTCGCGGGGCCGAACGGTCCGGTGCGGACGCCGTGCGTTCCAACATCACCATTGCGCCGGGTAAGAACTTTTCCAATTCGGACATCGATGAATCGGTGAAGCGTCTTTACGCCACCGGTTATTTCTCGAATGTCTCCATGCGCGTCTCCGGCAGCACGCTGGTCGTGACGGTCAACGAGAACCAGCTCGTCAACCAGGTGGTCTTCAACGGCAACCGCAAGATCAAGGACGACAAGCTCGCCGGTATCGTGCAGACGCAGCCGCTCGGCCCGTTCAATCAGGCAATCGTGACGGCGGATATCGCCCGCATAAAGGAAGCCTATTCCGCGATCGGCCGCAGCGACGTTGAAATCACCACGCAGACCGTGTCCGTTGGTCAGGGTCGGGTGAACATCGCTTTCGTCATCAACGAAGGTGAGCGCACCAAGATCGGCCGTATCGATTTCGTGGGCAACAATGCCTACAGCGACGGTCGTCTGGCCGCCGTCATCAACACCAAGAAGTCCAACATGCTGTCGTTCCTGACGCGTAAGGACGTTTACAACGAGGACAAGCTGCGCGCCGACGAAGAGGCGCTGCGCCAGTTCTATTACAACCGTGGTTATGCGGATTTCCGCGTCGTCTCCTCCGAGGCGGTGCTGGACGAATCCAAGAACGAATACAACATCTCCATCACGGTCGACGAAGGCCAGCGTTACAACTTCGGTAACGTTGCGGTCGAATCGACGGTTCCGGGTGTTGACGGTTCCGAGCTGCAGGGTCTGGTTGAGACCCGCCAGGGCGCAAACTACAGCGCCAAGGAAGTTCAGCAGAGCATGGAAGCGATTTCCAAGCGTGTTGCCGGCGAAGGTTATCCTTTTGCCCGGGTTACGCCGCGCGGCGACCGCGACATGTCCGGCAACACCATCGGTGTGACCTATATCGTCGACCAGGGCGAGCGCGCTTATGTCGAGCGCATCGAAATCCGCGGCAACACGCGTACGCGTGATTATGTCATCCGCCGCGAATTCGATATTTCCGAAGGCGATGCGTTCAACCAGACCGTCATCACGGCTGCAAAGCGCCGTCTTGAAGCGCTCGGTTACTTCTCCAAGGTCAATATCTCGACCGCCGGCGGCAGCGCGCCTGACCGCGTGGTGATCGTTGTCGACGTCGAAGACCAGTCGACGGGTTCGTTCGGTATCGGTGCGGGTTACTCGCAGAACGACGGTGTGCTGCTCGAAGCCTCCATCGAAGAAAAGAACTTCCTCGGTCGTGGCCAGTACATCCGTGTTGCCGCTGGTGCGGGCGAGGATGATGCCCGTAGCTACACGCTGTCCTTCACCGAGCCCTATTTCCTCGGCTATCGTCTTGCCGCAGGTTTCGATCTGTTCAAGAGCCAGAGTCGCAGCGAAGACTATTACGACTACGACGAGCAGGGCTTCACGCTGCGTGTGACCGCGCCGATTACTGAAGACCTTTCTACGACGTTCAAGTACACCTACAAGCAGATCAACTATGATGGCGAAGGTGATTGGCAGAACAACTCCAATCTTGCCGAGCCCTATCAGGATCTGATCAGAGGTGGTGACTGGACGCAGTCGATCATTTCGAACACCCTGAACTACAATACGCTCGACGACCGCAACATGCCGCGTGAAGGCTGGCAGGCTGCCCTGACGAACGAATTTGCTGGCCTCGGTGGTGATTCCGAATATTACAAGATTTACGCCAAGGCTCGTTTCTTCTACACGCTGTCTGACGAATACGATGTTATCGGCTCGCTTACCGGTCAGGCTGGTCACGTCATGCCGACGGGCGACAATCTTCTGGTCTTCGATCAGTTCAAGTTCGGTGGTCGTCAGGTTCGTGGCTTCAAGAACGACGGTATCGGCCCGCGCATCGGTTCCGACTCCATCGGCGGCACGACGTACTTCGCGGCTTCTGCTGAAGTCTCGGCTCCGATGCCCGGCATTCCGGAAGATTTCGGCCTGCGTCTTGCTGGCTTCGTCGATGCCGGCACCATGTATGGCAACAAGGTGTCCACCACCCAGACTGTCAAGGATGACAACTCCATCCGCGCGTCCGCTGGTATCGGCGTAATGTGGGCTTCGCCCTTCGGCCCGATCCGTGTCGACTACGCTGTGCCGATCGCCAAGGAAGACTACGACGAGGAACAGCGTTTCCGGTTTGGCATGTCCAACACTTTCTGATATCGGCAGTCCAGAACTGCAACTTTGAACGTTCTGGAGTTTCCGGCTGATGGAATACAACGCCTTTTTTCCGCCCCACGAGGGACTGCGATTGAAAGACATCGCAGACCGTTTTGGGGCGGAACTGTCTGATGAGACGGCAGGAGAACGGGTCATTCGGTCCGTTTCTCCAGTCTATCGGGCAAAACCCGATCAGCTCTGCTATATTCTTTCGCGCAAGAACCGCGATGAGCTGCAGACCTGCGATGCTGGCGCCGTCATTTGTGACGCGGCGCTTGTAGACATGCTTCCGTCCCACATCCCCGCCCTGATATCGAAAAATCCACATACGCTTTTTGCGCAGGTGGGTGCCTTGCTGCACCCTGCCGCCATGCGTCCGGGTCCGATAGCGCGAATGGAAGCCGAGATTTCTCATGCAGCGCATGTCGATCCATCCGCGAAGCTTGAGGCGGGTGTCGTCGTCGAGGCGCTTGCCGTGATTGGAGCAGGTGCCCATATCGGCGCTGGCACACGGATCGGCCCCGGCGTCATCATCGGGCAGGATGTGCAGATCGGGCGCGATTGCACCATTGCCGGCAGCGCAAGCGTTCTTGCCGCGCTCATCGGCAATAATGTGATTATCCACAATGGCGCTCGCATCGGCCAGGACGGTTTCGGTTATGCGCCGGGTCCGCGCGGCATGCTGAAGATCGTGCAGATCGGCCGGGTCATCATTCAGGACAATGTCGAGATTGGCGCCAACACCACGGTCGATCGCGGCACCATGGATGACACTGTCATCGGCGAAGGCACCAAGATCGACAATCAGGTCCAGATTGGCCACAACGTTCGCATCGGCCGCCATTGCGGCATCGTCAGCAAGGTCGGCATTGCCGGCAGCACCCGCATCGGCGACGGTGTGATGATTGGCGGCGCGGCCGGCATCAATGGCCATATCAATATTGGCGACGGCGTGCAGATCGCGGCGATGAGCGGTGTTGTGGCGGACGTGCCGGCAGGCGCCCGTTATGGCGGAACGCCTGCGCGTCCAATGAAATATTTCCTGCGCGACATGGCCGAGATTCTGGCACGCGCTGAAGGGCGTGATAAAAAAACAGGAGAGAAAAACAATGACTGACGAAACGAAGACGCTCGGCGCGGCTGACATTCTGGAAGTCATGAAGCTTTTGCCGCATCGTTACCCATTCTTGTTGATCGACAAGATCATCGATATCGATGGTAACAATTCGGCGATCGGCATCAAGAACGTCACGGTCAACGAACCGCATTTCACCGGCCATTTCCCGGATCGGCCGATCATGCCGGGTGTTCTGATCGTCGAAGCCATGGCCCAGACGGCAGGTGCGATATGCGCCCGCAGTCAGGGTGAGGGCGGTCATCTGGTCTACTTCATGACAATCGACAACGCGCGTTTCCGCAAGCCCGTGATCCCCGGCGATCGTCTGGAAATCCACGTCGTCAAGCAGCGTCAGCGCGGCAACGTCTTTAAATTCCATTGCGAGGCGAAGGTGGACGGCGCTCTGGTGGCGGAGGCCGATGTCGGCGCCATGATGATCCCCGAGGATCAGCAATGAGCACGATTGCCGCCTCGGCCAGAATTCACCCGACCGCCGTCATCGAAGACGGCGCGGTGATCGGTGAAAACGTCGTCATTGGCGCGCTGAGCTATGTCGGCGCGAAAGTCAGGCTGCACGACGAGGTCCGACTGCACAATCACGCCGTTGTTTCCGGCCTGACCGTCATCGGTCGCGGCTCGGTCATCCATTCGATGGCGGTCATCGGCGGTACGCCGCAGGCGGTTCGCCACGACGGTTCGGAGACGACGCTCGAGATCGGTGAACGCTGCGTCATGCGCGAAGGCGTGACGATGAATGCCGGCAGTTCCGATGGCAGCGGCAAGACCATTGTCGGTGACGATAATCTGTTCCTTGCCAATTCGCATGTGGCGCATGATTGCCGTCTTGGCAGCCACATCATCCTGTCGAACAATGTAATGCTGGCGGGTCATGTCACCATTGAGGATCGCGCCATTCTGGGCGGTGGTTGCGCCGTGCACCAGTTCACCCGTATCGGCCGCCAGGCCTTCATCGGCGGACTTTCGGCGGTCAATTACGATGTCATTCCCTATGGCATGCTGAATGGCAATCCCGGCATTCTCGGCGGCCTCAACGTTGTCGGCATGACTCGCGCCGGTATCGAGCGCGCCGATATCCACAAGGTCAGACGCGTTTACAAGGCGATTTTCGAGGCTGAGGGCACGATCCGCGGCAATGCGGCGGCCATCGACCGTAACGACTATCTGGATTGCCCGCAGGCGCTTGAAGTCATCGATTTCATCGGTGCGGATAGCGACCGCGCGATCTCTTCGCCCAACCGGGGCAAGTGAGCCGTGACAGGCGGCGGGCGTCTCGCCATTGTGGCCGGCAGCGGCCAGCTGCCGCTCTATGTGGCGGCCGCCGCCCGCGAGATGGGCGAAAACCCGTTCATTGTGCGGCTGCGCGATGATTCCAGCTTCGACTGGAGCGGTTTCGACAATGCCATCATCAGTGTCGGGGATGTTGCCGGGCTTGGCCGGTTGCTGCGGGAGAACCGTGTAGACCGCGTCGTCCTTTCCGGCGGCGTGGCGCGGCGGCCGGAGTGGCGCGAAATTCGCCCCACAATCGGCATCGTGCTGAAACTCCCCTCCATCGTTCGCACGCTGCTGTCGGGCGGCGACGACACCGTTCTGCAGATGGTCATCAAGATCATCGGCACGCTTGGTGCAAGGGTCATCGGTGCACACGAGATCGCACCCGGGCTGCTCGCCACCACCGGTGTTTTGGGCACTCAGAAACCCACCGACGAGGATTTTCGCGATATACGCAAGGCGGCCGACGCGGCGCTTGCGCTCGGTACGCTGGATGTGGGGCAGGGGGCGGTCTCTGTCGGTGGCCGCATCGTGGCCCTTGAGGGCGTCGAGGGCACGGATGCCATGCTGGCGCGTGTCGCGGCGCTGCGCGCTGAAGGTCGTATATCGCCCCGTCGCAGGGGGGTGCTGGTCAAGCTCTGCAAACCACAACAGGATGTGCGCGCCGACCTGCCGACAATCGGCATCGAAACCGTGGAAAACGCCCGGAAAGCCGGGTTAGCGGGTATTGCCGTCGAAGCCGGCCGGGCGCTTGTGCTTGATCGCGATGCGATGTTGAAAGCCGCCGATCAGGCGGGCATATTCGTCTGCGGCATCGATACGTCACTTGATGGAGACATGATTGGCGGGGATATGAGCGCATGACGGCGACATTAAAAGTGGCGGTTATCGCCGGCGAGGTATCCGGCGATCTTCTCGGCGCGGATCTGATCCGCGCGCTCAAGGCCCGGTATGCCGGTCCGATCGAGCTGGTGGGTGTCGGCGGTGAGGCGCTGGAGGCGCAGGGGCTGGTGTCGCTATTCGATTATTCCGAACTCTCCATCATGGGCTTCACGCAGGTCTTGAAAAAGCTGCCGAAGCTCATTGCGCGGATCAACCAGACCGCTCAGGCCATCGCGGCTGCGAAGCCCGATATTCTGCTGATCATCGACAGCCCGGATTTCACCCATCGCGTTGCGAAAAAAGTCCGCCGGCAATTGCCGCATCTGCCTGTTGTCAATTATGTCTGCCCCAGCGTCTGGGCCTGGAAGGAATATCGCGCCACCGCGATGCTGTCCTATGTCGATCACGTTCTGGCCCTGCTGCCCTTCGAGCCGGAAGCCATGCGCCGTCTCGGCGGCCCGCCGACGACCTTTGTCGGTCATCGCCTCAGCGTCGACCCCGATGTGCTCTCCGTACGGCAGAAGCGCGCGGAACGCTCTCTTCCGGCCGATGGCCAGCCGAAGACCATTCTTCTGCTGCCGGGATCGCGCTCCACTGAAACGACGCGGTTGATGGAGCCGTTCCAGCAGGCGGCAAAGGCCTTTGTGGAACGCAACGGCCCGACCCGGTTCCTGCTGCCCACTGTGCCGCGCCAGGAAAACCGTATCCGCGAACTGGCCGCAACGTGGCCGGAAGAAATCAGGCCGCAAATCGGCGCCGACCCTGCATTCAAGTGGAATGCCTTCGCGGAGGCCGATGCGGCAATCGCCGCCTCCGGAACCGTCATTCTGGAACTCGCACTCGCCGGCGTACCGACGATCTCGGTCTACAAGACCGACTGGATTTTCACCATGCTGAGCAAGCGGGTGAAAACCTGGACCGGCGCATTGCCAAACCTGATTGCCGACTATGCCGTCGTCCCGGAATATTTCAACGAGGTGGTACGGGCAGGTTCGATGCTGCGCTGGGCTGAGCGCCTGTCTCACGATACCATCGAACGCCGGGCGATGCTGGAAGGTTATGCGCTGGTGCAACGGCGTTTGCAGACGGATGTGCCTCCTGGTGAAACCGGTGCGGCCATTCTTCTTGACGTCCTGAAAAGCAAAAAATAGCCCCTCGGGAAAGCCCCATTCGCCGCGTCTTCAGCTGCCGGAACACCCATGTGCCGGCAAAGGATGCTGGCTGCCGTCTTGCCACTCCTGCAGGCAGGCAAGGGATCGATTTTACTGCATTTGATCGTTGGAACGGCAGACAGCTGACCATCGGGCGGTTCGCAACCCCGGAATTTTCGTCTGGCACACCGCTTGCTTTCAATCTTGTATGCAAGATAGCCATACATCCGAAAGCGCCCAGAGCGCGGTAGAAGACGCCATCATCTCCGGCATTTTATCCGCGCGCATCCGCCCGGGAACCCGCCTCAGCGAAAACCAGCTGGCCAGCCTTTTCAGCGTGTCGCGCACGCGCATTCGCGAGGCGATGATGCGGCTGGAAACGCGCGGCATCGTCACCGTCAGCCCGCGCCGGGGCTGGTTCGTGGTGGAGCCTTCCGCCGAAGAATCCATCAAGGTCTATGAGGCGCGGCGCATCATAGAATATGGGCTCTTGCGCAATCTTTCCGGCGTCAGCCAGGAAGGCATTGCCATCCTCGCCGATCATCTCGATGAGGAGAAGGCGGCGATTGCCAAAGGCGACCGCCAGCGCCTGACCTGCCTGATGGGTGATTTCCACATCCGCATCGCTGAAATCGCCGGCAACGACATCATCGTCGAAACGCTGCGC
Organism: Agrobacterium sp. OT33; assembly: GCF_017313365.1. Taxonomy (NCBI): domain Bacteria; kingdom Pseudomonadati; phylum Pseudomonadota; class Alphaproteobacteria; order Hyphomicrobiales; family Rhizobiaceae; genus Agrobacterium; species Agrobacterium sp. OT33. The sequence continues at coordinate 560,648 of NZ_JAFLMZ010000002.1, read as the reverse complement.
GACCTGACGGCGAGAACCATCCTCATCTCCATGCTCTATCAGTCCGATTTCCATGCGCAACAATCGCATGACGGACATTGCCGTATCTTTGAAGCGATCAAGGCTGCCGATTTTCATGGTGCCGCCGAACTCGCCATCCGCCATCTCGATGAAGTCGAAACCGGTCTCGATCTCACCCGCAGGCCGGATCCGCTCTACGAGCTTCGCCATTCCCTTTCACTTCAGCCTCTTTCCTCAAGCCCCAAGGAGTAATTTCCAATGATTTCCAGACGTTCATTGCTTGCCATCGCCGCGATTTCCGCAACGCTCGGTTTTTCGCCCGCAGCCTTTGCGGATGCGCTCGGTGATATCACCTCCCGCGGCACGATCCGCGTTGCCGTCCCGCAGGATTTCCCGCCCTTCGGCAGCGTCGGCACGGATATGGCTCCGCAGGGTTATGATATCGACGTCGCCAATCTGATCGGCGAAAAACTCGGCGTGAAGGTTGAACTCGTGCCGGTGACCAGCGCCAACCGCGTTCCCTATCTGCAGACCAACAAGGTCGATCTCGTCATTTCGAGCCTCGGCAAGAACCCGGACCGTGAAAAGGTCATCGACTTCTCCACCGCCTATGCGCCCTTCTTCAACGGCGTGTTCGCTCCGGATTCGATTGCCGTGGCCAAAGCGGAAGATTTGTCCGGCAAGACCATCGGTGTCACCCGTGGCGCCGTCGAGGATCTGGAGCTGACGAAGGTGGCGCCTGCCGATACGACCATCAAGCGTTATGAGGACAATAACGGCACGATTTCCGCCTTCCTCGCCGGCCAGGTGGAAGCCGTGGCCACGGGCAATGTCGTGGCCGCCGCCATTCTCGCCAAGAACCCGCCAAAGCGCCCCGAGCTGAAGTTCCTGATCAAGAATTCGCCCTGCTATATCGGCCTGAACAAGGAACAGCCGGCGCTGCTTGAAAAGGTCAATGCCATCATCGCCACCGCAAAGACCGATGGTTCGCTGAACACGATCGCGCAGAAATGGCTGAAAACCGACCTGCCGAAGGATCTCTGAGCAACCCGGAAAAATGCATGCGCCGGCCTCGCCTGAGACGGGACCGGCGCATGGTTTGTCCTCGCCGAAAGGAAGCATCGGGTGAAATACACATTCGATTTTGGATGGCTTCTCGAATATTATCCGCAGATCGCCAAGGGCATCGCCGTTACGCTGGAACTGATTGCCATCGGAGGCGTCCTCGGCATCGCACTCGGCATTGTCTGCGCCTGGGTGCGTGCGCTGGGGCCTAGATGGTTGCGGCCGCCGGTCGCCGCCTATGTGGAACTCATTCGCAATACGCCGTTTCTCATACAATTGTTTTTTATCTTCTTCGGACTGCCGTCGCTTGGCCTGCAATTGTCGGAACTGACCGCCGCCAACATCGCCATGGTGGTCAATCTCGGGGCCTATAGCTGCGAAATCATCCGCGCCGGTATTCAGGCGACGCCGAAGGGACAGTTCGAAGCGGGGGCAAGCCTTGCCATGACGCGTTTCGAAACCTTCCGGCATGTGGTGCTGGTGCCCTCACTGCAACGCATCTGGCCCGCTCTTTCGTCGCAGGTGGTGATCGTCATGCTCGGCTCGTCGGTCGTATCGCAGATCGCCGCCGAAGATTTGACCTTCGCAGCCAATTTCATTCAGTCGCGCACCTTCCGCGCCTTCGAAGCCTATATGGTCTCCACCGTCATTTATCTCGTGCTGGCCATTCTTCTCCGGCAGGTGCTGGTCATGGGCGGCAATCTCATCTTTCCACGCCGGAGTGTCCGATGATCGAATTCTCCACCTGGGATATTCTCAGAAACCTGCTGCTCGCCACGCGCTGGACCGTGCTGCTCTCGCTCGTATCCTTTGCGGGCGGCGGCATGGTGGCGCTGCTTTTGCTGTTCATGCGCATTTCCCGGAAAAAATCGATGCGGGCTTTCGCGCGTTATTATGTCGAGCTTTTTCAGGGTACGCCGCTTTTGATGCAGCTCTTCATCGCCTTTTTCGGCCTCGGCCTGTTGGGCATCGATGTGCCGGCCTGGCTGGCGGCGGGCCTGACGCTGATCCTGTGGGCAGCGGCCTTCCCGACCGAAATCTGGCGCGGCTGCGTTGAATCCGTCGCCAAGGGCCAATGGGAGGCGTCGGCGAGCCTTGCCATGGGACGCCTGCAGCAGATGCGTTATGTCATCCTGCCGCAGGCCATGCGGGTCGCCATTCCGCCGACCGTCGGTTTCTTCGTGCAGGTCATCAAGGGAACGGCCGTGACTTCGATCATCGGTTTCGTGGAACTGTCCAAGGCCGGCACGGTGGTCACCAACGCCACCTTCCAGCCCTTCACCGTTTATGGCCTCGTCGCCCTCATCTATTTCGCGCTGTGCTGGCCTCTGTCGAAGAGCAGCCAGATCCTCGAAAGGAAACTTAATGTCGCTCATCGAAATCACTGAAGTCCGCAAAAGCTATGGCAGTAACGAGGTTTTGAAGGGCATCAACCTCGATGTGGAGCCGGGTGAGGTCATCGCCATCATCGGCAAGAGCGGATCGGGCAAATCGACCCTGCTTCGCTGCATCAATGGGCTGGAGACGATTTCGGCCGGTTCCATCTCGGTTGCCGGCGCGCAGCTTCTCGAAGACGATCTGCATCTCAAAGCCCTGCGGCTGAAGGTCGGTATGATCTTCCAGCAGTTCAATCTCTTCCCGCACCAGACCGTTGGCGGCAACGTCATGCTGTCGCAGACCGTGGTGAAGAAGACGCCGAAACCGGAAGCGGAAGCCGTTGCCCGCAAGATGCTGGAACGGGTCGGGCTGGCGCATAAATTCGATGCCTATCCCGATGAATTGTCCGGCGGCCAGCAGCAGCGCGTCGCCATTGCCCGTGCGCTTGCCATGCAGCCGATCGCGCTGCTCTGCGACGAGATCACCTCGGCGCTCGATCCCGAACTGGTCGCGGAAGTGCTGGCTGTCGTTCGCGAACTCGCCGCCGAAGGCATGACGCTCCTGATGGTGACGCATGAGATGAAGTTTGCGCGCGACGTCTGCTCCCGCGTCGTCTTCATGCACGAGGGCAGGGTGCATGAAATCGGACCGCCGGAAGAGGTGTTCTCCAATCCAGCGACACCCGAACTCAAGCAGTTCCTGGGCGTTGCGGCGCGCCACTGAGAACCATTCGGATGTTCAACAAAAAAGGCCGGCGGGTGAAAACCTGCCGGCCTTTGATCTTAGAGGGTTTCGCGGCTTAGCGCTTGGAAACCGGAACGTAGTCGCGCTTGCCGGCGCCCGTGTAGAGCTGGCGCGGACGGCCGATGCGCTGCTGCGGATCTTCGATCATTTCGTTCCACTGGGCGATCCAGCCGACGGTGCGGGCGAGAGCGAAGAGAACGGTGAACATGGTCGTGGGGAAGCCGAGCGCCTTCAGCGTGATGCCCGAATAGAAGTCGACATTCGGGTAAAGCTTCTTCTCGACGAAGTAGGGGTCGGAAAGGGCGATCTTTTCCAGTTCCAGCGCGACCTGCATGATCGGATCGTCGGAGTTGCCGGTGGCTTCCAGCACTTCGTACATCGTCTTCTGCATGATCTTGGCGCGCGGGTCGTAGTTCTTGTAGACGCGGTGGCCAAAGCCCATCAGGCGGAACGGGTCGTTCTTGTCCTTGGCGCGGGCGATATATTCCGGAATGCGGTCAACCGTGCCGATTTCGTTGAGCATGTTGAGCGCCGCTTCGTTGGCGCCGCCGTGAGCCGGGCCCCAGAGGCAGGCGATGCCAGCCGCGATACAGGCGAACGGGTTCGCACCCGAGGAGCCGGCAAGACGCACCGTGGAGGTGGAGGCGTTCTGCTCGTGATCAGCATGCAGGATGAAGATGCGGTCCATGGCGCGGGCCAGAACCGGATCGACCTTGTATTCCTCGCACGGCACGGCAAAGCACATGTGCAGGAAGTTGGAGGCGTAATCGAGATCGTTCTTCGGGTAAACGAAGGGCTGGCCGATATGGTACTTATAGGCCATGGCGGCGATCGTCGGCATCTTGGCGATCATGCGCAGCGAAGCGACCATGCGCTGGTGCGGATCGGTGATGTCGGTCGAGTCGTGATAGAAGGCCGAGAGAGCGCCGACCGTGCCGCACATGACGGCCATCGGATGCGCATCGCGGCGGTAGCCGGTGAAGAAGCGGCTCATCTGCTCATGCACCATGGTGTGGCGCGTGACGCGGGTGTCGAAATCCTTCTTCTGCGCGGCCGTCGGCAGTTCGCCGTAAAGCAGCAGGTAGCAGGTTTCAAGGAAATCGCCCTGTTCGGCAAGCTGCTCGATCGGGAAGCCGCGATGCAAAAGAACGCCTTCGTCACCGTCAATATAGGTGATCTTGGATTCGCAGGAGGCCGTCGACGTGAAACCCGGGTCGTAGGTGAAGGAGCCCGTGTGTTTGTACAGCGTGCCGATATCGACGACGCTCGGCCCGATCGTGCCTTCCCTGACCGGGAGTTCGACCTGTTTATCGCCAAGTGTCACTGTAGCGCTTTTTTCCGTCATACTGATCCTCCGAAAACATGCGGGTGGGGGCGTTGAGACACGCCCCGCGGTTAAGCGTCTACCGATTAGCTATATGATCCTTGCGCCGATGCCAAGCTATTCGAAGGTCAAATTGTGCATTGCGGCAAACGCAATTACGCTGCCCGCGGCTTTATCGGCCACCGCAATTCAATCTCGGTCAACACACCGTTAAAGGAAGGGATTGCAATCCTCCGCGCCTGCCTGCAAACCTGTTTCCGGTGCGGCAGGGGCGCGGCGCGGATTGCTTGATCAAGGGGAAAAACAGCATTTCGGATATGCCGAAACGATGCGGGGAACCTTGCCCGGCACGCATGAAATCCTGTTTCCCGTTTGTCGCACCGGCGATGTCGCTGCCCACGATCTGCCGGCTCCTGTTCCCCGGCGCGGGCTGAAGGCCGCCATCGTCGAAAAACTCGCCGCCTGTCTCGCCGAGGAGCGGGCATTCGGCCATGGTTTCCTGTTCATTCCCGTCATGATCGGCTGTGGCGCGATCCTGTGGTTTTCTCTGGATGTCACACCATCGTCGTCCGTTCTGGCAATCGCATTCCTGCTTGCCGCCGGTCTGGCACTTTTTTGTCGATACGATACCGGCCTGTCGGCGGCGAGTTGCAGCATCGTCGCTTTTCTGTTGCTGGGCATGCTTCTGGCCGATCTCGAAACGAGGCGTGCCGGCACCGTGGTGCTGGATACACCCGTTACCACCACCATCACCGGTACGGTGACACGCCGGGAGGTCGATGCGCGCGGCGACTGGCGATATATGGTGAAACTTGTCGCAACGGAGGCGCCGAAACTGTCGCGCCCGCCGGAAAGGGTATCGCTGCTTGCGCGCGGCGGCGGTGAGCCGGTCGCACTTGGCGCCACCATTCGCGGCAAGGCGCGGCTTTCGCCGCCCTCCGGTCCGGCCCTGCCGGGGCTGAATGATTTCGCCTTCGCCTCCTACTTCAAAGGCGTGGGCGCGACGGGATTTTTCTACAAGCCGCCCCGGATGATAATGTCACCGAAAAGTGATGTTGCGGCTGCGACAGGTTTGCTTGAATGGGCCGATATGCGCCTTTATGGCCTTCGCAGCGCCATTGCCGAACGCATCCGCGGCACGATTGGCGGCGATGCCGGCGCTTTTGCTGCCTCCATAGTCACTGATGAGAGACAGGCCATATCGGCCGAAACCATGGAAGCGCTGAGGCTTTCCGGCCTTGCGCATATTGTCGCCATATCCGGGCTCAACATGGCGCTGGCCGCCGGCATCTTCTTCGTCGGCCTTCGGCTGGGCTTCAGCCTGTTTCCCGCCTTTGCGCAGCGCTGGCCCGTCAAGAAGATTTCGGCTTTCGCCGCTCTCCTGATGACGCTCGCCTATTATCTGATTTCCGGTTTTGCCGTCTCTGCCGAACGCGCCTGGCTGATGATGTCGGTGATGCTGATCGCTGTCCTTTTCGATCAACCCTCGCTCAGCCTCCGGAATGTCGCGCTTTCCGCCTTGGTCATTCTTGCGCTTTCACCTTCGGAGATCATGGGGCCGAGTTTTCAGATGTCCTTTGCCGCGACCATCGCGCTGGTATCCGCCTATGCCTGGTGGAGCCGCCGGCGCAGCGATCACGAGCGGCTGTCGATCGGTCGCAGACCGGCATGGATGATGGCAGGGGAAACGGCAGGGGCCATCATCGGCGGCGTCATCGTCACATCGCTGATTGGCGGGCTTTCGACAGCGATCTATTCGGCCGAACATTTCCACCGTGTCACCACCTATGGACTGTTCGCCAATCTGGCCGCCATGCCGCTGATGTCGCTGGTCGTCATGCCTTTCGGTCTCGTCGCCATGCTGCTGATGCCCTTCGGGCTCGATGCCCCGTTCCTGAAGGTTATGGGATATGGCATGGCGCTTGTCATCGAGGTTGCGGGGGAGGTCGCGTCCTGGGGTGGCAGCGCTGCGACAGGTCGGCCGCATGGCTGGTTCATCGGTCTTGCTTCCTCCGGTTTCCTGCTGCTGACGCTGCTGCGCAGCCGGCTGGCCCTGCTTGGCATCCCGGTTCTGCTCGTCGCTTTCGGGCTGTCGGCGACCATGGCCTATCGCGATGCGCCGGACCTGCTCATTCACGAGGACGGTGAACTGGTCGCGTTGCTGGAGGACGGCAAGGTCTATACGACAAAGACACGGCCGCAGGGTTTCGTTTATGGCCAGTGGCAAAGAGCATTGCTCTTACCGGAACAGCCCGTGCCGCCGGCCATCGTCAAAACCGGGACGGCGCCGACCCGTGTGGCTTTCGCCGCAAGGCCGAAACTGACCTCGCAGGAGCTGAGCGCCGTTGCACGGCAGATGACGGCGGCCCTGAAAGATGCCGAACCGGGTGTCTTCACCTGCGTGAGGGGCATATGGTGCGTGGCGCGCGCAGGCAGCGGCGAATGGATCGTCGTTCTTGAGGACGGCCGGTTTGCCGGAAAAGCCTGCGACATCGCCGATATAGTCGTTGTTTCCCGCAGAACCTCGTTTTCGCAGTGCCGCTCGGGAGCGCTGCTGCTCAACCGAGATATTCTGCGGCGTATCGGTTCGGTGGAAATGAACTTTGCCGGCAGCGAGCAGTCCGCGGTGGTCGGAAGGCTGCGCGCAGCCATCGCAGGGGCGGACAGGCCGTGGAGCGAACACCGCTATTATGACTGGAAGAGCGGCCGTTTCGAGCACGATGTACCCGAAAAGGTCCGGCAGCTGCTGGCGACGTCGCAGTGACCATCGCCAGCACAGGTCCTCAGGCCTTCAGGCGAAGATCGGCAGTCAACTCGCCAATACCGCCGATCTCCTCTTCATGCGCCGTATCGCGCCAGATTTCCTTCAATCCGGCCTCATACCATTCGCGCATGGCGGGCAGGGCGAGCAGCCGGTCGCAATAGGTTTTCGCGCCCGGTGAAAGATCGGCACCATAGGTCTGGAAACGGAATGCGACGGGGCAAAAGAAAGCGTCCACCGCCGTGAATTTCTGACCGGCAAGGTAGGGACCGCCGAATTTTGTCAGCCCTTCGCTCCACAGCGTATCGATGCGCTTGATATCGGCCGCAAGCCCGGCATCGCCGCCTTTCGGCTTGACCCGAATACCGACAGACATCGGATAGAGATTGCGCAGCGAGGAAAAGCCGGCATGCATTTCGCTCGCAGCCGAACGCGACCATGCCCGGGCCTGCTTGTCGCTCGCCCAGATACCCTGATGTCTTTCCGCCAGATATTCGGCGATCGACAGCGATTCCCATATCGTCACTCCCTCGTCGACAAGGCAGGGCACCTTGCCCGTCGGCGAAAAGCTGGAGAAGGCGACGCCTTCGCCGAACGGAACGAGTTTCTCATCGAAGGCGATACCGAGCGTGCGCATCAGGACCCACGGCCGCAGCGACCATGAGGAATAGTTCTTGTTGGCGATATAAAGATCATACATGGCTTGTCTCCCGGATATGACGCGCATTTCTATACCTGTCGGAGCGCTGCGGAATATCGAAAATAATCCATGGCACCCATAAACGCCTTTGATGAGTGGCAGCGGGCTGCTCAACGATAAATGTCACCATTTGGTGACGGATGGCGTCAAGCCCATCACACGGGCCGGAACCTCGCAGCGTTACCGAAACTCCATGCGGATGACGCACGGAATGCAACAGGCCGGGCTAAAATCGAAGCCGCAATATCATATGAAGACCGTAGCCGATGTTCAGCGGTACGGAATGAAACCGCTCCCGGGATGAATGTGTCAGCCCGGTTTCCACGTAGTCAGCCAACGTGCGGAATTGCCGCCATCCTCAATGGATATCTCTTCACCTGGGCGATGTTCGCCCCGAGAAGATGGCGGCCTGTACGGATCAATGGTAACGGCGGATCAGTCCAACCAGTTTGCCCTGAATTTTCACCCGGTCCGGCCCGAATATGCGGGTCTCATAGGCAGGATTGGCCGCCTCCAGCGCGATGGAGGCGCCCTTGCGGCGGAAGCGCTTCAGCGTCGCTTCCTCGTCATCCACCAGCGCCACGACAATATCGCCGGGGCTGGCGGTATTGCCATTGCGGATGATGACGGTGTCACCATCGAAAATGCCGGCCTCGATCATCGAATCGCCCTTGACCTCGAGAGCGTAATGTTCGCCCGAGCCCAGCATGTCCACCGGTACGGCCACGTCATGGGTATTGTTCTGGATGGCGGAAATCGGAACGCCGGCGGCGATGCGGCCCATGACCGGCACGGTAACGGCGCCGCCGAGATCGTTAGCGGGCGCCTTGGGGGCAGGGGCCGGTTCCGGCGCTTTTGGCTTGCCGAGACTGCCTTCGATGACGCTTGGTGAAAAGCCGCGCTGCGGCCGTGCACCCGGCGTATAGGCCTCAGGCAACTTGATCACTTCCAGCGCTCGCGCCCTATTCGGTAGCCGGCGAATGAATCCGCGCTCTTCGAGGGCGGTGATCAGCCGGTGGATGCCGGATTTGGAGGCAAGATCGAGTGCGTCCTTCATTTCATCGAAGGAGGGCGGCACGCCGGACTCTTTCATTCGTTCATGAATGAAGAGAAGCAATTCCTGCTGTTTGCGCGTGAGCATGAGGAAAACACCCTTGAGAATCGTAGTGGAGGTCGCGAAACAAATACAGAACGAACACTATATGTTCCATATGTGTTCCGCAATCCCCTAAAATTTCGTGAAGCTGCCATCTGTTGTTTTGATGATTTGCCTGAAAGCACGCAATTGTGCTTTTCTGCCGCCGGGACTGTTCCGGTGTCGCCTTGCCGGACCCGACAGCAGGAAGCAGGAAAATGACGAAACCCTATCGCGTCGACCATCTCGTACTGCCCGTCGAGCGTCTCGACGTCGCCGTCAGTCGCCTTGCAAACCTTGGGTTTACGGTCGCGCCGGCGGCTCTCCATCCGTTCGGCACACACAATGCCTGTGTTTTTTTCTCCGACGGCACCTATCTGGAGCCGCTCGCAATTGCTGACCCGGCTAAATATAACGCCTCGATTGGCAGAGGAGATGTCTTCACCGGGCGGGATCATGCCTTTCGGAAACACGCCGGAGGGGAGGGGTTTTCCGCTCTCGTCGCTGCAACCGAAGACGCCCTTGGGGATCACGACCGATTCGTGGTCTCCGGCCTGACGGCCGGTACTGTCTTTGAATTTTCGCGTCCGGTCAAAATGCCGGACGGTTCGCAGAGCGAGGCAGCCTTCCGGCTGGCTTTTGCAGCCAGCGGTTCCGCCGCGGATTTCTTCCTGTTCAGCTGCCAGCGGCTGCAGGCCCTGCCGGGCGACCGCTCGGCGCTGGAGCGCCATGCCAATGGCGTGTCCGGTCTCAGCGAGATCGTCCTGTTTGTCGGTGATGATCCGAATGCCGCACGCCTGATAGAGACGGTTTTTGGCTGCGGCGGCAAAATATCACCGGACGGTGATGTGGTTTTTGCAACCGGCAATGCGTGCATAAGATTGACTGAGAATCCGGCCTTCAGTGAAAAAGCGCATGATGTTGTCGGGCAGGGTGGCGGACTGCGCGGTGCAGGCATCGTCCTTTCCGTCGGCGATCTTGCCGTGACAGCGGCGGCGCTTGCTGCTAATGGCGTGTTCTGCATGGAAACGGGCGGCCGTCTGGTGGTGCCCGCAGCACCCGGCCAGGGCGTTGCCTTCGCCTTCGAGGAAAAATAATGAGCGTTACGAACAATCTCAAAGTCACCGCCGGCGACGGCGCCAGCAAAGTTTCTTTCTCCAACAGCGAGCGCTTTTCGCTGATTGCCGGCCCGTGCCAGATGGAAAGCCGCGAACATGCATTCATGATCGCCGGCGTCCTGAAGGAGCTTTGTGATAAACTTGGAATCGGGCTTGTCTATAAATCCTCCTTCGACAAGGCGAACCGTACCTCGCTTTCCGGCAAGCGCGGCATCGGCCTTGAGAACGCCATGCAGGTCTTCGCCGATCTCAAGAAGGAGTTCGGTTTTCCTGTCCTGACCGACATTCACACCGAAGAACAATGCGCCATCGTTTCCGAAGTGGTGGATGTGCTGCAGATCCCGGCCTTTCTCAGCCGCCAGACGGATCTTCTCGTCGCTGCCGCCAAGACCGGCCGCGTCATCAATGTCAAGAAGGGCCAGTTTCTGGCCCCCTGGGACATGAAGAATGTTCTGGCCAAGCTGAACGACAGCGGTAATCCGAATGTGCTTCTGTGCGAGCGCGGCGCCTCCTTCGGTTATAATACGCTGGTCTCCGACATGCGCTCGCTGCCGATCATGGCCTCGCTTGGTGCGCCCGTCGTCTTCGACGCCACCCATTCCGTGCAGCAGCCGGGCGGGCAGGGTGGTTCCACCGGTGGCCAGCGCGAATTCGTCGAGACGCTGGCGCGCGCGGCCGTGGCCGTCGGCGTGGCCGGCCTCTTCATCGAGACCCATGAGGACCCGGACAATGCGCCTTCCGACGGTCCCAACATGGTTCACCTGAAGGACATGCCGAAACTGCTCGAAAAGCTTTTGGCCTTCGACGCCATTACCAAAGCCTGAAGAACCGGCGCGGTTCGTGCCAATCGATTTTAAATGGCGGGCGCTCCGTTTCTGCCGCCCGCCGTCATTGTAATTTCTTCGCCATCGTCTAAGACAGGCGACGGAAAATATCTGTTCCATTCCCAAGGGAGAGACCATGACTGCCATTACCGATATCATCGCGCGCGAAATCCTCGACAGCCGCGGCAACCCGACCGTTGAAGTCGATGTTTATCTCGAAGACGGCTCCATGGGCCGCGCCGCCGTTCCTTCGGGCGCCTCCACCGGTGCGCATGAAGCGGTTGAGCTGCGCGATGGCGGCAAGCGTTATCTCGGCAAGGGCGTGGAAAAGGCAGTCGAAGCCGTCAATACGGAAATCTTCGACGCCATCGGCGGTTTCGATGCCGAGAACCAGATCCAGATCGACCAGACGATGATCGCGCTTGACGGTACGCCGAACAAGTCGCGTATTGGCGCCAACGCCATTCTCGGCGTATCGCTTGCCGTCGCCAAGGCTGCGGCTGAAGCTTCCGGCCTGCCGCTTTACCGTTATGTCGGCGGCCCGAACGCGCATCTGCTGCCGGTTCCGATGATGAACATCATCAATGGCGGCGCTCATGCCGACAACCCGATCGACTTTCAGGAATTCATGATCCTGCCGGTTGGCGCGGAGAACATCCGCGAAGCCGTGCGCATGGGTTCTGAAGTGTTCCATACGCTGAAGAAAGAACTGTCCGCTCAGGGCCACAACACCAATGTCGGTGACGAGGGCGGTTTCGCACCGGGTCTCGAAAGCGCGCCGGCAGCGCTCGATTTCATCATGAAGTCGATCGAAAAGGCTGGCTATCGTCCGGGCGAAGACATGTATGTCGGCCTCGACTGCGCATCGACCGAATTCTTCAAGAACGGCAAATACGTTCTCGAAGGTGAAGGCCGTACGCTGGAATCCGGCGCAATGGCTGAATACCTCGCGGAACTCGTTGCCAAGTACCCGATCATCTCCATCGAAGACGGCATGGCTGAAGACGACTGGGACGGCTGGAAGGCGCTCACCGATCTGATCGGCAACAAGTGCCAGCTGGTTGGCGACGATCTCTTCGTCACCAATTCCGCCCGCCTGCGCGACGGCATCAAGATGGGTGTCGCCAACTCCATCCTCGTCAAGGTCAACCAGATCGGTTCGCTTTCCGAAACGCTGGATGCAGTCGAAACGGCGCACAAGGCCGGCTACACCGCCGTCATGTCGCACCGTTCGGGGGAAACGGAAGATTCCACCATCGCCGACCTCGCGGTTGCCACGAACTGCGGTCAGATCAAGACCGGTTCGCTCGCCCGTTCCGACCGGCTCGCGAAATACAACCAGCTGATCCGCATCGAGGAAATGCTGGGTCCGCAGGCTGCCTACGCCGGCCGTTCCATTCTGCGCGGATAATTCGCGTCTGGTTTTACGATGCAGCCCGCCGCTTTGGCGGGCTCATTTCAGGGGTGAGCGGTATCATCCGCATTCCGTCACCCCGGACTTGATCCGGGGTCCAGCGCGATCAAGTCCTTGATCGCGGGAGACTCTTTCATGGCGCAGACGCGCCGTGGCTGGATGCCGGATCAAGTCCGGCATGACGAGGTTTCTTCTGGCGTCGTCACCGTTCTAAGCCCGCCTCCCGGCGGGCTTTTTCATGCCCATTTGCCGATTGGAATTTAAGGTCAACGGATAGTTAAACAATCCGGCTTAGTCTTCAGACTCACGTTATGCGTTTTAAGGCTTCTCTGCGGCATGTGGACCAGACATCATAAAAAGAGACGATTCGGCCGTTTGATCGTTCCGGCCATCACGATCGCTTTTCTTTCCTATTTCGGGTATCATTCCATCCATGGCGACTTCGGCCTTCAGGCGACGGAGCGGCTGGAGCGGCAGCGTCTTGCCCGCACTGCGGAGCTTGCAAAGTTGACGCAGGCGCGCACGGCACTGGAGCGGCAGGTGGAATTGTTGAGTGACGGTTCGCTGGAGCGGGACATGATCGATGAGATTTCCCGTTACCAGCTGAATATGTCGCGTACGGACGAAATCGTCATCATGAACACATATTTCTAATTAACCGAAATCAGGTTAATTTAACATTTGTGATTTATTCACAGCATCTTAGCGTGAATATGTGCCATGCGTTTAAAGCATTGCTGCATGGCATTTTCTTGCATATGGTACGCGCCACTCTATCCATTCAAACGGCAACTCAGGGAGGGATGAATGGCGCCGCGAAAACCAGCGACCGTATCCGGCCGCAAGACAACGGCAAAGTCCGCAACCGAATTCACCGGCAAGAACAGCCCGGACTTCTCGAAGGAAGAAGAGCTTCACGCCTATCGTGAAATGCTTTTGATCCGCCGTTTCGAAGAAAAGGCCGGCCAGCTCTACGGCATGGGCTTCATCGGTGGTTTCTGTCACCTCTATATCGGTCAGGAAGCTGTCGTCGTCGGCATGCAGATGTCGCAGAAGGAAGGTGATCAGGTCATCACCGCTTACCGCGACCACGGCCATATGCTCGCACTCGGCATGAGCGCCCGCGGCGTCATGGCCGAACTGACCGGCCGCAAGGGCGGTCTGTCGAAGGGCAAGGGCGGCTCGATGCACATGTTCTCCAAGGAGAAACATTTCTACGGCGGCCACGGCATCGTCGGTGCGCAGGTCTCGCTCGGCACCGGTCTTGCCTTCGCCAACCGCTATCGCGGCAATGACAACGTCTCCGTGACCTATTTCGGTGATGGCGCCGCCAACCAGGGCCAGGTCTACGAGAGCTTCAACATGGCTGCTCTCTGGAAACTGCCAATCATCTATATCGTTGAAAACAATCGTTATGCGATGGGCACCTCGACCGCCCGCGCCACCGCCCAGTCGAACTACTCGCTGCGCGGCCAGTCCTTCGGCATTCCCGGCATCCAGGTGGATGGTATGGATGTGCGCGCCGTCAAGGCCGCCGCCGATCAGGCGCTGGAACATTGCCGTTCCGGCAAGGGTCCGATCATTCTGGAAATGCTGACCTACCGTTATCGCGGTCACTCCATGTCCGACCCGGCGAAATACCGTTCCAAGGACGAAGTGCAGAAGATGCGCTCCGAACATGACCCGATCGAACAGGTCAAGGCACGGCTTCTGGAGCAGGGCTGGGCAAGCGAAGACGAATTGAAGGCCATCGACAAGGATGTCCGTGATATCGTCGCCGACAGCGCCGACTTCGCCCAGAACGACCCCGAGCCGGATGCATCCGAGCTCTACACCGACATTCTGCTCTGATCGGGAAAGGGAAAACCATGCCTGTAGAAATTCTTATGCCCGCCCTTTCCCCGACCATGGAGGAAGGCACGCTTTCCAAATGGCTTAAAAAGGAAGGCGACAAGGTCACCTCCGGCGACGTGATTGCCGAGATCGAAACCGACAAGGCGACCATGGAAGTGGAAGCCGTGGATGAAGGCGTCATCGGCAAGCTGCTGATCGATGCCGGCACCGAAGGCGTCAAGGTCAATACGCCGATTGCCGTTCTCATTCAGGAAGGCGAAAGCGCCGACGACATCTCTTCTTCCGCCAAGAAGGAAGAGCCGAAGGCTGAAGCCGCAAATTCCGGTTCTGATGCCGCCGGCGGCAAGACCCGCGAAGCTGCCGAAGAGTCGAGCGCTGCCAAGGAAGCCGCCAAGGTTCCGGCAGCCCCGAAGATCGATGTCGCAGCCGATCCGGATATCCCGGAAGGTACGGAAATGGTGATGACGACGGTGCGTGAAGCACTGCGCGACGCCATGGCCGAAGAAATGCGCGCCGACGAAAAAGTCTTCGTCATGGGCGAGGAAGTCGCCGAATATCAGGGCGCCTACAAGATCACCCAGGGCCTGCTGCAGGAATTCGGCGAGCGCCGCGTCATCGACACCCCGATCACCGAGCATGGTTTTGCCGGTATCGGCGTCGGTGCGGCGATGACCGGCCTGAAGCCGATCGTCGAATTCATGACCTTCAACTTCGCCATGCAGGCGATCGACCAGATCGTCAACTCGGCGGCCAAGACGCTTTATATGTCGGGTGGCCAGATGGGTGCACCGATGGTGTTCCGTGGTCCGTCCGGTGCTGCTGCCCGCGTCGGTGCACAGCATTCGCAATGTTACGCCGCATGGTACAGCCATATTCCGGGCCTCAAGGTCGTCATGCCCTACACGGCAGCCGACGCCAAGGGTCTGCTGAAAGCAGCTATCCGCGATCCGAACCCGGTCATCTTCCTTGAGAATGAAATTCTCTACGGTCAGAGCTTCGAAGTGCCGAAGCTCGATGATTTCGTGCTGCCGATCGGCAAGGCGCGCATTCATCGCAAGGGCAAGGATGCGACCATCGTTTCCTTCGGCATCGGCATGACCTACGCGATCAAGGCGGTTGCGGAACTCGAAAAGCTTGGCATCGATGTCGAACTGATCGACCTGCGCACCATTCGTCCGATGGATCTGCCCACGGTCATCGAATCGGTCAAGAAGACCGGCCGTCTGGTGACGGTGGAGGAAGGATTCCCGCAGTCATCGGTCGGTGACTTCATTGCCAACCAGGTCATGCGCGCCGCTTTCGATTATCTCGATGCGCCGATCCTGACGATCGCCGGCAAGGATGTTCCGATGCCTTACGCGGCAAACCTCGAAAAGCTGGCTCTGCCGAACGTCGATGAAGTCGTTCAGGCCGTCAAAACCGTCTGCTACAAGTAAGGGGAGGCGTTTCGATGCCGATAAACATCACCATGCCTGCCCTTTCTCCGACGATGGAAGAGGGCAATCTGGCCAAGTGGCTGGTCAAGGAAGGCGACAAGGTCGCACCCGGTGACGTGATCGCCGAGATCGAGACCGACAAGGCAACCATGGAAGTGGAAGCCGTGGACGAAGGCACTGTTGCCAAGCTGGTCGTTCCGGCCGGCACCGAAGCCGTCAAGGTCAACGCCCTGATCGCCATCCTCGCCGCCGAAGGCGAGGACGTGGCCGAGGCGGCAAAGGGCGGCGCTGCCGCTCCTGCCAAGGCGGAAGCAAAGGCCGAGGCACCCAAGCAGGAAGCCAAGGTAGAAGCTGCTGCCCCGGCAGTCGCTGGAAACGGTTTTGTCGGTAATGCAAGTCCAGCTTCGGCTGGAGGCGACCGTGTCGGCAATGGCGCTCCAGCGTCGGCGTCCGGCGAGCGCATCTTCGCTTCGCCGCTTGCCCGTCGCCTTGCCAAGGAAGCCGGTCTCGACCTCTCGGCCGTCTCCGGTTCCGGCCCGCATGGCCGTATCGTCAAGACCGACGTGGAAAAGGCTGCCGCTTCCGGCGGTGCCAAGGCCGCACCGTCTGCTGCAGCAGCTGCTGGCGCACCGGCTCCGGCGCTTGCCAAGGGCCCTTCCGACGAAGCGGTTCTCAAGCTCTTCGAACAGGGCTCCTACGAGCTTGTGCCGCATGACGGCATGCGCAAGGTCATCGCCAAGCGTCTGGTCGAATCCAAGCAGACGGTTCCGCATTTCTACGTCTCCGTGGATTGCGAACTGGACACGCTTCTGGCGCTGCGCGCCCAGCTCAACGCTGCCGCTCCCGAAAAGGACGGCAAGCCCGCCTACAAGCTGTCGGTCAACGACATGGTCATCAAGGCGCTGGCTCTTGCCCTGCGCGATGTGCCTGACGCCAACGTCTCCTGGACGGAAAGCGCCATGGTCAAGCACAAGCACTCGGATGTCGGCGTCGCCGTTTCCATTCCGGGTGGCCTGATCACGCCGATCATCCGCAAGGCGGAAGAAAAGTCGCTCTCCACCATCTCCAACGAGATGAAGGACTACGGCAAGCGCGCGAAAGAGCGCAAGCTGAAGCCCGAGGAGTATCAGGGCGGCACGACCGCCGTGTCCAATATGGGCATGATGGGCGTCAAGAGCTTCTCCGCCGTCATCAACCCGCCGCATGCCACCATCCTGGCGGTCGGCGCGGGCGAACAGCGGGCAGTCGTGAAGAACGGCGAGATCAAGATCGCCAACGTCATGACGGTTACGCTTTCCACCGACCACCGCTGCGTCGATGGCGCGCTCGGAGCCGAGCTGATCGGCGCCTTCAAGCGCTACATCGAAAACCCGATGGGCATGCTGGTTTGATCGGAGAGTGACATGGTGAAGTCGGTCCTCTGCTTTGGCGATTCCCTCACATGGGGATCAAATGCGGAAACGGGTGGCCGGCACAGCCATGACGATCTATGGCCGAGCGTCTTGCAAAAGGCGCTCGGGCCTGACGTGCATGTGATCCACGAAGGGCTGGGCGGTCGCACCACCGCCTATGACGACCACACCGCCGATTGTGACCGCAATGGCGCCCGATTGCTGCCGACGCTGCTGCACAGCCACGCGCCGCTGGATCTGGTCATCATCATGCTCGGCACCAACGACATGAAACCGGCGATCCATGGTTCGGCCATTGTCGCCATGAAGGGTGTCGAGCGGCTGGTGAAACTCACGCGCAACCACGTCTGGCAGGTGCCGGACTGGGAAGCGCCTGACGTTCTGATCGTCGCGCCGCCGCAATTATGCGAAACGGCCAATCCGTTCATGGGCGCGATCTTTCGTGATGCTATCGATGAATCGGCGATGCTGGCTTCCGTCTACAGGGACCTTGCCGACGAACTCGATTGCGGCTTTTTCGATGCCGGGTCCGTTGCCCGCACGACGCCGGTGGATGGCGTTCATCTCGATGCTGAAAACACGCGGGCCATCGGGCGCGGGCTGGAGCCCGTCGTCCGCATGATGCTCGGACTTTGACACTCATTCTCATTTCGGAGCGGTTTGCCGTCATCCGAATAAGACAAGGCAGGATTTCCAATGGCTCAATCTTATGACGTCATCATCATCGGTTCGGGACCGGGCGGTTATATTGCCGCGATCCGCGCAGCCCAGCTCGGCATGAAGGTTGCCGTCGTGGAGCGCGAGCATCTGGCCGGCATCTGCTCCAACTGGGGCTGCATTCCCACCAAGGCCCTGCTGCGCACCGCCGATGTCATGCACACCGCCACTCATGCCAAGGATTACGGCCTGACGCTGGAAGGCTCGATCAAGCCGGACGTGAAGGCAATCGTCGCCCGCTCGCGCGGCATTGCCGCTCGCATGAACAACGGCGTCGGTTTCCTGTTCAAGAAGAACAAGGTCGATATCATCTGGGGTGAAGCCAAGATCACCAAGCCGGGTGAGATCGTCGTTGGCAAGTCCACCAAGCCGGTGGTTCAGCCTCAGGGTCCGGTTCCGAAGAACACGCTGGGTGAGGGCACCTATACCGCCAAGCACATCATCGTCGCCACCGGCGCCCGCCCGCGCGCGCTGCCCGGCATCGAGCCGGATGGCAAGCTGATCTGGACCTATTTCGAGGCGATGAAGCCGGAAGAACTGCCGAAGTCGCTGCTGGTCATGGGTTCGGGCGCGATTGGCATTGAATTCGCCAGCTTCTACCGCACCATGGGCGTCGACGTCACCGTCGTCGAAATCATGAGCCAGGTCATGCCGGTCGAAGATGCAGAAATCTCCGCCTTCGCCAAGAAGCAGCTGGAAAAGCAGGGCATCAAGATTCATCTGGAAACCAAGGTTTCCAAGGTCGAGAAGGGCGCGAACTCCATCACCGCGATGCTGGAGAAGAAGGACGGTTCTTCCGAGAAGATCACCGCCGACCGGATGATTTCCGCCGTTGGCGTTGTGGCGAATGTCGAAGGCATCGGCCTTGAGGCCGTTGGCGTGAAGACCGATCGCGGCTTCATCGTCATCGACGGTTACGGCAAGACCAATGTGCCTGGTATCTACGCCATCGGCGATGTCGCCGGCCCGCCGCTGCTCGCCCACAAGGCCGAACATGAGGCCGTCATCTGCGTCGAAAAGATTGCCGGTCTGCCGAATGTTCACCCGATGGACAAGCTCAAGATCCCCGGCTGCACCTATTGCAACCCGCAGGTCGCCTCGGTCGGCCTCACCGAAGCCAAGGCGAAGGAACAGGGCCGCGACATCCGCGTCGGCCGCTTCTCCTTTGCGGCAAACGGCAAGGCGGTCGCTCTCGGCGAAGATCAGGGCATGGTCAAAACCATCTTCGACAAGAAGACCGGTGAGCTGCTCGGCGCGCATATGGTGGGTGCGGAAGTCACCGAACTCATTCAGGGCTTCGTCGTCGCCATGAATCTCGAGACGACCGAGGAAGATTTGATGCACACGATCTTCCCGCATCCGACCATTTCGGAATCGATGAAGGAAAGCGTGCTCGACGCCTATGGGCGTGTGCTGAACGCATAAGTGCCGCGTGATGCCCGGCATTGTCTAACCTTGTCGGGTGTCCCATATGTCTCAACGCCGGTTCCTCAACGGAACTGTTCTTCAGGGAGCGTGGGAATGGAAAGTGTAGGCTGGATTGCAGCAATCATCATCGGCGGTCTCGCCGGCTGGCTTGCGGGCAAGCTCATGGATATGCGCTTCGGCATCTTCATGAACATCATTCTCGGCATTGTCGGCTCGGTTGTCGCCGTCGCCGTCCTTCGCACCCTTGATGTCTTCGTGCAGGACAGCAGGCTCGGTTATTTCGTCACGTCTTTCCTCGGCGCCAGCCTTTTGCTGTTCCTGGCAAAGCTGGTACGGCGCTGAAAATGCTTCGTGACCGGAAAGGGCTTACGCTTTTTCTGGAATTGTTCTAAAGCATCCGGCCAACAGGTGTTTAGATCGCCACAGGCGATGGAAGCAGGTTTTAAATGGTCACTATTCTCGACAGAACGTCGTCCGACGAAAAGCGCATCCGCCACCCGGAAAAGGCGCATCGGCCCGATACCGAGGTCATGCGCAAGCCGGAATGGATCCGCGTCAAGGCGCCGACCTCCAAGGGCTATCACGAGACGCGCGAACTGGTGCGCAGCCACAAGCTGGTAACGGTGTGCGAGGAAGCCGGCTGTCCGAATATCGGCGAATGCTGGGATAAGAAACACGCGACCTTCATGATCATGGGTGAGATCTGCACCCGCGCCTGCGCCTTCTGCAACGTCGCGACCGGCAAGCCTAATCCGCTTGACATGGACGAGCCTGAAAATGTCGCCAAGGCCGTCAAGCAGATGGGCCTTTCCCACGTCGTCATCACCTCGGTGGACCGCGACGATCTCGCCGATGGCGGTGCTGAACATTTCGAAAAGGTCATCTGGGCGATCCGTGCCGCGTCTCCGACGACGACCATCGAAATCCTGACCCCCGACTTCCTGAAGAAGCCCGGTGCGCTGGAGCGCGTCGTGGCCGCCAAGCCCGATGTCTTCAACCACAATATGGAAACCGTTCCGGGCAATTATCTGACGGTCCGCCCCGGTGCGCGCTATTTCCACTCCGTGCGCCTCCTGCAGCGCGTCAAGGAACTGGACCCCACCATGTTCACCAAGTCGGGCATAATGGTCGGCCTCGGTGAAGAGCGTAACGAAGTGCTGCAACTGATGGACGATCTGCGCAGCGCCGACGTGGATTTCCTGACTATCGGCCAGTACCTGCAGCCGACCCGCAAGCACCACAAGGTCGAGGCTTTCGTGACGCCGGAGGAATTCAAGTCCTACGAAACGGTCGCCTATACCAAGGGCTTCCTGATGGTGTCCTCCAGCCCGCTGACCCGTTCCTCCCACCATGCCGGCGACGATTTTGAGCGCCTGCGTGCAGCCCGCGAGAAGAAGCTGCTGGCGGCTGCGGAGTAAGGGGCAAAGGTTCGGCGACATAGGTTGCTGGATCGGGCGATATACGCTCTCTCCACCGTCATGCTCGGGCTTGTCCCGAGCATCTGCGACCTATCGATTGTACGATACGTGATTGGATCCTCGGGACAGGCCCGAGGATGACGTGAGTGGGAGGCGAGGCTTGTGAAATGGCTCAGCCGCCTGTTGCCGGCCCTCAACCCAATCACGCCACAATCTTCTCGGGCCGATGCGCCCGCATGCACAAGATCACGCTCAGCACCACCGAGCAGATCGCTACGATTTCGACAATGGTCGGCCCGCGTCCTTCCCACAAAAACCCGTAAAGCAGCGCAAACAGCGTCTCGAACAGGATCATCTGTCCGACCAGGGTGAGTGGCAGCAGGCGGCTCATGCGGTTCCAGAAGGCATTGCCGAGAATGGAGGCGGTGAAACCGAGCCCGGCGGCGATGGCGGCGAAATGCAGCCAGTCTCCCGTGCTATGGCTTTCTCCACCAAATCCGAAGGCCGGAATGGCGAGCAGCAGCGCAAGCCCGCCGGTTACGACACCCGTCATCATGTTCCAGTCATCGGCGCTGACATCGTGAAGACGCGACAGCCAGCGGGCATTGCCGACAGCAAAGGCCGTCCATGAGGCCAGCGCGCCGAGAGCACAGGCAAGACCGATGATACGGGACACATCCAGCCCGGCATCGTTTTCCGTCAGCGACTGCCAGGAAATGCCGATAATGCCGATGGCACCGAAGGCAAGCGACGGCCACAGCCGCTTCAGCGACACCGCGCCATGGTCGCGGCTGCCGATGATGGTGACGGCGACAGGCAGGAAGCCGATGATGATGGAGGTGAAAGCAACACCGCTCAGCTTCACCGCCGTTGATATGAAGACGTAATAGGCGATATTGCCGATCATGCTCAGCCAGCCGAGCGCGAACCATTCCCGCGCGCCGAAATGCGCCGATACCCGTTTCAGACGTGGCCCGATGATGATGAGGGAAATCAGCCCATAGGTGAGATAACGCGCCGTCGATAATTGCAGGGCCGAAAAATCCGGCACGAGTTTCGGAGCGAGAAAGATGCCACCCCAAAGTGCGCCTGCCAGCACGCCGTAAAAAACACCGAGACCCGTTTTGTTGTTCATGTCATGTCACATCCGCATTCGCATTTGCCCGCGATGTGCCACAGCCCCTTGCGGCTGTCTTGACAAAAACTCCTGAGGACTTGTCCGCCGCTATGATTGCGGGTTTTTAGAGGGTTGTGCGTTCACAGTGGATCGAGGTGCGTGTGGCTTTACCCCCCTCTGCCCTGCCGGGCATCTCCCCCTCAAGGGGGGAGATCAGCAGGAGGCGCTACCGCCACTTCATTCGCAAACGTTGAAAGAGGCGAGACGCAGCCGCTTGTCGATCTCCCCCCCTTGAGGGGGAGATGCCCGGCAGGGCAGAGGGGGGTAAAGCCACACGCACCCCTCGATCTGCTGAGAACGGACGACCTCCTGAAAGCTCAAATCTAATGAATGCCGCGGTTCCGGCGATAGGTGGCCGGCGTTTCACCCACCGTATTACGCATGGCGCGGGTCAGCGCCGTCTGGTCGGAAAAACCGGCCCTGAGCGCGATTTCCGCAATCGGCAGGCTGGATTCGCTGAGGAGTGTGCAAACCTTGTCCATGCGCAGACCAGTAAGCCAACGGTGAGGCGGGAGACCGAATTCTTCGAGAAACAACGCGTGCAGGCGGCTGTCGCTGATCGTCACGCAGGCCGCCAGCATCTCGATTGTCCAGGGAAAGAACGGCTCCGCCCTGACGACCGCACTGAGTTTGCGCAGGCGTTGGCGGATATCGGCTTTTTCAGTCGCGAGACTATCCACCAGCAGTGGCGCCCAGATCCCGGCGACATCGTCGCGCCGGCCGTCGATTTTGATGAGGTCGCGCATATAGGCGATCAATTGCCGTGTGTCCGGGGCAATATCGAGAAACGGCACGCGGGCGAATCTCTCCAGCGTCTGTTCGGAAACAGCACTTTCATCGATATCGACCACCAGCGAGTGATTGCTTGCCGTCGCTTCCTGTGTATGCGGTGCATCGCGGTGGATGAAGACGCCACGTCCGGTCGACAGTTCATCCTGCCGCCCCGCCACATCGATCCGCAGGCGGCCAGAGACCGGAAGAACGATCTGCACGAAACCGTGCCGCTCCTTCGGTCTTTCCTGCCTGTAGGTTCTGATATCGGCCGATGCGGATGTCATGACGCTGTCGTTTCCAGTGTGCAAAGAAATGGCCGCCTCGAAAAAGCGGCCAGTTTCATCGTTTGATTATGACATCGTCTTGAAGATTGGGCCAGCCGGCTTTATCGCTCAGCTATACGAAACGGCAATTAACAGTCTTCCTTGGCGGTCGATTCGCCGCGTTTGCGCTTGCGCAGAACCGGCTTGTTCTCTCTCGCCTCGCATTTTGCAACGTCGATAAGGTAGGCAAGCACGGGCATGCCGTTCATCGATGCGAGTTGCTTGGCGGATTCGAGAAGGTTGATGATGTTGGAAAAATCGTCCATCGGCTCACTCAGTGGCTCAAAGCGGTTATGTGTCGGGTCTGAACCCAAAGATGAATACGCGTGGGGAAATCGGGAGTGCCCGGCGCGTTTGCATCCAATGGGTGTAATATTAGTCGCAAATAAATAGCAATCCCTGCGGCGGGGTTGCAATAGTCAATTTTCCGTAACTGCCATGCGCAACGACAATACCCGCCTGGGTGCGGATATCCTTGCCGCAGGCAATCTCCCCGGTCATGACGAGGTTATGCGATGCCGAACTATCTTGAGACAGTGGAAGATGCCGCGACGATCGTCGCCGGGGCGCAACGCATCATGGTCGTCGGCTGTTCCGGGGGCGGCAAGTCGACGCTCTCGCAAAAGCTCGCAAGCAAATTTGGGCTTCGTTATATCTCCATGGACCGTGAAATTTTCTGGCTGCCCGGCTGGCAGGCGCGCCCGCGCGAGGAACAGCGGCAGAGGATAGCCGCCATCATCACCGAAGAGCGCTGGCTGATGGACGGCAGCAATCCATCCTCGTTCGACATGCGACTGCCGCGGTCCCACATCGTTCTCTGGGTGCGCATGCCGCGCTGGCTCTGCCTGTGGGGTGCCGTCAGCCGGGCGATCAGGGGGTATGGCAAGGCGAGGCCGGAAATGGCGGAGGGATGCCCCGAACGGATAGACGTCGATTTCCTGCGCTATATCTGGAACTTCGAACGGCGTCATGCCCCGCTCTTCGAGCAGAATTTTGCGCTTTATGGCGGCGATGTGCCTGTATTCCAGCTGAAAAGCCGAAAACAGTTTCGCCGCCTTCTTGATCTTCTTGTTGCCGGGGATTAACTGCCGCTTATGCCACAGTTCGAAACGCATCGCCTCGTCAAACACTCGCCAGACCGCATGTACGACCTCGTCGCCGATGTGGAAAAATATCCGCAGTTTCTGCCGCTTTGCGAGGCGCTCATTGTCCGCTCGCGCAAGGAACGTGATGGCAAGGTGCTGCTGGTGGCGGATATGACGGTGGGCTACAAGGCCATTCGCGAGACCTTCACCACGCAGGTGCTGCTGAACCCGGCCGAGCGCGCCATTGATGTGAAATATATCGACGGGCCGTTCAAATATCTCGACAATCGCTGGCGTTTCGAAGAATCGGAAGATGGTGGCTCGGCCATTCATTTCTTCATCGATTATGAATTTAAAAGCCGCCTGCTCGGCGCCGTCATGGGGTCGATGTTCGACCGGGCTTTCCGCATGTTTGCGGAAGCCTTCGAGACCCGCGCCGATAAAATTTACGCCGACCCGGCCTGATTGAGGGTAATCAGCATCTCAAGTGCGGTTCTGACGGTCGCAAGCCGGATTTCCGTGCGGCCGATCTCGCCGTAACGCATTTCATGATGCAGGATTTTACCGCCGCGCGCCTTGGCGACCAGATGCACCAGGCCAACGGGCTTGTCGGCGGAACCGCCGCCCGGACCGGCAATGCCGGTCACGGCCACGGCAAAATCCGCGCGTGAGCGGAACAGCGCGCCATGCGCCATCTGCAGCGCCGTCTGCCGTGATACCGCGCCGAATGTGGCAAGCGTGCCAGTGCCAACCCCCAGCATGTCCATCTTGGATTCGTTCGTATAGGTGACGAAACCACGGTCGACGACGGCGGAGGAGCCGGCAATTTCCGTCAGGGCACCGGCGATCAGGCCGCCCGTGCAGCTTTCGGCGGTCGAGACCATGACGCCACGGGCGGTGAAATCAGAGATGATCCGCCGCGCCAGTTCTTCTATGTCAGCGGGAAAGAGGCTCATAACGGTCTGCCCCTGTAAACGACGGTAGCGGTGGCGATTGCCGCGATACCCTCACGGCGGCCGACGAAGCCGATCGTCTCATTGGTCGTCGCCTTCACCGAGCAGCGCTCCAGCGCAATCCCGAGCATGTCGGAGAGCGCTTCGCGCATGGCCTGCCGGTGCGGACCGATGCGGGGCGCCTCGGCGATCAGTGAGACATCGGCATTCATGATCGTGCCGCCATTGTCGCGCACCACCTTGGCCGCATGTTCGAGGAAGATGCGCGAGGCCGCCCCCTTCCATTGCGGATCGGAAGGCGGGAAGTGATCGCCGATATCGCCGGCGCCACAGGTGGCGAGCAGCGCATCCGTCAGCGCATGCAAAGCCACATCCGCATCCGAATGACCTTTGAGTTTCTGGTCGTGTTCGATGAAGACGCCGCAGAGTGTCACACCGTCTCCAGCCTCCAGCTGGTGCACGTCGTAACCATTGCCGGTACGCACGTCGGGCAATGCGTGAGAGAGCTTTTCATCGGCCATGGCGATATCCCGCTTGAGAGTGAGTTTCACATTGTCGACCGAACCTTCGGTCAGTGTCACCGGCAGTCCCGCCCATTCGGCAATCGATGCATCATCGGTAAAATCGGACTTTCCCGAGGCGGCAGCGGCGCGATGCGCTGCGAGAATGTCATCATAAGCGAAGCTCTGCGGGGTCTGCGCGGCATAAAGTCCCTGACGGGAAACCGTCTCCACGACGCGGTCATCCGAACCGCGTTTCAACGTGTCGGTAACGGGCAGGGCAGGCAGAACGCCCCGAGCGCCTTCCGCGTGCAGCGCCACGATACGCTCCAGCATGTCCGTGGCGACGAAAGGCCGCACGGCGTCATGGATCATCACATGGGTGAGATCGCGGGAGGAGAGCGCCTCCAACCCCGCCAGCACCGATTGCTGGCGTGTCGCGCCGCCCGTCACCGTGACGATCCGCTCACCGGCATCAAGCCGCTCAAGGATCGGCGACAGCAGTGCTGCATCGTCGGCATGGCTGACGATCACGATGGGGCAGGCGCTGTCCCAGCCCAGAAAGGTCGATACCGTGTGCTCGATGACGGCTCTGCCGCCGATCGGGCGATATTGTTTCGGCCCTTCCTCGGGGGAGCCTGCCCTTTCGCCGCGCCCGGCGGCGACGATGACGATGCCGAGTTTCATAGTACTTTCCTGCATTGGTCATATGCTTTGCGCGCAACCCTTAACGGTTGACAGTCCTGCTCTAGCGTTTCAAAACCCGGATGGCCAGCCCGATAAGACGCGCATTTACCCTGCACGCCGCAGGATCGTCCGGCATGGCATGTCCCGAACCTGCACAATTTGCCACCGACCGCAAAACAGGCAGGCAGCCGCGCAGCAAATAAAAGATGCAACCCTCTAAAAGTGCTTGGCAACTGCGCAAACACTGTCTAAAAATAATGCAAATAACCCTTCTGCATGAAAGATCATCAGTTGCCCCTTCCGCAGTTGTCAGAACCGTTTAGCATCGGCTCAGTCACGATCCGTAATCGTGCCGTGCTGGCGCCCATGTCGGGCGTGACGGATCTGCCGTTCCGACAGCTCGCCTGGCGTTATGGCGCCGGCCTTGTTGTCACGGAAATGGTGGCAAGCCGTGAACTCGTCGCCAACCGAGGGGAATCCTGGGCGCGGCTGAAAAATGCCGGCATGGTTCCGCATATGGTGCAGCTTGCCGGGCGCGAGGCGCATTTCATGGCCGAGGCAGCGAAGATCGCGGCCGATAACGGCGCGGGAATCATAGATATCAACATGGGTTGTCCGGCCAAGAAGGTGACGGGGGGCTACTCCGGTTCGGCGTTGATGCGCGATCCCGATCATGCGCTCTCTCTGATCGAGGCGACCGTCAAAGCGGTTGATGTGCCCGTGACGCTGAAGATGCGGCTCGGCTGGGACGAAAACACCATCAACGCGCCCGAAATTGCCTGCCGCGCCGAAGCGGCAGGGGTTCAGCTCATCACCATTCACGGCCGCACCCGTATGCAGTTCTACGAGGGACGGGCGGACTGGAACGCTATCCGCACCGTTCGCGAGGTGATTTCCGTGCCGCTGATCGCCAATGGCGATATCGAGACCGCAGAAGATGCACGGGAAATTCTCCGCCGTTCAGATGCGGATGCCGTCATGGTCGGGCGTGGCGCGCAGGGGCAACCCTGGCTGCCGGCTGTGCTGGCCGGGCACGCCGCCCCGCAACACGCCGAGATCGCTGGTATTGCCGTCGAGCATTACGAGATGATGCTGGAATTTTACGGAAGGGAAGCCGGTCTCCGGCATGCCCGCAAACATCTGGGTTGGTATCTCGACCGTTTCGCGATTGAGAGCGCCACGCCTGACAAGGCTAAAATCATGACATCGCGTGACACGGGGGAGGTGGCTGATCTGCTGCGCTCCGCCCTTAGCGAAAATGCGGTCGAAGACGCCGCAAGGAAGGCCGCATGAGCGCTGACAAACACAGCCCGGCAGATGGAAACGCGCTTGCCATGGCGGTTCTGAACGCGGTGCAGAACCCCGTTATTCTGGTGGACGCCGAAGGTTTCATCGCCTTCGCCAATTGGGAAGCCGAAGCCTTTTTCGGGGCGAGCGCCTCCCATCTCGCGCGCTACCGCGTTTCCACCTTCATTCCCTTCGGCAGCCCGTTGCTCGCACTGATCGATCAGGTGCGGGAGCGCCGCGCGCCGGTCAACGAATACCGCGTCGATCTGAGTTCGCCGCGTCTTGGCCAGGACAAGCTGGTCGATCTTTATGTCGCGCCCGTTGTCAGCGAACCGGGATCGGTGGTCGTCGTCTTTCAGGAAAGGTCGATGGCCGACAAGATCGACCGGCAACTGACCCATCGTGCCGCTGCCCGTTCCGTTACGGGCCTTGCCTCGATGCTCGCGCACGAGATCAAGAACCCGCTGTCCGGCATTCGTGGCGCCGCCCAGCTGCTGGAGACTTCGGTTGCCGATGAAGACCGGGCGCTGACGCGGTTGATCTGCGACGAGACCGACCGCATCGTTTCGCTGGTCGACCGCATGGAGGTGTTTTCCGACGAGCGGCCGGTGGACCGCATGCCGGTCAATATCCACTCCGTGCTCGATCATGTGAAGGCCATCGCCAAGGCCGGCTTTGCCCGCAATATCAAGATTTCGGAAAATTACGACCCGTCGCTGCCGCCGGTTTATGCCAATCGCGACCAGCTGGTGCAGGTCTTCCTCAATCTGGTGAAGAATGCGGCGGAAGCCGTGGGCAACCAGCCGGATGGCGAGATCATCCTCACCACCGCCTATCGTCCCGGCATGCGGCTTTCGGTCGCCGGCAGCCGCGAGCGTATCTCGCTGCCGCTCGAATTCTGCGTGCATGATAATGGTCCGGGCGTTCCGGCCGATCTCCTGCCGCATCTTTTCGATCCCTTCATTACCACCAAGACGAATGGTTCGGGCCTCGGGCTGGCGCTTGTCGCCAAGCTGATCGGCGCCCATGGCGGCATTGTCGAATGCGACAGCCAGAACCATCGCACGACTTTCCGCGTATTGATGCCCGTCTCGCCGGAAGTGGCGCTCGACGACAGCACTTTGCCGAACACGACAGGAAATGACCTATGACAGCTACGATCCTCGTCGCCGATGATGATGCCGCAATCCGCACGGTGCTGAACCAGGCGCTGAGCCGCGCCGGTTACGACGTGCGCATCACCTCCAATGCCGCAACGCTCTGGCGCTGGGTTTCGGCAGGTGAGGGCGATCTTGTCGTGACCGATGTCGTGATGCCCGATGAAAACGCCTTCGATCTGCTGCCGCGCATCAAGAAGGCCCGCCCGGACCTGCCGGTTCTGGTCATGAGTGCGCAGAACACCTTCATGACGGCCATCAAGGCGTCGGAAAAAGGCGCTTACGATTACCTGCCGAAGCCCTTCGATCTGACGGAACTGATCGCCATCATCGGCCGCGCCTTGTCGGAGCCGAAGCGCAAGCCGGCCAAGCTCGATGACGACATGCAGGACGGCATGCCGCTCGTTGGCCGCTCGGCGGCGATGCAGGAAATCTACCGCGTTCTCGCCCGCCTGATGCAGACCGACCTGACGCTGATGATAACGGGCGAATCCGGTACGGGTAAGGAGCTGGTGGCCCGCGCGCTGCATGATTACGGCAAACGCCGCAACGGCCCCTTCGTCGCCATCAACATGGCGGCAATTCCGCGTGACCTGATCGAATCCGAACTCTTCGGCCATGAGAAGGGTGCCTTCACCGGCGCGCAGAACCGCTCGACCGGCCGTTTCGAACAGGCCGAGGGTGGCACGCTGTTCCTCGATGAAATTGGCGACATGCCGATGGATGCGCAGACGCGCCTGCTGCGTGTGTTGCAGCAGGGCGAATATACGACGGTGGGCGGTCGCACGCCTATCCGTACCGATGTCCGCATCGTCGCTGCCACCAACAAGGACCTGAAACAGTCGATCAATCAGGGCCTGTTCCGCGAAGACCTCTATTATCGCCTGAACGTCGTGCCGCTGCGCCTGCCGCCGCTGCGTGACCGCGCCGAGGATATTCCCGATCTGGTGCGCCATTTCATCCAGCAGGGTGAGAAGGAAGGTCTTGAGGGCAAGCGTTTCGAGAGCGAAGCTCTTGAGGTCATGAAGGCCTATGCCTGGCCGGGCAACGTGCGCGAGCTGGAAAACCTGATCCGCCGCCTGATGGCGCTTTATCCGCAGGAAGTCATCACCCGCGAGATCATCGAGCAGGAACTGCAGTCGGATGTTCCCGACAGCCCGCTCGACAAGATGGCGGTTCGCACCGGTTCGCTCACCATTTCGCAGGCGGTGGAAGAAAATATGCGGGATTATTTCGCCAGCTTCGGCGATGGCCTGCCGCCGCCCGGCCTTTACGACCGTGTGCTGCGCGAACTCGAATATCCGCTGATTCTCGCCGCCCTGACGGCGACGCGCGGCAACCAGATCAAGGCTGCCGATCTTCTTGGCCTGAACCGCAATACGCTGCGCAAGAAAATCCGCGAGCTTGGCGTTTCCGTCTATCGCAGCTCCCGCCCCACGTGAGAATGTTGACAAGGTTGCATTTGTCGTTGCATTTTCGCCACATTGTGTTGCTTGGAAAACACTAGGAAGGAAGGGATTCGCCAATATGCGGTGAGTCTCGCCTGACTTCATGATTGTGGCGCTGGCTGGCCAGCGATTGGGAGTAGTGCATGCGGAAACCCGCCGCCGAAAACGCCGTTGCCGACGAAGCAGCGGGAATGGTGGTTGCCGATCGCAGGATGTCTTTCGCTTTGCCGGGGCTGGTGCTCGCTGGCGTCGCGCTCGTCTGTGCCATCATTACCCTCTTCGTGCTGCTGGGCGTGACGCCGATCGCACCGACATCGAATGTCGTCATCGCTTCGGTCGTCATCAATTCGATCTTCGTGATCGGGCTGATCTTTCTCATCGGCCGGGAAATTAACCGCCTGCTGAAAGCGCGCAAAAAGGGCAGGGCGGCCGCACGCCTGCACGTGCGCATCGTCGTGCTTTTCTCCATCGTGGCAATCACGCCCGCCGTGCTTGTCGCCATCTTCGCCAGCCTGACGCTGAATGTCGGCCTCGACCGCTGGTTCTCGATCCGAACCCAGTCGATCGTCGATTCCTCCAGCAATATCGCCCAGGCCTATATGATGGAGAATGCCGGTTATCTTCAGGGCCAGACCCTGTCGATGGCCACCGACCTCGACCGCAATCGCGCGCTTTTTTATCTCGACCGCACCGGCTTCGTCGACCTGATGACCCGTCAGGCCAAGGGGCGCGGCCTGCTTGGCGCGTTTCTGGTGCAGGAGGATGGCGACGCCGTCGCGCAGGCCGATATCAAGACGGAAAAACCGCTTCCCGCCATTCCGCATGACGCGCTGGAAAAGGCCGCCGCCGGTCAGCCGACGCTGATCCCGCCGGGGATCACCAACCTCGTTGGCGCCATCATCAAGCTCGAAGGCATCAGCGGCACCTTCCTTTACACCGTGCGCGCCGTTGATCCCAAGGTGATGGGCGCGATGCGGCTGATGGAGGAGAACCGCGCCGAATACAAGGCGATGGAGGCGGGCCGCGCGCCGCTGCAGATCGCCTTTGCCATCCTCTATCTCGGCTTTGCGCTGATCGTGCTTCTCGCCGCCATCTGGACGGCAATCGCGGTGGCCGACCGTATCGTGCGACCGATCCGCCTGCTCATCAGTGCCGCAGACAGTGTCGCCACCGGCAACATGCATGTTCTGGTTCCCGTCCGCGCCGTCGATGGCGATGTCGGGCGCCTGTCGCGTACCTTCAACAAGATGGTCTCGGAACTGCGCAGCCAGCAGGAGCAGATCATCGAGGCCAAGGATGATATCGACGATCGCCGCCGCTTCATCGAAGCCGTGCTGTCAGGTGTCACCGCCGCCGTCATCGGTGTCGACGAGAACCGCAGGATCACCATCGTCAACCCATCCGGCGAAGAGTTCCTGGCGCTGAATTCCGAGCAGCTCATCGGCGCGCAGCTGTCGGAGATCGCGCCGGAAATCGAACAGGTCGTGACCGAGGCCAACACCTGGGCGCGTGGCAACTTCCGCAAGCAGATAAACATCATGCGACGCGGCAAGGAACGGACACTGAATGTGCAGGTGACCCGTGAGGATGCCCGCGACAGCCGCGACAGCTACGTCATCACCCTCGATGACATCACCGACCTCGTCATTGCCCAGCGCTCGACGGCATGGTCGGATGTGGCGCGCCGCATCGCGCATGAAATCAAGAACCCGCTGACGCCGATCCAGCTTTCCGCCGAGCGCATCAAGCGCCGTTTCGGCAAGCAGATCGACGAGAGCGACCGCGCCGTTTTCGATCAGTGTACGGACACCATCGTCCGGCAGGTCGGTGATATCGGCCGGATGGTGGATGAATTCTCGGCCTTTGCGCGTATGCCCAAGCCGACGAAGGAAAAGTCGGATCTGCGCGCGATCCTGAAGGATGCGGCGTTCCTGCGGGAAATCAGCGCCGCCGACACCAGGTTCACGACGGAGCTGGGCGATATCCCGCTGGAGGGCATGTTCGATGCCCGCATGCTGGGGCAGGCCTTCGGCAATCTCATCAAGAATGCGACCGAAGCGATCGAGGCGGTGGAAGGCGAAAAGCGGCCGGGCATGATCCTGGTACGCGCCTCCTTCGACGAAGCCAACTCCCGTTTTGTCGCTGACATCATCGACAATGGCCGCGGCCTTCCCGTCGAGAACCGTCACCGCATTCTCGAACCATACATGACGATGCGGGACAAGGGCACGGGCCTTGGTCTGGCCATCGTCAAGAAGATCATCGAAGAGCATGGCGGGTATCTGGAACTCCACGATGCCCCGCCTGAGTTCGATCACGGCCACGGCGCCATGATCAGAGTGCTGCTGCCCTATATCGAGGCGGTCGGCGGCGAAAATAACAAGGAAGCAGCATATGGCGTCTGATATTCTGGTCGTGGATGACGAGGCGGACATTCGCGAAATCGTAGCGGGCATCTTGTCCGATGAAGGCCATGAGACGCGCATGGCGTTCGACAGTGACAGCGCGCTGGCCGCCATCTCGGAGCGTGTGCCGCGCCTGATCTTTCTCGACATCTGGATGCAGGGCTCGAAGCTCGACGGTCTGGCGCTGCTTGACGAGATCAAGAGCCGCCATCCCGAAATCCCTGTCGTCATGATTTCCGGTCACGGCAATATCGAAACCGCCGTCAACGCCATCAAGCGCGGCGCCTTCGATTTCATCGAAAAGCCGTTCAAGGCCGACCGCCTGATCCTGATAGCCGAGCGGGCGCTGGAAAACTCCAAGCTGAAGCGCGAGGTTCAGGAACTCAAGAAACGCACGGGTGACGCGGTTGAACTCGTCGGCGCCTCGCTTGCGGTGTCGCAGCTTCGCCAGACCATCGACAGGGTTGCGCCTACCAACAGCCGCATCATGATCCTCGGCCCCTCCGGTTCCGGCAAGGAACTCGTGGCCCGCATGGTGCACAAGAAGTCCTCGCGTGCGAGCGGCCCCTTCGTGGCGCTCAATGCCGCGACGATCACGCCGGACCGCATGGAAATCGCGCTCTTTGGAACGGAAGGCCTGCCGGGGCAGCCACGCAAGGTCGGCGCGCTGGAAGAAGCTCATCGCGGCGTGCTTTATCTCGATGAAGTCGGCGAAATGCCGCGCGAGACGCAGAATAAGATCCTGCGCGTGCTGGTCGACCAGCAGTTCGAGCGCGTCGGTGGCGGCAAGCGGGTGAAGGTGGATGTGCGCATCATTTCCTCGACCGCCCATCACCTCGAAAGCCTGATCGCCGAAGGCCAGTTCCGCGAGGACCTCTACCACCGTCTGGCCGTCGTGCCGGTGAAGGTGCCGGCGCTCTCCGAACGGCGCGAGGATATTCCCTTCCTCGTCGACATGTTCATGCGCCAGATTTCCGAGCAGGCCGGCATTCGCCCGCGCAAGATCGGTGACGACGCCATGGCCGTTCTCCAGACGCATGACTGGCCAGGCAATATCCGCCAGCTGCGCAACAATATCGAGCGGCTGATGATCCTTGCCCGTCCCGAAGGCGGCGAGGCGCCGATCTCGGCCGACATGCTGCCATCGGATATTGGCGACATGCTGCCGAAGATTTCGGCGCAGGGCGACCAGCACATCATGACCCTGCCGCTGCGCGAAGCCCGTGAAATGTTCGAGCGGGATTATCTGGTGGCCCAGATCAACCGTTTCGGCGGCAATATTTCACGGACGGCGGAATTTGTTGGCATGGAAAGATCGGCGCTGCATCGCAAACTGAAATCTCTCGGCGTATAAGGAACGAAGGCCAGGTCGCCGTAACAGATATTCCGTCAGAGAGACAGCATGAGAGTCATCATTTGCGGCGCAGGGCAGGTGGGTTACGGCATCGCCGAACAATTGTCGCGCGAGGATAACGAAGTATCTGTCATCGATACGGCCGCACCGCTGATCACCGCCATCACCGAGACGCTGGATGTGCGCGGATACGTTGGCCATGGCGCGCATCCGGACATGCTGGCCAAGGCCGGTGCGGACCAGGCCGACATGATCATTGCCGTGACGCTGCATGACGAAATCAACATCGTCGCCTGCGAGGTGGCGCACGCCTTGTTCAGCGTTCCCACCAAGATTGCCCGCATACGCGATCAGAGCTATCTGAGGCCGGAATATGCCGATCTCTTCAGCCGCGAGAACATGTCCATCGACGTGACGATTTCGCCGGAAGTGGAAGTCGGAAAGATGGTGCTCAGGCGCATCGCCTTTCCGGGCGCCACCGATGTCGTGCGTTTTGCCGACGACACGATCTTCATGCTGGCCATCGAATGCATGGAGGACTGCCCGGTCATCAATACGCCGCTGCAGCAGCTTTCCAATCTCTTTCCGGACCTCATCGCCACGGTTGTCGGCGTCTATCGCGACGGCATTCTCAAGGTGGCGCATTCCTCCGAGCAGTTGCGGGTCGGCGATCTTGCCTATGTCATCTGCCAGCGCCAGCACGCCCGTCGCACCCTGAGCCTCTTCGGTCATGAAGAGCAGGAGGCGCAGCGCATCGTCATCGCGGGCGCCGGCAATATCGGTCATTTCGTCGCGCACAAGATCGAGGAGATGCAGCCGAAGACCCGGGTGAAGATCGTCGAAGCGGATCGCGACAGGGCTGTTGCCGCATCGGAGCAGCTCAGCAACACCATCGTTCTGCACGGTTCGGCACTCGATCAGAAAATTCTCATGCAGGCGGATATTCAGGACGCGGACCTGATCGTCACGCTCACCAATAACGATCAGACCAATATTCTGGCTGCGGTGATGGCCAAGCAGCTCGGTTGCAAGTCCAACCTTGCGCTGCTGAACAGTTCGTCCTTCCACGATGTTGCGGCCTCGCTCGGTCTCGATGCCTATATCAACCCCCGTGCCGTCACCATCTCCCGCGTGCTCCAGCATGTGCGCAAGGGCCGCATCCGTTCGGTATACGCCGTCCAGCGCGGCTCGGCGGAGGTTATCGAGGCGGAAGCGCTGGAAACATCGCCGCTGGTCGGCCAGTCCTTCCGCGACATCGATATGCCCGACGGTGTGCGCATCGGCGCGATTTATCGCGATGGCGTGGTGATCCGCCCGGACGGCAGCACGAAAATCAAGGCGAAGGACCGTGTCGTGCTGTTTGCGTCTGCGGATGCGGTGCGCGACGTGGAACAGCTTTTCCGGGTTTCGATACAATATTTCTGACTGTTTCGAATCGAAAAAGCGGGTCAATACTCGTACTCATTCGGCTGTTTTGACCGTTGCGGAACAGGACACGATTTGATACCAGAGTTGCAGGCTGGCCAAGCGGGGGATGTGACTTGGCCGGTTGATTATTGATTGATTATTTTCCGGTATCCCTGCCGGCAAAAAAGAAAGAAGCGGCGCCATGGCGGAACGTTCTCAAAACCTTCAGGATCTTTTCCTCAATACCGTTCGTAAGCAGAAGATTTCGCTCACGATTTTCCTGATCAACGGCGTCAAGCTGACGGGCGTTGTTACCTCCTTCGACAATTTCTGCGTGCTTTTGCGCCGTGATGGTCATTCGCAGCTGGTCTACAAGCATGCGATCTCCACCATCATGCCCGGCCAGCCGATGCAGATGTTCGAAAGCGAAGAAGGCGCGGCCTGATCAGGCTCCCTCCGGCGGTATATTCGATATAAGCTGACCCGGACCGGAACGTTTCCGGTTCTGTCAGGTTGAATTCAATGGCCGTCCGTGTGGATTCGGTTGGCCGAAATGTTCTTTCTGGATAAGGCCAAGCCCCATTTCGACACGCGACACCTCGAACGAATCGATCATTCCGGAGCAGGAAAAGCACCGCGACGACATGCGCGCTGTGGTGCTCGTGCCCGTCCTCAAGCAGCCGCGTGAAACGCGCGATGCGGCCGCCGCCCCGGCCGCGCCCGGCCGTTCGGTCGAGGCCAAGCTCGAGGAAGCCAAGGGTCTGGCGCTCGCCATCGATCTGGAAGTGACGCAGGGTCTGATCGTTTCCGTCAACCAGCCGCGGCCGGCAACGCTGTTTGGAACCGGCAAGATCGAGGAAATCGGCCATCTTCTCGATGAAACCGATTCCGGTCTCGTCATCGTCGATCATCCGCTGACCCCGGTGCAGCAGCGCAATCTCGAAAAGCAGTGGAATTGCAAGGTCATCGACCGCACCGGTCTGATCCTTGAAATCTTCGGCCGCCGCGCCTCCACCAAGGAAGGCACGCTGCAGGTCGACCTCGCGCATCTGAACTACCAGAAGGGCCGCCTCGTCCGAAGCTGGACCCACCTTGAGCGTCAGCGTGGTGGCGCGGGCTTCATGGGCGGTCCGGGTGAAACCCAGATCGAAGCCGACCGCCGGCTTTTGCAGGAACGCATCGTCAAGCTGGAACGCGAACTGGAGCAGGTGGTGCGCACCCGCCAGCTTCACCGCGCCAAGCGCCGCAAGGTGCCGCATCCGATCGTGGCTCTCGTCGGTTATACCAATGCCGGCAAATCCACGCTGTTCAACCGCATCACCGGTGCTGGCGTTCTGGCGGAGGACATGCTCTTCGCCACGCTCGACCCGACCTTGCGCCGCATGAAGCTGCCGCATGGCCGCACCGTCATCCTGTCCGATACGGTCGGTTTCATTTCCGATCTTCCGACGCATCTGGTCGCCGCTTTCCGTGCCACTCTGGAAGAGGTGCTGGAAGCCGATCTCGTTCTGCATGTGCGCGACATGTCCGATCCGGACAATGCCGCGCAATCGGCTGATGTGCTGCGTATTCTCGGCGACCTCGGCATTGACGAGAAGGAAGCGGAAAAGCGCATCATCGAGGTCTGGAACAAGATCGACCGTCTGGAACCTGAAGCGCATGACGCCATCCTGCAGCGCGCCGAAGGTCGCTCGGATATCCGCGCCGTGTCGGCCGTCACGGGCGAGGGTGTCGATGCCCTGATGGACGAGATATCAAAGCGTCTGTCCGGCGTTTTGACGGAAACGACCGTCGTGCTTTCCGTCGAACAATTGCCGTTGATCTCCTGGGTCTACAGCAATTCCATCGTCGACGGCCGTGAAGACCACGAAGACGGCTCGGTTGCGCTCGATGTGCGCCTGTCCGAAGCGCAGGCGGCAGAACTGGAGCGGAAGCTCGGAAAAACGACTGTCCGCGAACGCGAGGACTGGGAGCGCTGAGCGCTCCGACAAGGATGCGAGGATGACGTCGGCGTGATTGGCTCGACGCACCACCCATTCTTCTGACGGTGCCAGTCAAAGCGTTCTCAGCATCCCCGTGATCAGGAGGAAACCGTATCGAGCGCGCGTTCGATTCGCTTTGCCGCCTGCCACAAATCTTCCATCCTCTCGAGATCGGCGTCTTCCAGCGTCTCGCCATTTTCCTTCAGAGATGTTTCTATGTGATTGAAACGACGGCGGAATTTCGTATTCGTGCCGCGCAGGGCATTTTCGGGATCGGCCTTGACGTGGCGGCCGATATTGACGAGGGCGAAGATGAGGTCGCCGAGTTCGTCCGAAACCTTTTCGGGTTTTCCCTCCGCAAGCGCCTCACGCAGTTCCGCGATTTCTTCCTCGATCTTGTCGAGGATCGGAGCCGGGTCCGACCAGTCGAAACCGACGCGGGCGGCCTGTTCCTGTAGCTTGAGCGCCTCGGTCAGCGCCGGCTGGCTGCGCTGCACGCCGCCCAGAAACCCGGCCTTGAAATCCTCGGTGATGCCCCGACGCGCCCGGCGTTCCGCGCGCTCGCGTTTTTCCTCGGCCTTGATCTGGTCCCATTGCAGCTTGACGCTATCAGGTGTGTCGGCGTCGGAGACGGCGAAGACATGCGGATGGCGGCGGATCATCTTTGAGGTGACGGCATGCACCACGTCGCCAAAGGCGAATTCGCCTCTTTCCTCAGCCATGCGGGCGTGGAAAACCACCTGCAGCAGAAGGTCGCCCAGCTCCTCGCAAAGATCGTCCATATCCTTGCGCTCGATCGCGTCGGCGACTTCATAGGCCTCTTCGATTGTATAGGGTTTGATCGTCTCGAAGGTCTGCACGACATCCCATGGGCAGCCGGTTTCCGGCTGGCGCAGGGCTACCATGATCTCGATCAGGCGGGAAATATCCTTCGAGGCTTCCATATGTCTCAAACCTTCATTCTTTGTTTCATGCTGCGTCCGGATGGAAAACCGCCACGCGGTTTTCCTGGAAATGTCCTAGTTGAGCGGAATGTCATTGTCGCTTTTTGACGATTGATAGCTGGTTGAAAGGTCGTCATAGGCGGCCTTGATGCGGGCCGTCTGCGCCCTCAGCGCGGTTTTCAGCGGATCGTCTTCGCCTTCCACCAGATCGGCGACAAAATACGAATTCCAGAAGGCGTTGTTGCGGCGATAACCGCCCGGCTCCAGCCCGAAGACCTCCTTCAGAATTTTGAGATCATGCGGGATTGCGAAAGCGTCGCGGGAATCCTCATGGCTGAAGAAGGAGTAGAAATTGTCGAAACCGGCCCAGGTGATCGCGGACATGCACATGGTGCAGGGTTCGTGGGTGGAAAGGAATATCAGTTCCTTCGTATTCGGCTTCTCGCCCAGCTCGTAAAACCGCTTCAGTGTGTGCACTTCGCCGTGCCAGAGCGGATTTTCCAGCTCGTTATTGGTTTCCGCGACAACAAGCGAGAGGTCGGACTTGCGCAGGATCGCGGCACCGAAAACCTTGTTGCCGAGGCTCACGCCACGCGCGGTCAACGGCAGGATATCATGTTCGATGACGTCGAGAAGGCGGGCGGCGAGGCTGTGGCTGGTCAAGGGTCTTATCCTTCGTTCCGCTTGCAAAAAAGCGGTCTTCGCATGGGGAAATCGACAATAAATTGTCGCTCCTTGTTCGGCGCGGGCGCCCGCTTTGTCAAGGGATTCGCAAGGGAAACCGGGGAGGTGCCGGGCTGCGAAAAACCAGTGCCGGTTTGTTTTCCTCCAAAACCGGGGTCTTCGAGAAATAAAAATCCAGGTGTCGGAAAGGCTTGAATTTCTGTTTCTTCAATCTTGTGCGGCAATGCGGGATATATGTCCAATGCACAACGAACATGATTTTTCCGCTGCTGGCGACCGCCTTTCAACCTTCCCCGCATTCTTCCGGGTTGAGGGACGGCAGGTCGCTGTTTTCGGAAATGGCGACGAGGCTTTCGCGAAGGTAAGGCTGCTCGCCAATACCAATGCACATATCATCGTTTACGCGGATCAGCCTGAAGCGGATTTTTCCCGCTATCTTCGGGAAAACGGTATCGATCACCGGGTTCTGGCTTTCGCCGGTCGGCTGGTTCAGGGCGCGACGCTGGTCTTTGCCGCCACCGGAGACGAGGCGCTGGACCGTGAGATCGTCACCGTTGCCCGCGCCGCGAAAATTCCCGCCAATGCGGTGGATCAGCCGGAGTTCTGCGATTTCTTCACCCCCGCGCTTGTCACCCGCGCGCCAGTCGCCGTCGCCATCGGCACGGAAGGGGCGGGTCCGGTTCTTGCCCAGATGATCCGCGCCCGCATCGACCAGATGCTGTCGCCGTCGCTCGGCAAGCTTGCGCGTCTCGCCGTACAATATCGCGATGCCGCCGAGGAAAATGTGCCGAAGGGCGCCTTGCGCCGCAAGTTCTGGCGGCGGTTCTTTTCCGGCGCGGTCGCGGATGCGGTCGCCATCGGCGATACCCCTTCCGCCCGTCAGGCCGTCGACCGCCTGCTGCAATCGCCCGAACGCAGTGAAGGCCGCATCTGGCTCGTCGGCGCCGGTCCCGGTGCGGAAGACCTGCTGACGCTGCGCGCGCAGCGCGTGCTGATGGAAGCCGATGTGATCGTTTACGACGCGCTGGTGCCGCAGGCGATTGTCGATATGGGCCGCCGTGATGCCGAAAGGCTTTCTGTCGGCAAGCGCAAGGGCTGCCACAGCAAGTCGCAGGAAGAGATCAACCGCCTGCTGGTGCGCCTCGGCAAGGATGGCAAACGCGTTGTGCGCCTCAAATCCGGCGATCCGCTGGTCTATGGCCGGGCGGGCGAGGAAATGGCGGCGCTGCGTGACGCCGGTATTGCCTATGAGATCGTACCCGGCATCACATCGGCCTTCGCCGCGGCTGCGGATTTCGAATTGCCGCTGACGCTGCGCGGTGTCGCCTCGTCGCTGATTTTCACCACCGGCCACGATCTGACTGGCGATGTGCTGCCCGACTGGGCGCGGCTTGCCGTCTCCGGGGCCACCATCGCCGTCTATATGGGCCGCAGTGTCGCTGCTTCGGTCGCGAAACGGCTGATCGAAGCGGGGCTCGGTGTGGAAACGACCGTCGCCGTCATCGAAAACGCCAGCCGCGCGGATCGCCGCCTGCTGCATGGCACATTGAACGATCTGCCCGAACTCGAACATCGCGATGAACTGACCGGTCCGGTCATGGTCATCATCGGCGATGCGGTGGCGGGCGCCAATTTTGACAGGTCCGAGGCGCTTGCATTGCCAGTGCAGCCGGCGGATTTCAAACGGGAGTATGTAAATGGTTGACAAGGTTTTGACCGCCAACCGCCTCAGCGATGGTATTGCCGTCTGGCTCGATGCCAGTGGCGAGTGGACGGAGAACCTGCAGGGGGCGATCGTTGCGCGCCACGCGGAGGCCGTCGCCTCGTTTGAGGAAATCGGCAAGCGGGATTTCTCCGCCAACAAGGTCGTGGATGTCGCCGTCATCGATGTCGTCGAGGAGAACGGCAAGCTCTGGCCGACGCGCCTTCGCGAACGCATTCGCGCCGCCGGCCCCACCGTGCACTATGCCACCGGCTTCAAGCCGGCCGATGCAGCATTTATCGCAGTCTGAGGAAGAATATGTACCGTTACGACGAGTTCGATCACGCATTTGTTGAAGGCCGCGTGGCACAGTTTCGCGATCAGGTCGAGCGCCGGCTGTCCGGCGAACTGGCCGAGGACGCGTTCAAGCCGCTGCGCCTGATGAACGGCGTCTACCTCCAGCTGCACGCCTATATGCTGCGTGTCGCCATTCCCTACGGTACGCTGAATTCCAAGCAGATGCGGATGCTGGCCCACATCGCCCGCAAATATGACCGGGGTTACGGCCATTTCACCACCCGTCAGAACATCCAGTACAACTGGCCGCGCCTTTCCGACACGCCGGATATCCTGTCCGAACTGGCGAGCGTGGAAATGCACGCGCTGCAGACGTCCGGCAACTGCATTCGCAACGTGACCGCCGATCATTTCGCCGGTGCGGCCGCCGATGAGGTTGCCGATCCGCGTCCCTATGCGGAAATCCTGCGTCAGTGGTCTTCCGTGCACCCGGAGTTCTCCTTCCTGCCGCGCAAGTTCAAGATCGCTGTCACGGGTGCCGAGCGCGACCGCGCCGCCATTCAGGTTCACGATATCGGCCTGCATCTGAAAAAGAACGACAGGGGCGAGATCGGATTCGCCGTCTATGTCGGCGGCGGACAGGGCCGCACACCGATGATCGCCAAGAAAATTCGCGACTTCCTGCCGGAAGAGGACCTCTTGTCCTACACCACGGCCATCATGCGCGTTTATAACCTGCACGGCCGTCGCGACAATAAATACAAGGCGCGCATCAAGATCCTCGTGCATGAGACCGGTGCGGAAGAACTGGCCCGCCAGGTCGAGGTTGAATTCGCGGAGCTGAAAAACACCGAGTTGAAGCTGCCGGATGCCGATATTGCGGCAATCACCGCTTATTTCGCGCCGCCGGCGCTGAAGGACCGGCCGGAAGGCTGGGAGAGCCTGGCGCGCTGGAAGCGGGCCGATGAAGGTTTCGCCCGTTTTGTCGAGCAGAACGTCGCGCCGCACAAGCACCCGGATTACGGCATGGTGACCATCTCGCTGAAGCCGATCGGCGGCATTCCGGGCGATGCGACGGACGAGCAGATGGAACTCGTCGCCGATATTGCCGAGGAATATGCCTTCGACGAAATCCGCATCAGCCACGAGCAGAACATCATCCTGCCGCATGTGGCGCTGGCCGATCTCGAGCCGGTCTATCGCGCACTGGTGGGTGCGGGCCTTGCCACCGCCAATGCGGGGCTGATCACCGATATCATTGCCTGTCCCGGGCTGGACTATTGCGCGCTCGCCAATGCCCGCTCCATTCCGGTGGCGCAGGAAATTTCCACCCGCTTCGGCGCGCCCGAGCGTCAGGCGGAAATCGGTGAGCTGAAGATCAAGATTTCCGGCTGCATCAATGCCTGCGGCCACCACCATGTCGGCCATATCGGCCTGCTGGGCGTGGAAAAGAAGGGCGCGGAACTCTACCAGATCACGCTCGGCGGATCGGGTGACGAAAACACCTCGATCGGTGAGATCATCGGCCGCGGCTTCGAGCCGGAAAAGGTGACCGACGCCATCGAGACCATTGTCGATACCTATCTCGGGCTTCGCCTTTCGAAGGAAGAGATTTTCCTCGAAGCCTATCGCCGCGTCGGACCGCAGCCATTCAAGGATGCGCTTTACGGTTCCGCTGCAGAAGCCGCCTGAGGAGAATGCCATGACGAAAATCTGGAACCGCGACGGCTTCGTGGAAAACGATGCCTGGGTGATCGAAACGGAAGAGGTGAAGGCCGGAGCAGATCAGAAGCCGGTGTTGTCGCTTGCCGATTTCCTGGTTCGTGCCGCCGAAAGCAACGATATCGGTCTCGGTGTTCTGATTACACCGGCGGATGATGTCATCCAGCTCGGCCCCTATCTCGACCGTATCGACCTTGTCGCCATAAGCTTCCCGGCCTTCAATGACGGCCGTGGTTTCAGCCACGCCTCGCTGCTGCGCAGCCGCCTCGGTTTTGCCGGCGAGGTGAGGGCGGTTGGCGATGTGCTGATCGATCAGGTGCCGCTGATGCTGCGCACGGGATTTACCAGCTTTGCCGTGACGAACGGTACGGCCATTCGCCGCCTGTCGGAAAATCGCCTGCCGGAAATACCGGTCTATTACCAGCCGACAGCCAAACCGGCAGCAGTTGGCGAGGCCTATAGCTGGCGTCGGCGTGCGTCCCTGTGACACGTTGCGCGGAAATATGATTTTTTGATACATATTTCCTGAGCACATAGCAGTTCTGACATTCTCATGCCTTCAAACCTCGGCAAAAATGGTATAATTGCCCGGTTGGAGAATGTCGCTTATCGAATGAGAATGGACGGAACCTGAAATGAACGCGCCAGCCAAGACGGAAGATTTCGCGATCAAGATACCCGACGGTGTTTACGCCGAGACGGTTTTATCGGTGGAACATTATACGGATCACCTGTTCCGTTTCCGCATGACGCGTCCGGCCGGCTTCCGTTTCCGCTCCGGCGAATTCGCCATGATCGGCCTGATGGTCGGCGACAAGCCGATCTACCGCGCCTATTCCATCGCCAGCCCCGCCTGGGACGAGGAACTGGAATTCTTCTCGATCAAGGTTCCGAATGGTCCGCTGACATCGCATCTTCAGGCGATCAAGCCCGGCGATACCGTCCTGATGCGCAAGAAGCCGACAGGCACGCTGGTTCTGGATGCGCTGACGCCCGGCAGACGG
The DNA here is from genome assembly GCF_017313365.1 of Agrobacterium sp. OT33. Classification (NCBI taxonomy): domain Bacteria; kingdom Pseudomonadati; phylum Pseudomonadota; class Alphaproteobacteria; order Hyphomicrobiales; family Rhizobiaceae; genus Agrobacterium; species Agrobacterium sp. OT33. The sequence goes on along the minus strand of NZ_JAFLMZ010000002.1, from coordinate 517,029 downwards.
CTTTACATGTTCTCCACCGGCACCGGCATCGCGCCTTTCGCGAGCCTGATCCGCGATCCCGAGACCTACGAGAAGTTCGAAGAGGTCATCCTGACCCATACCTGCCGTGACGTGGCCGAGCTGAAATATGGCTTCGATCTGGTCGAGGAAATCAGGAACCACGAATTCCTGAACGAAATCGTCGGCGACAAGCTCAAGCATTATGCGACCGTCACCCGTGAGGACTACCCCTTCCAGGGACGTATCACCACGCTGATCGAAAACGGCAAGCTGTTTGCCGATCTCGGTGTTCCCGCCCTCGATCCGGCCGTCGATCGCGGCATGATCTGCGGTTCCTCCGCCATGCTGAAGGATACCAAGGAACTGCTTGAAAAGGCTGGTCTCACCGAAGGCGCCAACAACAAGCCCGCCGAATTTGTGATCGAGCGCGCTTTCGTCGGCTGACGGTGGCGTTTCTCCCGTAACGAATAAAAAAGAAGGCCCACAATGCCTCCTTTCTGTTTTAAGGCTTATGCGGGGAGACGAAACAGCAAGTCGTTCAGCTGGAACATCCGCAGGCGATGACGCGTTAGCGTTCGAAAGAAATCGAACCTGCGAAGTCGTCCAATGGGAAAAACTGAGAGAATCCGCACTACAATCATCGCCTTGGCGGCAAGCCTTTTTGCCGCGCTGCCCGCTCTTGCCGATGAAAGCGCTTTTCTGTCTTCCCTTCAGGGCACATGGACGGGCAAGGGGACGGTGATCACCCGTATCGGCGCGCCGGCCATCAACGTTAACTGCACGCTGAACTCCGATGCCCGGCAGACCGCGCTGCGCATGTCAGGCACCTGCCGCGGGCTTCTGGTGGTGAAGCGCGCTATCGCCGCCGATCTGGCTGCAAGCGGCGCACGTTACAGCGGCACCTATACCGGTCCATCCGGCCGCCCTTCGGCACTGGCCGGCAATCGCCGCGGAAATTCGATCAACCTCACCGTTCGCTGGAACCGCGATATCAACGGGGACCGCGTCGCCGCCATGACGATCGAAAAGATCGGCAATAACGGCCTGCGGCTGCGTACCACCGACAGGGACGGCAGGACCGGCAAGACGGTGGTGACGAGCGATATCAGGCTGGTGCGGTGACTATATTCCACCGATCTTGACGAACCGGATGAGAGACCCGGTTCTCACCTGAATTCGAGCAGCAGAGGGCAATGATCAGAAACCTCGGGCTCTCCTACAACGTCGAAGTGATCAATCGTCACTGCCGAATTGACCAGCATGTAGTCCGCATAACGGTTCTGCTTGGTATAGTGCGAGGTGCGGGTATCGGTATAGCCGCGTGTCGTGACGAGTTCGATGAGATCAAGCTCTTTCAGAACAGTGAATGTCTCACTCTCCGGCAGAACGTTGAAATCGCCGCAGACGACGATCCGGTCACCATCCTGCGCGATATTCCTGACGAGCTGGACGAGACGCTTTGCCTGCGCCAGCCGTGCGGGGCTATCGTGTTTGCCCTCAAGGTCCCGCAGGCCGTGCATATGGGCGATGACCGCCGGCTGGCCGTTCCTGAAATCGAAGACGCGAACGGCATGGGCGGTGCGCGATCGCGGATGGTCGCCGTATCCATCCGCTGAAAAGCTTCCGTGAACGAAACCCTGCGCCTGCGCGATGACGGCTATGGATTTACGAATGAAGGTTGCCAGTCCCCATTGCGAGGGATAGCGCACCTCGCCGTGCCAGAGATCACCCTGAGCCGCCGGGCAAAAGACCGCCACATGGTCGGGCAGGGCGTCCGAGACATCCCGCAGGAAGTTTGCCCGCTGCGGCAGTTCGATGCCATGGTCACGATAGGTCAGCCAGTCCTGCGTGGCGGCTGGCGTATGCACCACTTCCTGCAGGCACAGAATATCGGGATCGGATGAGGACAGATAGGCAAGAAGCTCGTCGTTCAGCTTCCCACCCCAGCCGTTCAGGCAGATCAGACGCATTCGCGCTCCATTGCTAGCGGATTACCCGATCCGGTTTAGCATGGAGCCGATGGCGATCAATCCTGCTCTGCCGTTTTTCCGAACCTGAACTGCAACCATCAAACAATAAAGGCCCGGATTGCTCCGGGCCTTTGCCTGTTCCGTCGGCCGAATGCTTTATTCGGCCGCCTCGGCATAGTCCTCCATCGGAGGGCAGGTGCAGATGAGGTTGCGGTCGCCATAAACATTGTCGATGCGGTTGACCGGTGACCAGTATTTGTCGATGCGGAAGGCGCCGGGCGGGAAGCAGCCCTTTTCGCGGCTATAGGGACGATCCCATTCGCCGACGAGGTCTTCCACCGTGTGCGGCGCGTTTTTCAGCGGGTTGTTGAGCTTGTCGGCGCGGCCCTCCTCGATGTCGCGGGCTTCCTCGCGGATCGCCAGCATGGCATCGCAGAAACGGTCGATTTCCGCCTTGGTCTCGGATTCCGTCGGCTCGATCATCAGCGTGCCGGCCACCGGCCAGCTCATGGTCGGTGCGTGAAAACCGCAATCGATGAGGCGCTTTGCCACATCGTCCACCGTCACGCCGCAGCTGTCGGCGAGCGGTCGGGTGTCGATGATGCATTCATGCGCCACGCGACCGGTCTCGGACTTGTAGAGCACGTCGTAAGCGCCCTTCAGCCGTTCGGCGATATAGTTGGCGTTGAGGATCGCCACCTTGGTCGCCTGCGTCAGCCCTTCGCCGCCCATCATCAGGCAATAGCTCCAGGAAATCGGCAGGATCGACGGCGAACCGAAAGGAGCTGCAGACACCGCACCCTCACGACCGTCCGTCGCCGGATGGCCAGGCAGGTGAGACGCCAGATGCGCCTTGACGCCGATCGGGCCCATGCCCGGGCCGCCGCCACCGTGCGGAATGCAGAAGGTCTTGTGCAGATTGAGGTGCGAAACGTCGGAGCCGATATCGCCGGGGCGGGCAAGGCCGACCATGGCGTTCATGTTGGCGCCGTCGAGATAGACCTGTCCACCATGCTTGTGGGTGATCTCGCAAATCTCGCGAACCGTCTCCTCGAACACGCCGTGGGTGGACGGATAGGTGATCATGCAGCACGAGAGGTTTTCCGCATACTGCTCTGCTTTTGCACGGAAATCATCGATATCAACGTCGCCGTTTTCACGTGCCTTCACCGGCACCACCTTCATGCCCGCCATCTGCGCCGAGGCTGGGTTGGTGCCATGCGCGGACGTCGGAATGAGGCAGATATCGCGATGCGTATCGCCATTGGCGAGGTGGTAGTTGCGGATGGTCAAAAGGCCGGCATATTCCCCCTGCGCGCCGGAATTCGGCTGCATGGAGAAGGCGTCATAACCCGTGACCGAGCACAGCTTTTCGGAAAGATCATCGATCATCTCCTTGTAGCCAAGCGCCTGATTGGCGGGTACGAAGGGATGGATGTCGGAAAATTCCGGCCAGGTGATCGGCAGCATTTCCGCCGTGGCGTTCAGTTTCATGGTGCAGGAACCGAGCGGGATCATCGAGCGGTCAAGCGCCAGATCGCGGTCCGAAAGACGGCGGATGTAGCGGGTCATCTCGCTTTCGGCACGGTTCATGTGGAAGATCGGATGCGTCATGTACTGGCTGGTGCGCAGCAATTCCTTCGGCAGGCGATAGTCCGGCTCGAAATCCGAAATCGAGAAATTGCCGCCGAAAGCACGCCAGACGGCCTCAAGCGTTGCCGGGCGCGTGCGCTCGTCAAGGCTCATGCCGATCTTCGTCGCGCCGACCTTGCGCAGGTTGACGCCTTCCGCCACGGCCGAACGCAGGATGACGCCCTGCATATGGCCGACTTCGACGGTAATCGTGTCGAAGAAAGTCTCCGGTTCAATGGTGTAACCGAGCTTTTCCAGTCCCTTGGCCATCAGCACGGCCTTCTGGTGGGTCTGCTGGGCAATCGCCTTGATGCCCTGCGGGCCATGGAAGACGCCGTACATGGAGGCCATGACGGCGAGCAGCACCTGCGCGGTGCAGATGTTCGACGTCGCCTTTTCGCGGCGGATATGCTGCTCGCGGGTCTGTAGCGACAGGCGATAGGCGCGGTTGCCGCGCGCATCGACCGAGACGCCGACCAGACGACCGGGCATGGAACGCTTGTGCGCATCCTTCACGGACATGTAAGCCGCATGCGGACCGCCGTAGCCGACCGGAACGCCGAAACGCTGCGAGGAGCCGATGGCGATGTCAGCGCCCATTTCGCCAGGAGATTTCAGGAGCGTCAGCGCCAGAAGGTCGGCGGCGACGGCGGCAATCGCACCCGTCTGGTGCAGACGGGAAATCAGGCCGGAGAAATCGCTGACATGGCCGTGGGTGCCGGGATACTGGAAGATCGCGCCGAACACGTCGACGGGATCGAGATCGGCGAAGGGATTGCCGACAATCACCTTCCAGCCGAGCGGGGCCGCGCGGGTCTCGATCAGCGCGATGGTCTGCGGGTGGCAATTGGCGTCAACGAAGAAGGCGGTCGCCTTGGACTTTGCGACGCGCTGGCACATGGCCATGGCTTCGGCAGCGGCGGTCGCTTCATCGAGCAGCGATGCATTGGCAACATCGAGGCCGGTCAGATCGCAGACCATGGTCTGGTAGTTCAGCAGCGCCTCAAGGCGGCCCTGGCTGATTTCCGGCTGGTAGGGCGTATAGGCCGTGTACCAGGCCGGGTTTTCCAGAATATTGCGCTGGATGACCGGCGGCGTGATGGTGCCGTAATAGCCCTGGCCGATCAGCGAGGTCAGGACCTGGTTCTTGTTGGCCGTCTCGCGAAGACGATCCAGCGCCTCGCGTTCGGTCAGCGCCGCACCCCAGGTGAGCGGCACCTTCTGGCGGATCGAGGAGGGAACGGTGGCGTCGATGAGCGCGTCGAGGCTCTTGTAGCCGACGACCTTCAGCATCTCAGCCATTTCCGACGGCGACGGCCCGATGTGACGCCGGTTGGCGAAATCATAGGGCTGATAGTCGGTGAAATGGAATTCGGTGGGCGTCGTCATTACGCGATCAGCTCCTTGTAGGCCGCTTCGTCGAGCAGCGTATCGGCATCCGCAACGTTGGAAAGCTTGAGCTTGAAGAACCAGCCAGCACCCTGCGGGTCCGAATTGACCAGCGAGGGGTCATCGACGATGGCCTGGTTGATTTCAACCACTTCGCCATCCAGCGGACAATAGACGTCGGACGCCGCCTTGACGGATTCAACGGTTGCGGCCTCGCCATCCTTGGCGAAGGTTGCGCCCACTTCCGGCAATTCAACGAAAACGAGATCGCCAAGCTGTTCAGCGGCGTGGCTGGTGATGCCGACGGTTGCGACATCGCCTTCGAACTTCAGCCATTCGTGTTCTGCGGTAAATTTCAGCATCGTATTCTCTCCGGAGATGGGATGAAATTATCGTTTATAGGTGGGCTTGATGAAGGGCAGGGCGGCGACGGTGACGGGCAGGTACTTGCCGCGCACTTCCGCGAAGATCGCCGTGCCGGGAGCAGCGTGGGAAACAGGCACGTAACCCATGGCGACCGGACCTTCGACCGAGGGGCCGAAACCGCCCGACGTCACTTCACCGATTTCCGTCTTGCCTTCGGCATCCGCGAAAAGCTTCGAATGGCCGCGCACCGGCGCCTTGCCCTCGGGCTTCAGGCCGACGCGGCGGCGCGATGTGCCGTCCTTGAGTTCGCCGAGAATGCGCTCCGCCCCCGGAAAACCGCCTTCGCGATCACCACCGGCGCGGCGCGCCTTCTGGATCGCCCATTCCAGCGAGGCTTCGATCGGGGAGGTCGTGGTGTCGATATCGTTGCCGTAGAGACAAAGGCCGGCCTCAAGACGCAGGCTGTCGCGCGCACCAAGCCCGATGGCTTCGCAATCGGGATGTTCGAGCAGGGCTTTGGCGATTTCCTCCGCCTTGTCGGCGGGTACCGAGATTTCAAAGCCGTCTTCACCGGAGTAACCGGAGCGCGAGATGATGCAGGGCACATCGTGCAGCGGCACTTCCTGCACGTCCATGAATTTCATCTCCGAAACGCCCGTCCACAGTTCGGCCAGCACCTCTTCGGCACGCGGTCCCTGCAGCGCGATCAGGGCGCGGTCATCGAGAAGGGTGATCTCGCAGGTGTCGGAAAGATGCGCCTTCATATGGGCGACATCGGCATCCTTGCAGGCGGCGTTGACAACGACGAAGAGGTGATCGCCACGGTTGGTGATCATCAGGTCGTCGAGGATACCGCCGTTTTCATCGGTGAAGAAACCGTAGCGCTGGCGGCCTTCCTTGAGGCCGAGAATATCCACCGGCACCAGCTTTTCGAGCGCAAGTGCGGCATCTTCATTGTTGCCGGACTTCGCCTTCAGGATCACTTGGCCCATATGGGACACGTCGAACAGGCCGGCGGAGGTGCGGGTCTGAAGGTGTTCCTTCAGCACGCCGGCCGGATATTGCACCGGCATGTCGTAACCGGCAAACGGCACCATGCGGGCGGCAAGCGAAAGATGCAGGGAATGCAGCGGCGTGATTTGAAGCTCGGCGGTATCGTCCAAGGACGCCTCCAGGGTTGCGCGAAAGATCGCGCGGGCTCAGGTCATGACGCGAAAAACGCGCCGGGTTCAAGAGCCCCCTCTGTCCTTGTCGCCTGAGATTGTTATCCCTTCGGCGAGCCGTCCTTATGAAAGGTGGCTTCTCTCCAGAGTTCCGTCGTCACCGCTGGTCCTTTTGCCTGAGAGTTTCCGGGGCGGTTGCTCCTTCGGCACCGCAGTGAAGCGGTTTCTCCCAACGATGATGCGACGCTCATTATCTGCGAAGCCCCGCTGTTGGCAAGGACCAAATGACGCATCTGAACAGATTCTTGCTCCATCTGCGCCATTGCCACCGCAATACGTGGCCGCGTCCCGCAAGCACGGCTTCTTTCAATCGGATTTCTTCTCCGGCAGGCCCTTGTGTTTCGTTGAGGCGAAATCCGCAAGTTCCTTTTCTGTCATGGACTTCTCCATGCTTTTTGAAGCACCTTTTAAACTGGATTTCTTCACGTCGCCGCGTTTGGCGGCCAGTGCCGCGCCCGCGGCTTTCTGCTGGGCTTTCGATTTGGCTGGCATGTCGGATCTCCCTTGAAACATCGTTTCGACAGGAAAATGCCCCCTTGTGTCGATTGTTCCCTTGCAAGTGTTAAGCCTGCGGCAAAATTCCCCTTTGAAACGGCAGGAAAGCGGGATATCGCCTAGACCATGAATGCAAATCGAAAACCATGGCTGACGGGGATGGAGAAAATGCTTCGCATTTTCTGCGCGACCCTGATGTTGTCGCTCGGTTTTGCCCATAAGCCGGCGCTTGCCGTGGCGCCTGCCATTGCTCTGGACGAGAGTTACCGGCTGCCGGACGGCACCTTTGCGGAAATCTGCCTTGGCCACGGTGATGGCATCAACGCTTCCCATCCCGGCAATGATCAGCCCCATTCCGGCGATGCCATCCTGTTCTGCGAGGCCTGTCTGCTGGCCTCGTCCATTCTTCTGCCTGTGCCCGATACGGCGGGCTGGCTGAAGACGGAGTTTGCCTGGCTCGACAATCGTCTGGCCGCTGAATGGAGCTTCCGCTCCGTTCTGACGATCCGCAAACCGGCCGCGCGCGGCCCGCCGTCCCTGTCCGCCTGATTATTCGTTTTACGGGATCATCGCCGCCGGCTGGCGGCACGGAGCGGCTGCCGGGCCCTGAGGGGCGCAGTCGCAGGGACAAGCAAATGAAAACCACCAAGATCATCACCTGCACTCTCTTCGCCGCATCGGTTTCGACCGCACCGGCTTTCGCCCACGCCACGTTTGTGGACGGTTCGGCCGAACAGGACAGCACCATCGTTGCCGCCCTTCAGGTGCCCCATGGCTGCGACGGCGGGCTTGCCACGACAGAGGTGCAGATCAAGCTGCCGGAAGGCTTCATCTCCGCCAAGCCGCAGCCCAAGGCCGGCTGGGAGCTGGAGATCATCAAGGGCGACTACCAGAAGGTTTACAAGAACCACGGCAAGGAGATCAAAAGCGGTCCGGTCGAAATCCGCTGGAAGGGCGGCGAGCTGCCGGACGAGTTCTACGACACTTTCGCCGTGCAGGGAAAAATCTCCGGCATCGAGGTCGGGCAGGATCTGCCCTTCAAGGTAACGCAGCTGTGCGGCGACAAGGGCAAGGTATCCTGGGATGAGGTTGCCGCCGCAGGTGTCGATCCGCATTCTCTGAAAAGCCCGGCGCCGACCATCAGGGTTGCGGCGAAGGCCCATGCCGGCGGCCATGATCACGCCGCCATGGATATGGATGTCGTGAAGGCCGGCAGCCTCGAAGTATCGGGCGGCGCGACCAAGGCCATGTTGCCGGGCCAGCCGGTAGGGGGCGGTTACGTGACGATCAAAAATGCCGGCGATAGCGACGACAAGCTCATTGGCGTCGAATCCGCCGCGGCAGGCCGGGCCGAAATTCACGAAATGGCCATGGTCAACGACGTCATGAAGATGCGCAAGCTGGATGACGGTATCGTCATCCCCGCCGGCCAGACGGTGGAGCTGAAGCCCGGCGGCCTGCACATGATGTTCTTCGACGTGAAGAAGCCCTTTGCCGAGGGTGATAAGGTGCCGGTAACGCTCATCTTCGAAAAGGCGGGCAAGGTTGAGATCGTGCTCTCGACGGGCGCGGCCAAGGGCGGTGACGACAAGAGCGGGCACCAGCACAACTGACAGTAAAAAGAGGCTGCCGGAATGCAATACCTATCCGGCAGCCTCAGTTTTTTCGGCCATTCTTATTTTGTAACGGTCAGCCTGGCCTGCATGCCTGCTTCGTAGTGACCCTTGATGTTGCAGAAGAGGAGATAGGTGCCGGGCGCAAGCTTCGCCTTCAGCCGCCCGTCGCCGCCAGGCTTCAGATCGGCCACTTCACCAAGGTTCTTCAGCTGTTTTTCATCGACGCGATGCCCCGTCGTGTTCAGGGGGATTTTTTCGTCGGCCGACCTCAGCTTCACGAGGATAATCTCGTGCCGCTCGCTCATGGCGTCATTATGCACCTGAAATACCGCGTCTCCGGCTTTGACCGTCTTCTGGTCGAGGGCAAGGGTCATGGACCCTCCGCCTTCACCGCCTTCCGTCACTTTTATGGTGGTGGCAGCAAAAGCAGGCGCTGATACCATCAGCAAAGCAGCGAGGGCGGTTGCGTGGCGGATCGGTAATGTCATGACGCTCCTCCAATGGACACTGGAGGATTAGGATTTCTAACTGACAGCAACCTGAACGAGTGAAATTAAACTGACATAAATGAAGCGATACATCCAAAATTATTTATATATATAAGATATTAAATAGTTTTTTTATTTTCATTCTCTTCGTATGCCTGCAGGGCCTGCTCAAGAGTTGCCTGCTGTTCGTGGCGCTGGCTTGCGGCTGTCAGAAAATAAAGCGTCAGCGCCGGCGGCTTGATGGCCGTCATCAGGGCTCTAAGCTGGAAATCATCGCCGTTTTCGGCCTTGCGCGCCAATTCGTGAATGGCTTCTTCCACCTCGCTCCTGCGCGGCACGCGCTGCGACGGCTTCACGGCCTCCAGCGCATAGGCTGCCGTATTCGCAGAAACGGAAAGAACCTGTGTCATCCAACCCCCGGCAATCTTCGCTGACCCTTAAAATCTGGAGACTAACACCGGCGCCTTGTTGGAAGGCTAAATCGCGGGTGTGCAATTTAATCGTATTTTAATGGCCGAAAGCGCCGGGCAAAGGGGTTTCACCAACCGTTCCCATGGTCTAGAAATACGTCGGACTGCCCGGTCCGGCCATTTCCCCGGAGATACAATCCCCATGCTCAATATCGCTCTTGTCGCCGCAGGCGGCGCAATCGGTTCCGTTTTCCGTTATCTGGTCGGCGTGTGGAGTGTGCGACTGGCGGGGTTGAATTTCCCCTGGGGGACGCTGGCGGTCAACGTGGCCGGATCTTTCCTGATCGGTCTGCTGGTCGAGCTTGTGGCGCGTCGGCTGAACGCCTCGATGGAGATGCGCCTGTTTCTCGTCACCGGCGTACTCGGCGGGTTCACCACTTTTTCGTCCTTCTCTCTCGATGCGGTCTCGCTGTTCGAGCGCGGTGCGCTCGGGCTTTCGGCCGTTTACGTGCTTGCAAGCCTTGTGGTTTCCATCGCCGCGGTTTTCGCCGGGCTGGCCTTGGGCCGCAGTTTGTTCTAAAGGCTTGGTCCAAACGGCGCGCCGGTCAATAGGGCGCGCGATCAGGACAGAAAGACTGGAAATTTCATGGCAGGTATCGAGCATATCAAGGTCGAGGCCGACGAGGCCGGTATGCGCCTCGATCGCTGGTTCAAGATTCACTATCCCGGGCTTGGTTTCGGGCAGCTGCAGAAGCTGCTGCGCTCCGGCCAGGTGCGCGTGGATGGCGGCCGGGTGAAGACGGATGCGCGGGTGCAGCCGGGACAGATGGTGCGTGTGCCGCCGGTCGATTCCGATATGAAGACCAAGACCGGCCCGATCGGCTCGAAGGACCTCAAGCATTCCGAAGATGGCGAGCTTCTGGCGCGCATGCTGCTGCATGAGGATGACAAGGTCTTCGTTTTCAACAAGCCGGCCGGCATTGCCGTGCAGGGCGGTTCGGGCGTCACCCGCCATATCGATGGGCTGCTGGAAGCCTGGACCAACCAGAAGGGCGAAAAGCCGCGTCTGGTGCACCGCCTCGACCGCGACACGTCGGGCGTGCTGGTGGTTGCCCGCACCCGGGGCGCGGCGCAGAAGCTGACGGCCGCCTTCCGCGAACGCGATACCAAGAAAACCTATTGGGCGCTGGTCAAGGGCGTGCCGCGTAAGCATCAGGACAAGATTTCCACCTGGCTGGTCAAGGAACAGACGATGGATGGCGATCGCATGCGCATCGCCAAGCATGGCGAGGAGGGGGCCGACCACGCCATTTCCTATTACCGCGTCATCGATACCGCCGCGCAGAACCTCGCCTGGCTGGAAATGGAGCCCTATACCGGTCGCACCCACCAGCTGCGCGTTCATGCGCTGCATATGGGCCATCCGATCATCGGCGATCCCAAATATTACATCGACGATCCGAACTGGGATTTCCCGGGTGGTATTCAGAAGCGCCTGCACCTGCATGCGCGTCATATCGACATACCGCATCCTTCCGGCGGCCGGCTTCGGGTCAGCGCGCCCCTGCCGCCGCATATGGTGCAGACCTGGAACCTGCTCGGTCTCGACGTGGCCGATGGCGATAGGGAAGACTGAAAACGATGAAGCTGGTTCTTTTCGATTGCGACGGCACGCTCGTGGACAGCGCCGGCCTGATCCATGCCGTGATGTCCGAAACCTTTGCCGATTTTGGCAAGCCGCGGCCTGATCTCTCCGAGACCAAGGCGATCATCGGCCTGACGCTGGATATCGCTATCGCCCGCATGCTCGGTAAGACGCATGTGGATGAGGAGGCGCTGGCGATGACGCGGCGTTACAGGGAAGTTTATCATCCGCTGCGCGAGCGTCCTGAAATGACGACGCCGCTCTTCGACGGTATCGCGCCACTGATCGAAACGCTTTCGAAACGGGATGACGTGCTGATCGGCGCGGTGACCGGCAAGGGCCGGCGAGGGCTCACGCATATTCTCGAGACGCACGGCTTTGCCGATCACTTCATCGTCTCACGCACGGCGGATGACTGTCCCTCCAAGCCGCACCCGGCCATGGTGATGGAATGCTGCCATGAAACCGGCATGGTTCCGGCCGATACTGTCGTGATCGGCGATGCGATCTATGACATGCAGATGGCCAAGGCCGCAGGCGCGAAAGCCATCGGTGTCGCCTGGGGTTATGCCTCGGTTGACGATCTCTGGAAGGCGGGCGCCGATGCCGTCGTCAGCCACCCGCGCGAAATCCCGGCCTATGTGCCGGCCGATAATCTCTAGTGACCTTTTCTACCCGACTGATGAGGACGTGCCATGCGTGATCTCCTGAACGACCTTTCGGAGGGACTGAGCCATCCCGACCCGATCCTGCGCGCGCAAATCCAGATGCAGAAGCCGTTACCGAAACGGTTCTACAAGGATGTCACCGTCGCCGAGGCGGAGGAGGGTGGCTTCACCATCCATCTTGATGGCAAGCCGCTGCGCACTCCGGCCAAGAAGCCGCTGATCGTGCCGACGCAGGCGCTTGCCAGCCTGCTTCGCGATGAATGGGATGCGCAGAAGGAAGTGGTGAACCCGGTGGTCATGCCGGTATCGCGGCATGTGAACACCGCAATCGACGGCGTCGCCACCGACACCCAGGCGGTTTTCGAGGATATCCTCCGTTTTTCCTCCTCCGATCTCCTGTGTTACCGCGCGGGCGATCCGGAAGCGCTGGTTGCGCGGCAGACGGACCATTGGGATCCGGTTCTGGACTGGGCGGCCAATGTGCTCGGCGCCCGTTTTATTCTTGTCGAAGGCGTCATGCATCGCGACCAGCCGCGTGAGGCAATCGCGGCCTTCGCGGTGACGCTGAGGAAATACGATACGCCGATTGCGCTCGCCGCACTGCACACCATGACGTCGCTGACCGGTTCCGCCATTCTGGCTTTGGCGCTGGCGGAAGGAGAGCTGACGCTGGAGGAGACGTGGGCGCTCGCCCATCTCGACGAAGACTGGACCGCCGAGCAATGGGGTGAGGACGAGGAGGCGCTGGAACGCCGTGCCGTCAGGCTCATCGACATGCGCGCCGCGCTCAACGTTCTGGAGTCGCTGAAGAGCGCCTCTTAACGCTTTTCTAACCCTGATCGCCGAACATGCGGTTACCTCACGTTAGGGGAGCCGCTGATCATGAACACCACGCTGGAACGCCTTGGCATTGTCGTGCTGGCGTGTTTCGCGCTCATGTCTTTCAGGCTGGAACCGGAAGCGACAAATACCGACCGGCTGCTTTACGATGTGCGTGGCGCATTTGTCGCCGCACGCCCGGATGTCGCGCCGGCGCTGATGCAATCCATCCATGCGCAGGTACAGAGCGCAATCCGCACGACGGCGCGTGGCGAGACAAGGCCGCGCGTGGTGTTGACCATTCGCCTCACATCCGTCACGCGCGCACCGTTCCTGTTCGGAGAGCGGGCCTCGGCCAAGGTGATTGTCCGTGCCGCAGCGGTGGCGACGGGTGAGGTGATCGCCGAGGCGAAATTCACCGCCACTGTCGTTAGCTTCGATAATCAGTCAATCGAGCAGGAACTCGCCTATGGCGTTGCCGAACGGGTAATCCGCGAATTCCGGCTGAGCCGCCCCGGCCCTACGACACTGGCAACGGCGCTTTTTCCGTAAAAGACGCAAGGCGGGGGCGCGAAAGCCAATCGTCTGCCGTTTGCTCTGCAAACTCACCCCCCGGAAAAATCGCATCTCAACGCCTTGAAACTCACATACGTTACGTATCTTAATTGACATACGCTGCGTACGTCACTATCTCGCATACGTAACGTATGTGAAGGGGCGTTCGAAGCTTTGAAAGCAATGCTTCGCCCGTCCATTGCCACTCAGCCCAAAAGAGAGATGCAAATGACCAAACGCGAAGCGATTTTCCCCGCCAACAGGCACGCGCTATATGAAGAGCACGGCTATTCCGCAGCTATTCGATCCGGCGATCTCCTTTTCGTTTCGGGCCAGGTTGGCAGCCGTGCCGATGGAACGCCTGAACCAGACTTTGAACGTCAGGTCCGGCTGGCCTTTGAAAATCTCAAGGCCACGCTCGCTGCAGCGGGTTGCACCTTCGACGATATCGTGGATGTGACGACGTTCCACACGGACCCGGAAAACCAGTTCGGAACGATCATGACCGTCAAGCAGGAGATTTTCAGCAAGTCGCCTTACCCGAACTGGACTGCTCTGGGTGTCAACTGGCTCGCCGGCTTCGATTTCGAGATCAAGGTCATCGCCCGCATCCCGTAATGTCGGGTCAGGCCCGAAACGGCGGCGCTGCAAGCGCGCCGCCAGCTTGCTTTACATCCTTATCCGAGACGGTCGGCGTGCCACTTCAGGTGGTCATCCATGAAGGTGGAGATGAAATAATAGGAATGATCGTAGCGATCGTGCATGCGCAGCGTCAGGCCGATATCCGTGCCCTTGATCGCTTCTTCGAACAGCCAGGGGCGCAGGCCCTTTTCAAGGAAACTGTCGGCCTTGCCCTGATCGATCAGGAATTCAGGAAAACGTGCACCATCCTCGACCAGCGAGCAGGCGTCATATTGGCGCCATGCGGCCCGGTCGGCACCGAGGTATTTTTCCAGCGCCGGTTCGGACCAGTCGGCGGAAGAGGGGGCGACAATCGGCGCAAAGGCGGAGCAGCTTTTGAACCGGTCGGGATTCCTGAGCGCGATGGTCATCGCGCCATGGCCGCCCATCGAATGACCGAAGATGCCCTGGCGGCTCATGTCCGCGCGGAAATGCTGGCCGATAAGGGCTGACAGCTCTTCCGTGACATAGCTGTACATATGGTAGTGCTCCGACCACGGTTCCTGCGTGGCGTCGAGATAAAAGCCGGCGCCCTTGCCCATCTGCCAGTTGGTCAGCTCGTCCGGCACGTCATTGCCGCGCGGACTCGTATCCGGGCAGACGATGATGAGACCGAGTTCCGAGGCCATGCGGCGATATTCGCCCTTTTCCATCACATTGGCATGGGTGCAGGTGAGGCCGGAAAGATACCAGAGAACCGGGCAGGGCTCGTGGATCGCCTTCGGCGGCACATAGACCGCAAAGGTCATTTCGCATTTCAGGGTTTCGGATGTGTGCGAAAACACGCCCTGCATGCCGCCAAAGGCCGTATTTTGCGAAATGATGTTCATGAAGCCATTCCTTTAAGAAAGTTCCCGGTTCAGCCCGCAAGCGAGACAGCGGCATTGACCGCCGCCGCCACCAGAACCGTGTTGAAGAAGAAAGAAACGATGGAGTGCAGCAGCGTCACCTTGCGCATGGCGGTGGTGGTCACGCCCACATCCGATGTCTGCGCCGTCATGCCGATCACCACGGCAAAATACAGGAAGTCATAACCGCATGGCTCTTTCGTCGCCGGAAAATCCATGCCGCCGCGATGCTGGCGCTTGCCGTCCACCGTCGCCGGCCGCCAGTATAGATGCGCATAGTGCAGGGCGGTCATCGTGTGGATTGTCAGCCAGCCGAAGATCACCGAGGCAAAGGCGATAAGCAGGGTCCAGACCGTTTCGCCCGTATGGTTGAGCGCCTGAAACAGCGAGACGACGGCAACGCCGACCGCAAGCAGCGTGACGGCAATGATGGCGATCGCCGGAAGATCGTCGCTATCGGCATGGACCTTCAGATGCTGCGCCGTCAGTCCCGGCAGGCGAAGGGCAACCAGCGCCAGATAGGTCAGGAAAAAGAAAACGGCGGCAATCTCTATGGCAAGGGCAGGGGCAAATGCCAGCGCCAGCGCGAGGCTGAAGGCGCCGACGAGAAAGGCAATGACGAAAGGCCGATGGCGACGATAGGCATCGCCGCCGGGATTAACCGGGCCCTTGGGGCTGGCTGGACTCTTTGGATTTGCCGGGGTCATGGGCGACGCCTTTCTGTTTGCAGTGTCACTTTTTGACACGGCGGCAGAAACGGTCAAGCGTCTCCAGAAAGGCGGAGCGGTCACGCGGTGAAAAGGCGGCGTTATATCCCTTGCTTTCACCCGTTTCGCGCAGATGCGCGCCAAGATCACGCATCGCGGTCGCCATGCCGATATTCGACTGGTCGAAGACGCGCCCCGTCGGTCCCGTCACCAGAGCACCCTTGGCGACGCAGCGTCCGGCCAGCGGCACATCGGCGGTGATGACGATATCGTTTTCGCCGGCATGTTCGGCAATCCAGTCATCCGCCGCATCGAAACCGGCCGACACGATGACGTTTTTCACCATCGGATCACGCGAGGGGCGCAGGCCGGAATTGGCGACGAAGGTCACCTCCAGCCCGTGCCGCTCCGCCACTTTCAGGATCTCCGGCTTCACGGGGCAGGCATCGGCATCGACATAGATTTGCGGGTTTTTCGACATGGGCACTCTTTTGGATAATTCCTGCGATGCTTTTAAGGGCAAATAAGGCAATTACCAAGCCTGCTTTCGCCGAAATGCCAGCCTGGCTGGCCGGGCAGGGGCGGGGCTTGCGATCATCCTGCAACTCACATACGTTCACTCTATGTTCTTTTTTTGGGGGAGGGGTTCCGGTGCTGGAAGAATTCATCGTGCAGGCCAAATCCGCGACCTATGTCGGCGGCGGCAGCAAATCCAGGACCTCCACCCGTAAGGGGTCGCATGATCTCACTTACCGGCAGGGTGAGTGGGACTATATCGACAGCTATTTCGGCGGGACCGATTTCATCGGGCAGGAGGTGGTCTGGCATGAAGGCGTCGCGCTCTGGGCGATGAATTATTATGGCCGCATCCTGAGGCCGGACATGATCGACGGCACGATTGCCGGCAGGGTCATTCAGGCATCGCTTTCCGCACTTTATCAGGAGGGCCGGTTTCTTGGCGGTTTCATCCATCACGTCGGGGAGCTGGTCTATGTCGATACGAATGCGGGTGAAGCCCGGTCCTTCACGGGCATCGAGAGGATTTACCGGGGCGGCGTCGAGACATACCGGCTTGACTATCACGGCGGGATGATAAAGCCCTAGATTAAAGACACTGCCATCGACAGGATGCACAATGGCAAATGGCGACGTTCAGTATTTCAAGGCGACACTCTATTTCGACAGCGAGCCCGGGATTTCGGCGGAGAGCCTGACGGAAGCCTGGGGCGCGGAAGGCTATGAATGCGAGTTGGTGAACGACAAGGGTGTCTTTGACGGCCTTCGCGGTGCGACCAGAGTTTTTGTCGGTACACCGGAGGCGGTAACGGCTCGGCTTGCGCCGGCGCATTATCCGGCAGTCGCACGGGCTGACGTCGACTGGTCGTCGCTCTTTTGCGTCGATGCAAAAGCGGCATATGACGATCTACGCCAGGCCACACACCAGTGCGAGTTCGGACTTTTCATCATCGCGGATGAGGATAATCCTGAAATCGCCCACAACGAGATCGCCTCGACCCTGCTTGGCATCCATCAGGTCGCCCCAATACGGGCCGTCGTGTTGCATTACCTGGACATGATCGTCGGCCGCGCCAATCTGGATGACTATCTGAACTATGCAAACAGCCATCTAGATCAACCGCAGCAAATGGCTGCGATGCTCGCCTTCGGAGCCTTTGTGACGGAGGAGGGCGAGGCGATCACAGCCTGGACGACGGGCCTGAACCGTTTCGGACAGACGGATCTTCTCTACGAAGTGAAGGCCGGCGACGCCACGCAAGCGCTTCTGACCATATTCGGCCTGGCGCATCTCGTGGTCAGCGGAAGGCGGCGGTTTGCCGCCGGTGAAGCCATCACCTCTCTCGACCTTCTCGCGCGGCTGGAGCCTGCCGAACTGCACGGCCAGCCCATGCTGCGTGTCGTGCGGCACGGCGCGGAGTAACGGTCTCGTTTGCGGGCGGTCGGGAGCGATGATGGTTCACCGCCCCCGTTTTTCGTTATCGGCTCAGCCGGGCTGCTTCGTCTTGCGCAGATAGGGAAGAACCGTGTCGTAGGAACCGAAACGGGCAATTGCATCTTCGTTGGAGACGGCGGCGGTGATGATGACGTCTTCGCCCTGTTTCCAGTTGGCCGGCGTCGCCACCTGATGCCTGGACGTCAGCTGGATGGAATCGATGGCACGGAGAATTTCCTCGAAGTTGCGGCCGGTGGTCATCGGGTAGGTGAGGACCAGCTTGATCTTCTTGTCGGGACCAATGACGAAGACCGAGCGCACCGTCGCATTGTCGGCCGGCGTGCGGCCTTCGGAACTGTCGCCGGCCCCGGCGGGCAGCATGTCATAGAGCTTCGCCACCTTCAGGTCCTTGTCGCCGATCAGCGGATAATCGACATTGAAGCCGGTCGCGGTGCGGATATCGTTCTTCCATTTCTCGTGGCTTTCGACCGGGTCGACCGAAATGCCGATGATCTTCACGCCGCGCTTTTCGAATTCAGGCTGCAGGCCACCCATTGCACCCAGCTCGGTGGTGCAGACCGGCGTGAAATTCTTCGGATGGGAAAACAGCACCGCCCAGCCGTCACCGATCCAGTCGTGAAAGCTCACCGGACCATGGGTGGTCTCGGCGGTAAAATCCGGTGCTATGTCGTTGATACGCAGGCTCATATGGTGGTTCTCCCTAATGATTTGAACTGAAATCCTGATGGTTTTCGGCAATCCGTTTCCGGCGCCGGAGCTTAGAGTGTCGGCGTGAAATGACCAGTCTTTTATCGTGCGCCTCCGGCATTGCCGAGCAGCGGAAGTTTGCGAAGTTCCCGCGAAAGCTCAATGACGCTCCATGGCAGATATTCGGTTATGGCCAGTCCGACGATGTCCGACACGGACGATATCGACAGAAGAATCTGCTGGATTTGCGACAGGCTCATGCGACCTTTGGCCACGCCGTCAAACGCACCCGGCCGGGCGGACGGATTACGGAACAGAAGAAAATCATAAAGGCCCGGATCGAGCACATCGAGGTCGAAGTGGATTGCCGCATGTTTCAGGCCGCGCGCCTTCAACCACGCCGTCACCGGTGCGACGCCATTTTGCAGGTCCTCCGGAGAAAGGCGGGTAATCCCGTGTTTTGTGATGAAGTCGGTTTCGTAAGGCGTCGTCTCCGTCAATCCGACATAAAGCACGTTTTCCGGTTTCACCCGGTTCGGAACGGTCGCGACGAAATCCGCGTCACCTTCGCCCATCAGCATCGCAAGCAGGTGCGCATGGGCGTTTGGATATTGCCCCGCTGTCATGATGTCTGGATGGGCGTCGATCCAGATCACCGCCAGATCGTCCCGGTAGCGGCTGTTGAGATAGGAGACGGGGCCGAGATTGACGAGGCAGTCACCGCCAAGCGTGACGATGGCGTCGGGATTATGCCTGCCGATCGCCGCATGAACCTGGTCGAGAATGGCAAGGTTCACCTCGCGGGATCTTATGCCGGCACTGACCGGACGCGCGCCGCTGTCAGCCGGCGGCGGAACGGCGATGGTTTCCACCGGGCCTTCCGGATCTGGCGCAATGGCCGAAAGAACCCGGCCGCCAATATAATAATCCGGGTTATCGCCGCCTTGCCAAAGGGGCAGGTTGAGGCGAAGCACTTTTCTCGGGTCGATCATCGGTCGGATCCTCTGTAGCAGGCGCCATATCGGCCATGGTGACCGGCGAAGCGGGCAGGGAGGCGCCGCCTGCCGCTTCCTGCCTGATATAGGTCGGTAAGGCCGCGTGCCAATGACATCCCGTCACAACAGGCAGCCGACGGTCAAAATCATCGACAAGACCGGTTGAATGTCGCTGGCGCCGCCGTTATTCCGGAGTGGATCGGGGACCATTCATGACAACATCCTCTGCGCCGGTTTCAGCGGCAGTTCGGGCACGCATACCGCCCACCGTATGGGTTCTTGGTTTCGTCAGCCTGCTGATGGATATCTCCTCGGAGATGGTGCAGACGCTGTTGCCCTATTATCTCGTCTCGGGGCTCGGTGCGTCCGCTGTCACGGTCGGTTTCATCGAAGGCCTGTCGGTCGCCATCGCGACCACTACCAAGCTGTTCTCCGGGATCATCGCGGACTGGACGCGGCGGCGAAAAATGCTCGCCGTGCTTGGATATGGTCTTGGCGCCATTTCCAAACTCGCCTTTCCCTTCGCCACTTCGCTCGGCTGGATTGTCGCTGCCAAGGCAGTGGATCGGGTGGGCAAGGGCATTCGCGGAACACCGCGTGACGCCCTCATCGCCGATGTGACCCCCGCTGAAATCCGGGGAGCGGCCTTCGGGCTGCGAAAGTCGCTCGATACGGTCGGCGGTTTCATCGGGCCGCTGGCGGCCATGGCGCTGATGTTTGCGCTGAGTGAAAATGTTCTCGCCATTTTCTGGATCGCGGTCATCCCCGCTTTCCTGTCGGTCTTCATTCTCATGATCGGCGTCAAGGAGCCGGATGCACCGACACAAACGAAAGCGGGAAAGCCATTCCGGGCCGCCGATTTTGCGAAGCTAAACCCGGCGGTCTGGATCGTCATTTTCGGGGCGTCGCTCCTGACCTTTGCACGGTTCAGCGAAGCGTTCCTGCTGCTGAAATCCGAAGAGGCGGGGTTCAGGCCGGCATGGATACCCGTCACCATGGTCATCATGCACGCCGTCTACGGCCTGACGGCCTATCCCGCCGGACGGCTTTCGGACCGGATCGGCCGGTCGGGAATTCTCGCCGCAAGCGTGTCGGTGCTGGCCGCATCCTATCTTGCGCTCGCTTTTGCCAATTCCATCCCGCTGTTCCTGACCGGAATTCTGCTGTGGGGGCTGCATATGGGCCTGTCCCAGGGTTTGCTCGCAACTCTTGTCGCGGAAACCGCGCCGCCAAACCTCAAGGGAACCGCCTTCGGCGTTTTCAACCTGATGACGGGTGTGGCGGTGCTGATCGGTAATGTCCTCGCCGGGTTGCTGTGGGACCTCCATGGTTCATTCGGCACCTTCTTGATGGGTGCAATATTGTCACTCGCGGCATTGCCGGTTTTGATCTGGATATCCCGGCGAAGATCCGCTCCGGCCGGATAAGGCGCACGCCTGGGCCAAGATTGTCTTCGCCGGTCGAAGCGCCTATTCTGATACGGCATCCCTTTGCCGCTTCAGCCGGCGCTGAAATCCGCGCGCACGCCGTCTCCAAAACCATGTGATGGAGAATACCGATGACGATCACGATTACCGCCTTTGAACGCTCGCCCGATGGCGGCAAGGGTCTTGCCCGTGACATGCGCGTCCGCTGGGCGCTGGAAGAAGTGGGGCAGCCTTACGACGTCCGCCTTCTTTCCTTCAAGGCGATGAAGCAGCCGGAGCATCTCGCGCTTCAGCCATTCGGGCAGATTCCGACCTATCAGGAGGGTGATCTCGTCCTGTTCGAATCCGGCGCCATCGTTCTCCATATAGCCGAGCGCCATACCGGCCTGCTGCCGAAGGATGCGGATGCACGGGCAAGGGCGATAGGCTGGATGTTCGCCGCGCTCAGTACCATGGAGCCGCCGATCGTCGAGCATTTTGTCACCGGCTTTCTCGAAAGGGACAAGAGCTGGCACAGTGAGCGCCTGCAGATCGTTGATGAACGCATTCGCACACGGCTCGCTGAATTATCCCGTCATCTTGGTGGGGCCGACTGGCTGGAGCGGACATTCAGTGCCGGTGACCTGATGATGATATCGGTCCTGCAAAGGATAAAAAGTTCGGGCATCCTTGATGAATATCCGAACCTTTCCGCTTACGTGGCCAGAGGCGAGGCGCGTCCGGCCTATAAGCGCGCCTTTGCCGATCAGCTGGCGGTTTTCAAAGCCGCGTCGGATGTCGGAAGAAATAAAGTTTAGGTCGCTTTTTTCTTCGTTGTGAATCTCAGTTGCAGATCGATATCCCGGCTGGACATCAGGATTGCATTTGCTGAAAAGATAATTCTAACCTCGATGGCATCAGGCGGAGGATTCGATCTCCGCAACGGGGCCGGAAGAGGGGACTTGTAACATGCCGGAGACAGCCAGCCTGTTTGCTTTTGCCTTGATCGCGCTCGGCATGGTGCTCACGCCCGGGCCGAACATGGTCTATCTGATTTCAAGATCCATTTGCCAGGGGCCGACCGCAGGCCTGATTTCCCTGGGTGGCGTCGCCCTCGGGTTTGTTTTTTACATGATGTGTGCAGCCTTCGGGATCACCGCGATCGTCATGGCCGTTCCCTATGCCTATGACGCACTGCGGCTCGCCGGCGCTCTTTATCTGCTCTATCTGGCATGGCAGGCCGTGCGACCGGGCGGAAGATCGCCGTTTCAGGTGCGCAACCTGCCCAAGGACGGTCCGAGCAAGCTGTTCATGATGGGTTTTCTGACCAACCTGCTCAATCCCAAGATCGCCGTCATGTATCTGTCCCTGCTGCCGCAGTTCATCAGCCCTGACCATGGCAGCGTCCTGAGCCAATCCCTTATCCTTGGCTGTACCCAGATCGCCATCAGTGTCAGTGTCAATTCGGTGATCGCCATCGCTGCCGGATCCATCGCGATTTTCCTTGCCAGCCGCCCGACCTGGCTGGTGGTGCAACGATGGCTGATGGGCACGGTGCTGGCCGGGCTCGCCATACGCATGGCAACGGAAGCACGCCGCTAGGGTCGCCCGGCTCTCAGCCGCGCAATCCGCTTCCGGAAACAATATCATCGACGACGCGGGCGAGGGGTGCCGTGGCGTCGATGGTAACCGCGCCGCTGCAGCTATATGGCAACTGAAGTCTCGCCGGTGCGGGAAACGCTTTCGATCAGGTAATTGCGAAGCCCCATTTTCTTTCCGATACACCGGAACTTTGGAAAAGACACGACTGCCGGTTTATGGCGCAGGATCGTAACAGTTCTTCAAATGGAGGGGCGAGGGCCAGAAGCTGCTGGCCCTCGCGATGGCTTCAGAGAATGTCAGCCGCCATGGCAGGCCGCCATAAGCGCTCGGAATCAAATCCGACGCAGACATCGATAATGATCCGGCTGCCGTTCCTGACGCGCCGCCGGAGGATGTCGGGACGGTCGGATTCCGTTTGCAACATGCCGTTGTCGTGAAGCAATTGCAGCCGGGAACGGGAAAGTCCCAGTTCCGATGCCAGCAGGCGGTCAAGGCGTATGCTGGTCATCAACGGGACGATCAGCTCTATCTCGGCTTTTTCCCATTCGTGCCATGTCCTGTCGGGAGGGTCGCCCATGATCGATTTTTCAATCTCAAACGCGGCAAACTCATCGATGCGTTGCGATTTGCGCCTGAGGGCATCGATATTGAACATTTCCGCCCGTATCCATTGCGGGTCGTTGGACTGCAGGGCGTCCAGAACCGCGGGGCTTATATCGCGCACCGTCTGCCGTTCGAATATCGGCCGGTTCCAGGTCTTCTCGCAGGCAAGGCATTTATAGATGAGCCAGGCATCAAGCCTGCGGCCATTGGCATTCAGCCGGATCTTGCCGCTGGATTGAAAGGCTCTCAGACCGCCGCATCCGCTGCAGGCAATCCAGGGCTGGGGGGCTATTTGAGGAATGATGGTCCAACGGACCCGAAATGTGTCGCACATATCGTCTTGGTCTTCCATTTGGAAGTCCACCAAGATGGTGCAGGAGAAATCCCTGACGGGAACGGTGTGGCGATGTTCTGGGTGACTGAAGAGCTGGAGCAGCGGCGCTGCACAGGGCACATTTTGACGATGCCAAACCGGTCTCTTGCCACCACCCGATGAACATGATCATACGCCGACAGCATGATGCCGTCAGGCGATACGGGTGAAACTGGATTGAGACCGGTATTTACTTAGGCAAAGTCTACCTCGATATGCCAACGCTCTTCGAGGACATCAGTAACAAATGATCGCGTCGAGAGGGAGCCTTTCGATATAGCTCCAGACAGAAACAGAAGCTGTTGCGGCTTTTATGCAACTTGGTCCTGTCGGCCAGAAGCTCCAATTCTGGCCAGAGTTCGGACAAGGCAGGAAGTAACATCGATGGCCGTAAAACTGTTTGCCATATATAAAGCAGATAGCCGCAGGGAGACTTGGGGCGGTTCAGTTGAGGTGTCAACCATGCATTGGAACGTAAAATGAACGGAAATCTTCCCAGAATTATTGTTCTGGTGGTGTTCGCGGCTGTCGCGTTGTCTCTGGCGGGATGCGGCTCATGGCCATTCAACGGAAAACCAATGCCGGTATTGTAATCTGGATTTGAGAAGAGCCGTCCTTGCCGGTGTCGTAGCAGTGCGTTCCGGTAACTTTGTTATGAAATACAATGAGTTACAAGTGAATTTCAAACTTATATGAGAGGTTTGGCGCCGCACTCAGGATTGCTGTCGAACGGGCTTTCGATCCGAAAGGCAAGAGCGTCGGATCGCACGATGGTGTGCATAGTCAACGCCCGGTAAAACCCACAGGCAATGTTCTGGCGAGTTAAAGATGCGACGTTTCCGGCAAGATGGAAACGCGACACTCTCTCGATGACAGGCACAAGGGTCCGGCTGCCGAACTGCCCGGACGGTCGGGGTTGCAAGGGCAGGGTGGGAATGTCGGCCTTGGCTTCCTCACCCAAAGACGGCCGCACTGCCCTTCGACGTTACGCTAATTGGAGCCCTTGCGTGGGAGGTAGTTCAAGACCGTTGGGCAATGATATCCAGATTACCGTTTGCGCCTCCGGAGAATGGCGCGACAGATGGCCTTTGCCATGTGTGTCGGCGACTAACACAAAGCTGCCGGCCGAAACATGTCGTATTTCGCCGTCGCTTGTCTCGTACTCGACCGAGCCGTTGAGTCTAACAGTTAGAACTGGCTCTGGCACCTTATGCCACGACACTTCTCGCATCCCAGCCGGGATGTAAGCGATGCGCACGCCAGAGGCTGCATAGCTGGCACTCACATCAAAGGGAACCGCTTCCGGATGCACTGACCGCTTGGTGGTCGGCAAATCAATCTCATCGAAATGAGATTCACCGTCCGGCGAGGCGTAGATGCGCAGGCACTTCATTGAGGGCGTCCTTTCGGGAGATATGAACAGGCGGCGAAGGTATCACGGTCTTGATGACATAGCCGCTACAGCAAAGATCGCATAAGATAGATTATGGAACTTTTTGATGCTTGTGACGGCTATTTGCGGGCTGCCAGTATCCATATCTCCCCGAAAAGTGCGATGATGAAGCAACCGCGTCAAGGGCGCTGGCATGTCAGAATGAAGCGCCTGTAGACAAAGGTACGCAGCCTGTTGCGCAGGTTGGCATTTTTCCGCTGTGCTTTCGCTATCGGGTCATGGGAATGGAGTTCTATCTTCGCGAAGCCTGCAGCGGTCAGCAGCGGCGTCAGCATCTGAGGTCGCAGCCCCTGGCCGAATGGAAGCGCCTTCATGATGGCCGCATGGCGGTTGCCCAGAGCGCCGTCATAATTCCTGTCTTCACCCACCACATGATCGATGAGCGAAATAAGCAGGCCCGCAAGACGTCCGGTCGGTTTCGGCGTCGCCCAGTCGCCGTCGAAAAACAGAAGCCGGCCGCCGGGACGGAGAAGCCTGAACCATTCGCGGAACGTCTGTTCGGGCTGCGTCAAAGTCCAGACCAGATGCCGGCAGATGATCGCGTCATAGGATGCGTCGGGTTCCATGGTGTTTTCGGCATCCGCCATGATGAAGCGCAGCCGCGGTTTGCCGGCGTGTTTGGCGCGCGCCACAGCCAGCATCGCCTCTGAAAAGTCGAGTGCCGTAACATCGTGGCCGAGATCGTGGATCAGGCGCGTCACCTCGCCGGTGCCACAGGCCAGTTCAAGAACACGTTTCGGTTCCGGGCCGATCAGCTGCCGGATCGGTTTCTGCCACGCATCAGCCTCCGGACCGGCGGCGATCCTGTGTCCGAAGGCGAGATCGAAGGTCTCCGATCTTTTCGACCAGTAGTCGCGGATTTCTTCCTTGAGATCGAAATTACCGCCATCCATCGTGTCGTTCCTTGTGTGTTCCATGTTCAAGCTCAGCGAAATGATCAGTCGGAAGCGTCGAATACGGTGTTGAGCGTCGCAACCGTGATGGCGATTGCGATGCCGGGCCAGATCATCAGGCTTGGATGATCGAAGATGAAAACGCGATATTCAAACAACATCGAGCCCCAGTCCGGTTTGGAAGGGTCCGCGCCAAGCCCGATAAAGGCCAGCGAGGCATAGGCGGTGACGGCAAAACCTGCCTGATTTCCGGCATGGGTTATCATCAGCGGCAGGATATTCGGCAGAAGATGGCGCAGGACCATCCGCAAGGGCGGAACGCCCAGCGCCTGTGCGGCATGGACAAAGGGTTGCCCAAGCACGCGCCGGCTGAGGGAATGGGCAAGCAGAGCCGTCGGGCCAATGCCGGCAAGACCAAGCGCCAGCCCGGCCGTTATCGGCGTCAGGCCAAAAATAGCCGCCGCCGTCAGGGCGATGATGAGCGTCGGAACGGTGATGAAGAATTCGCAACAGCGCAACACCACCCTCTCCTGCCAGCCGCCCAGCACCGCGGCGCCGGCGCCGAGCAAGGTGCCACCGGTAAAGGCGATGGTGCCGACCGACAGAACCACAAGCGCGGTGCGCCATCCGCCCGCCATGAGGCGCGAAAGAAGATCGCGGCCGAGATGATCGGTTCCCAGCAGATGCTGCGCCGTCACACCGGAATGGCGGGCTAGGATATCCACGGCGTCAGGATCATAGGGCTGCCAAAGGGCGCTGAGGAGCAGAAAAAGGGCCAGGACGGCGAGCGCGAAATACCGGAGCATCAGACGAGCCGTGGATCCAGAAGGCGCTGAAACAGCTGCACGATCAGGTTCATGAAGAGCAGCCACAGCGCGATGACCATCACATAGGCCTGCAGCACCATCTGGTCTCGTACCGCGATGCTTTGCACAAGGAACTGGCTGATGCCGGGAAGATTGAAGAGGATTTCCATGGTGGCCGTCGAGCCGATAACCCACCCCGCCTCCGAGCGCACCGCCGAAAGCAGGGCATAAAACGCACCGCGATGCGCGTGGCGCCAGAGTGCCTGCCGATGCGAAAGTCCCTTGGCGAGAGCTGTGCGAAAATACGGCTGTCGCGTGGTTTCGAGCATGTCACGGCGGTAGATACGTGCAAAGACGGCAGCCGAATGGGAGGCGATGAGAAGGACGGGCAATATGATTGCTGTGATGTCGGTTCCGAAGGGTCGAATCCAGCGTAGCTGGACGCCGAGAACCCAGAGCAGGACAAGCCCCAGCCAGAAACCGGGCACAGCCTGCACGAAGACCGAAAATGCGCGGCTGGCACGATCGGCAATACCGCCCGGCCGCGCCGCAGCGCTGAAACCGAGCGGTACGGCAACGGCGATGGCAACCAGAAGGCCGGAGAGGCCGAGCACGAGCGAGAGAGGCAGACGGTCGATAAACTCCGCAAAGACGGATTCGCCGGTGCGGAAGGATCGGCCCCAGTCACCGGACACGAAATCCGCGAGCCAGTGCAGATAGCGCAGGATGAGCGGGCGATCGAGGCCCCACCCTTCCCGCAGCGCCGCAACGGTTTCGCTCGTGGCCGTCAGGTTCCACACCCGAATGGCAATCTGCACCGGATCGGCGGGCATCCATGCGATGAGCGTGAAGGATGCGAATGAGAGCACAACCATTCCCAACACGGAATATATGCCGAACCGGAGCAATTGCATCTGACCTTACCGCGCTTCGCCTATATCGCCGCGCAGGACATAATAGTCGGAACCCCACGGCTCGTAGTTCTGCAGCCGCTTCGAAAGGCCGACATACCAGACCGGCGAAACCAGGAAGGATGCGGGAACGTCGGCAAACAGCTTTGCCTGCGCATCAAGCGCGATCGTGGCCCGTTCGCCGGCATCGCCCGCCGTCGCGAAACGATCGAGAATGGCATCGAATTCAGGCGAGGCGTATTTCGCATAATTGAGCGAGGCGCCGCTGCGCAGCATCGAATTGAGGAAAAAGGCCGGATCTCCGTTCGGTGCGGTATGCTGCGCCCAGAGGGCGATGTCGAATTCGCCGGCGGCAGCCACGTCCTGAATATTTTCCACGACCTTCGTATCGAGTTCGATGCCTAGTCTGGCAAGCTGCGCCTTCACCACCGGCAGCATGGTGACGAGGTCCGGGCGCTGCGGATAGGTAATGGCGAGAAGGCGAAGCGGCGTGCCGTCCTTCTCACGCTTCCCTGCCCCGTTTTTCGTCCAGCCGGCTTCGTCGAGAAGCGCTTCGGCCTTCGCAAGATCAGTCTGTCGCTGCTCCTTCCCGGCAAAGGGGAAATAGGCGGCATAAGCGCCGGTCGCGGGTTCACCGCCATTGATCGCAGCGGCGAGTTCCCTGCGATCGAAGCCGAGATCGAGCGCCTGGCGTACCTTGATATCGGCGGTAACCGGCCTCGTTGTGTTCAGGAAAGCGAGATATTGATAACCGACAGGGAAAGACTTGATCGTCAGATCCGGATTGGTTTTCAGACGGCTTACGACTTCGGATGGCAGACCGAAAGCAAGATCCAGCTCGCCGGCTTCCAGCGCCAGCGTCATGCTCTGCGCATCGCCGAACCTGCGGAAATCAACCGGAGAACGAGTATCCGCATCGGCAAAATGGGTGTTCGGCGAGAGCGTCAGTGATATATCCGCCTTGAAATCCGCAATCTGATACGGCCCGGTGAACAGCGCCTTCCCGTCGGTGGCGGGCTTGTAGGCGATTAGCGGCCATTCCGCGAAAAGCGCCTGAAGAAAAGCCACCGGCTTTTCCGTGGTAATCATCAGTGTCAGGTCGTCGGCCGCCTTGAAACCCAGCTTTCCACCCGTTGCCAGCGCCGCCTTGTTGGTTGCAAACGTATGGTCGAAACCGGCGGCAAGCGCAGCCGCCGTTACAGGCGAACCATCGGAAAAGGCGTGGCCCGGTTTCAGCGTCACTGTCCAGCTGAGATCGCCGGTGCGTTCCGCTTTTTCGGCAAGACCGGGCACAAGCCGCCCTTCCCGATCGACGGTGAAGAGGTTTTCACCCACGCCATGGCTGACGAGCGCCCAGCCGTTCGATCCCTTTGCCGGGTCGAGACCGCTCGTGATGTAGGTGGCGCCGACACGCAATGGCTCGGTGGCGAGAGCGCTGGCGCCCACACCCGTGATCAGGGCCGCAAGCCCGGCCGCGGCCAGACGTGAAAAGCTCTTTGCCGACATTCTATTTCCTCTCATGCTATTCGGACAGATTACGAAGCCGCTGTTTGCGGCCGGTCGGGTGGTAGGCGAAATCGTCAACGATGCTGCCACCCAGCAGATGTTCGGCAATGATGCGGTCGACCGCCTCTTCCGTGACGCCGCCATAATAGGTGCCCTCGGGAAAGACCTGCAGGACAGGCGCAAGGTTGCAGGGGCCAAGACAGGTTGACTTGGCGGTCATGGTCCCCTCTCCCGTTACCCGAAGTTTCTGCCGTTCTTGCTGGTTGCGCAGATGACCCCAGATCACATCCGCACCTGCCGAGTTGCATGGCGCCCCCTGGCAGACGAGCACACGACGCTTCTGCGCCGGGACCAGCGATCCTTCGCCGGTCGGGCGAACGGGCCCTGAAAGGTCAAGCGCCTGCGCCGTTTCGGCCAGATCTTCGAGCAGGCGCGCCATCAGGCTGCTCGATGTGGGACTTGCTGTTATGGAAAGGGACGGCCACGGCCTGACGTCGCCTGCCCGCCATCGTTTCAATGTCTTGGTCATCCAGTTGTGAAAACTGGGCTCCAGCGGCAGCATCAGCGGAACGATCAGGACATGGCCGACATCCTCATCGATCAGCTCGAACAGCGCTTCATGGAGTGACGGTGTTCCCTGCTCCGTGAAGGCGATGCGAACGGTCTGAGCGCCGCAAAGCCCTTCGGCCTGCATTGCCAGCCGCTGCATGTCCTGATGAGGCGCGGCGGCAAAGGCCGACTTGGCGACAAGCAGCACCGCGTCCGGCGCGGAAGGCTCGCGATGGGTGAGATGGGTATTGTCTGTCACATTGCCTCATTCACGAGGCGGCGTCGAAAATGACGGGTCTCCGGCAGAAGACCGGAAACAGCCATCATTCCCATGGCACCCCCCGACCACGGAATTACATGATGTCAGGCAGGTCTCCTGGCTTGCGGGTCGAGGCCGTCTCACCTGTCTTCCCGGCATCGCTGCCAGTGACATCGTGGGCGATAGGCTCACCGCTTACAGTTGCGGGACAGCTCCGGAATTTAACCGGATTCCCTCTTAGCTTCCGCCGGGCGGCGGAAGAACCATGACGGAGCGACCCTACACTGCCGCCGGTTACTGTCAACCGCCTGCACGGGTAGTCTGATTTCTGCGCAACAAAGCTTTGTGTATATGTTACGTTATAAAATAACGTTAAGCACATGACATGCGAAGCCGTCAAGGCTCTCTCTTGTGAAACAGGCTGTTGAGACTGATGTGATCGGATGTCAGCTGGCCTCAGCCCTGACCTTTCGCCATCGTCAGATAATCCACAACTGCGCGAGTATGCACGGGAAGCCCGGCGAAACTTCGCGCGCAGATAAGAAGATGACGGCGTGCCCAGACGTCGGAGATCGCGACGGTCTTGAAGGACAAATCGGCCTGATATCGGCGGGCATAAACCTCCGGCACGATGGCAAGCCCGACGCCGCTGCTGACCATGGCGCAGATATCCTCGAAACTATCCAGACGGATACGCAGTTTGAACGGCCGGCCTTCACGCGCCGCATGGATTGCCAGATGCCCCTGAAGCGCGCTTTCCGCAGGCAGACCGACAAAAGGTTCGTCGAGAAGCTCCGCGAAAGTCACGATCTTCCGGGCCGCGAGTGCATGGCTGGCAGGTGTGATCACAACCAGCCTGTCGATCTCGAAAGGCCGTGTTTCCAGCGTTCCCGTGTCGGTCGTGTCTGCCGCAATGCCGATATCCGCTTGCCCGGCGGCGACGGCCGCAACCACATCGGGGCTCTGGCGCTCCTCGAGGTCTATGTCGATTGTCGGGTGATCCACGAGATATTGCCGGAGAGCGCCGGGAAGATGCGCCATTGCCGCCCGCCCCGAGAATATCCGGACCTGCCCTCGCAGGCCCCGCGCATAAAGCTGGAGATCGCCCCTCATCTGTTCCATCTGCCCGAGAACGATACGGGCATGGTGGGCCAGGGCCTCCCCCGCCGGCGTCACCCTGACGCCACGGGCACCGCGGTCGAGAAGCGATACGCCGCTCATCTCCTCCATGCCGCGGATACGCGCGCTGGCGGAGGGCAAGGCCATCCCCGTGCGGTCTGCTCCCTGCGTAATACTTTCCGCCTCGACCACGTGAAGGAACAGACGGAGATCGGTCAAGTCGAAGCGCATTCGCCCCCTCCAGTCGGGACCCTTCGGATTATCCTAAGGGCTCCCTTGTATCTTCCGCATTGTGCGGAGTCACGGATGGCGATCATTGTTGCCATAGTTTTATTGACCCGGAACGACGATCTATGGACGCCTCCGAAGCCCTTCTCCGCGCCATCGCCTTCAGACTGACGCTGCTTGTCCTTGCTGTTTTTGCCGCAAGGACGCTCCCCGATAACAGACCGGCAATCGATGCAACGGTGACCGCTGCGGCCGCTTACGGATCGCTGCTTCCAGACGAGGACAGCACGGCCTTGGGCGACATGGTTTTGTACGATTAGACAAGCGGCGCCGGGCTGCGCGTAAGCTTATGTTCCGGCCGTTGCCGACGGAAAGCGACCGACCATCAATTGCACCATGTCAGCCTCTTCGATCACAAGATCGTATCGATGATTTAGAATTTTATATAAATATCAATCAATAAAGATACTTTTCTAATCTTGTTTATAACTCACCGGAAGCCTCCCGGCGTCTCAGTTCGAGCTCTTCGCTGTAGCGCCTGAGCGTATGGCTTTCGGTGAGCAGGCCAACCGGGCGGTTCTCGATCTTGTCATTGACGACGACCAACGCTTCGCTTTCCGTGGCGTCGAAGGCGGCGGCCGCCTGACGGGCATTCATGGTCGGCAGCAGCACGTCGTTCTTGTATTGCAGGTAGGTTTCGAGGCTGATCTTGCTCGGGTCGCGATCCATCGGATCGGCGTAGATTTCCGGCACGAGGACGATACCGGCATAACGTCCGTCATCATGGGTCATGATCACCCGTTGCGTCGAACCGAGTGGGAATTTCTCCTTGAAGGCCGCAAGCCCCATGCTGACATTGGCCTTGCGGATATCGGCGCGCATCATCCTACCGACGGTGAGATCGCGGATCCAGCCAATATCATGGGCGCTGCGAATGCTCTCGCCCCGGAGATGAAAACGCCAGGTCGCGAAAGAATAACCGAAGGTGGTACGCACCACGAGTGAGGTGGTGATGACGGCTGCCAGCACCAGCGCGGTGATCTGGAAGTCGCCGGTCAGTTCCAGCGCCAGAAATGTCATCGTCAGCGGACCGCCGATAATGGCGGCGGCAAAGGCGCTCATGCCGATCACGGCATAAACGATCGGCGATGTCGACCCATAGCCGATATAGGGTGCGCAGAGCGCGAAAATCTTGCCAAGCAGCGAGCCCATGAACAGCGAGGCGAAAAACAGGCCACCACGGAAATTCGAACCGATGGAGATGGCGCTGGCCGCCGCCTTCAGCAGAAACAGTCCGGCCAGCCCGTATATCGTCAGCTCCGCATCGATATTGAGATGCAGCGCCCCATGGCCGCTTGACAGCACCTGCGGCGAAATCAGCGCGAGACCGCCCACCGCCACGCCGCCAATGGCAGGGCGCAGCCAGCCGGGAATGGCGCTTTTGCGCGCCGTCTCCTCTATGAAGGACACCGTCTGCATGAGCACGATACCGATCGCCGCGCACACGATGCCAAGAAAGATCGCCGGCACATAATCCGCCGGTGTCACGCGGCTGGCATCGATAATATCGATCGATATGCCGTGACCGCCAATAACACCGATGACAGTGGTGGCGACCAGCGCCGAGACGATGAGCGGCGCAAGCGTGACGACGGTGTAGGTGCCGATGATGAGTTCGATGGCGTAGAACGCTCCGGTCAGAGGCGCATTAAAGGCGGCCGCAATCGCTCCCGCCGCGCCGCAGCCGACAAGGATGCGCATGTCCCCTCGCCGCAGCTTCAGCTTGATGCCGATCTTCGAGGCGACGCCGCTGGCAATCTGCGTATAACCGGCCTCGAGCCCGACGGAGGCGCCAAAACCGTTGGAGACGATGTTCTGCACGCAGACGATGATACTGTCGGTCAAGGACAGGCGGCCGCCATGCAAGGCATTGGCCTCGATGGGGTCGACCATGGGCTTCTTGCGGGTCTTTGAAAGAATGAAGATGATCAGGCCGAGCACGATGCCGCCGATGATAGGCCCGGCCAGCACGGTCCATCCGGACAGGTCACTGCTGCTCAGCCGCTCGACACCGAAGACCAGCACATGCAGCGCCGTGCTCAAGGCGCCGATCAGCGCCACCAGAAGCCCCGCCGCAATGCCGATGAAGACGGCGAGGACCACCAGCCCCAGTTCGCCGCGCCGGAACATGGCCCGCAGCCTGCTGGCGCGCAGATTGTCGAAGAAGCTCGCCATACTGGGTGCACGGAAAGGCTTGGTCGACATGCTGTTCCTTTTCGGGCGGCGTCAAGGCGCGACGCCCTTCCTCTTCATTGTTTCAGAGCACATCATTGTCCCAGGACCGGAAACCGCTTTGGGGGGACGTGCTCAGGGTGCTTCGATCTCGACCTCGAAACGCATCTGGTCATAAGCCGGTTCAACATTATCAGGCGTTTCACGCATCACCGTCTCATAATCGAGCGGAATGTGCATATGGGTCAAGATCGCCCTTTTGGGGGAAAATCTCTCGATCCAGCCGAGCGCCTGTTCCAACGACAGATGGCTGGGGTGGTAACGGTGCTGCAGCGCGTCGATGACGAGGATATCAAGGCCGGCCAGTTTGGGCAGGCTTTCAGCCGGAAAATCGCTGACATCGGTGCAATAAGCGACATCGCCGATGCGAAAACCGAGCGAATGCACGTCGCCATGCTGCTGCATATGGACCTTGAATTCTATCGGCCCGCCTGCCCCGTTTATCACCACCGGCGTATCCATGTCCGCGATGATCCTCGGCTCGACGATGGGCGGATAGCTGCTGCCCGGCGGTGTTTCAAGGCAATAGGCAAAGCCGTCCTTTATGCGCGCCATGGTAATGCGATCGGCATAGATCGGAATACGGCCCTGCTGAATGGCGAAATAGATGCGCAGATCATCGATGCCATGCAGGTGATCGGCATGTGCATGCGTGTAAAGCACGGCATCGACCGCCTCGACCTTCGCCGCGATCATCTGCTCGCGAAAATCCGGACCGGTGTCGATGACGACAGTCGTCCTGCCGCCATCCGGGCCGATCTGCTCCACCATGAAGGCCGTACGCGTGCGCCGGTTCCTGGGGTTTTCAGGATCGCAGGCGCCCCAGTCGCCGTTGATGCGCGGAACGCCGGGAGACGACGCGCATCCGAGAACCGTGAAGCGGCGACGGTAAGTTGCCACGCCTACACCCTTGTTATCTTGGAGAAGCAGCGGAAGGCGTTTTCGGTGGTGATTTCCGCCATGCGTTCATAGGAAACGCCATGAACCTCGGCCAGAACCTCGGCCGTATTGACCACATAGGACGGCTCGTTGCGTTTTCCCCGCCAGCGCTTCGGCGCAAGATAGGGCGCATCGGTTTCCACCAGCAGCCGGTCAGGCGCAACGGTGGCGGCGATATCGCGGATATCCTGCGATTTCGGGAAGGTGAGAATGCCGGAGAAGGAAACATAACCGCCAAGCTCGACACCGGTCTTCGCCAGCTCAGGACCAGCGGAGAAGCAGTGCAGAATGAAGGGGAATGCTCCCTTGTCGCTTTCCGCGCGCAAAATAGCAGCCATGTCGTCATCGGCACTGCGGCTGTGAATGACGAGCGGCAGCTTCGTCCGTCTTGCCGCCTCGATATGGCGAATGAGGCCGGTCTTCTGGTCTTCCGGCTTCTGCGTGTCGTAGAAATAATCCAGTCCCGCCTCGCCGATCGCCACGATCTTGTCGTGGCTCTCGGCCAGCCGCACCAGATCGTCAGCCGAGATATCCAGTTCCTCGGCTGCGCTGTTGGGATGCGTGCCGACCGAGCAGAAGACCGACGGATATTTTTCCGCGATTTTCAGAAGCTCGGGCAGACGACGCACCCGGGTCGAGATCGTCACCATCTGGCTGACGCCCGAAGCATGGGCGCGGGCGACGATATCGTCGCGCTCAGCCTCGAAATCGGGAAAGTCCAGATGGCAATGCGTATCGATCAGCATGGGTGTCGCCTTCACGCTTCCGGTGCGACGTAACGCGGGAAGACCGGCTTCGGTGCTTCGAGCGGCGTGCCCGGAACAAGACGACCGGCCTCGCCGAGCGCGGCGAAATCGCGCTTGTCGGCGGGGGCGGCGACGAGATCAAGCAGCTTGTCGCAGGATTCCGGCATGAAGGGCTGCAGGAGGATGCCGATCTGGCGCACCACTTCCGCCGTGACGTAAAGCACGGTGCCCATGCGCTCCGGATCGGTTTTCTTCAGCGCCCATGGCTCCTGCGATGCGAAATAACGGTCGGTTTCCGAAACGACGGCGATGATGGCAGCGAGCGCGCGGTGAAGGAGCTGCTTGCCCATCTCCTCGCGGCAGACCGCCAGCAGGCCGTCGGCGGAAGCGAGCATCGCCTTGTCTTCATCAGTGAATTCGCCGGGCGCAGGAATCTGGCCATCGCAATTCTTGACGATCATCGACAGCGAACGGCTGGCGAGATTGCCGATGCCGTTGGCGAGATCGGCATTGATGCGGGTGGCGATGCCTTCTTCGCTGTAGCTGCCGTCCTGGCCGAAGGAAACTTCACGCAGGAAGAAATACCGGACCTGATCGAGACCGAAATGGCTGACCAGATTGACGGGATCAACGACGTTGCCGAGCGACTTCGACATCTTCTCGCCCTTGTTGAGCAGGAAGCCATGCGCATAAACGCGCTTGGGCAGCGGCAGCTTGGCGCTCATCAGGAAGGCAGGCCAGTAGACCGCGTGGAAGCGGATGATGTCCTTGCCGATGATGTGCACGTCGGCCGGCCAGTATTTGGCACGCGGGCCGTTCCTGTCTTCGATGTAACCCGTGGCGGTGATGTAGTTGGTCAGGGCATCGACCCAGACATACATGACGTGCTTGGGATCGTTCGGAACCTTGATGCCCCAGTCGAAGGTGGTGCGGGAAATCGACAGGTCCTTCAGGCCGGATTTGACGAAGGAGATGATCTCGTTGCGCCGTTCGGCCGGGCCGATGAATTCGGGGTTCTCCTCGTAGAGCTTCAGCAGCCTGTCCTGATACTCGGAGAGCTTGAAGAAGTAGCTTTCCTCCTCCACCCATTCCACCGGCGTGCCCTGCGGCCCGTAGCGGACGCCGTCAGTGCGCACTTCCGTTTCGTCTTCGCCGTAATAGGCTTCGTCGCGCACGGAATACCAGCCGGCATAGCTGTCCTTGTAGATGTCGCCGCTATCGGCCATCAGGTTCCAGATATTGCGCGAGGTCTCGTGGTGACGCTCTTCCGTGGTGCGGATGAAATCGTCATTCGAGGCGTTGAGCAGCTTGCCCATCTCGCGGAACTGGTCGGAATTGCGTTGCGCCAGCTCTTCCGGCGAAATGCCTTCCGCCCGCGCCGTCTGCTGCATCTTCTGGCCGTGTTCGTCGGTGCCGGTCAGGAAGAACACATCCATTCCATCCAGACGCTGGAAACGTGCCATGGCGTCCGTCGCAATCAACTCATAGGCATGGCCGATATGCGGCTTGCCGTTGGGATAGGAGATCGCGGTGGTGATGTAGAATGGTGTCTTGTCTGTCATGACGGTCGATCGACTTTACAGGCTGTTTTTTGGATAGACCGCTCTTAAACCATTGTTCGCAGCAGCGAAAGAAAAAGCGTACGTTTTGTACGACGGCTTGAGGACAAAGTGGATTTTGGCGAACGCTCGGCTCCGCACTCCGTCACCCCGGACGAGATCCGGGGTCCAGCGCGATCAAGTCCTTGGTCGCAAAAGACTCGTCTCACGGCGCAGACGCGCCGTGGCTGGATGCCGGCTCAAGGCCGGCATGACGGAAGAGGTTTACACGCCATCGAAATCGTACGTTCCATACGATCCCTCGCCCGTCAGACGCCCCGAACATCTTCCAGAATGGAGAGCACCATCTGCTTCTTGTCGAGATTATAGGCCTGCGCCACGCTGATGCGTTCCGACAGCGTCGAGGAAAGCCGCGCGTGTTTTTCCGCCGCCGCGATATCGCCGGCCATCGCTGCTGCCCGGGCCCGTTCCATCAGCTCTTCCGTCACGTGCTCCATGAAGAAGCCGAGAACGATATCGCCGTCCTTCTGCGCCAGAACCTCGGCAAGCTTGTGCATGCGCTTGCGCGCGCCCGGCCCTTCGGCCGTCATGACCTCGGCAAAGGCCTCGACAATGTCGGAGCCGCCGTAATTCATAAGCTTCAACGCCTGCGCCACGCTGCCCTTTGAGGCGGCAAGCAGGGCGTCGCGTTTTTCGCCGGATGGGCTGATGCCGAGATGATCGAGCGATTGCACCATGGCCGCATCGGAAAGCGGCAGGAGCCTGAGTGGCATGCAGCGTGAGCGGATGGTTGGCAGCAATTTTCCCGGCGCATGCGACAGGACGAGGAACATCGCCCGTTTGGGCGGCTCCTCCAGTATTTTCAGGATGGCATTCGCGGCATTACGGTTGAGATCATCAGCCGGATCGATGATGACGATACGCCAGTTGCCGGTGCCCGATGTCTGGGAAAAGAAGTGCCCTGCCCGCCGCACCTCGTCCACGGTGATGGCGGATTTCACGCGACCGGTCTTTTCATCCACCGGACGGGTGAGATGCAGCAGATTATGAGAGGCCCCGGCGATGATCTGCCGGCTGACGAGCGATTGCGGATCGGGATCGGCAAGGACATCCGGCGCCGAAGACGGATCGGGATGGCTGAGCACATGATTGGCGAAACGGAAGGCGAGCGTCGCCTTGCCGATCCCCTCCGGTCCCTCGATGAGAATGGCGTGGTGGCCCTTGCCGGAACGATAGGATTGGGCGAGGAACGCTTCGACTTCCTCATGCCCGAAAAGCTTCGTGTTCTGCTGCGGTGCGATCGCGCCGTCGAGAACGCCCTGAACCTCACTCATGCGCCGCGCCCGCCGCAGTTCCCAGTTGTTCGAGCAAGGGCTCGACAAAGGACATCACATCCTCCGCCACCTTCGCCTCCGGCTGGTCGGCATTGACGATCCGGCAGCGACGCGGCTCGGCCAGCGCAATGTCGAGATAGGCTTCCCGCCGCTTCTCGTGGGTTTCGATTTCCTCTTTTTCGAACCGGTCGGGCGCAGCCCCCTCATCCGCGCGTTTTCGGGCGCGGGCCAGCCCCTTTTCGGCGGCGATATCGAAGATCAGCGTTAGTTCCGGCACCACACCGTCGATGGCGATCCGTTGCAGCGTTTCGATGAAATCCGGCTCCAGATTGCCGGTCGTGCCCTGGTAGACGCGGGAAGAATCAAGGAACCGGTCGCAGAGCACGATCTCGCCACGTGCAAGTGCCGGGCGAATGACCTCCTCCACATGGTCGTTGCGCGCCGCCGCAAACAGGATTGCTTCCATGCGCACACCGAAGGATTCCGCCGCACCCGACAGAATCACATGCCGTACAGCCTCCGCACCCGGCGAGCCGCCAGGCTCGCGCGTCACGACGACGGTGAAGCCGCGGCCGCGAAGCGCCTCGGCAAGCGTGCGAATCTGTGTCGACTTGCCGGCGCCCTCGCCGCCTTCGAAGCTGATGAACAGTCCAGTCTTTTCGGCCAATGTCACGTCCTGCGAGGAATTCCCGGAAATATTGAAATGCCTGTTTACAGCATCGAACCAAAAAGTGCGAAGCGCTTTTCAGAAAATCCGGTGCCTGAACAAAAGCATAGAGGAAAGTGGCGCAAAGCGCGGATTTTCAGAGCCAGAACAGCAGCAGTTCCTTCAAAGCACCCGCCGCATTCTGGGTCAGCGAGCCCTTGCCGACCGAACCCTTGGTATAAAGCGGCACTTCGCGCAGCAAGCGCTCGCCGGAAAAAACCTTGAGCGTTCCCGCATTGGCGCCAGCGTCCAGCGGCGCGTTCAATGGCCAGCGATAGACAATCCGTCCGGAAATTCGTTCCGGATTGTTGACCGGCACCAGCACGCTGACATCTTCCTTCGGCGAGAGATCGACATAGGACGCATCGCCGCCATAGACGCTCACCGACCCCACCACTTCATCCTTGCTGAAAAGATGGCGCTTTTCAAAGGCCGTCAGGCCCCAGTCCACCACACGACGGGCTTCCTCCTGCCGTGTCTTGTCGTCAGTCATGCCTGACAGCGCCAGATAGACCCGCCGCCCCTCGCGCTCGGCCGAAATGACGGCGGCAAAACCGCTGCCTTCGGCAAAACCGAGCCCGAGGCCGTCTATACCGCTGCCCGGCATCAGCAGCGAGTTCTTGTTACGCTGAAAAATCCGGTTCCATTCGAAATCGGGCTTGGTGAAAAGCGCGTAACGGTCGGGATAGGTATCATGCAGATGCTGGGCAAGGCGCACCATGTCCCTGGCGGTGGTCCTGTTGCCCGGATCGGGAAGCCCCGTGGAATTGGTAAAGGTGCTGCGGCTCATGCCAAGCGCACCGGCCCGCTCCGTCATGCGCTTGGCAAAGGCCGCGTCGGATCCCGCCATGCCTTCGGCGATGATGATGCAGCCATCATTGGCATTCTGCACGATGATGCCGGTCAGCAGATCATTGACGCTGACGGAGGATTTCAGCGCCGCGAACATGGTCGAGGTTCGCGACGGCGCACCGCCCGTGCGCCAGGCATATTCCGAGACGGGATAAGCGGTCTCCGGCGTCACCTGCCCTTTTGACAAGGCATCCAGCACCACCTCCACGGTCAGGAGCTTGGCGAGCGATGCGGGCGGAAAGGGCTGATCCTCATTTTGGGAAAGAAGTACCGTGCCGGTCTCGGCATCGATCATATAGGCCTGTTCGGCCTTGGCGATGAAGGGCGCCGTCTGCGATTGCGCCGTACCGGCGCTGAAAAACGCAAAGGCGGCCGCCGCGACGACCGACCGATAGGAGCGATGAATGGCTTTGCGCATGAAACCGCCCAGTCCTGCCTGCCGTAACCGGCTGCCCGCGATGAAGGCGAGAAGCAGCCGTATTCTTCAATTCGTCAGCGCGACTTCGCCTGCTGACGCTTCACATGGGCGAGTATCGATTGCTCGTTGAGCGCGCCACGATCGACGAGCACGCTGTCAAAGGCGCGTGCCGTTCTGGAGACCGTAGCGGATTCCTCCGAATAGGCCGCCGCATATTTGGAGGACGGGGTCGGCACGCGCAGATAGTTGCCGCCGGGTGCTGCCGGCTCACGCAGGAAATTGCCTTCCGGCCGCTCGGCGAGGAAGGGCCCGATTTCCGGCAGGATCGCGAATTGCTCGAAAGCCGGTGCCGGGCCGTTGACCAGCGGCATGGCCTGCAGAGCCGCACTCTTCTTGGAGCCGACCAGCGCCGTCTGCGTCGAACCGCTATAATTCGGGTTCGATGCAGGAGCCGGAACGAAATTCGGAGACGCCGAAGCCACCATGACGCCCGTGGCGATCTGCCCTTCCGGCGCCACGCCCGGCGAGCGCGACCCCTTCGGAACATAGGATGCCATCAGATAGGGCATGTCGTGTCCGTCAAGCGGCGCGCGGCCGGCATATTGCACGCGCACATTCGCCGTACCGGTAGCCTTCATGTCGAGCAGATCGGCCGTCTTGCTGGAAACGTCGATCAGGCGCCCTTCATGGAATGGCCCGCGATCGTTGACGCGCACCAGAACGGAAGCGCCATTTTCCATGTTGGTGACACGCGCATAGCTCGGCAGGGGAAATGTCGGATGTGCGGCAGAAAGATGTTCTTTGTCGTAAACTTCGCCATTCGCCGTCAGGCGGCCGTGGAAGGCTGAACCGTACCAGGAGGCAAGACCGGTCTTGTTGTAACCCGGCTCCTCTTTCGGAAAATAACGGCGGCCCTTCACGGTATAGGCATTGCCGATCAGCTCTCGCCCGCCGCCCTTGGGAATGCTCCTGCCATCGGCGACACGCGGGCTGGCTTTGACGCCATATTCCGACTCGGAAAAATATTCCTTGCTGCGCTTGGGTTTGGGCTTGGTTTCAGACGTGGTGGAACACGACGCCGTTGCGGCGCAAAGCACGGAAATTGCAAGCCACTTCGCACCCGATCTGGTGCTGATGCCGAGTTTCTTGACCGTAGAATTCAAATCGTCTGCCCCACGCTGCTATTGGCTCGGAGAACCGCACCCTCACTTGCCTCGATTATTTGCCCCTGCCATCGAAGCACCTAACAGTCGCTTAATCTTGTGCATAACGTGGCGAAAATGCGAACGACTTTTGCAAATTCGATAAAATTGTAACGAACGTGGTTAATGATCTGTATCTTTTCGGGGTGTCCGTCAGGCACATTTCCCCTGCCCGTTCCTTCCCTCCGCAACTCCATCCCGAGGAACAAACCGGTCGCAACCGCGTTTCCTCCGCGCAGATAAACGAGCTTTCCGCCGGTTTAGGCTGAGGGAGGAAACATGATCAAGTCGATTAAAACCACGGGCAAAACCGCAGGCCTTGCGCTCATTCTCGCAATGGCCTCCGTCGCGGCACCCATTCCCGCAAGCGCACAGGATATGGAATTGAGGATCGGCCCGGACGGCGTCCGCCCTGTCATCCGCGATCGTGATCGTGATCGCGACCGTCGTGGCCAGCCACGTATGCGCGGCTGCAGCGAGCGCGAAGCCCGCGCCGCGGCCCGTGACGCCGGCCTGCGCGATCCGGAAGTGGTTCGTGTCACACCCGGCCGCGTCGTGGTTGAAGGCTTCACACGCCGCGGACCAAGCCGCATTACCTTCGCCAACGAACGCGGCTGCCCGGAAATCTGAGGTCGGGACGCTTCTTAAACCGTGGAGCCCGCCAATAAGGCGGGTTCTTCATGTCAGGGGATACGGGAAATATGCCGATGGCGTAACGACAAGCACGCGGCGGACAATAACCCGACCCACGACGTTTTGTGTTCGTCTTCATGGATATATGGCAGATGGGGTGGGATTCGAACCCACGGTACGCTCTCACGCACGCCGGTTTTCAAGACCGGTTCCTTAAACCACTCGGACACCCATCCTTTGGTGGTGAGGCTTTATAACGGTTTGAAAAAGGCCGTCAATCCCGCCCGCGCAAGCCGCCCTGGTCCTCCTGTTTCCGTTGACTTGTCATTGTCCTGGCGTCGTTGCCGGCGGCAGCAGCGATCCCTCGCCTGAGGGAACATTCGGAACCTGCTGAGCCGAATCAAACAGGGTCAGGCTGAGAACAATTGCAACAAGCACCAGCAACAGCGCCACGAAGAAAATTCCGGATTTGTCCATGCGTCTGCTCATGTCCGGTTATGTTAGGGTGGAATATGGGGAATTCGAGGCAACAGGCAGAATCGAAAAGCATGTGGCGCCGATTGTCTGTTCGCTTTCGTCGTTTTGCAACCGGCGAAGGATCTCTCTGGCCCTTCAGCCACGGCAACCCGTCATCCAGCTCCTCCGCGTGACGCCCCCTCCTCAACTTCGCAATGAGCAAAATTTATGCGCCGGCGTACTGTTTGGGACGGAAATGGCCTATCACGTCAGCACTATTGTCGCTTATATAGTCACATCGCTCCCGGGCATTGCCCAACTTTCCCCGAGCGATCAACCTGCCCCGCCATCTGCGGGGCTTTTTTTTGGCGTCGCTTATAGAGGACGCCCGGCCAAGACAGGCCACGCCAGCGCACGCACCTTATACCTTTTATCGCTTAAACGCCGATGCCCGGTCCGCCGTCACCGTGCCGTCCTCCATCCCGGAGAATATCCTCGAACAGGTTGAGCAGCGCCCGCGGCAAGGTGTCGGAAAGTTCGGCAATGATTTCGTTGGCGCGATTATAGGAATAGATGGCGCAGAGCGTCAGAACCAGGAGCAATATCCACGGCCAGATCGGCTTGCGCCGCTGCGGCTCCCCGTTCGGTTGTTGCGGTAACGTCATTCCGGCACCTTCCGTTCAGGCCTTGACGCGCGGTTCGCCTCCCGGCGCATAGGCGGTTTTCTGCAGGAAACGGAATATATTGCCGCATTGCGCGCAGCGGATCATGAAATCCGTCGGATCGCCCGAGGCGCGTTCCGTGCGAAATCCCCGGGGCATGTCATCGATGCGAAAATCGACGTCACGGCGGGTTTTGTCATCCGATTCCGACACTTCGGCGAAACCCTGATGGCCGCATTTGGAACATTCGAGTTTCCGGGAATATCTGTCGCGCGCTGCCATATGCCGTCCTCTGCTTGTCGCTATCAGGTAACAGCGGCAAAACATCATTTCAATGGCGATCGCCGCAGGTTAAAGCTTTGTCAGCCCATTTCCGGCCCGGAAACCGCATTGGCGGCAAGAGCGAATTTGGAGGCCCATGCAAAACGAAAGCCCCCTGTTTTCATCGTCTCTGATGCGCCGCGTCGCCGTCATTGCCGGAATCCTCCTCATTGTCGTCATCGTGCTCAATGTCGGCATCAAATGGTACGGCGAACGGATTCTCAAGGCGGGCCATACGACGGCAACCGATACGGTGGAGATCACCATCGGCAACGACCGGCTGAAACTTGCGAAAAATACGCTGCGCATGCCCGCCGACCGCCAGGGTGGCGAACAGGAACGGATCGATCTTTACCTCACCTGGCCCGACCTCAAGGGATATGAGGATGCGAATCGCGCCGCATTCGATGATCCAGCTCACGTGACGAGACTGATCTTTATCCAGCTGTCACAAAGCACCATGTCGCAGGATATGTCGGGCCGTTTCTGGCCGATCTATGCCCGGTTGACACAGGGAGAGCCCGTGCCGCTGAAGCACGGCCTGCTGCTGCACCGTCTGCGGCCGGATTCGGGTTACGGCAAGGAGGTCGTATTGACCGGACGGCGCGAGGGCGAGAGCGATTACGTCGTGCGCTGCCTGCTGCCGCAAAAGCCCGAGGAAACAACGGGCAGCGATTGCCAGAGGGATATCCA
The DNA here is from genome assembly GCF_017313365.1 of Agrobacterium sp. OT33. Classification (NCBI taxonomy): domain Bacteria; kingdom Pseudomonadati; phylum Pseudomonadota; class Alphaproteobacteria; order Hyphomicrobiales; family Rhizobiaceae; genus Agrobacterium; species Agrobacterium sp. OT33. Next base: position 473,342 of record NZ_JAFLMZ010000002.1, on the reverse strand, counting down.
TGTCGGCCAGGATCTCACCCTGTTCTACCGTTTTTCCGCAAGCCTGCTGCCGCAATGGCAAAAGCTCGACGCGGATGTGAAGGCTTATGTCGAACAGCGCCTCTTAAAAGACGGAAATACGTGAAACGCCATGGCACAGATTGCGCGCCAAAAGTCGCATTTTATGGAAGGCGGATACCTTTCATAAACCACTTGGTAACGCCATCCCGATAAAGTTTCTTCCCGGAGCAATCGGGCGGGGCGTGTCCGAGCGGAATAGAAATATGCGATTGAAGAGTTCAGCAGTGTTGAAAAGTCTATCTGGGGCACATTCGCGCAAGGCGGGTGCGACGTCTTTTGTAAGGTTTCTGGCGTTGACCCTTGCTGCGGCGTTCATAACCGCAACATCCGTTGGCACCGCGCAGGCCGATCCGAAATATGCGGGCATCGTCATCGACGCCAAGACCGGCAAGGTTCTTTACGGCGAGGATCCGGATGGTTTGCGTTATCCCGCTTCGCTGACGAAGATGATGACGCTTTATCTGACGTTCGAGGCGCTGAGCGCCGGCCGTATCTCGCTGGATTCGAAAGTGCCTGTGTCGGCCAATGCCGCCAAGGAGCCGCCATCCAAGCTCGGTGTGCGCGCCGGTGGCAGCATCACCGTCGAGCAGGCAATCCTCGCGCTCGTCACCCGCTCCGCCAACGACATGGCAACCGCACTTGGTGAATATCTCGGCGGCTCGGAAGACCGTTTCGCCAGAATGATGACCGCCAAGGCCCGCGCACTCGGCATGACCCGTACGACCTATCGCAACGCCAACGGCCTGCCCAACACGGCGCAGATGACGACGGCGCGTGACCAGGCCCGCCTCGGCATCGCCCTTCGTCAGCATTATCCGCAATATTACGGCTATTTCTCCACCCGTACCTTCAATTTCGGCAAGCAGGTCATCGGCAATCACAACCGCCTGGTCGGAACCGTCAGGGGCGTGGACGGTATCAAGACCGGTTACACCCGTGCAGCCGGCAGCAATCTTGCAACCTCGGCGCAGATCGATGGCCGCTCCATCGTCGCCGTCGTCCTTGGTGGCCGCTCCAGCGCCGCCCGTGACGCCACGATGCGCAAGCTCGTTGCAACCTATCTTCCGCAGGCCTCCCGCGGTGGCAACAGCAACCTGATCGCACAGACGCGGTCCGCGCCGATCGAGGAACCGGTCGCCGTGGCGGCAGCCGTTCCCTCCGTTGCAGTTGCCGCGACCGATTCCGGTCTGCCGCATGCAGGCCCGGTACCGCAGGCCCGTTATGAGGAAGCACCGGTCACGGCCTTTGCCGCCTCCTCTTCCAACGCCGCAGTAAAGGCCATGGAAGCCGCCACCTGGCAGAAGGGCAAGGACCCGATCGTTCAGGCGCCCATCCCACCGGACCGCAAGTTGATCACCAACTCGACCAAGGTGGACAATATCGTCACGGCTTCCGTCGCCTCCCCTTCGGTTTCGGCCAGGTCCGAGGCTCCGCAGGCCGGCTGGGTGATCCAGATCGGCGCATCGCCGGATGAAAACTCCGCCCGCGGCCTGTTGCAGAGCACCCAGGAAAAAGGCGGCGCGGCCCTGCGCTCCGCAAAACCCTTCACGGTGGCCTTCAGCAAGGACGGCTCCCAGATCTACCGTGCCCGTTTCGGCGGCTTTGATGGCCAGAACGCCGCGGTAAATGCATGCAATGCATTGAAAAAGAAAGGCGTCAGCTGCTGGGCGTCGCTCCAGTAAGAGACGTTTCCGCAGGCGGTGTTTCATTCCCGACGCATCGCCTGTCTCCTCGAATTGTGTAATGTGTAGCGAGGCTTTCCAAGATGGCAGTCAACGAGAATTATTCGGACATTGCGTCTGGCAACGGGCAAAGCAGCCTGTCGGTTCTGCATCCCATTCACGAGGCGGCGATGCGTATCGCCGATCTCGGTCTCAACCGCTCCAAGGCGAAGACGCGTGATCTCGTCAGCCTGCTTCTGTCGCATGGCGCCCGCGCATGGCGCGCCAATCAGCCGGAAGCCAGCATCCACCTTCACGTCGCCCGCCGTTCCGGACGCGCACCGATCCATATGCGTATCCGGTAAAAGACACCAACCACAAGACAAGCCAAAGAAAAACCCCGCGGTGCCTGTGCGCCGCGGGGTTTTTATTAGTGGGTGGAGGAAACGAGGCGGCTTATGCCTCGCTCTCCGGCGCCTCAGGCGCATCCAACACAGAGCCGTCCGCTTCTTCGCCATTACCATTGTCGGCTTCGTCGTCGCCCTCAGGCTCGTTGATGCGCTCCACGGAAACCACCTTCTCATCTTTCGCGGTGGAGAAGATGGTGACACCCTTGGTGGCGCGGCTGGCGATGCGGATACCGTTTACCGGTACGCGGATAAGCTGGCCGCCATCGGAAACGAGCATGATCTGGTCGCCTTCGTCGACGGGGAATGCCGCAACGAGTTCGCCGATCTCGGCCGTCTTCGAAGTGTCGGTGGCACGGATACCCTTGCCGCCGCGACCCGATGTGCGGAAATCATAGGAGGACGAGCGCTTGCCGAAACCCTTCACCGAAACCGTCAGCACGAATTCCTCGCGTGCCTTCAGCTCCTGATAACGCTCTTCGCTCAGCTCACCCTCTTCCGTCACTTCCTCGCCAACGAGTGCAATATCTTCCTCGTCGACACCAGCGGCACGCCGTTCGGCTGCCGAGCGCTTGAGGTAGGCGGCACGTTCCCACGGCTCAGCCTCCACATGGCCGACAATGGTCATGGAGATGATGCGATCGCCTTCGGCCATGTTGATGCCGCGCACGCCGACCGAATTGCGTCCGGCAAAGACACGTACATCGTCCACGGGGAAGCGGATGCACTGGCCAAGCGCGGTCGTCAGCAGCACGTCGTCGCGGTCCGTACAGGTTTCGACGGAGAGGATTTCATCGCCCTCCTCATCGAGCTTCATGGCGATCTTGCCATTGCGGTTGACCTGCACGAAATCGCCGAGCTTGTTGCGGCGAACCGTGCCGCGCGTGGTCGAGAACATCACATCAAGCGTTTCCCAGGTGCTTTCGTCCTCGGGCAGCGGCATGATGGTGGTGATGCGCTCGCCGGGCTCCAGCGGCAGCATGTTGATAAGGGCCTTGCCCTTGGACTGCGGCGTGCCGATCGGCAGGCGCCAGACCTTCTCCTTGTAGACAATGCCACGCGAGGAGAAGAACAGCACCGGCGTATGGGTGTTGGCCACGAAGAGACGGTTGACGAAATCCTCGTCGCGCGTCGCCATGCCGGAACGCCCCTTGCCGCCGCGACGCTGTGCGCGATAGGTGGTCAGCGGCACGCGCTTGATATAGCCGAGATGCGAGACGGTGACGACCATGTCTTCACGGGCGATGAGGTCTTCATCATCCATGTCCGGGCCACCCTCGACGATCTCGGAGCGGCGCGGCGTGCCGAATTCGTCGCGGACGGCGCCGAGCTCGTCCTTGACGATCTGCTGGATGCGCAGGCGCGAGGACAGGATTTCCAGATATTCGCTGATTTCCGCGCCGATCTTGTTCAGCTCGTCGCCGATTTCATCGCGGCCGAGTGCCGTCAGGCGGGCAAGGCGCAATTCGAGAATGGCGCGTGCCTGCTCTTCGGAGAGATTGTAGGTGCCGTCATCATTGATGCGGTGGCGCGGATCGTCGATGAGACGGATCAGGCTTTCCACATCCTGCGCCGGCCAGCGCCGCGTCATCAGCTCTTCGCGCGCCGAAGCCGGGTCGGGCGCATGCCGGATGACGCGGATGACCTCGTCGATATTGGCAACGGCGATTGCAAGACCGACCAACACATGCGCACGTTCGCGCGCCTTGCGCAGCAGATATTTGGTGCGGCGGCTGACGACATCCTCACGGAATGCGACGAAGGCGCGCAACATGTCCAGCAGCGTCATCTGCTCGGGCTTGCCGCCGTTCAGCGCCACCATGTTGCAGCCGAAAGAGGTCTGCAGCGGCGTGTAGCGATAAAGCTGGTTCAGGATGACATCGGCATTGGCGTCGCGCTTCAGCTCCACCACGACGCGGTAACCCTGCCGGTCGGATTCGTCGCGCAGATCGGAAATGCCCTCGATGCGCTTTTCCTTGACCAGTTCGGCCATCTTCTCGATCATCGACGCCTTGTTCACCTGATAGGGAACCTCGGTGATGATGATCTGCTCGCGGTCGCCGCGCATCGGCTCGATGGTCGCACGGCCGCGCATGATGACCGATCCGCGTCCCGTCTCATAAGCCGATCGGATGCCGGAACGGCCCATGATTAACGCGCCGGTCGGGAAATCCGGTCCGGGAATGATCTGCATCAGCTCCGGCAATTCGATCGCCGGATTTTCGATGAGCGCGATACAGCCGTCGATGACTTCGGACAGATTGTGCGGCGGAATGTTGGTGGCCATGCCGACGGCGATGCCGCCTGCCCCGTTGACCAGCAGGTTCGGGAACTTCGCCGGAATGACGACCGGTTCCTGCAGCGTGCCGTCATAGTTGTCGCGGAAATCGACCGTTTCCTTGTCGAGGTCGTCGAGCAGCGAATGCGCGGCCTTTTCCAGACGGCATTCGGTATAACGCTCGGCCGCCGGCGGGTCACCGTCGATGGAGCCGAAATTGCCCTGGCCGTCGATCAGCGGCAGGCGGAGCGACCAGTCCTGCGCCATACGCGCCAGCGCGTCGTAGATCGCCATGTTGCCGTGCGGGTGGAATTTACCCATCACGTCACCGGTGACGCGGGCGCACTTGACGTATTTCTTGTTCCAGTCGATGCCGAGTTCGGACATGCCGTAGAGAATACGGCGATGAACCGGCTTCAGGCCGTCTCGCACATCGGGAAGCGCGCGGGACACGATAACGCTCATGGCGTAATCGAGATACGACCGCTGCATTTCCTCCATGATGGAAATCGGTTCAATGCCTGGCGGAAGCTTTCCGCCGCCGGGGGGGCTCTGGTCAGTCAAAACGGATCACATTCTCTGTTAAGAATCGGATGGATTTTTATAGCGGAAACAGCCACGTTAAGCCAATTTCCCGGCGAGTTTTGAACAGGCTTTTGCGTCATTTGCAAGACGAGCGCCGCTTTTCACGATTTAGCCCGGCAAAAGCGCGCCGCTCCCTTTCAAAGTGCTGGCGACTTGCGTAGGCTTGCGTCTAAAAACAAAACCGACGGGGAAAGAATGGCCAGCAGCGAAACGCTCATCAACGCGCTTACCACACTTCTGGTCACGCTCGATCCGCCGGGGCTTGCGCCCGTCTTTCTGGCGCTGACCGCCGGCATGACGCGCGACCAGCGCAGCCAGGTGGCGCTGCGCGGCTCCATCATCGCCTTCGGCATCCTCGCCGTCTTTGCCCTTTTCGGCCTTGCCATCCTCAACCTGCTCGGCATTTCGCTTGGCGCCTTCCGCATCGCCGGCGGCCTTCTGCTGTTCTGGATTTCCTTCGAGATGATTTTCGAGAAGCGTCAGGAGCGCAAGGAAAAGACCTCCGAGATCGCCATCACCAAGGACCACCTTCACAATCTGGCGGTCTTTCCGCTGGCGCTCCCCCTGATCGCCGGACCGGGCGCCATTTCCGCCACCGTCCTTCTCGCCGGAACGATGAAGACCACCATCGAGATGGTCGTGCTCATCCTGATCCTCGCTTTCGCCATGGCTCTTGTCTACGCGGCCCTCATCGTTTCGGAGCGTATGGACCGGTTTCTCGGCAATACCGGTCGCGCCATCCTCACCCGGCTGCTCGGCGTTCTGCTTGCGGCGCTTTCCGTGCAATTCGTGGTCGACGGCATAAAATCGGCCTTCGCTTTCTGAGCCGCCCACGCGTGGCGAGACCTGCGCAATAAATTCCTGCCAATCGTTGAAATGCAGGAAAATCCTCCCTTTAAATCCGGCTGCCGCTTCGGCTAAAAGACGCATGTTTTTTCGGATTCGAAAGTTATCTCCATGCGTTCCACGCTGCGCCGCCTGATCCCGGATGCCGCACCCGTCAGTAACAGGGAAAGGCTGCGCTCCGCGACCGGCGCCTTCGTCGGCATTCTGCTGACCGGTCTTCTGGGTAGCCTCGCTCTTCGTTTCGACCCAACCCTGCCCGCCATGATCGCGCCGATGGGCGCATCGGCCGTGCTTTTATTCGCGGTCCCCTCTAGCCCGCTGGCCCAGCCCTGGTCCATCCTGTGCGGCAATCTCGTATCGGCTTTCGTGGGGGTGACGGTGGCGCTGCTCCTTCCGGACCCATTCCTCGCCAGCGCCCTTGCCATCAGCCTCGCCATCGCCGCCATGATGGCGCTGCGCTGCCTGCACCCGCCAAGCGGCGCGGTGGCGCTGACGGCCGTTCTCGGCGGCCCCGCGGTGCACAGCCTCGGATACGGTTTCCTGCTGTGGCCGGTCGCCGGAAATTCGCTGATCCTTCTTGCGCTCGCGCTCGCCTACAACAATGCCACCGGCCGCGCCTATCCGCATGGCCTGAAGCTTGGAAAGGCCGCCCACGGCACCACCGATCCGACGCCTATCCAGAAAATCGGCTTTTCCTCCACCGATCTCGATGAGGTGCTGAAGGAATATGACGAGGTTCTCGATATCGATCGTGACGAACTGGAAACCATCCTGCGCAAAACCGAGCTGCGCTCCTGGCGGCGCCGCGCGCTGCATCTCGATTGCGCCAGCGTCATGTCGCGCGATGTCGTCGGCGTCGCCCCTGAGGACAGCCTGCGCCACGCCCATGCGCTGATGCACAGCCATCATTTCAAGGCACTGCCGGTCACCAATGACAGGGCGGAAATCGTCGGCATCGTTACCCAGACGGATTTTCTGGAAAAGGCAAGCTGGAGAAACGGTCGCCCGTCGATCGGTTTCCTGCAGCGGCTGCGCCTCATCTTCTCAGGCGCAAGTGCTCCCAACGATACCGTCAAGGACATCATGACTTCACCCGTGAGAACCGTGCGGCCGGAAACCTCGATCGAGGAAGCCATCATCCGCTTTGCGGAGGAAGGGTTGCATTATCTGCCGGTGATCGATGCCAGGGGCAAGATGGTGGGCATCGTGTCGCAATCCGACGTCATGGTTGCGATGCTGGCGGACAAGGTCGCGGCATAGCCTGCCGCGATACCGAAGTGCCTGCCTCTCCCTGGGGGGCGGCAAGACGGGGCGGTTAGCGTCTCGCCTTCAGGAGACGCTGCCATAGCGTGCCGCCAAAGAACCGTCCGAGCACGACGAAATAGGCGATGATCAGCGCAAAGGCGACAAAGGCGGGCACGCCATTCAGGGCAAAACCCTGTGGCGTGCGCCCGCCAGCAACCGCTGCGACGAGAAATCCGGCGGCGAAAAACGCCGTCCAGAAATCAAGGAAGAAAGCGAGAATGATGCGCCAGGTAGCCGGTTGTTTTGTCGCCGGCTGTTTCGGTGCGAATTCGTCACTCATGCCTGTCTCCTGTCACGCCTTTACGTATTCGCCGTCCGCTCAGAACGGGATATCGTCGTCCATGTCGTTGGAGAAGCCGCCGGAAGGCTGGCCGCCGCCCCGCGAAGAGCTGCCGCGCGACGAAGACTGCTGGTCGTAACCGCCGCCATAACCCGAGCCACCGCCGCTGCCATAGTCATTGCCACCGCCGAAATCACCGCCGCCGCTGCGGCCGCCGCCACCTTCGCCACGACCGTCGAGCATCGTCAGCGTGGAGTTGAAGCCCTGCAGCACGATTTCGGTGGAGTAGCGGTCGTTGCCGGTCTGGTCCTGCCATTTGCGCGTCTGCAGCTGGCCTTCGATATAGAGCTTGGCGCCCTTCTTGACATATTGCTCGACGACCTTGCACAGGCCTTCGTTGAAAACCACGACGGTATGCCATTCGGTCTTCTCACGGCGCTCGCCGCTGTTGCGGTCGCGCCAGGTCTCCGAAGTGGCTATGCGCAGGTTGGCGATCGGGCGGCCATCCTGCGTCCGGCGGATTTCGGGATCGGCGCCCACGTTTCCGATCAGAATTACCTTGTTTACGCTACCAGCCATCTCGTCATCCTGTCCGCCAGCCATCATGACCGGCAATTGCATTTCAAAAAATTCGCCACACAATAGCTGCCGCTGCCCGCAAAGGGCACCGCAAGCATGGAACTATCCACAAAGAATAATCTTATGCTGCGGGAGCAGACATTCGCGCTTGCAATTCGTTCCTTTTTTGTTCTATTAAATCGCAGATTTCGAGTCAAGCATTCCGAAAAGCTGCGACCGATTGGGAATAGACCTCGACACGTCCGGCTGCGTCACTACATAAGGACGCGCCGCCATCAAGCCTGTTGTTTTTATCCGAGCCTTGTCATGAGTGAACTGAAGACGATTTCCATCCGTGGTGCCCGCGAGCATAATCTCAAGGGTATCGATCTCGATCTGCCGCGCAACAAGCTGATCGTCATGACCGGGCTTTCCGGCTCGGGCAAGTCGTCGCTCGCCTTCGACACGATCTATGCCGAAGGCCAGCGCCGTTATGTCGAAAGCCTCTCCGCCTATGCGCGCCAGTTCCTCGAAATGATGCAGAAGCCGGATGTCGACCAGATCGACGGCCTGTCGCCGGCAATCTCCATCGAGCAGAAGACCACCTCGCGCAATCCGCGCTCCACGGTTGGCACGGTCACCGAGATTTACGACTATATGCGCCTTCTCTTCGCGCGTGTCGGCGTCCCCTATTCGCCGGCCACCGGCCTGCCGATCGAAAGCCAGACGGTCAGCCAGATGGTCGACCGCATCCTCGCCTTCGAGGAAGGTACGCGTCTTTATATTCTCGCGCCGATGGTGCGCGGGCGCAAAGGCGAATATAAAAAGGAACTCGCCGACCTGATGAAGAAGGGCTTCCAGCGCGTCAAGGTGGATGGTCAGTTCTACGAAATCGCCGACGTGCCCGCCCTCGACAAGAAATACAAACACGATATCGACGTGGTGGTGGACCGTGCGGTGGTTCGCCCGGACATGGCCGCACGCCTTGCCGACAGTCTCGAGACCTGCCTCAAGCTCGCCGACGGGCTGGCTGTCGCGGAATTTGCCGACAAGCCCCTGCCGCCGGAAGAGACAGCCGCCGGCGGTTCCGCCAACAAGTCTCTCAACGAAACCCATGAGCGTGTGCTGTTTTCGGAGAAATTTGCCTGCCCCGTTTCCGGCTTCACCATCCCGGAAATCGAACCGCGGCTGTTCTCCTTCAACAATCCCTTCGGCGCCTGCCCCAGCTGCGATGGCCTTGGCTCGCAGCAGAAGGTGGATGAAAACCTGATTGTGCCCGAGCCGGCCCGCACCCTGCGTGACGGCGCCATCGCTCCCTGGGCCAAATCCTCATCACCCTATTACAACCAGACGCTGGAAGCGCTCGGCAAGGCCTTCGGTTTCAAGCTTTCCAGCAAATGGTCGGAGCTTTCGAAGGACGCGCAGCAGGCCATCCTTCAGGGCACCGATGACAAGATCGAATTCAACTATCAGGACGGCGCCCGCTCCTACAAGACGGTGAAGAATTTCGAAGGCATCGTGCCCAATCTGGAGCGTCGCTGGAAAGAGACTGACAGCGCCTGGGCGCGCGAGGAAATCGAACGCTACATGTCGGCGGCTCCCTGCCCGGCCTGCGCCGGTTATCGCCTGAAGCCGGAAGCGCTCGCCGTCAAGATCAACAGGCTGCATATCGGTGAAGTCACCGAAATGTCGATCCGCACCGCCCGCGACTGGTTTGAGGTGCTACCGGAGAGCCTCAACGCCAAGCAGAACGAGATCGCCGTCCGCATCCTCAAGGAAATCCGCGAACGCCTGCGGTTCCTGAACGATGTCGGGCTGGATTATCTCAGCCTGTCGCGCAATTCCGGCACGCTTTCCGGCGGTGAAAGCCAGCGCATCCGGCTGGCCTCGCAGATCGGTTCCGGCCTCACAGGCGTTCTCTACGTTCTCGACGAGCCGTCGATCGGCCTGCACCAGCGTGATAACGCCCGCCTGCTCGATACGCTGAAACACCTGCGCGATATCGGCAACACTGTCATCGTGGTCGAACATGATGAGGATGCCATTCTGACGGCGGATTATGTGGTCGATATCGGCCCGGCCGCTGGTATTCATGGCGGTCAGGTCATTGCCGAAGGTTCGCCGCAGGAGGTGATGGCCAATCCGAAATCGCTAACCGGCAAATACCTCTCCGGTGAGCTCGGTGTCGCCGTGCCGGCAGAACGCCGCAAGCCCAAGAAGGGCCGCGAGATCAAGGTATTTGGCGCGCGTGGCAACAATCTGAAGAATGTCACGGCCGCCGTGCCGCTTGGCGTCTTCACGGCCGTGACCGGCGTATCGGGTGGTGGCAAATCCACCTTCCTGATCGAGACACTCTACAAATCGGCGGCGCGCCGGGTGATGGGCGCACGCGAAATCCCGGCCGAACACGACCGCATCGATGGTTTCGAATTCATCGACAAGGTGATCGACATCGACCAGTCGCCAATCGGCCGCACGCCGCGCTCCAACCCGGCCACCTATACCGGCGCCTTTACACCGATCCGCGACTGGTTCGCCGGTCTGCCGGAAGCCAAGGCGCGCGGTTATGCGCCCGGCCGTTTCTCCTTCAACGTCAAGGGCGGCCGCTGCGAAGCCTGCCAGGGCGATGGCGTCATCAAGATCGAAATGCACTTCCTGCCTGACGTCTATGTCACCTGCGATGTCTGCCACGGCAAGCGTTACAATCGCGAGACGCTGGACGTGACTTTCAAGGGCAAATCCATTGCCGACGTGCTGGATATGACGGTGGAGGAAGGCGTTGAGTTCTTCGCCGCCGTGCCGGCGGTGCGCGACAAGCTGCAATCGCTGTTCGATGTCGGCCTCGGTTACATCAAGGTCGGCCAGCAGGCCAACACCCTTTCCGGCGGTGAGGCGCAGCGCGTCAAGCTTGCCAAGGAACTGTCGAAACGCTCGACGGGCCGCACGCTCTATATTCTCGACGAGCCGACGACAGGCCTGCATTTCCACGACGTCAACAAGCTTCTGGAAATGCTGCATGCGCTGGTGGAACAGGGCAATTCCGTGGTGGTGATCGAACACAATCTCGAAGTCATCAAGACGGCCGACTGGATCATCGATATCGGCCCTGAAGGCGGCACGGGCGGCGGCGAAGTGGTGGCCACCGGTACACCGGAAGACATCGTCAAGGTCGAGCGCTCCTATACGGGTCACTTCCTGAAGGAACTTCTGGACCGCCGGCCGGCCGGCAAGCGGGAAGCTGCGGAGTAATTGTCGGGACACCGATGGTCCCCGAGCCTTCTCCGTCATTCTCGCTCTTGAGGCGAGGATCCATGATCAGAAAACACACCGGCCGTCGCTGAAAGCTGGAGAATGGCGATAGCGCGGCGGGTTGGAAACGGCGCAGAATTGGGAGGAACAGCATATGTCGACATCAGGCACGATCCGCACCGGTATCGGCGGTTGGACCTTCGAGCCATGGGAAGGCACGTTTTACCCGGAAAAACTGCCAAAGAAGCGCCAGCTGGAACACGCCAGCCGGCAACTCACGGCCATCGAGGTGAACGGCACCTATTACAGCAGCCAGAAGCCGGAAACCTTCGCCAAATGGGCATCAGAAGTGCCTGAGGATTTCGTATTCTCGCTAAAGGCAAGCCGCTTCGTCACCAACCGCAGGGTTCTGGCCGAGGCCGGGGAATCCATGACGAAGTTTTTGACTCAAGGGCTGACGGAACTCGGCTCCCATCTCGGCCCCATCCTCTGGCAATTCGCCCCCACGAAGAAATTCGACGCGGATGATTTCGGCGCCTTTCTGGCGCTCCTGCCTGAAAAGCAGGATGGTATCCGCCTTCGCCATGTGGTCGAGGTGCGCAACCCGACATTCCAGGTGCCGGAGTTCATCGATCTTCTCGCCAGACACAAGGTTGCCGTCGTCTGCGCCGATCATCACGATTACCCGATGCTGCCTGATGTCACGGCCGATTTCGTCTATTGCCGCCTGCAGAAGGGCGAAGACGACATCGCAACCTGTTACCCGAAGACGGAGATCGGCCACTGGGCAGAACGGGTCGAGACCTATGCGGCGGGCGGCGTACCCGACGATCTGCCGCTGATCGCGCCCGACCGGAAAGCGGAAAAAACGCCGCGTGACGTTTTCGCCTTCTTCATCACTGGCGGCAAGGTCAATGCACCCAACGGTGCGCAGGAATTGCAAAAGGCTGTCTGAGTGACGCGGTGACGCTGACCACCGGATGCTGCAGCGTCACCGATAAATCGTCGTACCGAAAAACATTCGGTATCCGGAGAATAGACAGCTCGCGTCTCATTCCCGTCATCTCACGCCGGCAAGAATGCCAATGACGACACAAGGCGTTTCGCCGGCAAAAGGCTGTCGTTATCAGAGGGCTGGCCGGAATGAATATGATCGAGACGGAACGTTTGCGCCTGCGCCATTGGCGGGAGGACCATTTTGAAGCCTTCGCCGCAATGCAATCCGATCCGGAGGTGATGGCCGATCAGGGCGGCCCGGCGGACGAGACGCGGAGCAGGGAAAAATTCGAGCGCTACCGCAGGGCAGAGCGCGAACAGGGCATCGCCCGCTGGGCGGTTGAAAATCCCGATGGCCTGTTTCTCGGTTATGCCGGCGTCATGCCGCGCCTGTCCGAAGATCATCCACTTGGCCCGCACCACGAAATCGGCTGGCGTTTCATAAGGCAGGCCTGGGGAAAAGGGTATGCGACCGAAAGCGCAAAAGCCGCGCTGACCCATGCTACCGGATACGCGGGAATAGCTGGGATCATCGCCTATACCAGCCCCGATAATTTTCGCTCCCAGGCCGTCATGTCGCGCCTTGGCCTGATCCGCGAACCATCGCGCGATTTCTCCATGCCCGGTCATACGGACAGGGAATGGCGGGGGCTAGTTTGGGTCGCTCCCTAGAGCAGTCCGGTCTAAATAGAACAGCCGGATCTGCTCCGGCCCTTTGTTTTTCCGCACGTTCCGGACGTAAAACCACTACGCAGTTTTACTCGAAATGCTCCAGGATATCCCCCGATTGAGGCTGCGGAACTCTCCGCAACGCCCTGGTCGCCGACGGCATAAAATCGCAAGAATGCCGTTTCCAGCCTTCAGCCCGCCAGTTCCTTCGTCGGGTTGAAATCGATCGCTGCGAAAGCCGCCTCAATCACCTCCGTCCCTGCACCCGGACGGCTGGCGTCGCTGGAGAGGATTTGCCGGAAACGGCGCGCGCCCGGCATGCCCTGAAACAGACCGACCATATGGCGGGTGACGTGGTTGAGACGCCCACCCGCAGCAATATAATCGGCGGCATAGGCCATCATCGCGTCGCGCAACCCCATCCAGTCGGCTTGCCGGGCCTCGTCACCGTAGATGCGGTGATCGACATCGGCGAGAATGGAGGTGTTGTGATAGGCGGCACGGCCGAGCATGACGCCATCCATATGTTTCAGATGGTCACACGCCTGATCGAGATCGGCGATACCGCCATTGATGCCGACGAAGACATCGGGATTTTCCCGTTTCATACGATAGACGAGATCATAATCGAGCGGCGGCACCTCGCGGTTTTCCTTCGGCGAGAGCCCCTGCAGCCAGGCCTTGCGCGCATGGATCCACACGGCATCCGCGCCGGCCGCGACAACATGCGTCAGAAAATCCGGCAACACGGTTTCCGGCTCCTGATCGTCCACCCCGATACGGCATTTGACAGTCACCGGCACAGCCGCAACCGCCTTCATCGCCGAAACGCACTGCGCCACGACTTCGGGCTCGCGCATCAGGCAGGCGCCGAAGGTGCCGGATTGCACCCGATCCGAAGGGCAGCCGACATTGAGGTTGATTTCGTCATAACCGTAATCGCCGGCAATCCGCACCGCCTCGGCAAGCTTGGCCGGGTCCGATCCGCCAAGCTGCAGCGCGACAGGATGTTCCTGCGGATGATAACCGAGCAGCCTGTCGCGCTGGCCATGGATGATGGCATCGGCAACGATCATTTCGGTAAACAGCAGGGCGCGCTTCGACAATTGCCGGTGCAGAAATCTGCACCTTGTGTCGGTCCAGTCGATCATGGGGGCCACGGCGAAGATTTTTTCGCCGCTGGCAAGCGCTTGTCTGTACATGGATTAACCTCTTTGCGCCGGCTTCTACAGCAAAGGACCGTAAAAAGCCAGTTTTGCGCTCGACAGCATTTTCAACTGGAAATCAGCCCGGAATCGCGGGACAAGAATTGCACCTTAAAGAGACGACAGGAAATTCTCATGGCCGCCACCGTCATCCCCGCCCCGAAACCCGTTCTTCTGCCCGTTGAGGGCACGGATGAGATGTTCCCCGTGCGGCGGGTCTATTGCGTCGGTCGCAATTATGCCGATCACGCCATTGAGATGGGCCATGATCCCTCGCGCGAGCCGCCCTTTTATTTCCAGAAGAACCCGGACAATCTTCTGCCCGCCGGCAATGATTTCCCCTATCCGTCCCTGTCCTCGAACGTGCATTACGAGGTTGAATGCGTCGTGGTGCTGAAAAGCGGCGGCGCGGATATTCCAGCGGACGAGGCTCTGAACCATGTCTGGGGTTATGCCGTCGGTATCGACATGACCCGCCGCGACCTGCAGGACGGGCTGAAGAAAATGGGCCGTTCCTGGGAAGGCGCCAAGGCGTTTGAATATTCCGCCCCGGTTTCCGCCATCGTTCCCGCGGACAAGATCGGCCATCCCGCCACCGGCGCGATCTGGCTTGATGTCAATGGCGAGCGCAAGCAGACGGGCGATCTCGCACAGATGATCTGGAAGGTGCCGGAAGTGATCGCCGAGCTTTCCAAGCTCTTCACGCTTGCCGCCGGTGACGTGATCATGACCGGCACGCCGGCCGGCGTTGGCCCGATCCTGCGCGGCGATCGCATCGACTGCGGCGTCGACGGTGTCGGCACGCTGTCGGTCACGGTCGCCTGATCGCTGCCGGCGCATAATCCAGAGGGAGAAACCGAATGCCGCTTTACCGCCTCGCCGACCGGGTGCCGCAAATCCCTGCCCCGGATCGTTACTGGGTCGCCCCCGATGCCAATGTCATCGGTTCGGTGACGCTCGGCGAAGACGTCGGAATCTGGTTCGGCGCGACATTGCGCGGTGATAACGAGCCGATCAGCGTCGGGCGCGGCACCAATATTCAGGAAGGCGCGATGGTGCACAGCGATCCCGGCTTTGCCGCGACCATCGGCGAAATGTGCACCATCGGCCACCACGCCATCGTCCATGGCTGCAGCATCGGCGACAATTCGCTGATCGGCATGGGCGCAACGATCCTGAACGGCGCGAAGATCGGCCGCAACTGCCTCGTTGGCGCCAATGCGCTGGTGACGGAAGGCAAGGAATTTCCGGATAATTCGCTAATCGTCGGTTCGCCGGCGCGGGCCATCCGAACGCTGGATGACGAAGCCGTCGCTGGCCTGCGTCATTCCGCGGAAAAATACATTGAGAACTGGAAGCGTTTTTCGAAAGATCTGGCGATTATCGAAGGATGAACAATGGTGGGCAGCCATGCCCACCCCGCAAACAAAGCCTATGACGCGCAGTTTGC
Source organism: Agrobacterium sp. OT33 (assembly GCF_017313365.1). Lineage (NCBI taxonomy): Bacteria > Pseudomonadati > Pseudomonadota > Alphaproteobacteria > Hyphomicrobiales > Rhizobiaceae > Agrobacterium > Agrobacterium sp. OT33. The sequence goes on along the minus strand of NZ_JAFLMZ010000002.1, from coordinate 457,793 downwards.
GCAGAGACCGCGAATCTCGATGGTGGTCTTTTCCGCCTTGAACTTGCTGTCCTTCACCCAGCGCTCAAGGCGGTGGTCGATTTCGTGATCATGGAACTCGGTCACCTGCCCGCAGGATTCGCAGATGGCGAACGCCACGGTGCCATGGTGGTGCGAGCAGCATTCGGCCTGCGTGTGCGTGCAGGCAACGAAAGCGTTGAGGCTTTCCAGCCGATGCACGAGACCGAATTCCACCAGCTTTTCCAGCGCCCGGTACACCTGCAGCGGCGCGCGGAAACCGTCATCCCGCAGCTTGTCGAGGATCATATAGGCGCTGAGCGGCTGATGCGCGTTTGACAGGGCATTCATGACCAGCGACTGGTTCTTGGTGAGGTTCTGCTGCGTTTGAGCATTCATGATCTGCCTCCTTCATCCGCGGAGCGGGAAAAACCCGGCGCCGGCAACAGGCTTATAACGAACAGGATCACCGCGGCAACCACGATGGAGGGGCCGGACGGCGTATCATAGGTCAGCGAGCCGAACAGGCCGCCGATAACCGCGATGGCGCCGATCAGCGACGCGACCACCGCCATCACCTCCGGCGTGGCGGATAAACGTCTGGCGGTGGCAGCCGGTATGATCAGCAGCGAGGTGATGAGCATGATGCCGACCACCTTCATCGCAATGGCGATCACCAGAGCCATCAGCAGCGTGAAGATGAGCTTCGCCCGCTCCGGGTTCAGTCCCTCGGCTTCAGCCAGTTCGGTATTGACGGTGGAGGCGAGCAGCGACCGCCACAGGAAGACCATGGAGACGATGACCACCAGCCCACCGCCCCAGATCAGCGCGATATCGCTGCGGGTGACGGCAAGAATATCGCCGAACAGGAACGAGACGAGATCGATACGCACCCAGCTCATGAAGGCGACGATGACGAGGCCAATGGCGAGAGCCGAATGGGACAGGATGCCAAGCAATGCGTCGGACGACAGTGCCTGTCGCCGCTGCAGAAAAATCAGCAGGATCGAAACGGCGGACGCCACCAGAAAAACGCTGACGATGAGGTTGAGCTGCAACAGCAGCGAGAGCGCGACGCCAAGCAGCGCCGAATGGGCCATCGTATCCCCGAAATAAGCCATACGCCGCCAGACGACGAAACAGCCGAGAGGCCCAGCGGTCAGAGCAACGCCGATGCCGGCGACCATGGCGCGAACGAAGAAATCGTCAAACATGCCGTTCTCCCTGCGCGTGTTTCGAGGGCGCATGGTCCCCATGTTCATGTTCATGGCCGCAACCGCATTCGTCGCCATGATGATGGCCATGATCATGGGCGTGATGGTGGCCGTCTTCAGGATGGCAATGATCCGTCACCGAACCATCCGCGTGCTGCACCCGGCCATCGGGCAGATGGGTGTGGTCGTGGTGGTGGCTGTAGACGGCAAGCGCCCTTGCGGCAGAACCGCCGAACAGTCGCATATATTCCGGGCTCTGGCTGACCGCCTGCGGTGTTCCCCGGCAGCAGACATGGCCGTTCAGGCAGATCACGGTATCGGTTTCCGCCATCACCACATGCAGGTCATGCGAGATTAACAGAATCCCGCAATTACTTGAATTTCTGATGTTTTTTATCAGATCGTACAGCGCGATCTCGCCGGAGAAATCCACACCCTGCACAGGCTCGTCAAGAACCAGCAGATCGGGCTTGCGGGCGATGGCGCGAGCCAGAAGCGCACGCTGGAACTCGCCGCCGGAAAGGTGTTGAACTTCGGCGTTCGCCAGATGTGCAATGCCTGTCGCATTCAACGCCGCATCGATCTCGCGGGCGGGCAGCGGCCCGGTCAGCGTCATCAGCCGGCGTACCGAAAGCGGCATGGTCCAGTCCACCGAAAGCTTCTGCGGCACATAACCGACGCGCAGGCCGGCAATGCGCGAGACTTCACCCTCGGTTGGTTTCACCACGCCGATCGCCATTTTCGCGCTTGTGGATTTGCCGGAACCGTTCGGGCCGATCAGCGTCACGATCTCGCCCTTGCTGACGGAAAACTCCACGCCGCGCACCAGCCAGCGGCCATTGCGCTGCACGCCGGCATTGGCAAGGGAAACCAGTATATCGTTACCCTGACGGGCGGAATGAAGCATGGGATTGTCCGTTCGGCGATGTTGCCTACCGCTATTGCATACGTTATAGAGTTACGCAATAAATGTAATAACATAACTATACTTCTTCAAGTGGAGTGCATTGCATGAAATCGATCCTGATCCCGCTCATGGCGTCGGTGGCAATAGCGGCCGCCGCTTCGGGCGCCACAGCCGCGCCCGATGTCGTGGTGTCGATCAAGCCTGTCCACTCACTCGTGGCGGCCATCATGCGCGGTGTTGGTGAGCCGCAGCTCATCGTAGAGGGTGCCGCCTCGCCGCATACCTATAATCTGCGGCCCTCCAATGCGCGCAAGCTGGAAAAGGCGGATGTGGTGTTCTGGGTTGGGCCCGGGCTGGAAGCTTTTCTGGAAAAGCCGCTGGAGGCACTGGCCAGCAAGGCGACGGTCGTGGAACTGGAAGACGCCAAGGGGCTGGAAAAGCTGCCTTTCCGTGAAGGCGGCCCCTTCGAGGCGCATGACCACGGCGAAGAGGGGCATGAAGACCATGCGGATGGCGAGGCGGCACACGACCACGGCCATGACCACGGCGACCATGATCATGGGCACGGCGCCTATGACACTCACCTCTGGCTCGACCCGGCCAATGCCAAGGCCATGGCGCAGACGATCGAAACCGCACTGATTGCGGCCGATGCCGGCAATGCTGCGACCTATCAGGCCAACACCAAAAAGCTGATCGACGATCTCGATGCACTCGACACGGAACTGGCTGAAACGGTCAAGCCGATCAAGGACAAGCCTTTCATCGTCTTTCACGACGCCTATCAATATTTCGAGCACCGTTATGGCGTGAAGACGGCGGGGTCGATCACCGTCAGCCCCGAGACCCTGCCCGGTGCGGACCGCGTCAAGCAGATGCAGGAAAAGGTTCGTCAACTGGGCGCAACCTGCGTTTTCGCCGAACCACAATTCGAGCCGAAACTGATCTCGGTCATCACTGAAGGCACGGCGGCAAAGTCCGCGACGCTCGATCCGGAAGCGGCCACGCTGGAGCCCGGTCCCGACCTCTATTTCAAGCTGATGCGCGGTATTGCCAGCTCGCTGAAGGATTGCCTGGCCCAGCCGTGAGCGATAACGCTTCTTTTCCGTCATTCCGGCCTTGAGCCGGAATCCAGCCGACGCGCGTCCGCGCGACGGGGAGACTCCTTTCAGCCCAAGGACTTGGGCTGGCTGGATGCCGGCTCGAGGCCGGCATGACGGCGAGTAAGTGGCAACCCGCAACAGAGGCGGGTACGAAGCATCGATTCCGACGCTGCTCTTTACGGCTTCGGCGCCATGGAAGACCAGACCGGCTCGCTGACGCTCTGCAGGGTTTCCGGCGCAGCGCCGTTGATGCGTGCCAGAAGGGCTTTCGCAAGCTCCCTGCCCGCCAGCTTGATATCCTCGTTGACGATATGGATTTGCGGCTTGATCCAGTTCAGGAACTCGGCCGACTGTTTCGAGACGATATCGATATCCTCGCCGATCTTCACACCCGCCGATTCAAAGCCCGCCAGCAGGGCGATGGTGCTGCTGCCGCTGATCGAGACGATGCCATCGGGGCGATCATCCGATTGCATCAGCCTCTCTCCGAAATCGCGGATTTTTTCGAGCGGCGTCTCGATGGTGACGACATCGATGGGAAATTCGGCAAGGCCGAAATCCCTTATCCCGCGATTGAACCCCTTGCGCGCATGATCGTGGTAGGAAAATCGCGATGGCGGCATGATCACGGCAATCCGTTTGCGCCCGCATTGCGCCAGACGCTGGACTGCCTCGTAGGCGTAGGCCTCATTGTCGAAATCGTGAAAGGCATGTTCGATGCCCATATCGGACCGCCCATGGGTGACGAAGGGCATGTTGCGCTCGGTCATGAAACGGACGCGCGGATCGTTCGGCTCGATCTTCGAAATAATGACCCCATCCGCCGAACCGGTCTCGAGAATATAGCGGATCGGCACCATGGAATCCTTGGCGTGGATATGTGGCGTGACGACGAGGTGATATTGCGTGGTGGAGAGTATCTCGGTGATGCCGAACACCATCTGGCTGGTGAAACCCATCAGCTCTTCGTCGACACTCAGCACCAGCGCGATGACATTGGTCTTGCCGGTGCGAAGCCGCACGCCGGCCCGGTTCGGCTGGTAGCCAATCTGCCGGGCGATCAGCCGCACGCGCTCCTTGGTCTCGGCGCCGATATCGGGCGCATCCTTCAATGCACGCGAGACTGTGGTGATGCCAAGACCCGTCATATAGGCGATGGTCTTCAAGGTCGGGCGCTCGCCCGTCGTCGCGGGTGCTTCGCCCCCGCCGGATTTACCAGTATCGTTCATGTCATTTCGCCACGCTTTACCGAACGATAATCATAGATAGCTTTTGCGCTGTTGCAAAGGCAAACGTCCCCTCGCGCCGTTCGCTCTCATCCGGTCACGCCTCAATTCAGCTATAACGATGCAGGTGCAGAAAATATTTCCGCCCATGAGACTGCTCCTGCAGCCATGAAACCCAATCCTCGTGACCATACCAAAATTAATAATTTAAATTAAAAAACAAGTATAATTTATTGATATAAATATAACAATTTTCGAAAAATTAAAATAAGACCACCTCTTCACCGCGTGACGTTGATGACAGACGCTTTTAACCTCGCAAGTCGGCAATCAAAGGCATGACGGCACGTTTGTTTTACGGTAACGTTGCCGAAGGGAGAAGATCGTGACGTGGAGCGAACCGGCAAAAGCCGTTTTGCCGGCATGCGGTTCCCCCAGATTCTGACACAAGCCTGCTTCACAATGCCGGGCCGTCTTTGTTGAATTCATATTATGCAGGGTCCCACCATGATCTCTTCTTCCACGCCCGAAACCACCATCGATCTGGCCGGGCTCTGGCGCCTGAGTTCGCTGGAGGGAGACCATGCCACCGAGCTTTCCGTCCCCGGCGATATTCACTCCGCGCTCAAAAATGCGGACATCATTCCAGACCCCTATCACGGCGCCAATGAAAACGCGGTGCAATGGGTGGCGCAGCGGGACTGGATCATTGAGCGGACATTCATCCTCGATGAGGCCGATGCCAGCTGGTATCTCGATATCGATTATCTCGACACCGTCGCCATCGTCTTCGTTAACGATGTCCCGGTCCTGAGCGCCGACAATTGCTTCCGCCGTTACCGCCCCGATATTTCACGCGCCGTGCGGCCGGGTGAAAACACCATCCGCATCCATTTCCATTCCAACATCGTGGCCGGTGCGGAACGTCAGGCGCGACAGCCCTTTTATATTCCCTATCACCCCGGCAATTCGCCGATCGCCAATGGCAACATGTTGCGCAAGCCACAATGCCATTTCGGCTGGGACTGGAACATCGCCATTGCGCCGCTTGGGCTTTACGGCAAAATCCTGCTGAAACGCCTCGATACGGCCCGCATCGAGCATGTCGTCACCTCGCAGCATCATGTCGAAGGCGGTGTTGAATTGCATGTGGCCGTGACGCTGTTTGCCGAAGGCCCGGCAAGCCTGCCGGTCTATCTTTCCCTTAATGATGAAAGACTGCGGCTTGATTGCGGCGTCGGCGCGGGCGAAACCGTCGTGCGCCACGTTTTCTTCGTGGAAAATCCGCAACTCTGGTGGCCGGCCGGCAGTGGTGAGCAGACACTCTACCGGCTGACGGTGGAATTGCCTGACGAGACCGTCACCCGCCAGATCGGCTTCAGGACCATCGAGCTTCTGACGGACAAGGATGAAGCGGGCAGCCGTTTCGCTTTCCGTATCAACGGCCGGGAAATTTTCTGCCGCGGCGCCAACTGGATTCCGGCAGATGCGCTTTATTCGCTGACCAGTCGGGAAAAGACCGAAGACCTCCTCTGCTCCGCGGTCGAGGCCAACATGAACATGATCCGTGTCTGGGGCGGCGGATTTTATGAAGAAGACTGGTTCTACGATCTCTGCGATCGTCTTGGCCTGCTGGTCTGGCAGGATTTCATGTTCGCCTGCAATCTTTATCCCTGCAGCGAGGACTTTCTCGACAATGTCGAACACGAGGTCGATTACCAGGTGAAACGCCTGTCCTCGCATGCCTCCATCGCGCTCTGGTGCGGCGATAACGAGCTGGTGGGCGCGCTGACCTGGTTCGATGAATCCCGCAACAATCGCGACCGCTATCTCGTCGCCTATGATCGTCTGAACCGCACCATCGAAAGAGCCCTGAAAAAAGCCGCCCCCGAAGCGCTCTGGTGGCCATCGAGCCCCGCGTCGGGTTATCTCGATTACGGCGATGCCTGGCACGCAGATGGCTCCGGCGACATGCATTACTGGTCCGTCTGGCACGAGAATAAGTCGTTCGACAATTACCGGTCGGTCAAACCGCGTTTCTGCTCCGAATTCGGCTTCCAGTCCTATACATCCATGCCCGTCATCCGCACCTATGCGGAAGACAGGGACATGAACATCGCCTCCCCGGTCATCGAGCTGCACCAGAAGAATGTCGGCGGCAATGAACGGATCGCCGGCACCATGTTCCGTTATTTCCGCTTCCCCAGGGATTTCGAGAACTTCGTCTATCTGAGCCAGGTCCAGCAGGCGCTGGCCATCCGCACGGCGGTCGATTACTGGCGCTCGCTGAAACCCCATTGCATGGGCACGCTTTATTGGCAGCTGAACGACACATGGCCGGTCGCCTCATGGTCGAGCCTCGATTATGGAGGCGGCTGGAAGGCGCTGCATTATGCCGCCCGCCGCTTTTTCCAGCCGGTCACGGTCTCGGCCATTCCCTCCGAAGATGGGCGACGGGTGAGCTTTTCCATGGTCAACGACACGGCGGAAGACGTCGAGATCGACATGAACATCGTTGCTCTGACCATGGACGGCAACCGCGTGCCACTGAAATCCGCCAACGGCACATGCGCGATGGATAAGGCCGCGACGCTGACCGAAATCGACATGGACGGCCTGCCGGATGGCGCCATCCTTGCGTGGAACTTCATTGCCTCCAACGGTATGACCGGCGAAGGCCATCACGTGCGCGACACCTACAAGGCGCTGGAGCTTCAGCCCGCCGGGTTGGAGCTGTCCGTCGGTCCGCTGAAAAACGGCCAGTTTGAAATCGATGTCACCGCCGCCGGTCTCGCCCTCTTCGTCATGCTGGAGGCGGACCAGCCGGGGCGATATTCGGACAATCTGTTCGATCTTTCCGCCGGCGAAACCCGCCGCATCATCTTCACCCCGAAGGCGGACGGCCCCCAGCCGCATTTCCGCATCTTCGATCTTCATACCTGCCAATCCCCGCCCAATTCGGGCCCAATCTCGGCCCAACCCCGGCATTGAAACCATGCGGAGAAAGGCATAACCATCCCTCTGGGGAATGACAGGTGCGCCCGCACCTGTTTTCATCGGTTCAAAGGGTTGCCGGGTTCTCCGGCAGCCAGTCATCAGCAAGTGGAGGAAGACCCATGGTTTGGCAACCGGCCGAAAACCGATACGCGTCCATGAAATACAATCATTGCGGCAAGACCGGCCTGAAGCTGCCGGCAATCTCGCTGGGGCTCTGGCACAATTTCGGCAACGATACGCCGCACCAGACGAAACAGGCCATTTGCCGCCGCGCCTTCGATCTCGGCATCACCCATTTCGATCTGGCCAACAATTACGGCCCGCCGCCCGGCAGCGCCGAAACCGCCTTCGGTGAAATCCTGAAGACGGATTTCGCCGGCTATCGCGACGAGATGATCATCTCCTCCAAGGCCGGTTACAACATGTGGCCCGGCCCCTATGGTGAATGGGGCAGCCGCAAATATCTGATCTCTTCCTGCGACCAGAGCCTGAAGCGCATGGGGCTGGACTACGTCGATATTTTCTATTCCCACCGTTTCGACCCCAACACGCCGCTTGAGGAAACCTGCGGCGCGCTGGACCAGATCGTGCGCTCCGGCAAGGCGCTTTACGTCGGCATTTCCTCCTACAATTCGAAGCGCACCCGTGAGGCCGCCGCCATCCTCAAGGACCTCGGCACGCCCTGCATCATCCATCAGCCGAGCTATTCGATGATCAACCGCTGGATCGAGGAAGACGGTCTCGTCGATACGCTGGAAGAACTGGGCATCGGATCCATCGTCTTTTCGCCGCTGGCGCAGGGCATGCTGACGACGAAATATCTCGGCGGCGTGCCCGATGGCAGCCGCGCATCGCAGAGCAAGTCGCTGAACCCGGCCTTCCTCAACGAGCGCAATGTTGAAAACATCCGCTCCCTCAACAGCATTGCCGAACGCCGCGGCCAGACGCTGGCGCAGATGGCGATTGCCTGGGTTCTGCGCGGCGGTCGCATCACCTCGGCGCTGATCGGCGCAAGCCGTGTCGAACAGGTTGAAGACTGCGTGAAGGCACTCGAAAAATCGGACTTCACAGCCGAAGAGCTTGCCGAAATCGACCGTTACGCCAAGGAAGCGGATATCAACCTCTGGGCAAAATCCGCCGAACGCGTCTAATTGAGGAGAGACCGCCCGGTTCTGCCGGGCGGTCTGCACACTGCAAAAGTTGGGCCGAAAACCTCAAAACAAAAGATTAACTCCCACCCCTAACCGTTAATAACCATTACATAAATGTAATTTTAAATTCAGTTTCCGTTCATGCGTTTATTCGTAAGTTCTTCTCATCGAAACCCGAGAGGAAACTTCCATGAAAAAGTTCGTCACCATTCTTCTGGCAGCCACCGTTCTTGCAGCTCCGATGGCACAGGCCCAGAGCCGCCACGACGATCGCCATCGCGGCGTCACCGTCGAGCGTCAGGTCACCACCAAGAAAGTCATCGTCAAGAAGCACCGCTGGGATCGCGGCCAGCGCCTCTCGGCCCGTGAGCGCCGCAACATGGTGGACCGCCGTGACTACCGCCGTTACCACCTTGCAGAACCGCGCCGCGACCAGCGCTGGGTGCGCGTCGACAACCAGTTCCTGCTGATCAACGCCGTTAGCGGCCTCATCGTCGGCCTCGCCGCCGCCCGCTGAGTTGAAGCAGCAACCGAAATGAAAAAGGCCCGCTTGCGCGGGCCTTTTTGTTTGTCGTTTAAGCCGATCAGAAAATGTCGGCGCCGCTGCCCCATGGGCCGTGCGGCTTGTCCACACCGTCGGTGCGTTCGAAACCATGCGCGCCGAAGAAGTCGCGCTGCGCCTGAATGAGGTTGGCGCTGCCACGACCGCGGCGATAGGCGTCGAAATAGCCGAGTGCCGAAGCCAGCGCCGAAACCGGCAGGCCCGACAGGACGGCATAGGAAACCACGCGGCGCAGCGGCGCATCGGTATCCTTGACGATGGCGGCGAAGGCAGGCGTCACGATGAGGTTGGCCACATGCGGATCCTTGGTGAAGGCCGAGGTGATCTCATCGAGGAATTCCGAGCGGATGATGCAGCCGGCGCGCCAGATGCGGGCGATCGTCGGCATCGGCAGGTTCCAGTTGAACTCCTTCGAAGCGGCCGACATGATGGCGAAGCCCTGCGCATAAGCGCCGACCTTGGCGGCCAGAAGCGCGCTTTCCAGATCGGCGATGAAGGCCTTTCTGTCAGCCGGCGCCGCTGCAAGGGTCGGCAGGCCGAAGATCTTCTCGGCAGCTTCGCGCTCATCCTTCTGCGAGGAGAGAATACGGGCAGCCACGGCCGCCTCGATGGCGGTTGCGGCGACGCCCATGTTCTGCGCCTCGATGACCGACCACTTGCCGGTGCCCTTCTGGCCGGCCTTGTCGAGGATCAGATCGACCATCGGCTTGCCGGTGATCGGATCGGCGGCGCGCAGAACCTTCTCGGTGATTTCGATCAGGTAGGAATTCAGGCGGCCCTTGTTCCATTCGGCGAAGACATCGGCGATTTCGACGGCGCTCATGCCAAGGCCATCACGCAGGATGCCGTAGATTTCGGCGATCATCTGCATGTCGGCATATTCGATGCCGTTATGGATAGTCTTCACGAAGTGGCCGGCGCCGTCATTGCCGAGCCATGCCACGCACGGATCGTCATTATATTTGGCGGAAATGGAGGTCAGCACCTTCTCGACACGCTTCCAGCTGTCTTCGGTGCCGCCGACCATGATCGACGGTCCGTGACGCGCGCCTTCTTCACCGCCGGAAACGCCCATGCCGATAAAGGTCAGGCCGCTATCCTTCAGATTGTCGAAACGGCGGATCGTATCGCGGAAATTGGCATTGCCGGCGTCGATCATGATGTCGCCATTGGCGAGATGGGGCTTCAGGATTTCCATCTGCTGGTCAACCGGATCGCCGGCCTTGATCATGATGATGATCGGGCGCGGAGGACGAATTGCAGCGACGAATTCCTCGATGGTTTCGCAGGGAATGATCTGGCTCTGCAGTTCGCCCGCATCGGCGTAGAATTTTCGTGTAACTTCCGGGGTTCGGTTGAATACGGCAATCTTGTTGCCCTTTTCCGCGATGTTCAACGCCAGGTTCGAGCCCATGACGCCGAGACCGATCAAACCGATTTCTGCCTGTTCCACGGATGTGCCTCCATCTTGCTTTTAGGTGGTCGTGTTGTGGCACTGTAATCACCAAACGGCAAGGCTAGGCGCGACTGAAACGATTAAATTTTGATGACGCAAATCAGCTTTGCATATTTGCGACAGGTCAAGGCCAGTTCGAAACCGACCTTTTGCTTCTCCTTCAAGAGGGCCGTGGCCGGTTATCCCCATCATCGATTACCCGCCAGGCAGCCCCGTCCATATCGTCATACTGCCCTGATCGAACCGACCAGAGGAAGGCGAAAAGCCCGAGCGCGCCCAGAAACAGTGCGACGGGAATGAGATAGATCAGCATGTTCATGCCAGTTGCGCCCCCTCGCCCGCAAATCCTGTTTTTACGTCGTTCCGGGGACGAATGGTTTCCGCCGCACCGGCAAGGCGCAACGCATTGGCAACGACGATCAGCGATGATGTCGACATCGCAATGGCCGCGATCATCGGCGTCGCATAACCGGCAATCGCAATCGGCACGGCGATGATATTATAGCCGATGGCAAGCGCGAAGTTCTGCCGGATAAGCCTTCCTGCCCGCTGCGATGTCTCGATCGCAAAAGGCACGGCATCGAGATCCTCCTGCATGAACACGAAATCCGCGGCCTGACGGCCAATATCGGCGGCTGTGGCGGGCGCCATGGAAACATTGGCGGCGGCGAGCGCCGGCGCATCGTTGATACCGTCCCCCACCATGAGCACCCTGCGCCCCTCACTGGCAAGTTCGGCGCAACGCGCCGCCTTGTCCTTCGGCGAAAGGTCCGCACGCCAGTTGCCGATCCCCAGTCGCTGCGCCATGGCGCTGACGGCGGCGGCCCGGTCACCCGAAACGATTTCCTGCATCAGGCCCCGCACTGAGAGATTACGCAAAGCCGCAACAGCGCCCGCGCGCGGATTATCCTCGAAACCGAAGCTTGCCAGTTGATGGCCATCGAGCGACAGCACCACTTCCGACCGCACATCGCCATTGTCGGTCCGTGCCTCATCCGGGCAGGCGAAACGGCGATTGCCGAGCCGGTAGATGCCGGCTTCCGTCTCGGCCTCGACACCCGAGCCTGGAATTTCCCGCACCAACTCATAGGCCGGCAAGGCACCGCTATAAGCGGCATGCAGGGCTTTCGAGAGAGGATGACGCGAATGAGCGGCAAGTCCCGCCGCAATTGCCATGGTGGCCGGCTTCACATCACCTGTCTCGACCAGTCTCGGTTTACCAACGGTCAGCGTGCCGGTCTTGTCGAACAGCACGGTGTCGATTTCGGCCAGCCGCTCCATGGCCGAGCCTTCCTTGACCATAATGCCGTGCCGGAAGAGCCGTCCAGCGGCCACCACCTGCACGACGGGAACGGCAAGGCCCAGCGCACAGGGGCAGGTGATGATGAGAACCGCAATGGCAATCAGCATCGCCTGTTTCCAGTCCCCGCCCAAAATGCCCCAGCCGAGGAATGTAACCAGCGCCAGAAGATGCACCACGGGTGAATAATAGCTTGCAGCGCGGTCGGCGATACGGCGGTAACGCGCCCGCCCCCCTTCGGCCGCCTCCATCAACCCGATCACTTCCGACAGGAAGGAATCCCTAGCCGAGGCGGTCACCCGGGCGGTGAGCGAACCGGTGAGGTTGAGCGTGCCGGCCTGCAGGCTATCGCCTGCCGCAACGCGGCGCGGCGCGCTTTCACCATTGACGATGGACATGTCGAGATCGCTACTGCCGGAGATGACCACGGCATCCACCGCCACACGGTCACCGGCCGCAATCGCAATCGACATTCCGGGTTGGACATCGGCAAGCTGGCGGTATTCCCGCGTTCCATCCTCACCGATGACGGTCGCCCCGCGCGGTGACAGCCGGGCCAGTCCGGCAATGGCCGAGCGCGCCTTGTCGCGCATGATATGGTCCAGCGTGCGGCCGATCAGCAGGAAAAACAGCAGCGATACGGTCGCATCGAACCAGGCATGCTCACCGTGATGAATAGTCTCCCACAGCGAAACGGCATAAGAGAGCGTGATGGCGAGCGCGATCGGCACATCCATATTGGTGCGGCCGTGTTTCAGCGCGTTCCAGGCAGATTGATAGAAGAAACGCCCGCCATAAATCAGCGCCGGCGCGGCGATCATCGCCGAAATCCAGTGGAACATGTCGCGCGTCGCCGCATCCGCCCCCGACCAGACGGAGACGGACAGAAGCATGATATTGGCGGAGGCAAAACCGCACAGCGCCACCGCCCTTATCAGCTGCGAGCGCAACGCGTCCGAAGCATCCTGCCCGCTGGCGAAAAGATGTGTGCGGTATCCCGTCGACAGGATTGCACGGGCAATCTCGGCAGGATCGCTCCTGACGCCATTGACCTCTTCCCTCCACACAACCGCCACACGTTTGGACGACAGGTTCACCCGCGCGCGTTCCACCTGCGGCAAACGGTTAAGCGCGGTCTCGATGGTTGTGATGCAGGCACCGCAATAAACATCCGGCACGCTGAGATCGGTCTGACGCAGCCCCTGCCCCAGATCGCGGCTCGCCAGCAGCAATTCCTCCGACGATGGTGGATTGACCGGCTCGCCGAGTTGAAGCGAGCCTTCCGTTCCCGGTGCGCAGCAGCTCATTGACGTCCCCTGATAACGGCAATCCGCGTGCCCTCATGCACGATGATCCGGCCGTCCTTGACGGCGGTAACCTCGACGATCCATTGCCCCGGTAGCATGTCATGTGCGCCGGTGAAGACGCCGGTGGTGGCCGGGGTCAGTTCCATGTCGAAATTCTGGCTTTCACCCACAGGCCGGCGAAAATGCGCCGTCACCGTGTCCGTATCGATCGGGCCTTTATCCGGATGGAAAACCTCGTAACGCACGGTCTTCTCATCCACCACGAGCCTGCCCTTGATGCCGGTTGCAGCCCGTGCCTTGGCGGCTTCCGCCTTGGTGTTGAACTGCTGGCTGGCAACATAGGTGTTGGGCACGACGAGCCCGCTCCAGCTGTGGACAGCATTCCAGGCCATGATCATGTTGACGGTGATGATGGTGCCGAAGAACAGCACCATGACGCCGAGCATGTGCCAGCCGGTGAAAACGAAGCCGGATGTCTGGCGATTGTTGACTGTCATTTTTTCACTCCCGGAGCATTAAAGACCGCATCGTAGCGGGCCGTTTCGTGGCCGGCCGTATCGCTGACGATGAATTCGAAGTTTTCCGCCGTCCGCGCGATATCCTTGCCCGGCAGGGTGACGAAGACCTTCAGCGTCGTCGCCTCATCCGGCTCCACCGTCACCTCGAAGGCGCGCGCAGCCGTATCCGGCATGCCGTTTATCTTCATCACCGCATTCGGAAGGCCTTCTATCGTCAGGCTCATCACGCGCGGTTGCGGCACCATGTTGAGAATGCGCACGGTATAGCCGTTACGGATCGAACCGTTCGATTCCAGCACATATTGCGGATTACGGTCGTGCAGGACATTGAGCGCCAGCCGCTCGCGCGTCACCAGCGCAAACAGCATGCCGATACCAACGGCAGCCCAGATGGCGGTATAAAGCAGCGTGCGCGGCCGGAAGATGATGCGCCAGTTGAAGTGGCGGACACGCTTGCTGAAACTGCCGTCCTCCTCACGCACATTGGCGGGGCGGATGGCGTATTCGCCATTGCCGGTCGCCAGCGCCATGTTGGACTGATATTCGGACAGCGTCGCATAGGCGATCAGCCCGCGCGGCTTGCCGATCTTGTCCATCACCCCGTCACAGGCATCGATGCAGAGCGCGCAGGTGATGCATTCCAGCTGCTGCCCATCCCTGATGTCGATGCCCATGGGACAGACCGCGACACAGGCATTGCAATCGACGCAATCGCCGATGCTCTCCCCAGCTGCCGCAGCCTTCTTGGCGTGCCGCGAGCGCGGTTCGCCGCGCCAGTCATTATAGGTGACGACAAGCGAATTCTCATCCAGCATCGCCGCCTGGATGCGCGGCCAGGGACACATGTAGGTGCAAACCTGTTCCCGCATCAGCCCACCGAAAACATAGGTGGTGGCGGTCAGCGTGGCGACGGTCGAGTAGGCGATCATCGGCGCCTGCCCGGTCATGAACTGCATCGCCAGCGTCGGTGCATCGGCGAAATAGAAAATCCAGGCGCCGCCGGTCAGAACGCCGATCACCAGCCAGATCGCATGTTTCAGCACCCGCTTGCGCAATTTGCCAAATGTGAAGGGCGCCGCATCCAGTTTCATGCGGGCGTTCCTGTCGCCCTCGATCGCCCGTTCGACCACCAGAAAGAGGTCGACCCAGACGGTCTGCGGACAGGTGTAACCGCACCATGCGCGCCCGACGGCTGATGTGACGAGAAACAGCCCCAGCCCCGCCATGACCAAAAGGCCGGCAACAAAAAAGAACTCCTGCGGCCAGATTTCGATGAAGAAGAAATAAAAGCGCCGGTTGGCGATATCGATCAATACCGCCTGATCCGGCGCATAGGGACCGCGGTCCCAGCGCAGGAAAGGCGTCAGATAATAGATGCCGAGCGTGACCAGCATCACCAGCCATTTGAACCGCCGGAACCTGCCTTCGGCGCGCTTCGGAAAAATCTTCTTGCGCGCTTCGTAAAGCGGTTTTCGCGTTTTTGCGGAATTGACGGCTTCCGCCTCCAGTCTTTCGACGGGCTGTTGCGGGCGATCCTGTCCGGCGCGATAGATGTTCATGATAGGAGTCCATTTTTATCTCCTTGCTTTCTCCCATCTCCCCGGTGAAACATCCTTGACTTACATCAAGTGACGACAAAGTGGCGCAGCCGGAGGCATGCGCCACAGAGGGAGGACGAGATGCCTGTCATGCAGTCGAGAATCATTCACCTGTCAGTCGAAAAGCCATGGGCACAGGTCTATGGTTTCGCCGCCGACCCTAAGAACATGCCGCGCTGGGCGGCAGGTCTGGGCGGCGGGCTGAAGCCGGATGGCAACGACTGGATCGCCGATGGCGGGCCGCTTGGCGAGGTGCGTGTCAATTTCGCGCCGGCCAACGAATTCGGCGTCATAGATCATGTCGTTACATTGCCGGACGGGCTGAAGGTCTATAACGCGCTTCGGGTAACGCCGAATGGCAGCGGCGCGGAAGTGAGCTTCACGCTGCTTCGGCTTGACGGCATGACGGACGAGGATTTCGAGCAGGATGCGAGCGCGATCACGGCCGATCTCGAAACGCTGAAATCGCTGCTTGAAGCGGATTGATGGAGTACATGATGACAGAAAATGCCAATGACCGGCGCATCGACTATGTCGAATTCAATGTCGCCGACATAGAACGCAGCAAGGAATTTTACGGCGGCGCATTCGGCTGGACCTTCAAGGATTACGGTCCGCAATATTGCGAATTTTCCGATGGTCGCCTGACGGGCGGCTTCACCACCACCGCGCCGGTTTCGGCCAGGGGCGGACCGCTCGTCATTCTCTACGCCGTCGATATCGAGGATGTGCAGCGGCGCGTCGAAGCCGCCGGCGGCCAGATCAGCGTCGCGATCTTCGCCTTTCCCGGCGGCCGGCGTTTCCATTTCACCGATCCGGATGGATACGAACTGGCCGTCTGGTCGACAAACTGATCGGCAGGAGCCCGCCATGACTTTGACAACACCGCCTTTTTCGTTGGTCGGTATCGATCATATCGTCTTCATCGTCGACGACATGACGCGGGCGCTCGATTTTTACAGGAACGTGCTGGGGTGTAGGGATGGTTACTCTTACCCTGCTCTCGGGATGGAACAAGTCTGGTGCGGCAATGCCTTGATCGTGCTGTGGGATGTCACGCACCCCGGTGGCACAAAGGCCGCTCCGCCCGTCGCCGGAGGTCGTAATGTCGATCACATCTGCATAGCGACCGGTCCTCTGAACCATGATGCGCTTCGCGCCCATCTGGCGAAATTTAACGTCACGATAGAACAGGAAGCCTTTCACGGCGGCGCGAGAGGGATGGGACATTCGTTCTATTTCCGTGATCCCTTCGGCAACAAGATCGAGTTGAAGGGACCGGCCGAATATCCGGATGGAAGGGCGGAAAACGCCTGATCTGAACAATAAAAAAGGGCGCCTCCCCGGCGCCCTTCTTTGCATTCCACTTGCCTCATTCGCCCCCACCAAGCGAATGCACGAAGATTGCCAGCTGCTTGACGGTCGTATCACCGAGACGCTCACCCCAGGCGGGCATGACGCCGTGCTTCGGCGAACGGATCTGCGAGACGATGCCTTCCTCCCCATGCGACTTCAGCCAGATCGCGTCGGCCAGATTGGGCGCGCCGAATTCGCGATTACCCTTGGCGTCTTCCCCGTGGCACGAGGCGCAATTGTCGGCAAAGAGCTGCTTGCCGGGTTCCACCAGCGCCGGGTTGGAAGGCGTGCCGGTAAGGCTGACGACATAGGCGGCGACCTCGCGGATTTCGCTCGACTGGAGGATGTCACCGAAGGCCGGCATTTCCGAAGCGCGCGTATCAGGATCATCGGCAAAACGGATGCCGTGCTTCACCGTCGTGTAGATATCGTCGGCACTGCCGCCCCACATCCAGTCATCGTCATTGAGGTTGGGATAACCCTGCCCGCCTTCCGCGCCCGAACCGTGACACTGAATGCAATTGACCTTGAAAGCGGCTGCACCGCCGGAAAGCGCAAACTGCATCAGGGTCGGGTCCGCCTGAATTTCGGCAAGCGAGGAATTGGCGATCCTGTCGACATAGACGCTCTGCGCCTGTTTCGCATCGGCAATTTCGGTGGCGATTTCGCCGCGGCTGCTCCAGCCGAGCAGCCCTTTTGTTGCGCCTGATATCAGCGGGTAAGCCGGATAGGCGATGGTATAACCGATGGCCCAGAGGATCGTGAAATAAAAGGTCCAGACCCACCAGCGCGGCATGGGATTGTTCAGCTCACGGATACCGTCCCATTCGTGGCCGGTGGTTTCGACGCCGCTGATGTCATCAATGTGTTTTTCGGACATATCCTAGTCCTCCTTGAGCGGAATGCTGGCGGCATCGTCCGCGGCCTTCTTGGAGCCGGGGCGAAGGGTAAAAACGACGACGCCCGCGAAGAACAGGGTCATGGCAAGCAGGCCCCAGCTGTCGGCGAAGTGGCGCATGGCCGTATAGGTTTCCATCGTTTCGCCTCCTCACCGGTATCCGGCGGCATCGTCATAGGTCGAGAAATCGACCAGCGTGCCGAGCATCTGCAGATAGGCGACCAGAGCATCCATTTCGGTAAGCTTGGCCGGATCGCCGTCGAAATCGCCGACCTTCGCCTTCGGGTAACGCGCCAGAAGTTCCGACGAGTCCGCATTCGGATCGGCCTGGGCGATAAGATCGGCTGCGGACTTCTCGATCATCTCATCGCTATAGGGAACGCCGACGGCGCGGTTGGCCTTCAGCTCCATCGAGATATCGGTGATCTTCAGCGGCGTCGTCTTGAGGAAGGCGTATGACGGCATGATCGATTCCGGCACCACGGAGCGCGGATCGGCCAGATGCTGCACGTGCCATTCGTTCGAATAACGATCGCCGACGCGCGCGAGGTCTGGCCCCGTGCGCTTGGAACCCCACTGGAACGGATGGTCATACATGGATTCCGCCGCCAGGCTGTAATGCCCGTAACGCTCCACCTCGTCGCGGAACGGCCGGATCATCTGGCTGTGGCAGACGTAACATCCCTCACGGATGTAGATGTTGCGCCCGGCCAGTTCCAGCGGCGTGTAGGGCCGCATGCCCTCCACCTTCTCGATGGTGTTCTCGAGATAAAAGAGCGGTGCGATTTCCACGATACCGCCGATGGAGACGACCAGCAGCGAGCCGACCAGAAGCAGCGTGGCGTTGCGTTCGATGACGCCGTGTTTGTCAAGTATGGACATCGGCCTCTCCTTATTCAGCAGGCTGCAGCGAAGGAGCCGCGTCCTTGCGGGCGCCCTCCTCGCGTTGATGACCGAGGATGGTCATCGTGACATTGTAGGCCATGATCAGCGCGCCGCTGAGGAACATCAGACCGCCCAGTGCACGCATCACGTAATAGGGGAACAAAGCTGCGACCGATTCCGCGAAGGAATAGACGAGGAAGCCTTGGGCATCATATTCGCGCCACATCAGAGCCTGCTGGATGCCGGCCACCCACATGACGGCGGCGTAAACGACGATGCCGAGCGTGGCGAGCCAGAAGTGCCAGTTGACCAGTTGCAGGCTGTAGAGACGGTCCCTGCCCCAGAGTTTCGGCGTCAGGTAATAGATCGCGCCGAAGGTGATCATGCCGTTCCAGCCAAGCGCGCCGGAATGAACATGGCCGATGGTCCAGTCGGTATAGTGGCTGAGCGAGTTGACGGCCTTGATCGACATCATCGGACCTTCGAAGGTCGCCATGCCGTAGAAGGCCACCGCCATCACCATCATGCGCACGACGGGATCGGTGCGGATCTTGTCCCATGCGCCCGAAAGCGTCATCAGGCCGTTGATCATGCCGCCCCACGAAGGCATCCACAGCATCACCGAGAACACCATGCCGAGCGTCTGCGCCCAGTCGGGCAGCGCGGTATAGTGCAGATGGTGCGGACCAGCCCAGATATACATGAAGATCAGCGCCCAGAAGTGGATGATCGACAGGCGATAGGAATAGACCGGGCGATTCACCTGCTTCGGAATGAAATAATACATCATGCCGAGGAAGCCGGCCGTCAGGAAGAAGCCGACGGCGTTATGGCCGTACCACCATTGCGTCAGCGCATCCTGCACGCCGGAGAACGCCGAATAGCTCTTGACGCCCAGGAACGACACGGGCACCGCCAGATTATTGACGATGTGCAACATGGCGATGGTGACGATGAAGCCGAGATAGAACCAGTTCGCCACATAGATATGTGGCTCCTTGCGCATGAAGATCGTGCCGAGGAAGGTCACGAGATAGGCGACCCAGACGATGGTCAGCCAGATATCGACATACCATTCCGGCTCCGCATATTCGCGGCCCTGGGTGATGCCCAGCAGGTAACCGGTGGCGGCCATGATGATGAAGAGGTTGTAGCCCCAGAACACGAACCAGCCGAGATTGCCGCCGAACAGGCGCGCCCGACAGGTTCTCTGCACCACGTAAAAGGACGTGGCGATCAGCGCATTTCCGCCGAAAGCGAAGATCACCGCCGAGGTGTGCAGCGGCCGCATGCGGCCGAAATTGAAATAGGGTGCGATATTGAGATCGGGAAAGGCAAGCTGAAGCGCCACCACGACCCCGACCAGAAAACCGACAACACCCCAGAACACGGTGGCGATGACGCCGTATTTCACCACCTCGTCGAAATATTCCGACTTGCGGCGGGCGAGCGCGGCCGGATCGACAGGCGCGAAGGAGACACGGCGCAACAGAAGCACCGTGCTGACCAGCAGTGTAAAGAACAGCACCCACATATGGGCGGCGAAAAGACTGTCATGGGCAAAAGCTGCCCCAAGCAACGCGAGAAAGGCCCCAAGGGCCACGATCGCGGTTTCTAACGTGTAATTCATTGTTGGTTTCCCCCAACGTGCAAGCCGACCGACGAAAGGCAGGTTGTGCGCCTGGGAGAGCGGAAACGCGCCTTTGCGTCGGTTGGAGCATTGCCACCGGCAGGACCACGCCACCTTGATCCAGATCAAGAAAGCAAAGCTGTCGCAGCCCCGATAAAACAGGGCGCGGCTTTATGAGGGGAATTTGCGGAAGAGCAAAAGTGCGCGGTCACGGCGAACCTGCTTTTGCAGGTATCGCGTCAGCCCTTCATCTTGAGGGGCAGCCCGGCGGCGACGAAAAAGACGTCGTCGGCAATGGCCGCGATACGCTGGTGCAGCCGGCCGGCATGATCGCGGAATTCACGCGCCATGCGATTTTCAGGCACGATGCCAAGACCGACTTCGTTGGAGACGAGAATCAGTTTCGCTTTTGCCGGCGCCACGGCCGCCGCCAAAACGTCGAAGGCGGCATCGATATCGGCATTTTCCATCATCAGATTGGTAAGCCACAATGTCAGGCAGTCGATGAGGATGATATTCTCCGGCCGGTCGAGGCGCGCGAGCACCGGGACTATGTCGACCGGCGCTTCATGAGTCGTCCACTCGCCGCCACGCCGCGCCTGATGATGGCCGATACGGTCACGCATCTCCTCATCCCATGGCCTGCCGGTGGCCAGATAATGCAGGCTTCCGCCGGCATTTACCGCAAGCTCTTCCGCAAAACGCGACTTGCCGGAGCGCGCGCCGCCAAGAATGAAAACGGAGCGGTTTTTATCTGTCATCGGAAACCTGAATGAGGAAAATGAAACGGACCGGCGTCTTTGCGATGTCGCAAGCCAGAAACAGGCGGCCATGAAGGGAACGATTCGTAGAAAAAGGCGTCCCCCGGTTGTTCATGCCGGACTGCCGCTGATACCGGACCGGAGAGACAAAACCTGCCTGCGGGATGCGGGACATATCAGCCTTGGCAATTCCGGATACCGGAAACACCGGTCCTCATGAAAAGCTAGGTGCGAATGGCTGTTCTGTCAATCGGCCGGGGATAGTGCCGGGAATTTACACGGAACCGGTACGCAAAACCTCACCGGGAACCGGCAGACCTTCCGTCCGCGAAGCGATTGATAAAGCCATAGGGTTACCGGAAGGTTAGCGAAACCGCGCCATGACGAAGCTGCAACGCGGCGGCAGAATATTCGCGCGACGGGGCCGCCGCCATTGCCTTGCCATGGCCTTCAAATCAATATGCTTTCGAAGATTCGCAAACAGCAAGGTGACCTGCCCGTGATGACCGTCATGGACTATATATCGATCGTCATTTTCGTCGTGCTGTGGGCTGCCTATACCCATATCACGACGGGATCGCGGCTGTTTGCGCGCGCCAGCCTCAACCAGGCCATGGCCGAGCGCCGGCGCGACTGGATCATGAATTCGCTCAAACGCGATCTGAAGATGATCGACACCCAGATCATGGCCGGTCTACAGAACGGCACGGCCTTCTTCGCCTCCACCTCCATCTTCGCCATCGGCGGCTGTTTTGCCCTGCTGGGCGCCACCGAACAGGTGGAATCGGTGTTTCGCGACATGCCGTTCGTGCATTATGCCGGGCGCACGGCCTTCGAACTGAAGGTCATCGGGCTGACCTGTCTGTTCGGTTATTCCTTCTTCAAATTCGGCTGGTCCTACCGCCTGTTCAACTATTGCACCATCCTGTTCGGCGCCATTCCCATGGTCCACGATGCCGGTGCGGACCGCGAGGCGGCCGAGCGCGCCGCCGAAAACGTCATAAAGATGAACATCATCGCTGCTAAGAATTTCAATGACGGCCTGCGGACGATCTTTCTGTCCATCGGTTATCTCGGCTGGTTCATCAGCCCCTATGTCTTCATCGCCAGCACCGTCATCATCATCGTGGCGCTCTTGCGCCGGCAGTTCTTTTCCGAGGCGCGTCGCGCCATCATGGAAGACAACAGGCCTTGAAATAGCCGCACTTCAAGGGCCAAGCCCGAATGAATACCGGTCTCGTGAAAAGCGGAAAACATGGATAAAAACGCAGCCGTCACCGAAACCAGCCGCAAGGGCCGTATAGGCGGTCTTGATACCCTGCGCGGGCTGGCGCTTCTCGCCATGGCATCCTACCACTTCACGTGGAATCTGGAATATTTCGGTTATCTCGAACCCGGCACGGCAACCACGGGCCTGTGGAAGCTCTATGCCCGCGGCATCGCCACTTCATTCCTGTTTCTGGCCGGTTTCAGCCTGTTTCTCGCCCATGGCAAAGGCCTGAACTGGCCATCCTTCGGCAAGCGTTTCGCCATGGTGGCAGGTTCGGCGCTGCTGATCACCGTCGCTACCTATTTCGCCTTTCCCGACAGTTTCATCTTCTTCGGCATTCTGCACAATATCGCCGCCGCAAGCCTCGTCGGGCTGCTGTTCCTGCGCGCGCCAGCGCTGGTGACGCTGCTTTTCGCGGTGATCGCCTTCGCGCTACCGCACTACCTGCAATCCGATCTCTTTAATGCGAAATGGCTGGCCTGGATCGGCTTTTCCACCATGCCGCCCCGCTCCAACGACTATGTGCCGTTGCTGCCCTGGCTCGCCCCATTCCTCGCCGGACTTGGCGTTTCGCAATTCGTCACCCCTCGCGGCTGGCTGGATCGCTTTCGCAACCCCAGCTCACCACGCAATCTGGTTGCCAGCGCCGGCCGGCACAGCTTGGCCTTCTACCTCATCCATCAGCCAGTGCTGATCGGCCTCGTTTATGTCCTGTCGGTCGTGGCACCGCCGCCTCCCGTAGATCAGGTGGAGCTTTACAAATCCAGCTGCGAAAAAAGCTGTGTCGAGCAGGCGAACGGGCTGGAACTGTGCCAGCGTTTCTGCGGCTGCACGCTGGAAAAACTGCAGGCGGAAAGCCTGTTCGACATCATGATGGAAGGCAAGCTCAGCGCCGATCAGCAGACGAAGGTCAGTGAAGTGGCGCAGCAGTGTACGGTTGAGGCGCAGTAAGGGGAACAATCAGGTATTGCCGCCGCTTTGCCGGACGCTCGATAAAGGCGGCGACATTGCCCCTTGTTTCTTCTTCCCGGCGGGGAGAAGAAAAAAGCGGCGATCGCCCGCGAAGATATCACCTCGCAATTTGCTGTCTCACAAGCGAAACCAGAGGCGCAGATGTTTCAGCATTTATGAAACGGCAGCGCTATCGGGCTATGTTCAAGTCCCGACGCCGATTTCGGCGAGTCGCGTCAGACAGGCCTCTTCGACATTGTCGAGTTCCGCCAGCGTCTCCTCGATATCCTTGCGCTTCTGCCGCAGGTCGGCACGCTTTTCATCAACCTTCTTCATCAGAAGCACAAGCTGGCCCGATTCGCCCGGCGGCTCCTTGTAGACCTGAATAATCTCGCGAATTTCAGCAATCGTGAAACCGATACGGCGACCACGCAGGATTTCCTGAATGAGGCGGCGGTCCGCGGCCCGGAAAAGCCGTGTGCGCCCGCGACGCTCAGGATGGATCAACCCCTCATCCTCGTAAAATCTGAGGGTACGGGTGGAAACACCGAATTCTCGGGTCAGTTCGGTTATGCTATAATATTTGTTCACGGGCCTATCCGATTCATAACCGGAAAATATTATTTGACCTTCACGTAAAAGTCAATTTTTGCCAGCCGCCCTCGCCTATCCTGAAATACCATACCACCAGGTCGCAATGCCCAGAAAGGCGAAAAACCCGACAATGTCGGTCACCGCCGTCACGAAGACGGCCGAGGAAACCGCCGGGTCAGCGCCGAATTTGTCGAGGACGAGCGGAATGAGAATGCCTGCCAGCGCCGCCGCCAGCATGTTGAGACACATGGCGGTGGCGATGATGCCGCCGATATGCACGTCCTGAAACCACAGTCCGGCGACAACGCCGATGGCGCAGCCGAACAACATGCCGTTCAGAATGCCCACGCCCGCCTCACGCCGGATAATGCGGGCGGCGTTGTGAATATCGAGACTTTTGGTGGCGAGTGCCCGCACGGAAACGGTCATGGTCTGCGATCCCGCATTTCCGCCCATGCCGGCGACCGCCGGCATCAGGATCGCCAGCGCCACGATCTGCTGGATCGTCGCATCGAACAGGCTGATAACCGAGGCGGACAGAAAGGCGGTGATGAGATTGACGGCAAGCCAGGGCACGCGTGAACGCGAGGTGCTGGCGATACTGTCCGACAGTTCTTCGTCACCCACGCCGCCAAGGCGCAGCAGATCCTCTTCCGCTTCTTCCTGAATGACGTCGACGACGTCATCGATGGTCAGCACACCGACCAGACGGCCGTTATTGTCGACCACGGCGGCGGACAGAAGGTCATATTGCTCGAAAAGCTGCGCCGCCTCTTCCTGGTCCATTTCGGCCGGAATGGAGTGGTTGGTCTCGTGCATGATCGTTTCGATCTTCACCTGACGCTTGGCGCGCAGCACCTTGTCGAGATCGAGCGCACCGACAAGCTTGAAGGTGGGATCGATGACGAATATCTGCGTGAAGGAGTCAGGCAGTTCTTCCTCTTCGCGCAGATAGTCGATGGTCTGCCCCACGGTCCAGAACGGCGGCACGGCGACGAATTCCGTCTGCATACGCCGACCGGCCGAGCTTTCCGGATAATCCAGTGCCCGCATCAGCCGCACGCGTTCGGTAAACGGCAGCTGCGAGAGAATATCCTCGCGGTCCTCGTCGTCGAGGTCCTCGAGAATATAGACGGCGTCGTCGGAATCCAGTTCGCCGATACCAGCGGCGATCTGCTCGTTCGACATCTGATCGACGATATCGAGGCGGATACCCTCATCCACCTCGGTCAGCGCCGTCATGTCGAAATCGGAACCGAGAAGCCGCACGAGCGCATGGCGCTGTTCGGGCAGGATGGATTCCAGCACGTCGCCAAGTTCGGACTCATGCAGCCGCGCCACATTCTTGCGCAGGAAAAGCAGGTCGCGGTCGGCGATTGCCGCGCCCACCATCGTCAGAAAGTCGGAGCGGACCGACCCGTCCTCGGCATAGATATCGGAGGGCGCATCCGCAGGCTTCAACTCCTCGGGGGCGGCAGGATCGTGGTCACGGTCTGTCAATCTTGCGTCCCCTTGTAGTCAAATGCGGCAGTGCACGGATGCGCAGGCAGAATGGCGTTAAAAAGCGTATTGTCAACAACCGGATAGCTGCAAAACCACAAGCTCCGCGACTGCGGCGAAAATTCCATTCGTCATTCCTCTTCAGCGCGAATCCGACACCGCCGTGACTGGCTCCCGGAGATGAATAGCCAATCTCTGCGGCCTATTTTACGACAACGTCCGCAACCTCCGAGCCGTTCCCAAATTCGCAGATGGCGCCGACATTGCGGTTTTATCGCAATGCACAACAAAGGCGTTGACATAAAGCGCACATCGGCGCTTGTGAATATGACTTTGACAAACGGCAAGCCGCCTCCCATCTCAGCGTCAGGCAGGCAAATTCCGGGAAACCAGAAAAATGAGCAAGACGGACTTCATAGGCAAGGCATCCACCGCAGCCGGCGGCTGGGGCGCGCTTAAAAGTGTGGGCAAACGGCTCATGGAATCGGGCGCGCCGATTTCCGGCGCCCGCGTCCTGCTGAAGACCAACCAGCCGGACGGCTTCGACTGCCCGGGCTGCGCCTGGGGCGACCCCGAACACGGCTCCTCCTTCGAATTCTGCGAAAACGGCGTCAAGGCTGTCGCCTGGGAAGCGACGGAGGCCCGCGTGCCGCCGGACTTTTTCGCCACCCGCACGGTCTCCGAACTGCGCGGCTGGTCCGACTACGATCTGGAAAAACAGGGCCGCCTCACCCATCCGATGCGTTATGACAGGACGAGCGACAAATATCTGCCGGTCTCCTGGGACGAGGCCTTTGCCGAGATCGGTCGCATCCTCAACAGCCTCGACAGCCCGGACCGGGCGGAATTCTACACTTCCGGCCGCGCCTCCAACGAGGCCGCCTTCATCTATCAATTGATGGTGCGGCTTTATGGCACCAACAATTTTCCCGACTGTTCCAACATGTGCCATGAGGCAAGCGGTGTTGGCCTGCAGGCGTCGATCGGCGTCGGCAAAGGCACGGTACTGCTCGAGGATTTCGAAAAGACGGACGCCATCTTCGTGATCGGCCAAAATCCCGGCACCAATCATCCCCGCATGTTGGGTGACCTGCGCCGGGCCGCCCTTCGCGGCGCCCGCATCGCCGTCCTCAACCCCATCCGGGAAAAGGGGCTGGAGCGCTTCGCCGACCCGCAGGACAAGATCGAGATGATCACCGGCGGCAGCACCCGCATCGCCACCAATTATTACCAGCCTCGCCAGGGCGGCGACATGGCGGCCGTGCGCGGCATGAGCAAGGCGGTCTTCGCGGCCGATGATGCCGCGCGGGCCGCGGGCGAACCCGCCATCATCGATTACGACTTCATTGCCGAACATGCGGCGGAATTCGAGGCCTATCGCGCCGCTGTCGATGCGACGAGCTGGGAAACAATCCTCGATCAGTCGGGCCTCACCCGTGCCGACATCGAGGAGGCCGCCCGCATCTACATGAATGCCGGCTCCGTCATCGCCACATGGGCCATGGGCGTCACCCAGCACCGCCACTCGGTCATCATCGTGCGCGAGATCACCAATTTCATGCTGCTGCGCGGCAATATCGGCCGTCCCGGCGCCGGCCTTTGCCCGGTGCGCGGCCATTCCAACGTTCAGGGCGACCGCACCGTCGGCATCGATGAAAAAGCGCCGCCGGCACTTCTCGACGCGCTGGAAAAGGAACTCGGCGTTTCCATGCCACGCAGGCGCGGCCATAATACGGTGGAAGCGGTGACCGCCATGCTGGACGGCAAGGCTCAGACCTTTATCGCGCTCGGCGGCAATTTCATGCGGGCGACGCCTGACAGCCCGCTGATCATCAAGGCTTTCGAAAAGCAGAAGCTCACCGTCAACATCGCTACCAAGCTCAATCATTCCCATCTGGTGCCGGGCGAAACCTCCTTCATACTGCCCTGTCTCGGACGAACGGAAATCGACCTGAATTCGGCCGGCAGGGCGCAGATCGTCACCGTCGAGGATTCCATGAGCATGGTGCATGGTTCGGGCGGCATCAACCCGCCCGCTTCGGACGAACTGCGCTCGGAAGTCGCCATCATCGCGGGCATAGCCGAAGCGACGCTGGGCAACGCCACCGTGAACTGGAAGGCGCTCGCCGATGACTACGATCTCATCCGCGACATGATCGAGCGGGTCATTCCGGGCTTCGACAATTTCAACGAGCGTGTCCGCGTGCCGCGCGGTTTTCACCTGCGCAATGCAGCGGCGGAGCGGCAATGGAACACGGCGGCGAAAAAGGCGACCTTCTATAGCGGCCCGTTGCCCGAACAGACCGAACACCAGCAGGCGCTGCTGCGTGACGATCTGTTCGTGCTGCAGACCTTCCGCAGCCATGATCAGTACAACACCACCATCTACGGCATGGATGACCGCTATCGCGGCGTCTATGGCGAACGCCAGGTCATCTTCATGAACCCGAAGGACATGGAAACGCTCGGTGCCCACTCGCGCCAGCGTGTCGATGTCATCGGCGAATATGGTGACGGCCTGGAGCGCGTCGCGGAAAATTTCCGGCTGGTACCCTACAATATCCCGCAGGGCAGCATCGGCGGTTATTACCCGGAACTGAACGTGCTGGTGCCGCTGTCGAGCTATGGCGAAGGCAGCTTCACACCGACATCGAAATCAGTGCTGGTTTCCGTCCGCCTGCGCCCGGATGCTTCCTGATGGATGAGGAACAGTCTGCTGCCGCCTTCATGGCGGCGGTGGAACAGATCCGGCAAGCGACATCGCAGGAACTGACGGCCACGGGCGCCGCGATCCTTCTGGCGATTCATCTGGATATAGCCACCGACAGCCGCAGCATCGCCAACCGGCTGGGGCTTGCACATGCCCTCGTTCTGCGCGAAATCGCTGCCCTGTCGCCCCGCTATGTGCGGGTGACAAAACGCGACGCCCGCACCCAGCGCAGCTTTCTGGAGGCAACGGCGGAAGGACAGGCACTCGCCGCCACCTGCCGGATTTGAAACGAACGGAGCATTCCTTGGCAATCAGGCCGATCCTTCCCTACCCCCATGCCGGCCTTTCCGATATCTGCGCGCCGGTCACGGTTTTTGACACGCAACTGCAGTCTCTGGTGACCGACCTCATAGACACCATGCGCGCGGCGCCGGGCGTCGGCATTACCGCTGCCCATATCGGCGTGCAACAACGCGTTTTTGTGCTGGAACTCACACCGGGAACCGTCCTGACCTACGTCAATCCTGAAATCATCAGCCAATCCGCCCCGACCATGCGGCATGTGGAGGGCAGCGTCTCCATGCCGGGCTTCACGGAAGAGGTGGAACGTCCGTCCAGGGTCGAGGTGAGGTTTCACGATGTATCCGGCGCGGAGCACCGGCAGACCGCCGAAGGGTTCCATGCCGTCTGTATCCAGCACGAGATCGACCAGCTGGACGGCATCTTCTGGCTTAAACGCCTCTCCAGGCTGAAACGCGACCGGCTGGTGAAAAAATGGGAGAGATCCCGCAAACCCTGATGCTCAGCCGGCGATCGACAGGATGAATTCCGCGTCACCCTTCAGCGTGTTGCTGACGGTGCATATATTCTCGGCGGCATGGACAATTGCATCGCGGGTCGGCCCGTCGAAATCCCCCTCAATCGCGATGCGGATATCGAAGCGGACAATACGCGGTGGTTCCTCTTCCGCCTTTTCGCCGGAAACATGCACCGTGACCTTTTCGAACCGGTCGAGAACTCCCATGCGGCTCGCTGCTATCCGGGCGCTCAGCGCCAGACAGGCGGCGAGAGATGAATAGAGAAGATCAAGCGGGTTGAAACCCGGCTCCGAAGCCGCCGTCACCACGGTGAGTGCGCCACCGGTCGCGGTGACGATCTCGGGATGGCCGAGACGGCCAAGCGTAACCGCAGCACCCGTCGGCCGCTTCTTGACCCTGAACTGATTCACATCCCGCCTCGTATCTCGATTCCAGCCGATGGAACCAAAACTAGCCTCGCGCTTTTACTCACGCAACGGTGAACGACCGTTGAAGATTGATTAAAAAGGGAGCTGGGACATATGGCTACATCTACGCTCGTCAGCATTCTGATCACCTTCCTGGTGATTGTGCTCGTCTTGTGGCTCATCGCACGACTGCCCGTGGGCGGCGGCGCGAAACAGATCGCCCAGGTGATCGTCATCATCATCGGCATCATTTCGCTGCTGAAATATCTCGCGGTCTTCTGATGTCCCGGTGACACGCGAACGGAAAAAGGCGGCGAAAGCCGCCTCTTTTTATAATATGTCCAGAGCCTGGTCCCTATTGGCGCGGCTCGAACTGATAGGGCTTCTTCAGGGTTATATCGCGAACGCTGCCAATACCGAGAAACGGCGTATTGTCCGCATCAAAGATCGCCCTGCCCTTCGCCACGATCCAGCGCACCGAACCGTCCGGCAGGTTGACCTTGTAACGCTGGTCGAAGAACACACCGGTGGTGATGCTGTCAAAAATGGCCTGCGCCACCCGGTCGCGCATTTCAACGTCGATTTTTTCAAGAACCGCTTCGATCGTCACACCACGCGATGCCACCGGCTCGGAAAATCCATGGCATTCAGCGGTAACCGCATCCATGATCAGCCTGTTGTCGGAAATGCTCCACATATAATAACCGAGCGCTTTGTCTGAATCCGTCTTGTCCCCCAGCACGAAAACCCCCGGACATTTTTTCCTGACAAAAGCTAACATCAGACCTCTAATATTCCACCCCTCGTTTTTGCAGGGTAGACCACCCGGCTACCGCAGCGTGCATCGATATCCACCGAAATTTCCTGATGCTCAAATTCCGTTATCGGTCTGGAAGCAACGATAAATTCCGAAAAGACGTCGCAAAACAGCCATCCGGCACCTACATGACTTGCGATACCATTTCGAAGGAGCTCAATATGCTGCGAACCGCCCTTACTTTTGGACTGCTGACCGCAACCGTCGTTCTGGCAGGATGCCAGACCTGGGAAAGCCCATATCGCGGAAGCGGATGGCGGATGGATCAGGTCATGGATGGCGACCCGTATCGCGTTGGTGATGGAAACCATCAGGAAAACGGTACCGCTTCGAATATTATTCGACGCTAGGCCTGGAAAGGCTCGATGCGGACGGCGGCAAGCCCATAATTTGCCGCTGTCAAATTGCAGCGCTCCGGCAGAAAGATAAAAGGCGGGGCACCGTCGAAAGTGCGAATAATTCACGCCAGTGGGATTTTCCGTTTCACGGAATTCAAGGCTAACCAATTGCCTGAAAAAGAAAAAACCCGCCGAAGCGGGTTTCTTTGGTGCGGTCGAGAAGACTAGTAAAAACAGCCTAAGTATATGATTTCATTATATGTAAATGGTCCAATGTGGACGCGTTACAGGCATTAGAAAACAACTGGTTAGAGAATGGTGGTCCAACATTTTGATGGGGGTTCCTCAACCTCTTTGAGCCATCCACAGCCACACTTATCCACGCATTTTAGCCATTGTGGATAAGCCGTTGACTCCCTCCCCGCCTATCCCATAATCAGCACCAGCGCGGGGCGGCGCGCATCAAGACATCAAGGGAAACCGAAACTCTGTCACAGGAGGGAAAGCCCGTGCGCGATGATGAGACATACCAGCCGAAGCTAAAGTGGGAATTGATGTGGCCCGATCACGTTTGCCCACATACCGGCGGCGCGGTACAGATGTATTGCGCCAAGATAGACGGCATACAGGCCGCTGCGATCAGAAGAGAAATGGCTGGGCGGGATAAGGGCATGTGGGCGTGGTCTGGATGCGATGCCGTCCCCTTTAATCGACTGAGCGACGGTCGCCTCGACCGGGGCATGGAGAAGACCGCGCGGCTTGCCGTTCAACAAGCGGAAGAATACTTCTTCGCGCTGATGGCTTCTCCGCTCCGCCCGAAATGCCGTGTGACGATCAATAACGAATGGGACCCAGATAATGAGCGACCAGACCAATAAGGCCGGAGACGGCGTCCACGAGAATCACTGGTGCGAACATCCCGGCTGTACGAAGTGGGGAGGCTGGGGCTTTAGCCGATCAAAAGCTGAAAAGCCGAATTGGTGGTGCCCAGAACATTACCCTCACCGCGACAAGTTCAGGGCCTCTGGCCTTTCTCCATCCTTTGGAGAATCACCTTGATCTCACGCAGGTCACCGGACTGTTGCGATAGCTGCGTCTGGATGTCTTTGACGGTGGATGCCATACCGCTAACCGCTTGCTCGCTGCTCGTCATTCGATAATCGAGATTGTCAGTCTTGCCAGAAATGCGGCGAACATCCGCCTCAAGGTTCTTAAACCGCTCGTCGGCTCTTGCCTCAATGGTTTTCACCTCTACCAGCCGATCTTTGTGAAGCTGCTCGTGATTGGCCCGCCATCCTTGAAGCTCTTCGATGTCTCGGCTTTTATCAACCCAGATAACAATCCCCCCAACGACCATCCCACCGAGCGTGACAAGCTGGATGAGGGTATTGAGATTCCACTCTAGTTTCGGAGCGCGACTTATCTGCATGTTCGTGTTCTCCGCCATCCCGTAAGCCTGCCCCCGCCTTTCAATGCCATCATTTGCGACACGCAGCGTCAGCCGCGCACTGCCTGTTATTTGAGTTGATTGCCGGTCCTGCCGTCTCATCTTGCGATGCCAGGCGCGCCGCCTGCGGGTCCGAGAACCGGACGAACTGATATCCGGATCCGTTAGTCGCCTCCGTTGACTTGCAACCCGCTAACCCTACAATTGTCGTAAAAGAGAACAGGACGACACAGGCAAATGTCAGAGCGATATGTGGATATGACCGGCGTGCGATACGGGGCTTTAAAAGGCCTCCGTGTCGACAGGGAAAGAACACGTGCAGGACGGACATACTGGATATTCCTTTGCGATTGCGGGAGAGAAGTATCGATATCCCGCGATAAGGTGATATCGAAGAGTAGCCCCAAGACATCGTGTGGCTGCCTTTCAACTAATATCGGTAGATTTTCGAAAACTCATGGGATGAGCTTTACCCCGGAATATCGAGCTTGGAGGCGCATCTTGAATTATTGCCTCAACCCAAAAACGGAACATTTTGCGCATTATGGTGGCCGAGGTATTGGCGTTCACCAATCGTGGGTCAACGACTTCGAAGCGTTCTTCGCGCACATCGGCCCAAGGCCCACCGACAATCACACTGTTGACCGCATAGACGTTAATAAAGGTTATGAGCCTGGAAACGTTCGATGGGCCACGCACACCACCCAAATGCGAAATATGCGTAGATCAATTCGCGTCACCATCAACGGTGAGGAGAAATCTCTTCCTGAGTGGTGCGAGATTTTCGGCCATACGAAATCGACCGTCTACGCCAGAATATACAAGAAGGGGATGCCTCCGGAAGACGCATTGAGAATGCCTAGATTGCGCTAATCGCAGGCACTGTCTGGCAGGCTACTATCGCGCATGAAGACGAGGCAACGGCCACGATCCGTAAGATTGCGGAAAGACGCATTGTTTTTCTCCAGGTTGGTGATGCGGTAGAGCGCTTCCTTGGCGGCCTCGATCTGGGCAGCAGACCTGCCCTCGCGCTTGCCGATCTGAAATGACGCGATGGAAAGAAGGGTGACGCTAGCAATGGCCACCGCAGCGATCTTGATCCAGTTCGGAATAAGCGCCCACATCAGGCTGCCCTCACGCGCTTGACCAGATAAATGAAGCCGAGGATGCCCCCGCCAATCATCAGCGCGGCAAGCGCCCATTGAACCGGGCCGGATCCCGCGAAGATGGCGCCGGCGGCCGAAAGAAACCCGCCGAGCGGTCCCCATGCTTCAGGCTTCTTGATGACCTCGATGATGCCTGTGTCACGAACATCGGCTTTCGCCTGACCTTCTTCCGGGACCTTGACCTCTTTGACCATGTCAGCGCTGAGCGTAGCCAGACGGAGAGCGTTGCCGACGACGCCGAGTTGATCGGCCCACTGGCCTTTCGGGTCCTTGCCAGTGACACGGATCGTCCAGCCGCGACCATTGACAGGGAAGCCGGTCTTGGCGTTCGTGAGGCTACGCAGATAGGTCATGCGCTCGTCACAATAGTCGCGGATGAGCTTTGAGACGCCACCGTGATAGGCTTTGGCGGCCGCCACGGTCTGCTCTCCGACAACACCATCTTCTCGCACACCAAGGACGCGCTGAAGGCGGCGCACTGCGGTTGCCGGACCAGAATTCACGCCGAAATCGAACGCTGCATAATCGAGGCCCTTCGGCAGCAGGTCGCCGCCGCTCTGCACCCAATACGACCGGCGATAGATTTCGGTCGCCTCCTCCCGTGTCATCGCTTTGACCTGTTCGGCCGTGACGGAAGCAACGCCGCGATGCGCTGCGAGGGTCTTATGGGTAATGCCGTATTTGGTCGGGCCGCCCCGATCCGTCTTTGCATTCACGTAGCCGCCCTCGTGACCAAACATAAGGTCGAGAGCGACGGGGAGCGTTTCCCGAGCCATTCGTCTTCTCCTGATTGTTGAAACAAGCCACACACAAGCGCGCGGCATTAATGCTGCCCCGTGATAAACGGAGGGCAGAAATGAAGTCTGGATCGTGGGACAACACCGTTACGATCGAGCTGGGCGGCAGAAGCAAGACCTACGCGCGCATCTCCACAACGCGCGGGGCCGCGTCATATCTTATTGATCAATGGCCTGGGTCTCGCGACTTTGCCTACAAAGAAGCGATCATCTCCTGTACGCAGGCGCTCAAAGGAGAGGTGAATGATGAAGCCGCTTTCAACAGTTTCGTCCAAGCAGCGCTAGTATCCGGCTTGAAATATACGAGCGCGCCCAGCCATGCACCCAACGAGTTTGAACGCGATATTGCAAGAGCCTTGACGCAGTCGATGTTGAACGATCTGCGCAATCCTCCCCAAAAAGTTTGAGCGTTCCTGTCAACAATAGCGGCCTCTTTAATTGATCTCCCCCGGATCGCCAGAGAAGGGTTTGACAATTAACCCTGTATCCCGGTCGCCTTTGACTGTCGGGCTAAAAGCCATCACAACAATTCGTAGACTAAAACGAGAGGGGCAGATGGTCAGCTTACACGAACGTGAAATTCCGATGCACATGGCAAGAGGGCGCCTAGACATCGAAAGGCCTGCGGCCTTGAATCTTGCGACCTTTAGAGGTAACCGCAACAGCATCGGCGCGTTCTCATACGCGAACGTCGAGACCATAATTTATAATACCAACATAGGGCGATTTTGCTCTATCGCACACAAGGTCATGATCGCACCGAACGATCATCCTGTAGATTGGCTCAGTACCCACACTTTTGTCTTCAATGATCGCGGAACGCTGGGGTGGTCATCGGACTACATGGACATAATGTCCAACGAGCGGTTTGAGTTTAACGACCA
Organism: Agrobacterium sp. OT33; assembly: GCF_017313365.1. NCBI lineage: Bacteria > Pseudomonadati > Pseudomonadota > Alphaproteobacteria > Hyphomicrobiales > Rhizobiaceae > Agrobacterium > Agrobacterium sp. OT33. The sequence goes on along the minus strand of NZ_JAFLMZ010000002.1, from coordinate 423,228 downwards.
AATGACAAACATCGGTAACGATGTTTGGATTGGCTATGGCGCCTTTATTCGCAGAGGCGTGACGATAGGCGATGGGGCGATCATTGCCGCTCATTCAACTGTGGTCAAAGACGTAGAGCCTTACAGCATTGTTGGCGGAACGCCCGCCAAGGTAATAAAGATGCGCTTCAGCGACGAAATCATTGAGAGGCTAAAGGCTTTGAAGTGGTGGGACTACAAGCTTGAAAAGAAAATTATAGGGAGTTTAAAATACTCAAACGTAGAAGAAAGCATCGAAAAAATTGAAGAAGCGATCAATGCGGGAAGACTTAACAAATTGAATCCCGAACGCGTTACACTGATCGATGGAGAGCCTCAAGACCCTCCATCAAAAGGGTAACTTTAAAACGACTGAACCACTGAATTCAGTCTAGCAAAATGACTTACCCACAACCACGGCTCAAACTGCGACGCCGTTTCCTCCATCTCTTCGGCGCTATCCGTGTAGCTTTTGAGCAGCATAGCATGCAATTCAGCCTCGTTGTTGAACTCAAAGAAGTTTGCCTTGCCCCTAGTTACCTCCCGATGGGCTTTCACATCGCTGCATATCACAGGAGTACCTAGGGTTAGACTTTCCGCGAGAGGCATCCCCCAACCCTCAACCTCTGCGGCCGTAAGGTAGGCTCTAGATCGCATTAGCGCTGTGGTGACATCCTCGTCGCTAGCTCCGTGCACCATCTCAACGTTCAAGGAAGAGTCGATTTCTTCCTTGAGCTTTTCCAAATTAGACCCATTCAACCAACCGCTCGCGCCAAATATCGTGAGCTTTTCCCCCTTCACAAGATCAGGATAATTTTTGCAAAATGAAATCCACGAGGTCACGAGCCAGAGGTAGTTCTTGCGTGGCTCTACCGTGCCGATAGAAACAAATCCGGTTCGCTCACCTGAATGAGACGGAACGGTTGTTGATGCCTCCGACCCAATCTCAAGCACGGCATCGACTTTCCTCTTGTAAAGACGCTCAGTCTCATCCGCGGTAAAGTGAGAGTTCGCAAAGACAATATCCGAGAATTTCACAACATTGCGCATCCTCACCTCATGTTTTTGTTTCGTACCATCCACAAAAAGATGAGGGTGAGTGACAGGAAGGACGTCATGAATGTAGATTGCCGTCTTCCAATTGGGGTTCTTTTTGAGGTTCCCTAGCAAGCGAGCTTTTTCTAGCCCCGTGTGTCCAACGTTAAGATAAATGTTGTTTAACGAGACAGGTGAAAATAGCACCTTTGCGGAAGGTTTATGATCGGACGTTAACGCTTTCTTGAATAGGGAAGGCGCTGCCGCAACTGCAATAGCAGAAATCCCCGCAGGCACCATGGGGGCCTTCTTCGCCATATAAGCGCTCTCAGAGCGAGTGATCTTTAGCCTTGCGCTAAAACGCTTGCCCTCCAGAGACCTAAAAAACTTATCGAGGTTATTAACCGGTCGAGGAACTCTGACTTGCTTCCTCCATCGCTTCACTCGCTCGTCAAGTTCTTGATCGTGATCTCCCCCTTGCGACCACCGTTTATCAAGATGTCCTACGACTTGCTCAGTCAGCCACCGGGGCGCTAAAGCAAGGCAATCGCCAATCTGTACAACGAAGTGCCCACCATCGGCTAAAACATGCTTTGCATACTCAAGCTCGACTCTGTCGATCCCTGTTGGCGAAGGCGCGGCTGACCGAGAAAGAATTCTCGTTACATCCAGGTGAATCCTCATACCATCAACCCCACGACAAGCCCGATGCCATTCTAAAAGGCGCCGGGGATAATGGATAATACGGTTCTGGAACACCATCGCCGTTCAAGATAAAGTTCCAAATTTCAGCCTCGTAAAGATTTGCTGGCATCATAGAATACGATCCAAGCCCTCCGTCAGTGCCAATCTGAGGGAAATCTTCTGGTGGGTGAAACACGGTAGGCCGCCCACCGAAATACGTCGCTTCGTGGCACACACTCGAAGAAAGCGCGCAGACTCTGAGACCCTCGACGCTAAGCAGATCGTAAGAAGCAGTCTTTGTTTCCTTCGCGCCAAGTTTCGACAGCGACGAAGCCAACTCTTTCCTAATGGGTTCGTGAGGATGCGACTTGAAGTAAATGTTCTTTGGCTTTTCTTTTTCTAGATAGCTTTCCAAGGCGTCAACAATATAGGAATCGTCTAGCATCTCTCCATTTCGGATGCGCGATGAATCGAATGCCGTCTGCGCAAAAAATACGACGCCAAAATCTGGATCTAATCGTTTCTGATATCGCCGCGCAGCTCGCGCTTTGTGCATGAAGGCACTTGTATCGACGTACTTCTTGGGAGGGGCCAATGAAACTAATCTATTGTGTATCTCAGCATTGTTAGTCCCTGCGCTGAGATGGTAATCAGGCAGGAAACGTATCGGGTGAGTTCGCAGGTCAATGTAGGTCTTACCAAGATCCGTCAGAAGCCTACGTTGCGCTCTCGATAACTCGTACCCGATGACAACGTCTGATGAGCAATTTTCCATGAAAAAGTCGATTGCCGCCGGGAAGCTTTCAATACGGTCGTATAAGTAGGCCCATGAGAACTGGTTCACAGCCATATTCATGACAGAGAATGTCGATTTCGATCTTCTGAATTTATCGAGAAGGTCAATTTCACCACTAACCACTCCCGATGGGCTCAAATAGTTATAGAGCCACGATATATTTCGACCGAGGATGCCATTGTCGCCGTCTATGTTTCTGAACCAGTCAAAGTTTAACGATACCATCAGTGAAGGCGCCTCTAAAAAACTACACTCTAGGCGCTTTACAAATTACGCAATCTTTGCGCAAGGTCATCTTCGGTCAGCACACGTCAGGAATGCATTTCTCTTCGGATGGCATCGACTGTGTCGCACTGAAGGAAGGCGCTTTGGAAATGCAAAAGACGAAGTCCATCATCACCCGGCGTGGAGTTGCACCGTCGATCCACCGGTGGATTTACGCTAACGGCTGGCATGCAGCGGCGGCCTTTGGCTTGGTAGCATGCATTGCCTTTCCGTTCTCCCCGCTCCCCTCCGCGTGTCTTTTCTTTCTCGCGGTCGGGTTGGCGGCGCTCAGCGTTGGTGTGGGCTTTCTTGAGCAGCTTATTGCCGCGATTGAGGAAGATTCAGATAGAGATGAAAGGCTGGCAGCGTATCGGGTAGGCGACGCCCTTGAGGAAGACGACGAAAGCGAAGATGACCTCGACCAGATGCTGGAAAAATGGAACCGAGATCACATGCCTATTGCTGAAAACGGCATGCGCGATAGTGACGATTTGAGTGGCTGGCACTAAAATTGGAATTTACTCATTATAATCATCGTAAATGCTGATCCTATCTCTATAGAGGATAACTCCATTGACACCAGCGTCTTCTACAATCAACATCAATTCTTCTAGTGTTTCTATTTCTATGAACGTTTGTTCACCTTCTAACAGGAGAGTCATTCCATCAGGGACTGTAACGGGGCTGCGCGATACGCACTCTATTTCAAATTTCATTTCCAAAACTCCTATGATCGTAAATTTAAGGCTGTGTACCCACTACAACCCAGCCCGTATTCCCGGTACCACTTTCTTTCACGTAAAGCCTGCCGGTTGCGCTCGTATTGATATGCAAGGATCCGGTCGGTGCGGCAACGATGCCCTCTGGAGATGCCGCGCTAAATGTAAGCGTAGGACCATTGTTGAATTTGAACGCAGAAGCTCTCCATTCGAGCTGAGTAACGGTAGAGCCGCTCCGCGTGACAATCTCGAAATTTGTGCCCGATCCGGCATCATTTACAGCCTGCCTGCTCATTGAGTTCGCGCCAACTACCGTTCGCCATTTCTTTTGATCGGCCGGGGCACTGGATCGTGTCATGTCAATCTGGACGTTACCGGAACCCTGCAAATCAAACGACTCATTCAGCATCGAGATATTGCCAATGATTGAGGCGTCTTTCGCAAGGACCGTTCCCGCCCATGACGATACCAGCGCATAGTTGCCGATGACAGAACGGCGCGTGTTGTTGACTAAATTGAAAAGCACATCGGCCCCGCCATTCTGAGCCGTAACGGTGTCATTGATGACCAACCCGGTACAGTTATCGAGGCCAAAACCGATGCTATTGCCGACACCAACGAAGTTGCCCAGCGCAACGGACAGACCGCAAGCGACCAAGCCATATGCGGTCTTGGTGCCCGAATAGACACCACCGCTTTCGTCAGGCTGCACGGTATTGTGCGATAGTTTCAAGTCGCTGACATTCGCCGCATAGATACCGAACCAGTTGTGCGTTGCGCCCTTCCATCCCGCGCTATGGCGACGTATCGTGTTGTCAACCAACTCGATACTGTCAGGTCCATCCAGATAGATGCCATAACGCTGAGCATTGAAGTTATTGCGCTGCACCTTGGGTTCGTTCAACAACAGCGAACCTGTGACGAAATAAAGCCCATCGTATGCGCCGATGATGTCGTTATCGGACATCGTGAGGAACGCGCGATCCTCGACGCGAATACCCTGCCAAATCGGGCCGATGTTGTTGTCATGGATGCGCGCCGAAAGAATGGCCGAGTTTGCATCGAGCAGAATGCCAACATCTTCGAACTGCCCTGCCGGATCGACCTTGATGTCGAACGCACCCTGAATGTTATTCCAGAGGAAAAGTGCACCGTTGCAGTCCCCAACGTGAAACCACGCTGCTGCGCTATAATCCCAGGCGAAGGAGTATTTCTCAGTGATACGATTTGCTCCGTGGCAGTAATTCCCACGAAATTCATAGGTCACATAGTAGGTGAAATACTGACTGCTATCCACCGGTGTCGCGATAAATCTTCCGACATTTTCTCCCTCAACAATAAACTCCATGCCGACCGCGCCGCCGACAACGCCGACCTCCGACACAACCTGCATGTTGAACACATTTAGGCCGCTCATGTTCTTGGCTACGATTTTCGGCTTTCCATGCCCGACGAGCTTGATGACCTCTCCGCCCATGGTGCCAGTGACAAGGCGATATTCCTCGCCATAAAAATGCAACTCGCGCTTTCCTTGTGCGACCGCACATAGCCACGCCGCTTGAATTGCAGCAGTGTCGTCATGTCCCGAGCCTCCGATCACATAATCAGCCTTTGACCCAAACATACGGTCGTTGACCTGGCTTTCAGCAATCTCCCACCACGCCCCATCCGCAGTCTGAAACTTACCTGCATGCACAGGCTCGTCATCCACCTTGACATAGAGCGCACCGCCACCATCGCCAGCTGCATAATATCCGTTGACGCGGATAGCATTGATGCCGATCGGGATTTCCAGAGACGGCATGCCGACAACGGTTGCGTAGATCGGCACATTGCCCTGCGATACCGCATCACTGGCGTAACCGGCGGCGATATCGCGCGCAGCTTCAGCCTCTCTTACAGCTTCGGCCAAAGCTGCAGCGTTCACCGAACCAGCAGAAAGATTGAAATAGATCGAGTCTATTCCGATTCGAACGGGGTTTTCGCTTGAAACCTCCATTTCTGCCGGGCCGGAATCTCCTTCGACAACCCAGACACGTGTACCTTTGACAAGGTCGCGCGTTTTGTTGAAATCGGGAGAACGCTTCCATGGGCCGATATCCACGATGTAAATCCCGTTATCGACATCGCTTGTCTGATTTGTCAGAAGAACTCGGTCGCCAGCCTCCGTCTGAACCCCATCGACAATTTGCAACCCAGACATGGAGACGTTAACTGCCGACGCCACTCGGCACGGTCCCTTATACGCCGTTGCCGAGGACAGGCCAGCAGTCCGGTCGATCATGATAGAAGGCATCTTGGTTCCTCAAAAAGAAAAAGGCCCCTCAGGTGGAGGAGCCTTGCTTGCCGTTGGCGGGTTCGTGTATGTTTGCCGCGCATGAGCAAAGACACGGCCGAGTTTCTCAAATTTTCTGCTGCCATCCTGATCCCGGCACTCGTTGCCGGAAGTGTTTTTGACGCCCGTTGGACAAAAGATTCAGAATGGCTGGTCGCCTGCCTGTGGCTGGCTTCAACGCTGTTTGCGGTTGGCTATGTGGCTGATGGCCTCAAAGGCGCAAAGGCCCTCATTTCGTCCACGCTGGTGATGTGGATCGCCGCCATTGTCTGCGGCTCGTTCATAGCGTGGATGGCAATAGCGAGCGCTGCCCGTAGTCTTTGATCCTGTTCCGCTGCATCCGGTTGGTGTAGCCGGGGCTTGCCCAATTTCTCAGCGAGTTCAGAAACAACACATCCAGCGCTGGCCGCGCATAGGCCAGATTGATGAACGGCGTATTCTGAAGCGCAAGGTTCAAAACATCACCAGCCATCTTCGGGCGCTCGCCTTTCTCCAAGGCTGTCCTGGCTTTCAGCGGCACATTGACGATATCGCTCAGCGTTCCGATGAACGGGCCAGAGAACGTTTCCAGCGCGCCAGATCCAAAACGGTTGGCCTCCCCGAAGAGGAAATCCCCATAGATACCGAGCGCTCCGCCCTGCGTCAGCGCAGCGGTTATGACCTTCGGGTCCATCGGATCACGCGGCGGCCAATAGCCCTTGGCCAGATCCTTCATCGTCATGGCCATGTAACCGGCAACCGTCAGGCCACCGATAAGCGCCCCAAGGTGCGGCGCATTGTTCATGATGCGCTCGTACTTTGTCGCCCCTCGCCCGCCGAACAGTGCACGGCCAAGGATTCGCTGGGAAAAGGCGATCGGGAAACCCTTGAACTGCATGACGAAGCGCGCGGCCTCGCCAGCGAATGTCCCCGGCCGTGTGCCGAGCGTCGAGACACGACGGCTGGCAGCATCGGTTTCAACGATGGCATAGTTGGTCTCATCGGCCACGAAGCGCAGCGCATGAAGCTCAAGGTCGTTCTTTGCCTGTTCGATGATTTCGGCACGACGCTCCGGTGTCTTGGCACCTGCCAGCCGATCAGCCACCAAAGGCTCCACAGCGGCGTCAGGAAGCGCGCGGATAGCGTCTGGCGTGATATAGGCGTTGCCGTTCACTTCGCGCCGTGTCGCCTGCCGTAGGGCTTCCCACTGCCTTTCGCCGATACCGTGCAGGCCAAGCACATGCGAATAGTTCGCTGGCAGATCCTTGAAGGACGTGTTGGCACGCATGCCCATCTCGGCCGCAACCGTTCGCCCCACGACTGAACGGCCAACGTCAGTCCACCAGTTCAGACCATTCCACTTGAAGAACTTTTCCGTCAGCTTGGACATCTTGCCGACGGGGCCGTCATTGGCCAAGCCGTGAGAGAGAACGTCACCGATCAGGCTGTCGAACCCCTCCCCGAACAGATAGGAGATTTCCGCCTGTTCCGCCTTCGGGCGGCCTTTCATGATCCCGCCGACCTGATCGACCATGCCTTTCCAGAAACCGGAGCCGCGGAACATGGCGGCCTGCGCCGCACCAACAACGTCCGTCGGCATGGCCGTCAGCACAGCGCCGCCCAGCTTTGCCATGCTTTGCACTGCGCGGATGTCATTGCTGATCTTGGCAGCATTGACGTTGCCGGGGCGAGATATGGCGCCAGACATGACATCGAAAGCGCTGCGCAACGGCCCAGCGTCGGCATTCAGCTTCTGGATGGCCTTCACCTTGTCCTCGGGGGAAAGGCCGGGATCATTCCGAATCTTGCGGCGCTCGCTCTCAACGAGGCTATTGAACATGACTTCCGGGTTCGGGCCGAACATATCCATCTGCGCGGCCATGCTTGCCGCCCTGCGCTGATGAGCCATGATGCCATAGATCGAATTGCCGTAGCCGAATGCATCCCGGTAGGCGATAGCGCTCTCCGCATCCTTGAAATGCAGCACGCGTGTCTTTCCAAGCGACTTGGCGAGATTGGCCGGATTGACCCGTTGGCCTTTCTCCTTGGCCGTCGCCTTGTTGGGAACACCGGTGATGATGGTGTCATAGATATCGCTAAGGATGTCAGACACTTCCTTTCCGGTCACCGCATCAGGGAACGTACGGCTGAGATCGAGCAATGGCGAAACCTGATCAATCCACGCCTCCTTGCCTGCCCGCATCATCTTCATGTCGTCATGAACCTGAGCACCAGCCCAGCCATCAAGCTTGCCGATCGATGCGCCGAGGCGATTGAGGTCTGTGCGACTTGCCTCAACATGCTTGGCGAAGACGCCAGCCAGGTATTTGGCGTCATCGTTGCCCGTTACTCCCGGCTTGCCACCTTCGCGAAGCTCTCCCATTTCTCGGAAGACGTCATCCGAAAGACGCTGATCCGCGAGGACGTTGACGAGATGCGGCCGGTCCTTCTGGATTTCAGACATCATGGCGCCGACGTAGCGCGCCTCGTACCCAAGCCTGCGGGCGTGCACAGAGTCCCGAGCACCAGCGATGCCCTGCTGTGATCCTTCCATGACCGCCAGAAGCGAGTCCCTTGGCGAAAGACCGGCCTTCTTGAATGCATCAAGCGTTTGCTCAAGGCGATCTCGGGCAAGGATGTTCAGCGCCGTGCGCTTCTTCTGCAAAGCAGCGGCGATGCGCGTGCGCTCTGCTGCCTGATCGGCAATGACCTTCATGCGATCGGCAACGTTATCCGTCACGCCAGCATCCTTGAGGCGCGCCTTTTCCTCTGTCGCCTGCCGGAAAGCAGCCGCGAGGTCTCGGTCGCTCAGTTCCGCGCCTGCAGCCTTGGCCGCATTGGCAGCCGCCGCATAGCAGGAGGATCGGACGAAGTCGTTATCAGCCATCAGATTACACAGCTCGCAAAGGATTTCAGCGCTTCACTATAGGCGTTCGCCGTTTTGATTGTCTCGTCCGCGTCCGAAAGCGCGGCGATGTCTTCTTCGGTCAAACGACCTTCGGCCCGAAGCTGTTCGATGTCGGCCATCTCCGGAAACTCTCCCGTCTCCGGGTTCACCCGATACTGTTCAGCCAGCGCTTTCGAGCCTTCAGGCTTGCCAACACGCTTGGCCGCGTCCGCGACGAACGGGTCAACGGGAGCCTCGGGCACGCGCGTGTCGATTGTCGCCGCAGGGCGCTTCTGTGGCACGCCTACGGCCTGCACGGGCTCTGTGACAGCGGAAGGCATCCCATTCGCTTCCACGGGCCTCTGTGTTGGCGGCTCGCTAAAGCGCGTCTGCCAGTACTGATCCCGAGCGGAGTTGAAGAGTTGGTCGACACGCTGTTTCAACTGAGCTCGCTCGGCAGCTACCGGCTCCTGAACGGATCGGCGCTGGGCAAGCTGTTGATCAATCGCTTCGATCTCCTGCACCTTGGCATCGTCTATCGTTGCGAGATGGTCGCGAAGCTCCTGCCGGATTTCGTCACGCCGTTTCGTGGCAGACGCGATATCCTTTTCATTTGGAGCCCTCTGGATCGCCTCCTCGGCCTTCTGCAGTCTGGCGGCAATCTCGCCCGCCTTGATCATTGCGCCGCGCGTCGGCCCGTAAGCCTCATTGTCAAGAGACTGGCTTTGCAGCCGGCGAATTTCGGCGTCGTTGATATCGAACGTCCGATTCAGCGTCTCAAGGCGGGAATGCGCCTCGGGGTCTGCCTCCCGAGCCATCCTGGAGATCACCACCTTGGGAAGCTCACGATCAGCCGCCTTGGCGACAAAGTCTGTGCTGGCCTGAGCAAGATTGACCTCGCCATCCCGGATCATGCCATCCAGTGCATCGTTCAAAGCGACACGGGACGCCTGAACATTGTCCAGCGTTGCCAGCTTCGCCTCGGCGTCAGCGCGGAGTTCGGCAGGTGTGGCCCGCCCGAAGCGCCCAGAGATAGCCCCGAAAGCACCGCCGATCAGCGCGGCCATAGCGATCTGAGAAACCGTTGACTGCCATGAGACATCGTCGCCAAGCTGGCCACGCGTTGAAGCTGTTGCCAGCCCAGCCAGCGCCGTGTTCGCCGCTGCATCGCCGGCCGACACCAATGCCCGACCGCCGACACGGCCAAAGCGCGCCACATTGGCGGCAGTGACCTCGGCCCCGAAGATCGGGATATAGTTGATCGGGTCGATAGCCTGTCCAGCCAGATTGCCGAAGAATGCCGTTACCGGCCGCTTCTGCCCATAGAACTGGCGAACCTTCCTTACGTCATCCTGTTCAGCCAACGCAGAAGCCCGTTCAGCGGTCATTCCCGGTGTCCATGGCACATCAGACCGGTAGGCAGGAGACTGCTTGTACTGGTCTTCCGTGATGGTTGCTGAGCCATCGTATGATGTGCCGAGCGCGCGCCGGAGCAACACGGCCGGGTCGATCGCCCGGTTGATAGACTGCAAGGTTTCCGACACAGGGCCATCAGCCTGAGGCGGAGCGGCTTCAGGCGTGGAGAAATTACGGATCCCCGTGCCAAAGCCGAAGCTTTCCAGAACCCCGCCCTTGGCCTGATCCCAAAAGGTCGAGCCAAGAGACATGGGTTGATCGAGAGAGCGCGCTACAAAGTCGCTGTCTGTCATCACGCTTCCACGCGGGCCGGGAATGAAGCTGAATCCCATTATTGTCCATTCTCCAGACTATTCAGCAACGGTGCGAGTGTTCCATACGTCTCCGCATCAATGTCCTGCTGAGACTTTGGCGTGTTCTGTGGGGTCGGCGCGAAGTCAGGGGCACTGCGCGCAGGTGCCGATTTGCTCATATCGAGGATCGTCTGGAGTGGGATAGACAGCGGTGTCACACCATCCGCACCCGGAATGAACACTCCGGTGTACGGGTCGCGTAGACCAATCCCGTTGCCCGTCGAAACGAAGACGCCCGTTTCAAGGATATCGTCCACACTGTTCAGCGTGGTGGTGTCGAGGATTGCCTTACCGCCATCAGGAACCGCCGCCTTTGATCCATCAAGGATGCGCTGACGCTGAAGCTCCAAGGCGGCCTTGAACGAGGTCTTGGCCGAATTGAGCCCATTGTAGAGCGCATCATCGTCGGTATCGCTTGGTACCGGCAGATTGGCATTTACGCCCCAGGTACCGTCATAGACCTTCACGTCACCGAACAGATCCTTGGACGCGCCAGAGACTGCCGTTTCCAAATCCTGCCCCTGCGAGATACGGAGTTGGACGGCCTTCTTCATCAGTTCGCCGCCGCGCTGTGCCCTCTCAAGGCTGGCGGCATCGCCATAGGCCACACCATAGGAGGCATCACCAACGGCTCCAGGTGCCCAAACGGATGAATAGAGCGCGCCATCAATGTTCTCCGGGGTTACTCCGTTTGGCTTCGGTAGCTTGCCGGTATCGGTCAAAGCCGCTTGCAAGAGCCGGTTCGCCGCGCCGCTGTCGCCACGCGCAGCCGCCTCAATTGCACCCTCGGTCATTGCTGGTAGACCAGCGTCAACCAACTGATTGAACACCGCCTGACGTTGGCCCTGATCCGCTGTCGAGAAGATCAGGGAACTGACGGCACCAAGCCTCTGGTCGTCCGTCGCATCGGGGTTCTTGAACGATGTCACCGCCTGGTCAGCGATGGCCTTGGGCAAGAGCCTCATGTCGCGGATGCCAAGCTGCTGCTGTGCTGCTGCGGTCGCGTTCATGGCGGCCTGATAGTTGCCAGTCTCCGACGCCGTGGTCCACGCTTGGGCGACGGCCGGGAAAGCCTGCTGCGTGTAGGTCGCCGGATCAGACTTGCGCGCCGTCAGTGTCGCTGTTGCTGCCTTGGAGAGTGCATCATACCGGGCGTCTTGAAGCGCAGCGTCATTCCCGCTGGACGTCGGCTTTGCCTCGTTGACCATCGACTGGATGTCATCTGCAGACATGGTGCGGAAGTTGAAGGCCTGCTGCCCAACATCCATGGCGGTCTGAAACTTGTCATAGCGCTCGCTGCCATCCTGAGGCCCATAGGCAGCCATGAACTGGTCGCGTGTTGGAACACTGCCGTCATACGTCCCCGTGTTCTGGAGGGCCAGAGGAGCGTTCTGTACAACGGTTTCGATATTGCCCCGCTGCTCGACCGCGATCTCCCTGCGGCGCGTCTCAGCCTGATTGTAGACGACTTGCTGCTCTTCCGGCGACAGGTTCTTGAAATAGGCTGGGGCTTCCGATCCCATTTTCCGGTTGGCCCATGCTCGCACGTCGCTTGCGGCCATACCCTTGAGGAAGGGATTAGCGTTCACCACGTCCTGACCCACGATGCTGGCCACAGACATGCCGGGGTCTGCCTTGATGACTTGCGAAGCGCCACGCGGCCCAAGAAAATGTGCGAGGTAGATATCGCCGTCTGTCGGCTGCACACCCTGATTTCGCAAAAACTGCGCGTTGTCATTGGCCAAGTGTGCGGTCATCTCGCGCGACAGTGCCTTGTCATTGCGCAGCGCCAAGACCTCCGCCGTTGTCCTGCCGTTGAAGAGGTCGGGCCTATGAGATTTAGCCGTAGCCAGCCATGTAGAATCGATGAACTGCCCTGCGCCAGTTGCCGAAGAGTTCGGGTTCTTGGCGGTGGCATTGCCGCCGCTCTCAACGCCAATGATGCGGTCGACAACATTACCGGGGCGAAACTGATCCGGGTTCCGGTCAGCTTCCAGCTTTGCACGGCTAAAATCCGCGCCTTTGACGAACTTGTCACGGCGCGCGGCACCTTGGTCAGGTGTCAAAAGGCCACTCTTCTCACCGGTAGCAATAGCGCCATCGATGTCAGCGCGAGCCTTGGCCTTGGCCTCTTCGGAACTGTTGGGGTCCACGTAGATGCGGCGGTTGGTTTCGAGCGCATCATCAAAGGCAACCGTTTCGGCCTGCTTGCCCAGAGTTCGGGCTTTGTCGCCAATGGCGTCGTTCACACGGGCCGCATCCGTCTGGGCGCCAATCTTCCAGCGCTCGCGCATTTCGGGATCACGGATGAGGTTAGCAGCATTGTCGACCACGCCGCCAGTGCGAGCAGGAGCACGCTTGCCAAAGGTCGAATAGTCGCCGTCCTGAGAAAACTCGTTCTCGGTGTCGATGAAGCCTTTTGCCTTGGCTGCTTCCGCGCGCGCAACGTCAACCGTGTTCTGCTGGCGCTTGATATCGTCGGCCATGACAGACAGGGAGTTGCCCAGGCTCTGAAGGCCACGGCCAAGCCCGGACGTGTTGTATTCCGCGATTGTGCGCCCAGAGCGGCCAGACGGCTGCTGGCTCAGGTCGTATTTTGATGGAAGCTTGGCCAATCAACCAAATCCTTTAAGCTTGGCAAACCCACTTGCACCTTGACCAAACGCGCTTAACTGGCTGCCGAGGAAGGATGCGCGGCCGGATGCCCTACGCCCCTTGGCGCTATCCATGAGACCTGCAGCCCTCTGCTGCCCGCCATAAATGGCAGTTCCGGCGTTCAATTCGCCCTGCCCTGCTGTATCGGCCATGAGCTTGACGATGGTTGGAGCATCTGCCCCTGCACCGCCGCCAGAAGACGCAGCAAGAGCCTGTTGGCGGGAAAGCGCATACGCCGCTTCCTCCCGCTTCTGCTGCGCTTCTCGGGTTGATGCCGCTAGCTCTTCGTTGGCCTTCATCTCCTCTTGTTTGGCGATGAAATCCTGATTGCGCTTCTCAGCCGCTCCAGCAGCAAGTGTTCCGGCCGCGCTCGCTGCCGTGCCAGCAGCCCCAAGGATGCCGAAGATTGTTTCAAGTCCGGACATGCCGCCACACCTCAATGCCATCTTCAATGGCGAATAATCGGAAACCCAAAACCGTCAGGAGCTTTTTGGACGTGCTGTATTCGACATCACGGGGGCTGAAGACCTCAGTCTCCCCGAGTTGCCATGCCTTGGCCAACAGCGCCTTGGTGCGGCGCATGACCGTTATGGCGTACTGTGGTTTGCCGTGAGGCAGGCGAAGCCACATCCAGCACCGCCCGCCGCCCCATGCGAGGCCGTACGAGCCGACAATCTCGCCATCATCGATCCCGATATAGGCGACTGCCGGGATATCGATCGTGATGCCCTCTATGGCCTGCACAGAGGATGGATCGACCTGAACGATTTCCAGCGCCATGTCAGTTCGTCGTGATCGTAAGGACAAGCCCGAGAAGCGTTGCTGTAAACGGGCTGTTGATCTCGATGCACACCCGGCTGTCGACGTTCCACTCTCCAGCGAATGTGAAAGCGTCTTCGTCCCGAATATCGCTCGACACGATGTCAGGCTGCAGTTGATTGTCTGTCATCTGCGGCATTTGGTCGAGCGGCCGGTTCGGGTTGTCGAATGCAGCGCCGATCTTGATCCCTTGGCGCACGAAGTCCGTAAGGAGCATGCCGACCTGATCAACGCTCTTCTTCCGGAGCATCGCTGTCCCCGCGCCCGTGCCATAGGCCAGGCGAGAAGATTTGTAGCGCGCCCGGTACGGCAGACCGGCCACCCAGTTGGACACCGGAGACGGCACTGTGATGTTCCCACTCCCGTTGACGACGAACGACGCCGGAACGCCGCGATCCGTCACCAGTGGCTGCCCATCGGCCCACACGACAACGCTCTTGCCGGCCAGATGAGTGCCGACGTTGATCGTGGTCGATGCTGGCGAGTTCACCCCTGTTTTGAAGCTGTCCATGACCTTGCACAGCGTCAGCGGTCGGACTTCGGAATCCTGCGCCATCTTCTCGATGTACCGAACATCCACGCCCCCGATATTGCGCTTGACCGAGAAATACACTCGGTCCTGGATGACGTCGGGGAGAACAGCCACACTCTCGAATGCGCCATCGGTCACGACGGGAATGAAGGCGAGAACTTCCTGATCCGCCTCATAGACCATGCACACGCAGGAGCCATCATTGAGGACAATCCACATGCGCGTATCTGGCCTGCGCTGAACCGAGACGGAGCGAACGCCTGAGCCAAACAGGTCCGTGGTCAGCTTGCTGATCTGGCTTGCCACGTAATTGGCCGTGGCCCCATCGAACGTCAATTCCATGAGGGCGTTCCCAGCCCGTTCAACGAAGATGCCGCGGGTATCTACCTTGACCGGGTCGACTGCCGCAACGCCTGTCGTGGATGAATCCCTGATGCCAAAGTTGGTCGGCGTGATAGGTTCATCCAACGATGTGGATTTGACCATGGAAACCGTGCCCTCAGTGCCCGCAAGGAGGCGCTGGAGGGACATCATCCATTTCGTGTCGTTGACGCCGCCAGTCGCAATGGAGCGCGAGATAGGACCACTGTCTCCGTCAACCTCTTCATCGAAGCTGGCGAAAGCATCAGACACTGATCCCCAAATTCGGTCGGCGCCTGCAAACCACAAGCGGCCATCAGAGAGAGCTACCGCAGATGGCCAGCCCGAATAGTCAGACCACTCACCTGCTCGCCAGTCGCGTGTCCAATTCTTGCCTTTGAATGGCGTCAGAACCTCCATGTTGACTTCGGTAGCCGAGTTCAGGCTGGTGACGCGGCAAATACCAAAACCACCGCCGCCAGAATAGTCGATCGAGATAACGGCTTGGCCTGAGGTATACTGGCCAGGGCGGAAGCCCACGCGATACCAGTAGATCACGTTGTCCTGCGTATCGTTCTGGACCGTGCCGCCGTTGGTCGTATAGGTGCCAACCTCGACAAAACCGCTATCAGGGCCATTGATGGACCTCTGGAGCGAGAGAGTGCCGGTCCACGTGCCGAGACGCGTGACGATGAATTCTCGGTCTGTACCTACGCCAGTGACACGGATAGCGTCTGTGTAGACGTCTTCCTGCGCAAGGCTCTGCTCGACCTCTTGGCCGGTGTGAGCCAAGCGGAAAAGAGCGCCTACGTGCCACTGGGTGAAGTACGCAGCGCTCGATGTCAGTGTGCCGTTGTTCTCAAGAACGCTGTTCCTGATGCGCACCTGTGGGTCGGGGTTGGAGAGGAACGGGCCATCATCGGCCACGTACAGGCAAACGGACCATGAACGCTGGCCTCGGCGTTCGATACGCCGTTGCTGATACCCCTTGCAGGTGGCGAAGCAAACGTCAGCGGACTGGTCGATCCGGATAGCGGAAAGGTCAGCCAGCACCCACGGCGTTGGCAAAACCATCTGACCGGCGGCTTCAACCTCAATGCTGTCGACAACCCGCGTCATCCTGCCCTTGGACGAGAACTTGACGTAATACGTTCCTGTGGGCATGAAGGCCAAGGAATGAACGCCGGTGGGCAACGATGTCTCGGAAATATACTCATCGCCGCCACTGGTGGAACCACAGCGGAAGACGACCGGGCCACGCTCAACAACGATGCGCAGCGCATGCTCAACGCCGGGTGATGCGGTTGTGACGCTCCGCTGGCACTGCGAAACGCCCTCGATGCAAACAGCATTAAGATTGAGCTTGCCGCCGGTGATCGTGGTCACACCGCCGCCGATGCTCGTCGTATCCCAACCGGTGGACGACGAGAAATCGCCATTGATGACCGTGCTGGACACGGCCTGACGGGTGACAACGACGTCATCAACGATGATGCGCAATGCCTGATTGGTGAACTCGAACAGAGCCGCATCCGTGGCGCCGAAGATGAACTCCTTCAGCCGGCACTCGGCCGAACCAGCGGACGGCGTCAGGTATTGCGTGCCGGGGCGCATGAAGCCGGGACCGGTCGCACGGCAAAGGATGTTCGTCTGATCTTCTGCAGCCAGGCGCATGCGTTCGAGATCGACGCGCGTCAACGCAGTCTTGTCGTGCACACCGACATTGAAGGCGTGCAGATAGGTGTTGGTTTCAGCCACGGTAACGGTCTCGATGATTTCCAGCGTTGCGCGAGCGGGTCAGTCTGCCGGGTGGCTTGTCCCTCACCCGTTCATCCACCGCATCCTTCGTCTTGGCGTCGGCCAGCAGTTCCTTGAAGAGCTGGTAAAGATCATTGCGGTTGCCCTTGTCGGCTGAAATTGGAAGCCCACACTGGAACGCGAGATAAGCCGACAGGGCATCCGCGAAATGCTGGCGCCACGCCCCGATGTTCCTGCCGTACGCCTCATCATTCGAGACATACCGGACGTAGAGCTTTTCGGGGTCGCAATGCCAGTATTGCGTCTCGTCTTCAAACCGGCGCAGACCTTCGTGAAAGTCGGCGTATTCGGAGATCGAGACAGTGCGCACCCAATCAGACGGCTTGGAGAACGCATGCTTGAAGCCGAACAACGGCTCCACATTCTCATCGACAGAAAGCTCGACCGTCCGGATAGCGAAATTCCACATGCCCCTTTCGAGCATGGAAGTCACGCTGTCCTGCCACGCTGCGTCAAGCGCACGCTTGTCGGGGATGTCCTCGGTTAGAGACGCGAGATTGGACGGCCCCAGCAGGCGCAGCGCACCGCGGTAGATTGAGAGACGGTCTGCCATTGTCAGCTTTCCTTACGCCGCAACACCTTGAGCGCGTGCCGCATGGTTGATGGCCGACTGGATGGCCTCGACCTTGGACTTGTGATTGCGGCTGATCTCGACACCGCCATCCTTGATCCGGGCGCGCCAGCCGGTCTTGGAGTGATGATCCACCACATAACCGTCGGGAATGGTCGCGTCGGCGTCGGCAAGCTGTTCATCCGAAAGATTGGCGTCAGCGTCTTCGGACACCCATGCGCGCAGGATGCGGGTTTCTACATAGCCGATGCCCTTGCCGGTCACGCGGAGAGTGACGTCGAAATCGTTGTGAATGACGTCGATGAGATCGAACACGCGGATGCGCTCGGCGTGATGGGCCCAATAGCCGGGCTTCAGGACGTCTTCGAGCGTGTGATCCGGGTCAACGATCACATGATGCTGCGACCGCACATACTCGGCCGTATTGCGCATTTTGGATGGGTGAAGGGTTTTCATGATTGCCTCAGTTCATGGGTGTAATGGAGACCAACGAGACCGAGAACGGGCGGCGGAAGGGAGGAGAACCGCCGCCCGCATCCGGTCACGATGGAGGCAACATCGCGGCCGAAGTCGCGATGAATGACATCAGGTGATTGCCGTCGGAGCCGTCACCGTGGCAGCAGCGCCGCTCACGGATGCGACCTGATACAGCTTGTATTTCGGGCCGGTGGTGGCAACGACATCGACAAGGTCACCGACCTTCATGCCCTTGGTCACGCCATCGGAGAAATAACCGGCGCCAACAATCGTGGCGTCGGAGTCTGCGGCTGTCGTGTAACGCCAGCGGCGCGGCTGGTAGCCGCTGATCTGGGTGTCGGACAGGGAGAGGTTGTCAGGAACGTAAGCCATGTTTCAGGTCTCCTTACGTGGCAACGAACGCGGAGCCATCGTGAGTCATCTTCACGACGCCGTTGTTCTGGAGGAGTTTTGCCCCATGGTAGACCGTGGCGCGCGACCAGGACGTGTCCTGCTTTTCGTCGTAGCCGATGGCGATTTTCTCTTCGCCAACGTTCACGGCGTAGCCGATCGCGTTACGGTGGTACATGTAGCAGATTTCGGCTGCCGTCCCGAGGCCGGTGATGCGGCTCGAAACGATCCAGTTGATGCCGGCCCAGCGGAAGAACTTTCGTGCGGGACCGTTCAGCGGCTTGGACTCCACGAAGTCGCCGGAAGCAAATTCCGTCGTCTGGAGGAGATAGCCACGGAACGCCGGGGAGATGACGGCGAACATGTTGTTCTCGTCTTCCACGTCAACATCGTTGTTGCCGAGGATGGCCTGAGCGCCGGTCACCATGTTGAGCGTTGCTGTCTGCGCCGTCGCCGGGAAGTCGTTGGTCGCGTTGGCAAGCTCGGACAGGATGGTCAGGTCGATGTCGCGGTTGATAACCGCCATCGATGCCATCTGCATGACCTTCTTCTGATCACCCTGAGAGGCGAAGATGTTGAAGTTGGTCAGCTCATAGGGAGCGTGCTTTTCAACCAGGGTCGCAACGGGCTGCGAGTTGGTCGGGTTGCCGTACGGAATCTGACCGTTCGTGCCGCGGGTCACAGCGGTATCACCGCCGGAGCCGGAGACGAGGAAGGTCGCCGTATTGCCGTTGATCACGCTTTCCTTGGTCGTGGACGCTTTGAGCTGGCTCGTCCGCTGCTCAAAAGCCGCCACAAACTCTTTACGGTACTGAGTCACTGCCGCTTCAATCGACATGTGGCTCTCCTTTCAAGATTTGAGGGAGGGGATTTGGGCCGGAGCAATCGAGGGTGGCCGGTGGACATGCGGGGCCGTTACCGGGGTGGCCGCTGTCATCCGGGGCTTTCACGCTTGGCGATGTCTGGGGTTGGTGCCTTCAGTCAGGGGCCGTTACCGGGGTGGCCATCATGTCGGCGGGGTATAAAGCCTGCGCTTACTTCTTGCGCTTGGCATCTCGTTCAAGGATGGCGGAATATTCCTTATCCATGCCCTCGGCGTAATACTTGTCGATGTCGGTTTTCATGATCTTCTCGATCTCGGCGCGGCGGCTGTCATGGCGCGCTGCTTCGTCGGTCGATGAGAAGACCACGTCACCAAAGGCGTTGCGGCCCTGATCGGATGCCCACTGCACGAAGCCGGGGATATCTCCAAGGCGGCGGCCATCTGGAAGGCGTGCTTCCGTCCATGCGTCACCGATGTCACCGGCCGATGCCATGAAGCGTTTTGCGAGTGTCAGGTTACCCTTGTACTCGTCTCGCGACCACGCATCGCGCAGTGCATCCTCCGCTTCTTCACCGGCCTTGGTGTCTGCCTGAGCCTGCGCCTCGGCGGCCCTTTCGGACATGTCGACATACCATTCCGCTGCCATCTCCACGAACGCCGGCGGGGCATTCTTGGCATGGGCGAACTCGGTAAAGCTGGACAACACTGGCTTGTCAGCGTCAACCAGGCGCTTGGTGATCGGCTCGGGAAGCGTGTAACCAGTGGGATCGTCAGGGATGCCTTGCTCTTTCCGCCATTCGGCCATCGCCTTGTCATCCTTGGGATCAGGCATGTCACGCTTGATCTTGCCGGAGCGGATGGTGTTCTGGGCTTCCTGCAGGGCTTTGACGACGCCGGTCAGGGAGCCGTAGCGCTTGAGGAGCTTCAGCTGGTCTTCATTGGTGCCAGCGGCTAGCTCGCGCCAATTGTCAGGAAGAGCAGCGCCCTTGTCGTCGCCGCCGGTATCGGTCGTCTCGGCCTTGGCGGTCGTCGTGTCTACCGTGCTGGTGGTATCGGTCGTTTCAGTCGTCTTGTCGCCGCCAGCGCCTTTGTCAGCGGCGCCAGTATCGGCAGTCGATGTATCCGCCGTCGCCGTGTCATTCACGACCTCTTTGATATCTGCGTTTGCCTCTGTCATGGTTGCCTCATTCAGTGGCCTTGCGGCCTGCCTCTGGTTTTGCTGCTGCGCGCTCTGCCTTGGATTTGCCTTCGATCAGCGCCAAAGCCTCAGGCTCTCGCATGCGGGCGATCTGCAATCCGATGTGGCGCTCGCCCTCACTGAAGGCGCTATCTCGCTCGTTGGACATGAAGCTCAACTGGCCGATGTGGCAGGCGTTGAAAAGGAGCCATTCCATGGCCCGCTTCTGCTGCCCATCGCTTGCCTTGCCATCGAACAGCGCGCGGAAGGCGTAGATCACTTCCTTGTCGTAGGCTGCTGGCTTGGCGGTCATGCCACATGCTCCGGCAGAATGATCCGACTGGACGCCGACTGCCCGGTGATCGCCTGTGTGCCAAAGTCAACATTGGCATCAGCCATCTTGCGAAGGTTGAACCGCTCGCCTCTGGTCTTGCCCTGCCCGATTGCAGCACCGGTGCAGAATGCCAAAACCCCGACGATGCTTTCATGCGTCATCGGGGTCTGCTGTGTGAACTTCTGGATGGTGTCGCCTATCGCGAGCATGAGCTTTTCATGCCGCTCATCAACCTTCACTTTGGTGTAGCCGCTCATTCGACGGCCTCATACGTCGCCGCGAAGATATCGGGCTTGCACGGGTATAGCTCGCCCTTGATTCCTTTGATGATCCAGTCCCCATAGTCGGCGCGCATTTCGCCCTCAAGGGTCTTGATCGTGAAGTAACCATGGTGGCCACCTGCCCACCAGACCGTTCCATCGTTCGCCGCGTCGATAAGCCATTGTGGCGTTTTGCTGCGGTTAGGCTCGTCTTCAGTGTTGCACCATGCTTCGATTACAACGGGCTTTTTTCGGTATTGCGCCATAGTTGCCTCCTATGTCGTTGGTTAAGCTATGCCTGCCTGCTGGAGCGCCATGGAGGCCCCGGCGACGTCTGTTGCCACCCCAGCCCCCTCACGAAGCGCCGCAGCGGCCTGTGTGAGGCCGTCCACGGCGTTCTGCTGCTCTTCCTCGCTCTGCTGCTTCTCTTCGTCGTTGAACCAGTCGGCGGGCGCGCCTGTGCCCTTCACCGCGTCCTTGGTCATCTTCTGGAAGTCCATGGTCGCAGGGATGTTCTTGTCGAACTGAGCCGCGCCAGCGAGGATTTGAACGCTCTCCTGGAACGACGCGACAAGCTGCCGTCCCTCCGCCGTGTTGAGCGGGCTTTCGAACGAGAATGTCGTGTCTTCTCCGTCCAGAATGTCGGGTATCTCGCCTACGTCGAAATGACGGTTGTGCAAGGCCAACTGGAAGCCGGTATCGAGCAGCGGCAGGTGATACTCGCTTTCGATCGGGCCAAAGAACGGAAGGGCTGCACGGCGGAACTCAGCGATGCGCTGCTGCGTCTCGTAGGCTGTCATCTCCCGTGTGTCTGGCAGGAACAGCTTGTTTAGCAGGAAGGCTTCCGCGATCATCTCGCGAACGTCCTTCTTCATTTCCATGCCGATCGAGATGTTGCCGGTCTCGATGGTCTGGAACAACTTGCGAATGTCGTCATCTGCTTCCAGATCGACATAGGTCATCCCGCCAGCATAGAGATTCACGGCATCACGGAAGATGTCGCCCTTCGCCACTGTTGGCGGGTCAACGGCCTTCTCACCCTGTTCAAGGATGATGCGCGCCATAGCCTGTATCATGCGGCCATCAGGCAGCGAGTTGATCGTTGCCGGCGAGAAGCCCTGTGCGATGTTGGCCAGTGTGCGCCACCGTGGCACCACATAGCTGAACACCGGCAGGCCAGCCTCGCCAAGGATCTGCTCATGATCCAAGTCGACATAGATCGAGATGAACGGCGTCTTGCGGTACTTCTTCCGCATGGCCTTATCGTCACCATAGATGTCGTCAACCGGCATCACGATATGGCGGACGTTGAACTCTTTCGACGGGTCGGTCTTGCACACCTCGATGATATCGGTGTGGCATTTGTCGCCATACGTCTTCTTGAGGTTGCGCGCCGTCTTCTTCATCTTGCGCTGCAGGTGATCGACCTTGCCGACCTCGTTCAGCATCCATGCGCAGTCACGCGGATGCCAAGCCCTGAACAGCATGTGATCTCGGGTGGGCGATTCCTCGACAGAGATGACGCCATTGCCGAACGCGACCCAATCGTGGTCAACCTCGTTGGTGGCGGCCACGAAATTTGCCCGACGATCATAGACCAGCCGACGATAGCGCTTGGTGGCATATTCCATCCAGCGGGCAGCAGCCGGGTCTTCGTCAATCTCTTCACGTCCGGTCTTGACCTCGAACCAGTCGCCTTGGCGCAGCATCGCATATGGAGCATTGCCGAGGGTTTCACGGGACTGGACAGGGAAGCTTTCCATCAGACCGGAGGAGAAGTCATCGCCAAGCGCCAACTCGCGCGTGAAGTCGCTGCGCAGCGGGTAGTAATTGTCAGCGATTTCCTGACACAGACTGTCCCACGGCCCCTTCTTGGTGAAGAGCGTGGAGCCGATGCGGCAGAGTTCCTTCGCGCGGGAATCTTCCATCAATCAATTCGCCTGCCCGAGAAGAGAATTGCCGTAAGCACCGGTCCCCGGCTGTCCTGCCGACGTGCGGTTCTGGCGGCTTGTCAGCACTGTGGATGCACGGCCGGAGCGAGCCTGCGTGGCAGCAGCATTCCGGCGCTGCGCTTCCTTGATGGCCGGGTCTTCCGTGTCAGGCAGCGGCGTGACCGGCGTCGGCTCGGGAGCCTTGGATTTGAACAGACCGCCCATGGGCTATCTCCTTCGTTTGAGATTGGCGTGGCCGAGGTTGACCTTGGGGCCGCCACGACCATTGGCCATATGCGTCCGTATACGCACTTCAACAGCGCTCTCGCCGTATGCCCATGCGTTAACCACCGCATCCCCTTTGTCTGGGGATCGGCCGAGCCGCTTCTTGATGTCCAGTTTTGGCTCTATCAGGATGCCACTCGGTGTGAGCTTCCACGTCGGCGCGGCAAGATCCGCCAGCAATTCAGGATCAGGCGGCAATGCAACCGGCTCGCCAAGGTTTGGCTCCAACGCCTCTCTGAACCGCCAATGCACCTCAGAGCGCTTGTTGGCGAACTTCAGCTTCCCATCTCGGGTGCGTTTGCCGCTCTTGTCTGATCCGTTATGACCGTGAAGCCTTATACCAGCGACATTGTGCTTCAGGTGTGAGTAGACGCCTGAGCCGTAGCCGCCGCCCATATCGATCACAATCTCGCAGCCATCACGCATCAGTGACACTGTGCGGGCCGCCAGATCGATTGGATCAATCTTGCCCTTGGTCTTGTCGGACACGATCTCATCGTACCAGTGGCCGTGCCTGCGGGCGTATGTGTTAGCATCACCACCGCCGAGCGCCACGTCATGGCTCAGGACGGTCATACCGGTCTTGACAGGCGGTGTCGGCGTCCATCTGGCCTGCGCCTGAATGATCCACTGCGTCGGGATGACCTGAAACTCAGCATCAGAAGCAGCCACATCAAACCGTCCTTCGCGCATCATGGTGCGCAGCGGCTCTGGCATGGCTTCAATGACCGATGCATATCCCGTGTCTGCAAGGTCTGGATTGTCCTCAAGCAGCGCCGGGATGAACGTTCTGGACCGCGGCTTCTCGCCTTTCGGTCCTCGGTAGTCAGGAGTGACCTCTACGTCCTCTCCGTCAATCGTCGTGTACCAGCGCAGTTCACCGGGTTTCGCCTTGTTCGGATGATTGGGATCGAGCCATGGTGCCCACCGCTTGATGACCCATTGGCCTTCTGATGTCGTAGGCGGGTTGCCGGTAGCGATCACCCTGCATCGCTGGTTCGGATCAGCCGAGCGGTTCCATCCGATGATGTAGGTGTACTGACTCTCTGTGAACTGCGTTATTTCATCGAAGGCCTTCAGGTCATGCGGAACGCCCTGATAGTTTTCCTTGTCGCCCTCATGCTCGCAGTGACCAAGGTCGATCACTCCATTTGCATGGCGCCAGATACCGTCCTGGCTGTTGAAGCCCTCAGACGTCCCAAGGATACCCTGTATCTCGCGCTTGATGCCCTTGAGGTTCTTCGAGATGCGGCGAAGGATCAGCGAATATTTATGTTCATTGATAGCCAGCAAGCAGACAAGGAAGCTCTTTCCGCCGCCGGCGCCACCGCCATAGAACATCTCATCGGCCAGCGAAAAATATGCGTCTGTCTGCGGTCCCGGATTTGGAAGCTTGCGCTTGCCGTCGACAGCCGTATGAGTGTCGGCTAGGATTTTCTCTTGCTGCGCCTGCGGAAGCGCGTCGAACCTCCGAAGGATGTCATCAAGAGTGCCGGCTACGCTCATTCCTCTGGATGCTCCTGCAATCCTTGCGCCAGTGCGAATGCGATAGACCTCGCCAGATCACGGCGAGAGCTGACCTCCTTAGTCTCGATGGGACGGTCAGGAACCCCAGCCAGTTCGCGGCGCTCTGTGTAGTCGTCGCGGAATCGCGCTGACATTGACTTTGACCAGACGGCGGAATTGAACTTGTCGGCGGTGAGGCCTTTCTGGCCCATATCTTCCCACCATGCCTGTTCGCACTGCTTCGCACGCGTAAGGGCAGTGAAAAACTCTATGTGCTTGTCCGCCCAATTGTTGAGCGTGGCCTTATCGACTTCTAATTCGACGGCAATTTGCGTCAGGCTCTTGCCCTGTTTCCCCAACTCAACGACGGTTTCGCAATATCTCTCATCGTACTTGCTGGGACGCCCGCCATTGTTGCCGAGCGCGTTCTTGTTGCCTTTAGGGGGAGCCATAGCTTGTTGCCTCCAAGCCTTTGATGTTCAGAGTTTGACCGCGTCGTGCAGATCGGCCACCGAAAGGCCATCCGCCGCCGCTTCCGCCTCAACCTGGCTGAGATCAGACTGGAGCGCCGTGACCTCTTCCAGAGCGGCATTTGCTGCAGCCTGATGCTCCGCAGCGTCCAGCGTCTTGTCACGGATCGACTTGCGGAGCTTGGTTGCGCTGTCTACCAGCGCCTTGTGTGCCTTCTTCACTGTCGCCTCCCTTAGGGCTTGAGGACGAGGAACCCGATCACCAGCGTGCCATTGACTGCCGCACTGGCGTGGATGTTCTGGATTGCGATGGTGACAGAGCCGTTACCGGGGGTGACATCTGCGACGGTCGGCGTGCCAGCGGTAGCCGAGCCCTTGCCGACGGTGACGAGAACGGTATCGCCGGCCGCAATCTTGCTGTTGGTCAGCGTCAGGACGTGAGTGGCTGCGGCTGCGGTGGTCAGCGCGCCGGTCGTGACCTTGCCAGACGTCTTGTGCAGCGTGGCAGTGCCAGTGCCGCCGGTGCCAGTGGCTGTTGCGGTCTTGGTGCCCTGATCGGAGACGAGAGCGCCGCTGGACGGTTCGATGCCGAAGTTCCGGCCATAGAGTGAGTGAAATGCGGGCATGGTGATCTTCCTTTGTCTTTGCTGTTGCTGGGGAAGTCGTCAGTACATTCCGACGATGCCGGTTGCCGTGGTGCCGGTTACCCGGACGGCGATGATTGAGATGTTGTATTCGACGCCTGCGAGAAGGGTCAGCGACCGGTCGGCGCTATCATTTGCGAACCGGCAAGCGAGCGTTCCGGCGCCAGCGCAGATGATCTTGCGTGTCGGAGTAAAGGTGTTGGTCGCATGCGGGGTGATGTCGAAGGAACTTGCCGCCGGTCCGATCCATTCGGTCGAAGAGCGAGAGATGGGGTTAGCTGGCATGTTCTGATCTCCTTGTGGGAGTTGGAAAGCTACTTGTTGAGGACGTGGTTGATACCGCGGCTGTAATCATCCCATGCGCGGTCATCGGAGGATTGGCAGGATGAGAGGACCATCAAAGTCACGGCAAAAGCCAACGCTTGCCCTACGGCTGCGCTCCGTGCATTCTTTAAATCTGGCATGGGTAACCTTGGGGGATGGGATGAGCGGGTTTACCGAAGACGAGATAGCAGCCGAAATGAAACGTCGCCGTGACGCGATTGAGTACCGGGACGCTGGGCACCTTGAGGACATGCGAAGGGCCGAACGCAACCGATGTGACACCGTGTGCTTAAGCTGTGGCACTCCCGTTAAGTCCTACATGGTTTCTGACCCAGAAAACCCGCTTTGCGACACTTGCTTGGGCGATTGACGCTCTTGCTCGGTGGTGGTCATGGGGTCACCACTCGCTCTCCATCTCTGCGATGTCCTGCTTATTGAAGCCACGGCGCTCCAGGTCTTCGCGGAGATCCTCGCGCAGTTCCTGAGCCACCTTGTTCTTCATCGGATTGCAGAATCCGTTTTCCATCTCGCGGAGCTGGTTTACCTTGCGGTCGAACTGAGACTGCATCGCTCTCTCCATGTGGGCGGGTGAATGGGGTTAGGCGGCGATCAGACAGGATATCGGCGGGCATCGTCCAGAACTAACTGCACAACAGTATCGTCCGGCAGATGCGTGACACCGTTCATGTGACATGCATCGCGGTAAAGCTGGGAGCGCCGCTTGATGCGCTCTGGCGTCATCTGATGTAGAAAATCGCGGAGCAAATACCCCTCGAGCATCCAGATTTTGTTCCGAGCATTGTCGCGGGCAATCTTGCGGCCAAGCTCTTCGTTGAAATTGGACACCGATGTTGCGGCGCTTTCGCCTGTCACCTGAAAGCCATTGCGTAGAGTGAGGGCGCAAACCGTCAGTGTCGTGCCGGGGAAGACATGGAACGCTTCAGAAACGATCTGGGCATCAATGTGTTCAGGCGTCAAGCGTGGCGCGGTAAGCCCCTTTGCCTGGATCTCGGATTCGATTGCTGCTTCATCTTTCGACATTGCCGTCTTCCTCTTCGGGTGGCGATGGGTTGAAACGCGAAAGCCCCACCTTGTTACGGGCGGGGCTCGTGAAAAGACCGGATAATCCGGTTTATTGCGGGCAGTCAGGTGAAGATGCCGCCGTAACTTCGGCTGTAGTGGATGCGAAGGCCGAGGATAGTGAACAAAAAGGCCTTTCCGGATTCCCGTTCTCGCTCGAAGAAGCGTGGTCGCAGGCCGATAGCAAGCTTGGCTGAATATCCACCACCCGGAACTCCCGGCGTCCCTCGCTCCCAAAGAAGTCGGAACAGGCGGAAATGTCGCTGAATTTCGTCCGAGCGCAGAACCTTCCTGAACCGGAGAGATGAAGCCGATGCGATAAAGATAGCCGTGCTGAGCAGCCCGATGGCGAGAACAGCCACAAGCGGCGCGACGACTGGAGGGGAGACGGGGGCAATGGCGAAAGCGGCGCAAGCGATCAACGCCAAGCCGCACACAATAAGACTTCGAAGGATGCGCATACCTGTTCCTTTCGGTTGAAGGTGAAACAAGAAAGCCCCGCCGTTTGATTGGCAGGGCTTCGAGACGACTTCCACGTCTATCCGGGTATAGCGCTCCCGGTGCTTGGCTGCCCTTGCGGGTCTTGAGGACCAAGCCGAAGCCGGTCAACTGGAATGGTCAGGAAGGACAAGGATCATTTTGCCCAATCGAGCAGCCCTTCCTTCGCAGATCGGCGGGTCGCACCGCCTTCCTGATTTGCTGCGAGGGCCACACGCTACCGTGGCTAGACAAGGCTTGGGGCCTCTCACGCGCACTGACCGGCGGATTCGCCCAAGATACCACACCCGCGTTGTGCGCTTCTGCTTTCAGCGCCGCCTCGCATTCCGTTGCCCATCGGGCGAATTACGCTGCTTCCAGCTTGGCGCGTCTTCGGGCTTCCCGCTCGCGCCGTTGGTTGCCCTCCATCAGCCTCTGATTGAGAGCGGCCAACTCCGGACTGCTCAAGTCCAGCATCGGCCTTGCATCCGCGGTCATTCCAAATGCGATACCGTTCTGCCTGATCGTGCCGCAGTTGTTCGACGTTACATCGGATTGATCGCTTTCTCCCTCATTTTCGGACAAGGAGCAATCCTCACTGTTCAACCGAACGAGGGTAATCTGGTTGAGATTGTTCGCAATTATCGAACAAAGCTTGACAATCTCGCGTCTCAACATTCGGTCCGACATGTCATTTTCTGCTGCGAAGGCCGCGATTTTCATGCCTTTTCTGACTTTCACCCACGACCAGGCATAAATCAACTTCCTTTCCGGCTCCGAAAGGTAGCTGTTTACCCATGCCCATACCTGCTCCATTCGGCCCAGTTCGCCTGCTGACGCGCTTTCCTTAAATCGGGCTGTGTTGTAGCCATAGGCCTCCTCCTTCGACGGTACGGCGTCTATGGCGGGGCTGCCGAACTCTTTGGGGCCATAGTAGCCCGGCACCTTGCGGAGCGTGTCAGCCATCTCCAGCACACGACCCTCTACTGCCTTCCATGTCCATGCCTGATACTTCATGCCGCCTCTCCAATCATATCCAGAAGGTCGCCCTGCACGGGCTGGTAAAACTTGATCCCGATCAGAACGCGCAACACATGGGTGGTCGGTATTCCGCAGTTCATTGCCCTCGCCTTCCGACGCAGGCTGCCGAGGTCTATTCTATCGAAGTCGTTCACCAATGTTGAACGCTTTTGCAGTTCAGGGTTCCTAATTATGACCGATGAAACTGCTTTTATCATGTCGCTATAAAGCTCGGCCGCATTGTTCCTGGTGCCGGTCATGAGCATGAAGACGAGCTTGAGGTGTTCCTCGCCGTGCACCGTGCCTATTTCCCTCACAGTGGGCTTGCAGTAGCACTCGAAAGGCTTCCGGCTGGTTGGGCTATGCAGATGCCCGTCAAAGAGCTTCACGCCACACTGACGGGCAATCTTGTAGATGTCGCATCTGTGGGCGTGGTGCTTCATCGCGCCCTCGCCTTCTCTCGCAATTCTGACCAGCCGTAACGCCTCACCATATCCCGCATATGACCTTGACTGATATGATAGCGCCGGCAGATATCCCGTCCGGTCTTGCCGGAAAGATACTCGTCTTCGATTGCATCAATCACATGCTGTGGAAGCCTTGTCTTTCTGCCTCCCAGTTGGTCAGACAGCCCAAGCAGGCGAACCTTTCTGCCTATCGTTGCCGAACCGACCCCGTATTTGTTTGCAATCTCGCGAAGGGAAAGACCATTGGCGATGTCCTCTCTCAGCGTCGGATAAGCGCGATCAACTGACGTAAGGTCTTTCTCATCGATCCCTCGGCGCTCTGCCTCCCTGTTGAGGGAGTGATGAATGCATGAATGATCCTTGCCAAACCGGTGCGCCAGTTCCGACTTTGAGACGTTCGGGAACATCGCGCGCACCTCGAAGATCACAAAGTCCCGCTGATCTACGACGTGTTCCTGCCTGTTGTGGCTCATGATCAGGTCGTAATCGAAGCCTTCGCGTTCACAAACCTGCTTCTGGTATTCCTCAATCGTCATCCGATTTGCAGGACGAGAGTGATAAGCCTCCCATGCACGGACATGAGCATCAGCGTAGGCTCTTGGCCGCCTGCGGATCGCGTGTTTTCGGGCCTCTGCTTCCTTGATCACTGCCTTGGCGACATTGACCACCTTCGGCTTTCCCATAAGGCGCAGACGGATGGCGCGAGCTTTTGCCTTCAATGTCTCTTCGTAAGAGATTGTCACCATCTGGTTCATTTCACCACCTCCAGCTTCCGCCTCGAAGGCGGCTTGCGCGGCCCATGCCCACTGCCAAGCTCGTGGCTGTCGTGCTTATGGCCTACCGGATCGGTGCCAAGTTGCTGCTGCACCTTCTCCACGCCTGTCTCGACTTCCATCTGGTAGACGCGATCATTCGGCGTGTGGTCGCAAACCACGAAGAACTCGACCGGCTCGTCGCTGTAGACCGTGAACAGGCCTTGCGGATCCATATTTATGACGATGCGGTTCATGCCATTTCCCTCCTTTCCACGCTGATCTCTTTGCCCTTGCGTCGTGCCTTCTCGACAATCACCGACTTGCCACTGCCGATAAAAAGCTTCTTCTCCGCCGCTGCGAATTTCATTTCCTTCGAGGTTGGCCGTGGAGCGACGTTAGTGTCTGCGGTCATGTTTCCGTTCAGATGGTTCATGAGCGCGTCGTGGCCGGCGTCCTTGGCTTCCTCTTTGCTTGGGAAAATGATGTCGTACTTGCCGTCGCGTAGAACCCGGTTCTCTGGCCAGATCGGATCGCGATACCAGGCAATCCAGCCGCGGGGCGTCATCTGTGCGCCGGAATCGTATTTGTTGGTCATTCTGCTGCCTCCAATGCGTCGGCTTTGCGCACGCTGCATGCGATCGATATCAAAAGGTCTCGGAAAGGCTCTGGCGTGCCGATGCGCGGGGAGCTGTCTGTTCCGCCACCGCGGGCACCAACCTCGCCCAGCCGCTTGGCGCGCTGCAGGCCAATGCGCTCGACTACGGCCGGGTCAAAGGTTGGCTCGGCATAGCCCCATTCGAGCGACGGCAGGTCTTCTGCACTGACGCCGTACACGACGAGAAGCGTCGGCTTGCGGGCATAGTGGCCATAGCGGCCCTGCTCTACGCAGCACGTCCACCCGCCTTGATAGTCGGCCATGATCCAGCCGCCGGCGCGATCGGGAGTGTTGAGCCCGAAGTGGGGCCATGCGAGAGAACCCCATGGATGCTCGATGACGCCGCCATATGTTCGCGCTGCGCAAAGAGCAGCCTCAAAGCATCCGCCGTCATCGCCAAGCTTCTTGCGCTCGCCTGTTTTCTTCACAGTCAGGGGCTGGCCGAACCACATTTTCCCCCAGCGCTGGCAGGGTGGATGCGCGACTACAGGCCACGGGCCGGCATATCGCCGCGCGTCTCGTTCTTCATCCCAAGGGTCAATCCCGGGCAGACCATAGTAGGAACCGTTTTTCTGTACGTAGAGGGCAGCTATCACACCAACCTCCTCGACATGCGGCTGTCTTCGAATGCCGGTCCAAAGCTGGTGCTTGAGCCGTTCCATTGGATGGGGTGGGTCATTGGATCCATCCTTCCCGTAGTGCCTTGGCGACGAGCGCGGTGCTTTTGTGGACGTTGGCCTTCCGGCGGGCGTCATCAAGGCGGGACATGACGGCAACCCGGCTAAGGTCTAGGATGATGGCCTGCTCATCGTAGGTCTTGCCGATGGCCAGCAGCCGCACGCACTCAAGCTCGTTTTCGGTAAGCGGGCACGTCATTCCAGCCACCCCTTACGAAGAACAAAGGCAACGAGGCCTTGCATGTTGTGAGTTCCGGTCTTGTCGTAAGCCGAAGCGATATGCCGGGTGACTGTCATCTTGCTCCGCTCAAGAATGATGGCAATGTCCTGGCAGTCCTTGCCATCTGATAGCCAGCGCACGACGCGCAGTTCTGTTTCGGAAAGCGGGCAATCACACATGCGGCGGCTCCCATACTTCTTGGAGTGACGCGAACCAGATAGAGCCGACACCGCGTTCTTTCTTCTTCGTCATATTCAGGGACATGGGGTGATCGACGCCGGTAGCGATGCATCGATAGCCCTGAGCGGCTAATTCATTGGCTTTCTGCCTCTGCTTGACCACATGCACGAGGTAATCGCGTGGTGGTGGCTGATACGGTATCGACTTCGGCCGGTTGACCGCATCAAGCCTTGCCTGCTCGCTGCGCACGAGAACGGCAAGCTCTGGGGCCTTCGGGCAAAAGCTCTTGCTGGCTTCTTCAATCTTGCCGCCGCGCAGGTTGTTGACCGTGTTCCATATAGCCGTCTCGCTGAATTCCGAAAGCACGTCGCTGTACAGTGACAGGATTGCCATCTGGCGCTCACGAGGATCGCCGTCGGCACCATCGTTTGAGGCTCTGACAGGCAATGCCACCCAAAGAGATTTCAGCGCCTCAATGGTTGATGGTCGGAAGCTTTGAGCGTTCATAGAACCCCTCCATCAAGTCGTTGGTGAAATCTGCCATGTCGCCTGTGCGGCGCTGCGGCGGCTGGTGCGGGTGGCGCTGGCCGGTCTTGGCAAGCTCGTTGAAATACCAGTTGGCTTTGAAGCCCTGCCAGTTCATCGAAATCTGCATTTCGGCAGCCGCTACCGGGTTACCGGTGATCTGGTATTCCTTCATCAGAAGCTTGGCGGCGTAGCCTGTAAGCGGCGCCTTCTTGGTGTGTCGGCGGAACTCGACAATCGCATTAGCAAGTTCGTCACCGAGTACGGGCTGCAGAACGCTCAGTGCTTCTTTCTCGGGTCCGGTCATATTGAAAGCTCCCCTTGCCGTGCGTCTTTGCGATCAAGCATTCGCAGGATCGTTTCGCCTTGGTGTTTCTTGTCCCAAATGAACCAGCCGTTGAGCATCGGTGGCGCGCCCTGCCCCGTGAAGTCGATCTTCCAGCGCATCAGGTAGACGCGAGCCGGTGGGTACTTGGCCCAGAAATGTGCAAGGCCTCCGGCTCCGGGGAAGCCCCAATTCATGAGCAGGGCCATGTATTCGACGCCAAGCGTCTCCAGTGCATGATACAGCCAGCGAGCTTTGCCATTGCCCCATCCACATTCCGCGAATGGCGGGTTCTCAAGAATGGCAGGCGCTGGGGCTTCCTTGAAATCGTAGAAATCCTTGATCTCTGCGCCGCAGCCTCTGTCGATCAGGTCGCTGTCATAGGTGCCGATTCCATGAGCGCGTAGTTCGTTGCCGATGACACCGGTGCCACAGGCCGGCCCCCAGATGACCGGGAATTCCTTCAGGCGATCCAGCTCGGCGTGGATAACAGCACGAATGGGTTCGATGGGCGTCGGATAGAATTCGTTCTCCTCACGCTCCAGCGCATCGATCTTTGAATATGTGCCATCGAGAAGCTTGACTGGAACAGGCTTGCTCTTCTTGCCAGTAGCGCGGAACAGCCCGCGTGCGGAAGGAGCGTTCATGCCGCCGCCTTACTGGCGATAGATATCGCCCAATCCTGCGCTTCCTGTGCACTGCCCAGGCGAACCATCTTGCCGCCTCGCCAGAAGTCGTTGAAAGCTTGCTGATTGCTGTTGAGGTCTTTGCCGTAGGCTGTGCCGTTGGTCTTGCATTCGACCAGATAGTTTTTGCCACGGAAGCCGACGAGCAGATCGCAGGGCTCATTCAGGCGAAAAACCGAGAACCCGCACTGCTCCAGCGCTGTGACGATCTCCGGTTCGCTGGCGTCACGCTTTGCGGCGCGACGTGCGAGGCTCATACCCCGCTTGGGCTTCACGCCCTTTTTGTATGTCGCTGCCTTCATCGTGACTTCCTCTTCTCAAACCTCAGACGAATCCATTCCCAAGCCCGCCTGAGCAGGCTTTTCGTCAGCCGTTTCATGATTGCCTCGTATCCTCATGCGTTCGGCGTGGTGCCGATCCGCGGCCTCTTCATTCAGGCGGCATAGCTCGTTGTAAGAGAGCATCAGCGCCCGGTATGCGGAGCCGGCAACGTCCTTCATTTCGCGGGTCTTGTACTGGAGACGGAAGAGGTAGCTTTCCGGAATGCCGGTCCGCTTAGAAACACGGCCGCGCACGGATTTCTCACGGTCACCGCGACCGCGATACTCGCTATCCATGAGCGCATCCGCCCAACCTTTTGCCTCGTTCAACGCAACACTGTTCATCTCAACCTCGGAAACTCTTTTTCCGTTTTCGGAAAGACTTTTGCCGTACATCCTTCATCCTCTGTGCGAAGTTGGCCTCGTTCCAAGGAGGCCGATGCACATGCACAGAGGCACTGAAATCGAGGGAGACAACGGAGCTGACGCCAATCAGTCTGATGTCTCCCTGTCCGCCGCACTCGACGGTTTTGTTCCATTCGAAATCCCCCTCGCCGCAGTCATCGCAAGGCTACGGGGGAGGACTTTGGTAAGAGTGCTGCGGGTGGATGACCGGGAGGAGACGAACACCACCCACCCGCGCTGAGCGACTGTTTCAGGGCCGCTCAGATTGAAATTGAAAGCGCGTCACTTCCGCCCCGAGAATGCCAGGTGCGCCAGTACCGCCGACACGATGAATGCCGAGAAGAATACCGATGCCCATACGAGGAGTTGCCGTTCGTCGGCAGAGAACGATGACAACATCACTTCCTCCATCCGAAAGGCTGCTTGCCGTTTTTGATAAGGACCGCGTCGATCCGCTGGAAAAGCTGCTCATGGCTGATCCGCTTGGGATGACCACGGAATCCCACCTTCTCCATCGAGAAGAACCGGCGACCGTGGTAAATCACGTTGTATCCGTAACCGGCCATGAGGTGCTTGAGGTAATCGAGATCGGTGCAGAAGCCCCGTTCGAACTTGCGTGGCTCACCGTTCTTCGCAATCCATTCCGCGGTCATTGCGTTGATTTCCGTGCGGTCGTGGATGTGACGGTTGGGGGCTTGAAGTGATGTGTTCATCATGCCGCTTCGCTTTCAAAAAGGTGCGGCATATGTTTGCGAGCCCAGATGTAGATGCCAGCGTACGTAATCGCGCGTCCATCATGAGAGGAAAGACGAACCGCACACTGCTCCCACGTCAAGCCTTCTGCCCTCCAACGATCGATCAGTTCACGTCTCTTGGAGAAATCATCATGCCTGCTACGACCGCGGACATTGAGACCTTTCTGGAGCAAATGCCGACGAACCTTCGAGGCTTTATAAGCATTGCCTCCAGCCGCTCGCCTGCAGCTCTCACCATCTACGACTACTTGGGCCAAAACATCGAGTTCAGCTTCCTCTTCGGAAGTCATAGAAGCTGGCTTGATGCCACTTTCTTTGCAGTACCTCCAAGCGTTTGCGCGGCTGATTTTGAACATCTCAGCAGCCTGCGAAACTGTCAGCTTCTTGCGCGCCACCGTACCGGCGACCACTGCTACGAACTCAGCATGGCGCTGTGTTTCGGATACAAGTCCAGCTTTCTCAATGATCTGCCTCACACGCTCCCGCGTCAGGCCGAACTCTTCGGCAAGAGTGACCTGCATTTCACCAGCCAGATACCGACGGCAAATCTCCTCATTTCGACCCTTCACATTTTCAGGGACGAGAGACCGCTTCTTGAAGGGAATGGAGTGCGCCTTGGAAAGCACAGCCCCGTGCGCATATGTGTAACCGATCTTCTCGGCAGCTTGCTTTTTTGTCAGCCCAGCCGAAGCAAGCCCGCACAACTCTTCAATCAAAAGTTCGGTAGATTTTCTGGTCATGCTGCGCTCTCCTGCTTCGGTCCTACAGGCGGGTATGCGCAGATATGACCGCGACCCGTTTCTTCCTTGCCATCGCGATAAGGCAGTCCGCCGCACCTGTCGCAATACATGCGCTTGCGGTAGTCGATCTGTTCAGTGCGAAGCCTTCCACCGCACTTCGGGCACCCGACAACAGCACTCATTCCGCCACCTCCGGCTGGCCGAAAACGTCTGGCCGAAGCTCATGCCTCGAAATCCCGGTGATGCGCTCAACGTCAAGCACACGCTCGGCCGGAACTTTCTTCCACTGGGATACGGCCTGGGGAGTGACGCTCCCTAGAGCCTTAGCGAGGGCAGCTGGGCCGCCTACAGAGTCTTTGGCTTTTTCGCAGATGTTTTCCATAAACGTATGAAAGCATATCTTTCACACAAGCGCAAGCATCTCTTTCGATGAAAGTTCGCCTTTCTTGTTGCATATTCCCCGCATGACACAGAACCGCCCAATTGACGCCGAGCGCGGCAAGCGCATCCGCCAGGTCCGCAAGGAATTTCTCGGTTTGAACTCTCAGGAAGAGTTTGCCGAGCGCATCAGCACGCAAGGCAGTACCGTCAGCCGCGGCGCAGTCGGCAACTGGGAACAAGGCAAAGAGATCGGCCTGAAAAACCTGCGCGCCATCTGCGATGTAGCCGGCGTCAGCTTTGACTGGCTCTCGGATGGCATTGGCGAGCCTTTCATGTCGCAGCCAGCCGCAACCGAAGAACACGCGCCCACGCGGCGCCCTAAGCCGAATGCGAGCTTTCCGCCGAAATACCAGACGTTCGAGGGCGACGGCTATGTGCCGTTGCTCGGCCAAACGATCGGCGGACCCAACGGGCGCTTCATCCTCAACGGCGCGGAAGTCGGCCGGCTATTCGTTCCGCCGATGCTGGAAGGCGTGGAAGGCGCCTATGGCGTTCGCGTCTACGGGACCTCGATGGAACCGCGCTACGTGGCCGGGGAAACCGTGTGGCTTAACCCTCACGAGCCAGTGCGCCAAGGTGACGATGTTGTGGTCCAGATAGTCACCGACGAGGAAAACGGTCGCGAGAGCTATATCAAGAAGTTTATATCGCGATCATCGCGCGTCACCCGCCTCTGGCAACACAACCCGGACGAAGGCGAACAGAATGAAATTGAGTTCGATACCGACCGGGTTTTCTCAATCCATAAGATCGTTTTTCACGCCACCGTGTGAGATCCGCCATCGATCCAGGTCGGCCTGATCGTAAGATTCCGCAGCGACGGCACGGTCTTTGGGCACTCGCTGCAGCGGATTTTGCGACAGAGCTGCATGTAATTGTGCACACCCAGCTCGGAAGCCTTGAAGAGATTGTCAAGGCCGAGAATACGAGAATGGCCGCAGTCGTCGCAAGCCACATAGAGGCTTGATAATTCAACAACAAGTCTCATCGCGTCTGGATGATTGACCGGCGGCCGCTTCATTTTCTTCTCCCGTTTGTTCTTATTCCGTTCACGGTAAAAAAGCACCTTCTAACGGAAGAGTCGAGTCGTTTTTGATTCGTTGCCGGGAAAATAAAATCTCTCGCGAGCGCTATCACTCACACACGTAGAACCTACTACCTATTCAACTCTCTGTTCTATCTCTGAAAACTTGATCTTGAACCTGATGAGAGGGAGGGAGACAGCAAAGCTCCCCCTACCCCTCAGGACCGTCAAAGTCCCAAAAGGCAGGGAGAGCGCTTGCTCGACTTGAACCGTCAGGTCGGTCGGTCGATTTGCAGGGCGCCTCTCAGCTAACCCGTCCTCATTTTCTGGCAGCACAGTAGGACTCACGCTCCCCGCGCTTCGGGCTTCACCAGCTCGGGAGTTGCACCCGGTCGCCCGTCGATGGTCCGCAAGATACGCTTTCATTTTTTGGAAAGCAATGCTTTCTTTTCGCTTGCGCATGAATGAAAGATATGCTTTCATAAATCATCAGCAGCGACGAAGCATCACCAACACCTGCCGATCTCGCTGCCACCACAAGAACCGGAGATGAGACGATGGGAACCTGCAAGCTTTGCTCTGGAACTGGAAAGATCGTGACGGCGCGCAGCTGGTTCACTTCTGATGGCTTCCGCTTCATCCGCTGCGGGTTCTGCAAGGGAGAGGGCGAAACCAGAGTTCAGGCATCACCAGAATGGGTGCGTGACCAGAACCGACTTCGCGAAATCTTCTGCATCGCCGACTGACCTCCAATTCGATCTCAACCACGGAGGATGAGCAAATGGAAAAGCACCTCGAAGCACTGAAAGCCGCTCTGGATGCAGAAGCAGCCGGCATGAACCAGAGCAGGTCTTTCAAGGTCAATGCCGAGGCATTCAAAGCCGCATCGGTCGCGTTCCATGACTTCCTGCTCAAGAGCATCGAGGCTTGCGGCGGCGACACCGACTACATGCCGGACGCGAATGTCCTTTCGCTCGATATCGACCATGCATTTCAGGCTGGCGAAGAAGAAGCAGACGCGAAGGTTCCGCTTGTTCCTGAGTACGGAACCATAAACCACGCCGCGCTCGGCCTCGTCCTTGGCGCTGATCTCGGCGGTCATCTGGTGGCAGCGGAGTAAGAGGATGAGCGCTCCGAAGATGATAGAGAAGAACTGCGCGGCTTGCGGTGCCCCGATGTCGGTACGGCTGGCAGACCACAAGCGCGGATGGGGTAAGTTTTGCGATAAGTCCTGCGCCGCCGGTTACAAGTGCGGCATGCGCCCTCGGGACGTGAACAAGGCACACGCAAAAAAGAGTGTTTGGGCTGAGAAGGCTTTCAAGGAGCGCGAAGCGTCTGGCGTTGAGCAATGGCCGAAAGCCGCTCCGGTTCATCATCAGGTTGGCCACAAGGTCAAAATCAAGCCGATTTACCACTCGCCGGCTCAGTGCCGTGACTGCGGAAAGCCCGTGAATGGTCCCGGTCGATGCTGGGAGTGCGATGCGCATAACGACGTAATCAACGCGATGGAAGAGGGCTGGCAGGGCCACAAGACTGGATAACCGCGCCGCCGAATAGCCGCCCCGCATAGGGCTTCAGACAAGGGATAGGGAAATGGAAATCCAACTGAAATTGCGCGTCATCTCCAAGCACATGGAGACCGGCGAAATCGAGCTTTCGAAAGTCATCGACCACAACGACCGCGATGATCGCGTTTGGCTCGGGAAGCACTGTTTTTGGGCCTTCCGTAACGGCCGATCAGTGACGACAGAACCTTTTCTCTCCCACGCCGAGTAACAGCGAAACACAAAGGATAGGGAACATGAGCGAAGAACTCGGAGAATGCCGTTGCTGCCGCAAGCCGATTAGTCGGTCGCAACTCGCCTGCCCGCCGCATTGGGCGATGCTTCCTAAGCCGCTCAAAGACGCAATCCGCGAAACGTACATTCGGAAGGCATGGCGCGAATACGCAGCCAACGTCACTCAAGCCGACCGAATTTGGCAGGCTGCTGGGATTTGGAAGCCTCCGGTTCCCATGTCGGTTCGCGCCCAAAAAGGCGTCGATGGTCTTCGCGACCTTCTGACCCCCACCAAGTAACCACAGCACAGCGGGATAAGTAGATGCGGCGCGACAAGCATTCAATAAAGCAAATGAAGACGAAAGAGCTTCAGAGCGAGTTGAACAGGGCCGATGCCATCTTCTTGGCTTGGCAGGCTGACGGACCGAGACCTTGCTTTGATGTCGAAGCCTACGCGGAAGAGCTTACTGAAGAGCTAATCGCGAGAGGTCAATACTTCGAATAACCAACCGGCTTTGATATGAAGGGTAAGGAAATGGCAGTGAAAACCAAAATCGATACCGGCGGACCGGCCTTTCCAAGCCAGACCAATGACTTTGGCGAGATGATTTCGGGCGGAATGACGCTTCGCGATTGGGTTGCCGGACAGGCTCTGGCTGGTATTTGCGCTAATTCAGCTTGGGAAGACACGTTTCATGCATCGATGATTATGTCTTCCGCTGAATTGGCTGTGAAAATGGCAGACGCTCTCATCGCAGCGCTGAAAGAAGGTGCGTGATGCCCTCCGCTTTCCCCACCACCAACACACAAGAAGCGGACGCGCTGCTCGAACGCATTGAAGCGATCGACAAGCGTTACCAGGCCGCCCAGCGCAAGATGCGCTCCATCGAACAACTCACCCTCGTTCTCGTGTCATGCAGCCTCATGTTCGGCGGGTGCTTGGCGCTTGAGAGCGTCCTGAAGGAACGGGCGGTTATCAATCAGGAGGTCAGCGTCACATGGAAAAAGTGATCGACATCCCCGGCAATGAAATTTCCATAGGCGCTGCATCGAACAGCGTCATCGATAATGCACGCAAGGCCATGGAGGCACGTAAGATGGGCACCGCTGTTGAAATTCATGACCAGCAGGAAGCGAAAATCATTCCGTCCAACGACGCGCCCATGGTCGCGATGATAGAGCGTATCGTGATGGACCCCAACATTCCTATCGACCGCCTTGAGCGTATGCTTGAGATGAAGGAGCGAATGGAGGATCGCGCGAGGCAGGATGAAGAGCGCGAGGCTCGCAAAGCCTATTACGCCGCCATGTCTCGCTGCCAGAAGGCTCTTCCGGTTGTCACCAAGACGAAGCGAAACGACCATACGAAATCGACCTATGCCGACCTTGCCGCCATAGAAGAGCAGGCAATGCCGATCATACACGACTTTGGCTTCGGCGTTACCTTTCAGCCCGCCGGCTACAACGACAAGGGCGAGTTGCAGATCAAGTGGACGATCTCGCACGAGGCTGGCCACAGCGAAAGCGACATTGCCGGCATTCCCGTTGATGGCGCTGGCTCGCAAGGGAAAGTCAACAAGACCGGCACTCAGGCTTTCGGCAGCACCGCCACTTACGGACGTCGATACCTTTTGTGCATGCTGTTCAACATCAGCACAGGCGACGATAGGGACGGCAACAGGCCGCCAGTCTTGGAGGAGCCGGATCGCATCACCCCGGATCAGGTGAAAATCATCCTCCAGCTTCTCGAAGATAGCCAGGCCGACGTTCAGCAGTTCTGCAGTATGGGAAATCTTGAAGCCGTTCCCGACATGCTCGCCGTCGATTTCAATGACGCGGTTCAAATGCTGGAACGCCGTAAAGCCAAACTGGCGCAGCGGGTGGCGTCATGATGCAGGTCTTTGATTTTGAGCAGGGCGAGGAAGAATGGTTTCGCGCCCGTATGGGCATCCCCACAGCAAGCAAGTTCGCCACTGTTATGGCCAAGGGCGAGGGAAAGACGCGCAGCGAGTATATGCGCAAGCTGGCCGGTGAAATCCTCACTGGCGAGCCACAGGAAGCCTTTTCCAACAGCCATACCGAGCGCGGCAATGCGATGGAAGACGAAGCGCGGCAACATTACGCCTTCGTTGAGGTGGTCGAAATACAGCGTGTCGGCTTTCTTCGCAACGGCAACAAGGGCGCTAGCCCGGATAGCCTCGTCGGCGACAATGGCGGGCTGGAGATCAAGACCGCCTTGCCTCACATTCAGATCGACCGGCTTGAGCGCGACCGCTTGCCGCCGGAGCACAAGGCGCAGGTACAGGGCAATCTCTGGCTGTCTGAGCGCGAATGGTGGGATTTCGTTTCCTACTGGCCGAAGCTACCGATCCTGACCGTGCGTGTCTACCGCGACGAGGATTACATCAAGACCATGGCTGACGAGATTGACCGGTTCAACGATGAGCTGGCCGCACTGGTCGAGCGCATCCGCCACTACGGCGTGAGGGAGGCGGCATAATGGGACGCGCGCTCCTCGTCATGGACAGTGACCAGAACCGCCGCAAGGCTGTTGACTGGATCGGCAAGGCACCTTTCGGCACCCGCGTTGAGTTCAAGGCGTCGAAGCGCTCACTGCCCCAGAATGATCTTCTGTGGGCGCTACTGACTGAAGTTTCACAGCAGTTGGAGCTTGGCGGACGGAAGTATGAGCCCGCGCAGTGGAAGGCGATATTCCTCCATGCGTTCGGTCGCGAAGTCAGCTTCCTGCCCAGCCTGGATCAGAAGACATTTCTGCCGATCGAGCTTTCATCATCCGACCTGTCGAAGGACGAGATGACCGACTTTATCGAATTCATTCTCAAGGAAGCGGCCGAGCGCGGCGTGGTCTTCAATGATCCTCGTCAGCACGAAACGGCCGGCTCCGACAATTCTGGCGACAATCCCCCTGCCCGGTCGCCAGAGGATGAGCCAGAGGCAACGCCCCCAGCCCCTGGCTCATCAACCCATCCAGATGCCGAATGGCTGAAAACCGCCGCACGGATGCTGTGGGCGGCAACAAACACCAACGGCAACACAGATGCCAACCTTGGCGTACTGAACGCTCAGCGCCTTGCTGTGGGCGATTTGGTGACGGCTGACATTACACAGGGTGCCAAGGACAAGGCCGGGTCGATCTACAAGACCTGCAAGCAAGTCGTGATGCACGAAATCAACCGGGAAAAGGCACTCGAAATCATCTGCCGCCACGCCGGCATCGAAGCAAATCAAATCGGAGGTGAAGCATGAACCGCTTAATCCGCCGCGCCATCCACCACTGGCTCGCTTGGAAGTCGAGACGGAACCTTGCCCGTGAATACAACTGGCAAACCGAGATCGACGCCGAGATCCGACAGGCAAAGCAATCCCACGGCAAGACAGGGCGCGTCCGCGATCTGCAGCGCCGCAAGCGGGACATGATGACACGCGCGCTGGGAGGGCAGAGGTGATGGGGAGATACATCAATCTGAAACATAACTGCGACTACTGCGGCGAACTGGCGAGACGACCGAGGCACAAGGAAGTACCTGATACGTGGCACGACGGACAACCGATTAAGCCGATCCGCAACAAGACGCTGGGGATCAAGTGTGCGGATTGCCAATGGTATGACTTTGATGAGTTCTGCCGGTCACAGGGTGCGAGCGCCGCTAATCCGGTGAGGTATTATCCATGAGCCGGCGCGAGTTCACCCGAAACCAGAAAGAGCAGATTGTCGAGCGGTCGAAAAACGCCCGTGGCCAGATTTGCTGTGAGCGCTGCGGCTTGGTTCTCGACGGCAAGCCTCACGAGATCGACCACATCATTCCAGAGGCGTTGCGGCCGGAAGTCGACAAGAAGGCCAAGCTGACGATTGCTGAAGGCCAGTTGCTCGGGAAATGCTGCCATCGCGGCGAAGATGGGAAAACTAACAAGGACGTTGCCCAGATCGCCAAGGCTAAGCGCCAGTACAATCGAGCCAACGGCATCACGCGCCCGAAGCAGACGATCAAATCTCCCGGCTTCCCCAAACCCGAAAAGCCCAAAAAGGCCGTCGTCTACCGGCCCGTCACGTTCTATCGCGAGGATACGCCATGACAAACCTTCAGAAGCTCAGAGAAGCGCTCCAAGACCTCACCTATGCAGAAATGATGATTTTCGCCGGCTGGTTTGCAAACACAGAAAAGACGGAAGACCAGTTGAATGACGAATCCTTCTGGGCATTCACCATCAACGAATGGGCGCAGAATGCAGAACTCGCGGAAGACGAGGATGATCAGCCATGACCGCATTGGAAGAGATCAAGAAGGCGATTGAAGAAATCGGTTCACTGAAAGTGGAATTCACGCCTGATTGCGATGAGTCCAATTCGATTATCGCGCCAATCAACGACGATTACGACGGCACGTTTTTCACCGTCATCGGCTGTGGCGACAAGCAGGACAAGCTTGGCGGGTTTATGGCTATGGCCGTCAACGCCGTCCCGGAACTCCTCTCCACCCTCGAAAGCTTGCAGCGCGAGAACGAGGAACTGCGCGCGTGGATCAAAGCCGCGACAACCGAGATCACCAAAGCCATTGGTGGCGGTTCCGAAATGTTCACGCCGCACGGTGATGAGTTCCGCGTCGATCCTGCATTTGTCTCCTCATTCATCCAGTACCGGCGCGAGCGACATGCGGAATCCAAAAAGGCTTCCATCCAAAAGGAACGTGAGCTTATCGCCCGCGCCGAGGCAGCAGAGGCCGAGGTTGAGCGGCTGCGTGAGGCTTTGAAGCCATTTGCCGAAGCATCTGCGTGGAATGTGGAAGGTGTCGATCTTACGCAAGGTGATCGGCCGGCATTCCCCAGCGACATCGACCTCATGAACCTCGAAGGCAACAGCCTCACGCTATGCGATTTATTCGATGCGCGAGATGCCCTTGCAGGCACTGCAAGGTATGAGCCAGAGCCAGCATCATCTTTCGTGGAAAAATCACCTTTCGAGTTCGACCGTTATATCAACGGTTCTCTTATGGCTGAAGGCGTCCGAATTGAAAAAGTCGAAACCTTGGAAAAGGCCATGGTGATAGCAGCGAAGGTTGCGTCTCGCGGACCAAACGGGGAGGTGCCGGTTTTGATTATGCGCGCCCGCCAAGCCCTCGCCAGCACAGGAGGCGAACACAATGCAGAGTGAAATGAAGCCGTTCAATCCTCAAGATCAAGCCGATCTGATGGCCGATCAAATCCGGTGCCAAGTAGCGATGATGGCGGCTGCCTTGTTCGAGACGCCGGAATTTCGGTCGCTCGACACGGTGAAGCAAATTGAGGCTTTCACTGGCGGCATCACGACCGCCCTCATGGGGGTTCTATTCGCTTTCATCGAGAACAGCGGTGCCAGCCATGATGAAATCGAGATGTTTGTCACCTCGTACATTCCTCAGGCGCGGATACTGGCTGAGGCTATCGCATCGCATGGAGATCAACTTCAATGAACCACGAAGCATTCGCCTCCAAAGCCGCCGATGCTGTTGGCGTTACTCCACACTCAGACATGCGCCTGTTTGTCGAACAGGCCGTGAAATGGGCTTTGAAAGAAGCCGCCCTGTCCGCTGCGGAGCCGCAGAACGAGCCATCCGTGGCCGTGGAGCATCTTATTACAGAGGTGCACGATGCTATTGACGAGTATCGGGAAGGCATGAAGGGAGATAAGTTTGGTCCTCACGAATGGCCTACCGTAGACGGCATTAAGACCACCGTGGCGCAGTCCCTGCGGCGCTCCGCCCTCTCCGCACAGGTGCAGGACGTGGCGGGGTGGCAGCCGATTGAGACGGCGCCGAAGGACGGTACACCTGTCATGCTTTGGACGGTCTGGGTAGGTGATGAGATATCACCTGATCCATTTTCCGAGGTCCAAATTGGATATTGGGATCACGGCAATGACCTCCCAAAATCTCACGATTTTAGCCGTAGGCCTGAGTGGGTCGTTCAAAGGATAGGTGAGCCAACACACTGGATGCCAACCCCCGCAGCGCCCGCAAGGAAGGAGGGCTGAGAGATGGAGAAGGCGACAGAGTATCTTGCCTATCTTGGCTGCATCGGAATGGCGTTCACTGGATGGTGGGCATTCGACCACAAAGAGATATGGGGCGCATCGGCCATCATCACCGCGCCGTACATGCTCCAAATTCTGCGGAAAGCATTGGAGGGCGGACATGACTGATATCGTGGAACGGCTGAAGTTCATCGCCATTGATAATGCGGAGACGCTTACTGAGGACGAACACGCTACGCTCTCGGAAGCTGCTGCTATCCTATCCGAAGCAGAGAAGCGCGAGAGGGAGGCAAGGACCGGGTGGGTATTTGCCGAAGGCGACCAAGTGCGCAAGAAATCCGGCTCATGGTGGGAAGGCCGCGTCGTCGGCAGGTATTCAACCGAGCAGACGCCACGCGGGTATGCCGTCCAGTTGGATAAGCCATTCG
Source organism: Agrobacterium sp. OT33 (assembly GCF_017313365.1). Classification (NCBI taxonomy): domain Bacteria; kingdom Pseudomonadati; phylum Pseudomonadota; class Alphaproteobacteria; order Hyphomicrobiales; family Rhizobiaceae; genus Agrobacterium; species Agrobacterium sp. OT33. The sequence goes on along the minus strand of NZ_JAFLMZ010000002.1, from coordinate 378,380 downwards.
GCCCTGTACAGATTTACCCGGAATCGGCTCTTGAGAGCGCCCTGCAATCGGAGGAGCGCTGATGAAGATGGAATCCGCCGGGAAGGACATGCGCCGCATCGTCTCCGATACCGGAGAGGTGGTTGGCCTTGCCGCAAAACTTATGAATAACCGTTGGTGTGCCCTTGATTGTGACGGCGGCCGTATATCGCGGGCGGGTTTTTTCGACACTCCGCGCCAAGTTTTGCAATGGTTTGAGAAAGAGGAGCGGGGATGGTCAAGCTGATCCTGCCGCTGAAAGCGGAATACTTCGACGCGATCCGCGCCGGTACCAAAACCGAGGAATACCGGCTGGCGAATGCCTATTGGACAAAACGCCTAATCGTTGGCGGTGAGCGCGGCATCCTCCATCGCTCTTTCGACAGCATCGTTCTGACGAAAGGCTATCCGAGCCGCGACGACCAATCCCGGCGTCTAGAACTGCCTTGGAATGGCTTCACCATAAAAACGATCACGCACCCACACTTCGGCCCCGATCCGGTTGAGGTCTTTGCAATCGATGTTTCGCACCGAGCGGCGCTTGAAAGGAGCGAGGGATGACGGCGGAAGCCAGAACAATCTCCAGAAGATCTAGAGCCAGCGAAAGAGCTATCACAGCCGCCCTCGCCGCGATGAAGTCTGCGGGTCTGCCTGTGGATAAGGTGTGCGTAAACGGTGGACAGGTCGAGATCCACGTCAATGCCGTTGAGGGCGCGACCGAAGCTGAAAATGATGGAGGCCTCAAAGATTGGTGAGGCTTCAAATGAAAATCGACTTTCCGGGCCTGATAGAGCAGAAGCTTCCTTCGGGCACGGTCATTTATCGCGTCAGGCCGAAAGGCCAACACAGCAAGCGCATCCAGATAAGCGGGGAGTTCGGCTCAGACGAGTTTATCCGCCAATACTGGATAGCCAGGCGCGGAGAAAAACCGGAGCAGGAGAAGAAAGCGTCCGAGCAGGAAGCCCCGAAATCTATCGGGTGGCTTGTTCAAAGCTACTTCGAATATTTGGAAGAGCGCGTGAAGGCCGGAACAACCAGCGCAAAAACGGTGAAGAAAAAGCGTAATCTTCTCAACCGGCTAATTGTCGAACCGGACAGGAAAATGCTCATTCCGCGGGAAAAGCTCATTGAGATGCAGGACAAGATGGGGTCGACGCCGGCACAGGCCGACGCACTCATGGAAGCTGTTAGCGTCATGTACGATTGGGCTGTTGAGCGGAGATATATTCTTGAGAACACGGCCAAGGGCATCAAGCAGATATATCGCAAGGGCGAAGGCGCCACACCGTGGAAGGCAGCGGATGTCAAAAAGTTCTTTGCCGCCCACAAATACGGTAGCAAGCCCTATATAGCCATGAACGTTCTGCTGTGGACCGGGTGCCGAATTGAAGACCTGACGATTCTTGGACGGAAATTCGAATGCGTCATCGAGGGGATTGAAGCGCTTCGCTGGACGCCGCTGAAGCGCGGGTCGTCGGAAGTGTCCCTTCCCTTGTTCGCGCCGCTGAAAGCAGCAACGAGATCGGCAACAGTGCAAGGCAACACATACGTTCTCGGCAGAGGTGGCAATCCATACGCCAGCGGAGACGCAATGTCCGCTATGTTCAAGCATTGGTGCCGTGATGCCGGCCTAAACGAACTGTCTGCCCACGGGGTCAGGAAAGGTCTGGCAGAGGTGTTGGCTGAAATGGGTTGCACCCAATACGAGATCATGGCGATACTCGGTCATTCCGAAGCCAAAACGAGTGAAATTTACACACGCAGGGTCGAAAGATGGAAGCTTGCTCAGGGTGCTATGGAGAAAGTAACCGCGACGGGCGCTTGGTTCTGATTGGTCCAATGCCGGTCCAAAATTGGACCGGTATCATTGAAACATCTCAACAATTTCTTGTTGAATGGTGCGGTCGAGAAGACTCGAACTTCCACGGGTTGCCCCACAGCGACCTCAACGCTGCGCGTCTACCAATTCCGCCACGACCGCATCGTGGTAGATGTCAACTTGCGCCGACGGGGGTGCATGTAGCAAAAGGATTTTCGGTGCACAAGAGCGTCGTGACAGTTTTTTGAAATTAAAAATCGCACCGCGCCGCCCTATATGCAGGAAGCCCGGAAATGCTGGGGTTGCCGGCCTCCCGCCATTTTGCGAGAAGGCTGTGGAAAGGACTTTTTCATGCTCACACGCACGGATATCGAGACAAATATGCTGCCGGCCCCCGGTTCGCCGCCCGTTCGCTGGCGAATCTCCGAAGGTCTCGTCCCTTACGGGCAGGCAATCGAGGAAATGGAGCGGGAAGTTGCCGCCATCGCCGCCGGCGAGGCCGACGAACTCGTCTGGCTTCTGGAGCATCCGCCGCTTTACACGGCCGGCACCAGTGCCGATGCCGCCGATCTGATAGAACCGGACCGTTTTCCCGTCTTTGCGACGGGCCGCGGCGGCGAATATACCTATCATGGCCCGGGACAGCGGGTCGTCTACGTCATGCTCGACCTGAAACGACGCCGGCAGGATGTCCGCGCCTATGTGGCGGCGCTGGAAGACGTGATCATCCGCACGCTGGACAAGATGAATGTGCGTGGAGAGCGGCGCGAGGACCGGGTCGGCGTCTGGGTCAGGCGGCCTGAAAAACCGCTTCTGCCGGATGGCGGCATGGCCGAGGACAAGATCGCCGCGCTTGGCATCAGGCTGCGCAAATGGGTGAGCTTCCACGGGCTGTCGATCAACGTCGACCCCGACCTCGGGCATTTCTCCGGAATCGTACCCTGCGGCATCAGCGCCTATGGCGTCACCAGCCTTGTCGATCTCGGATTGCCGGTTATGATCGGTGATGTCGACGTTCTGCTGCGCGAGGCCTTCGAGGAGGTTTTCGGCCCGGCAGTGCCCGAAACCGGCGCAGGCGGCTAATCCCACCGCAACCTTTGCCGCAGGCCGGTGTTTCCAGCATCGATCACCACAAGAGGAGGAACGACCATGTTCACAACGTCCGCTTATGCCTGCGATGACGGTTCTTCACCGATGAAGCTCGCGACAATCAAGCGTCGCGATCCCGGCCCGCGCGATGTCGAAATCGAGATCGAATTCTGTGGCGTCTGCCACTCGGATATCCACACGGCCCGCAGCGAATGGCCGGGCTCCCTCTACCCCTGCGTTCCCGGCCACGAAATCATCGGCCGTGTCGCACGGTTGGGTTCGGATGTCACGAAGTTCAAGGCGGGCGACCGTGTCGGCGTCGGCTGTATCGTCGACAGTTGCCGGGAATGCGCAAGCTGCGCCGAGGGGCTGGAGCAATATTGCGAAAACGGCATGACCGGCACCTATAATTCGCCTGACAAGGCGATGGGCGGCGGCGCCCATACGCTCGGCGGTTATTCCGCCCATGTGGTGGTGGATGACCGCTACGTGCTCAATATTCCAGAAGGGCTCGATCCGGCCGCCGCCGCTCCCCTGCTCTGCGCCGGCATAACCACCTATTCGCCGCTGCGCCACTGGAATGCCGGTCCCGGCAAGCGCGTCGGCGTCGTTGGCCTCGGCGGCCTCGGCCACATGGCCGTGAAGCTTGCCAATGCCATGGGGGCAACGGTGGTGATGATCACCACGTCGCCCGGCAAGGCGGAAGATGCAAAAAAGCTCGGCGCCCACGAGGTGATCGTTTCCCGTGATGCCGAACAGATGCGGAAGGCCGCTTCCAGCCTCGATCTCATCATCGACGCGGTGGCCGCCGATCACGACATCAACGCCTATCTCGCGCTGCTGAAGCGCGATGGTGCATTGGTGCAGGTGGGCGCACCGGAAAAACCGCTGTCGGTGCTGGCCTTCAGTCTCATCCCCGGCCGCAAGACCTTTGCCGGTTCCATGATCGGCGGCATTCCCGAAACCCAGGAAATGCTGGATTTCTGCGCCGAGAAAGGCATCGCCGCCGAAATCGAGATGATCGATATCGGTCAGATCAATGACGCTTATGAACGCATGATAAAAAGCGATGTGCGTTATCGTTTCGTCATTGATATGAAGAGCCTGCCGCGCCAGAAGGCCGCCTGACCTTGAAAGGGGGCGGCCTTTCGGGCGTCCCCTTCCTCATTGGACCTTTCGGTCGAAAGCGCAGCCCGAACCATGACCAGCCAGACCGGTTTCAGCGATGTCGCCAAGGGCATGACCATCATGGCAGGCTGCATGTTCGTGCTGCCGGTCATGGATGCGATCGCCAAATACATGGCGGTCAGCGGCGGCATGTCGCCGGCGCAGGTCACCTTCTATCGCTTTTTCTTCCAGGTCCTGTGCACCCTGCCGCTGCTGCTCGTGGTCTCGCCCAGGGCGCTGTTCAGCGCCAAACGGCCGTGGATGAACTGCCTGCGCGGCGTGCTGCATGCCTCAGCCAGCCTGATGTTCTTCGCCGCCGTCAAATACATGCCGCTTGCCGATGTCTTCGCCATCTATTTCGTCGAACCCTTCATGCTGACGATGATGTCGGCCCTCTTCCTCGGCGACAAGGTCGGCTGGAAGCGCTGGATGGCAATTGTCGTCGGTTTTGGTGGCGCGCTGATCGTCATTCAGCCGAGTTTCGAGATCTTCGGCTGGACCTCGCTCCTGCCGGTCGCCTGCGCCTTTCTCTATACGCTTTACCTGTTCCTGAACCGCGCCATCGGTGACGCCGACAGCCCGCTGGTCATGCAGACCATGTCCGGCATTGCCGGCACCATATTCATGGGCGCGGTGCTTTTGGCCGGTGATGCGCTGGGCGACAGGGATTTCGCGATCTCGCTTCCGCAATCCGGCTTCGCGCTTGTCCTGCTCATCCTGCTGGGATCGATATCCGGCTACATGCACCTGCTGATCGTCAGGGCTTTCAGGCTGGCCCCGCTGTCGCTGCTGGCGCCTTTCCAGTATTTCGAGATCATCTCGGCGACAGTTCTCGGCTATGCGCTGTTTTCGGATTTCCCGACGCCATCGAAATGGCTCGGCATCCTCATCATCGTCGCATCCGGCCTGTTCATCATCTGGCGCGAAAGCAAGCAGGCCCATGCGACACCGCCGCTCGACGGGCAATGACGCCTGACGCCGGTCCCGTCAGGTGCCGGAGGGCAGCGGCCCTTCATCGTGATGATCCTGCGCTTCGACGAGACTGCCAAGCAGCCAGAGCGAAACCTCCGCCGCTTCACCCGCGGATTTGAAACGATAGGAGCCGCTATATTTCGGCATGTCGAAGAAGGTGACCACGAAACCGTCGCCGCTTTCCAGACCCTCTATCCTGATGCGCTCGGGATCGATCATCACGCACACATAATGCGAGCCCATGTTGCGCATGAAGCCGGCCTTGTTGTCGTGCAGCCGCACAAAGGCCGCGCCGCCATCCGCCGTCATATGAAGGCTTCTGATCGCCTCGTTCGGAAAGGCACGGGCGAAATCCATGATCGCCTGCCCCACATCATGGCTGTTGTCATCCTCCGTCGCCCGCGACATGCGCCAGGCATAAACGGCAAAGACCGAAAGCAGCACGAAGACGATAATCCAGATCGCCAAATTCATCCGGGACGCTCCCTAAGCACCGAAACCTTTGGATTCGCGAATCGAAACGACGCGAACCCGTTTCAGGTTCATATAGGTCGAGGCTTGCGTGAAGTGTGGCGTGGCGGAGAGACACGGCGCCGCTGAAGATCAGAAGCGCTTGAGAAACGATGCCTTCGCGAGAAGCCATTGCCGGCGAAGCTGCGAGAGCTGCAATTCGCCTTCGAACACTCCCGATCCAGCCTTTCGGGCGGCAACGATAACAGGGCCGGACAGGGCAACAGGCAGATAGGCGGCAAAAACGGTCTTGGAGGTCGTCGCGCGCCGGGCCTTTTCCAGATGATCCAGCGCGTGCGCGGCAAACAGCTCGATGGCAATACCGATCCGTTGCCGATCCGCGCCCTCGAGGAAGGTCTCGCGATCGAGCCCGGCGGCCGAGAGCATGTCGGCGGGAATATAGACCTGCCCGCGACGGCGATGCAGCGGCATGAGAAGCAGGATACCGGCCATGGCCTGCGCCACACCCGCATGCCCTGCCGCTTCCGCGCTGGTCGTAGCGTCCTGCGGGGAAAGCACCAGGCTCGCCAGCTGAATAAGGGCGGACGCGGTTTCCCCCGCATAACCCTCAAGCGCGTTGCGATCCTCGAACAGATCATCGTAGAGATCGAAGATACGCGCCTCGATCATATTGACCAGCACCGGGCGCGGCAGGCGATGCTGCTCGATCACGGCCAGAAGCGCCGCCGCGACGGGGTGGGACTGGCTGTCCCCATGCGCACTGCCCTCAAGCAGGTCGCGCCACCATTGCATGCGCACTTCGCCGGGCAGCGCCTCGCGCACGGAATCACGGATACGCGCGATTTCGGCGTTGAAGGCATAGAGCGCCGCCAGAGCGTTGCGCTTATCGGCAGGCGACAGAAGACAGGCGAGATAGCGGTCGCGATCGGTATCGCGCAGCGTCGCGAGGCAGACGTCGAGATTTTCTGTGGGTGCCATGGTTCCCCGCGCGAAACGTCCTGTCAGCCTTCGACGGCAATCAGCGCCGCAGCCACGGCGCGCGATTCCGAAAGCATGATATTATAGGTGCGCACGGCAGCACCCGTGCTCATCGGGTCGACGGAAATGCCCGCTTCCCTGAAGGCCGCGCGCAATTCCTTTGGCAGCACCCGCATGCCGTCACCCGTGCCGATCAGCAGCACTTCTATGTCCTGCGCTTCCGCCAGAACCTTCTCGAAATGCCCGAGGGTCAATTCTTTCGCATCGACGGGCTCCCACCCGTAAATGCCCGAAGGCAGAAGCAGAAGCGAGCCGCGATGCGACATCTCGGCAAAACGGAAACCGCCATTGCCATAGGCATCGATGGGCGCCCGGCCGGGAAAATGGGCCGGGCGTATTTCGATCCCGCCGGCCATCAGACGGCAGGCTTGCCGCCGATGGCATTGCCGGGCTTTTCGTCCTTCTCGTCTTCCGCATCCTTGTTATCGGGACGCAGCTTGAAGGCGATCAGCACCGGTGCGGCAATGTAGAGCGACGAGAACACGCCGATACCGACACCGAACAGCATGGCGAAGGTGAAGGACCTGATAACCTCGCCACCGAAGAGGTAGAGCGCGAGCAATGCCAGAAGCACGGTCAGACCGGTGAGGATCGTGCGCGACAGCGTCTGGTTCAGCGATGCATCGATGATCATCGACAGCGGCATCTTTTTATAACGCCTGAGGTTTTCGCGGATACGGTCATAGATGACGACGGTATCGTTCAGCGAATAACCGATGATCGTCAGGATCGCCGCGATACTCGTGAGGTTGAACTCTATCCCCAGGAAGACAAAGAGCCCGATGGTGAAGACAACGTCATGCACCATGGAGATGACAGCGCCGAGCGCAAACTGCCATTCGAAGCGGACCCAGATGTAGACCATGATCGCCGTCATGGCGAGCATGATACCGATCGTGGAGGTGTAGGTAAGGTCACCCGACACGGCCGGACCGACGACTTCCACACGGCGGAAATCGTATTTGTCCTCAAGTTCGCCACGCACCATGGTGATGGCGGACTGCTCGGCATTCTCGCCGCCTTCCTGCGCCTGAATACGGATGAGGACATCCTGCGGCGTGCCGAAGTTCTGCGCCTGGATTTCACCGAGGTTCAGCTGGTTCAGACGATCGCGGATATCGGCGAGATCGGCTTCACCCTGCTTGGCGCGCACTTCAATGACGGAGCCGCCCTGGAAGTCGATGCCGAGGTTCAGGCCCTTGGCCACGAAACCGCCGATACAGGCGAGCATGATGGCGCCGGTGATCATGAACACCACGCGGCGATAGCGCATGAAGGGAATGTCGCGGCCATCGAACATGGCCGTGCGCACGCCCTTCGGCAGGTGCTTCGGACGGCTGCGGCGAACCCAGTAGCCGAACATCCACGCCGTCAGCGTATAAGCGGTGAAGACGGTGGTGATGATACCGACGGCGAGCGTGACGGCGAAGCCCTTGACCGGGCCGGTGCCCATGTAGAACAGCACGCTCGCCACGATCAGCGTCGTCAGGTTGGCGTCGATAATGGTCGCAAAGGCGCGGGTAAAGCCGTTATCCAGTGACTGGATCAGCGGCTTGCCGCTCTTCACCTCCTCGCGTATTCGCTCGTAGATCAGAACGTTGGAATCCACCGCCATGCCGATCGTCAGAACGATACCGGCGATACCTGGCAATGTCAGCGTCGACCCGATCACACTGAGAACGGCGAGCAGCATGACGACGTTGACGACAAGGGCGATGTTCGCCAGCAGGCCGAAGAAGCCGTAGAAGACGAACATGAAGATGAGGACGCCGACGGCGCCGATGGCACTTGCCGTCAGGCCGGCGGTGATGGAGTCGTTACCAAGGCTCGGACCGACCGTGCGTTCTTCAACGACGGTCAGCGTGGCCGGCAGCGCGCCCGCGCGCAGAAGAACAGCAAGGTCGTTTGCGCCCTGCACCGAGAAGCTGCCGGAAATCTGTCCCGAACCGCCGATGATCGGCTCGCGGATGACAGGTGCGGAAATGACCTGGTTATCGAGCACGATGGCGAAAGGTTTGCCGACATTCTGCTGCGTCGCCTGCGCAAAGCGCTGCGCACCGCGGCTGTCGAAGCGGAAGGTGACGACGGGTTCGTTGGTCTGCTGGTTGAAGCTCGCCTGTGCGTCGACGAGATTGTCGCCGGAAACGAGCGCGCGGCGTTCCACCAGATAGGGAACCGGCGGATCGTCCTGCGAATAGAGAACTTCAGAGGTCGCGGGCGGACGGCCGTTCATCGCTTCCTGAACCGGCATGGTGGTGTCGACCATGCGGAAGGACAGCTTTGCCGTCTGGTTGAGCAGCGATTTCAGACGCTGGGGATCCTGAAGGCCCGGCACCTGTACGATGATGCGGTCGGAACCCTGGCGCTGGATGAGCGGCTCGGTAGTGCCGACTTCGTCGACGCGGCGGCGCACGACTTCGATCGACTGCGATACGGCCGACGACAGGCGGTAATCGACGCCTTCATCCGTAAGGTTGAGCCGCAGCAGATTGTCGCCGCCGTCGCTCATCGTCACTTCGGTGATGGAACCGCCAACCAGCGTTCCGGCGGATACCGGCTGCGTCAGATCGCGTAGCGCCGTCTTGGCGGCTTCCAGCTGGGCGGGATCGCTGATGCGAACCTGAATTTGCTGGCCGTTGCCGGTGAGCCCCGAATAACGGATGTTGGCATCGCGAAGCTGGGTACGCACATCGCCGACAATCGTCTCAAGCCGTTCCTTGACAATGTCGGAACGCTCGATCTTGAGCATGATGTGCGAGCCGCCCTGAAGGTCGAGACCGAGCGTTACCTTGTTGTCCTTGTACCAGGCAGGCATGCTCTCCAGCTGTTTTTCCGAAAACAGGTTGGGAGAGGCGATGAAGACGCTTGCCAGCACAAGCAGCCAGATGAAGACTGTTTTCCAACGGGAAAAATGAAGCATTTCGATCTCGGTCAGGGTTGGGGTTGCGCGGACAGCGCAACCCGTCAAAATTCGCAATCGGGCGTCCGGTTATCCGGCAGGATCAGGAAGCGGCTTCCGTCTTGACCACTTCACCCTTGACACGCACTTCGGCGATATAAGCGCGGGCAGCGCGGATTTTCACGCCTTCGGCGATTTCGACTTCGAGTTCATTGTCGTCGATGACTTTGGTCACCTTGCCAACGATGCCGCCGCCAAGAACGACCTGATCGCCACGGCGAATGCTGGTCAGCGTTTCCTGGCGCTTCTTCATCTGCGCGCGCTGCGGGCGGATGAGGAAAAAGTACCAGACGACCATAAGGGGCGCAAACAGGAAAAGCATTTCCAGGCCGGAACCGAAGGCCGATGCGCCGCCCGTTGCGTCCTGGGCAAAAGCTTGACTAATGAACATATAAAACTCCTCAACGATTACGGCACGACCTCGTATGCCGCCCCAGCTTTCAAGCCGCCGGAATATAGTGGGGAACGCCGGGATTGCAACAGATGCAGGGCCCACGCCGTACCGATTCCGGACCTCTTAACCTTTATGGGCCGGAAACACCATGCTAGGCCGGTCGCAAAACAGAGTTTTGAACACCAGACAAGCGGAAGAAACACCATGATTCGAGAAGAAACGGCCACCCTGCTTCTTGCCGAACTGCGCCGGCTGAACGTTGCCGTGGAGCGGCTGGCCGGCCCCGCCCCCGCCGTAAACGACTGGAATGCCGCCGATTGTTTCGTCTGGTCGCCGGTCAATTCCTTTCTGCAGCCGGTCCCCCGCCCCAATCGTATCGCGCTCAAACTCATTCGCGGCGTCGATCATGTGCGTGACATCCTGCATGAAAACACCCTGCGTTTCGCCGATGGTTTTCCCGCCAACAACGTGCTTTTGTGGGGCGCGCGCGGCATGGGCAAGTCCTCGCTGGTCAAGGCGGTTCACGAAGATGTGCGCACCGCAAGCGGCGTTCCCCTGAAACTGGTGGAAGTGCACCGGGAGGATATCCACACCCTGCCCGCTTTGCTCGACATACTGAAAATCTCGGATCAGCGCGTCATTCTGTTCTGCGACGATCTCTCCTTCGATCACGACGACACGGCCTACAAATCGCTGAAGGCGGCGCTCGATGGTGGTATCGAAGGCCGGCCGGACAATGTCCTTTTCTATGCGACCTCCAACCGCCGCCATCTGCTGCCACGCCACATGATGGAAAACGAACAATCGACCGCCATCAACCCGTCGGAAGCAGTTGAAGAAAAAGTCTCTCTCTCCGATCGCTTCGGCCTGTGGCTCGGCTTCCACAAATGCGGCCAGGAAGACTATCTGACGATGATCGATAGCTATGCCGAACACTTCGATCTGGGTCTGGACCGCGAAACCCTGCATCACGAGGCGCTGGAATGGGCAACCACCCGCGGCGGCCGTTCCGGCCGTGTGGCCTGGCAATATATTCAGGACGCCGCCGGACGCCTGAGAAAATCCATCGACCGATAACGACACCGTGACATCAGGCGAAAGCCGGTGTCGTTACGGCCACAAAGCGTGTCGTATTCCCGAACGACAAGCCTCGCCCCGCATGGTTTGCTGCAGATATCCGGTTCCGCTTCGAATTTCAGGGCGGAACAGTCGGAACACCGGCGAAATGCCGGTGGCTGCGGCGGGCGGTGATCGGGAGACAGGCTGCGTCTTTCAGGACGTGCGGCAATACCCCTTTCCATCCCCTTGCCGGACGATTCCGTGTGAGCCGAACAGCGGCTCGCACGCGTGCATTGTGACGATATCCTGCCCGCGGAGGAGCGGGCCGGCATTGGCGTTCAACCCCCAGGAGGAGATGGATATGAGCAGGAACAGAGGCGTCGTCTACATGCGGCCGGGTCAGGTGGAGGTCCGCGATATTGACGACCCCAAGCTGGAGGCGCCGGATGGCCGCCGTATCGAACACGGCGTTATTCTCAAGGTGATTTCCACCAATATCTGCGGCTCCGATCAGCACATGGTGCGCGGCCGCACCACGGCGATGCCGGGTCTCGTCCTTGGCCATGAAATCACCGGCGAAGTCATCGAAAAGGGCGTCGATGTCGAAATGCTCGAAATCGGCGATATCGTCTCGGTGCCGTTCAACGTCGCCTGCGGCCGTTGCCGTTGCTGCAAGTCGCAGGATACCGGCGTCTGCCTGACAGTGAACCCGTCACGCGCCGGCGGCGCTTACGGTTACGTCGACATGGGCGGCTGGATCGGTGGACAGGCCCGCTATGTCACCATCCCCTATGCCGATTTCAACCTTCTGAAATTCCCCGATCGCGACAGGGCGATGTCGAAGATCCGCGACCTCACCATGCTGTCGGACATCCTGCCGACCGGCTTCCACGGCGCGGTCAAGGCGGGCGTCGGTGTCGGCTCCACGGTCTATGTCGCGGGTGCCGGCCCGGTCGGCCTTGCGGCTGCCGCCTCCGCCCGCATTCTCGGCGCCGCGGTCGTCATGATCGGCGATTTCAACAAGGATCGCCTCGCACATGCGGCAAAAGTCGGTTTCGAACCCGTCGATCTCTCCAAGGGTGACCGGCTGGGCGACATGATCGCCGAAATCGTCGGCACCAACGAGGTGGACAGCGCCATCGACGCCGTCGGCTTCGAGGCACGCGGCCATGCGGGCGGCGAACAGCCGGCCATCGTTCTCAACCAGATGATGGAGATCACCCGCGCCGCCGGTTCGATCGGCATTCCCGGCCTTTACGTCACCGAGGACCCCGGCGCGGTCGACGCCGCGGCAAAACAGGGCAGCCTGTCGCTGCGTTTCGGCCTCGGCTGGGCAAAGGCGCAATCCTTCCACACCGGCCAGACGCCGGTCCTGAAGTATAATCGCCAGCTCATGCAGGCGATCCTGCATGACCGCCTGCCGATTGCCGATATCGTCAATGCGAAGATCATCGCGCTCGACGATGCCGTGCAGGGTTATGAAAGCTTCGATCAGGGCGCGGCAACCAAATTCGTGCTCGATCCCCACGGCGATCTGCTCAAGGCGGCCTGACGCCTGCCGTCGGTAAACCAGAATGACGAAACGCCCGCGACATATCTCGTCGCGGGCGTTTTGCAAGCCAACCATGTCTCCGGCCGGAGATATTACATGTCGTTCTCGACAAGAGCCTCAAGCTCGACCCTTGCCTCGGCGGAGAGATAGGGCCGGAACAGGCTGGAGACCTGTTGCAGCCCCCAATCCAGCTGCTGCGGCCCGAATTCGCCAACACCCTCTTGCAGATTGAGATAGGCAGCCCAATAGGTCGAGACGATCCATAGATTCGTCAGAACCGCATCGCGCTCGCTTTCGGGAATGGTCACCAATCCGGCTTTCTGCATCCGGCCGACAATGTCGCCAACCGCCAGCCGCATGGTGGCGCTTATGGCCCTGACCGGCTCCACCAGCCCCGGCGCCAACGCGACGAGCCCGACCAGATCGCGAAACAGAAAGCGGTAATTCCACACCAGCGAGAACCATTGCCGAAGAAAACCGGCATAGGTGGCCGCCGCCGCCTCGTCTGCCCCGTCAACGGTTGCGACAAGAACCATCGCATCGGCTTCGAACCGCGCAAACAGGGCGAGAACCAGCGATTCCTTGGTGCGGAAATGATAATAGAGATTACCCTCGTTGATACCGACCGAAAGGGCGATCTCGGCCGTCGTCACCCGGTCAGGCCCGCGCTCGTTGAAGAGGTCAAGGGCGGCATCCAGAATCCTGTCCCGCGTGCGCCGTGGTCGTTCCGCATCATTGTTCTTCATCAAAATCGCGTCCCGTCATTGAAATCTAAGGCATGCACCTTAAGTATCTAAAATAAGGTATACACCTTAACAGCAATGTCCCGTCATTCAACGTGAATTAAGGAGCTGTCGATGATCGGAACCGGCCTTTCCACCCCGTCCATGGATGTAACCGAGACGGAACCCCTGTCGAAATTCGCGGCGGCACGTCTCGCAATCTCGCTTGTCCGCAATCCATTGAAGGCACTGCCGCCGGAAATCTTCAGCAAACCGGCGGTCTTCACCCGTCTCGGTGGCACGATGCGTGTGCATCTTGCCGATCCCGCACTGATCCATGAGGCACTGGTCAAGAACGCACACCTGCTCGGCAAGGGTGAGGACGTGCGCCGGGTGCTCGGCCCTGCCCTCGGTCAGGGTCTTCTGACCGCCGATGGCGACCACTGGAAATGGCAAAGACAATCCGTTGCCGCCGCCTTCCGCCACGAAAAGCTGCTGGATTTGCTGCCGGTCATGATCGACACGGCACGGCGCACGCAAGCGCGCTGGCGCGCCCCCTCGACGGGTAACATCGATATCGGCCACGAAATGATGCGAACCACCTTCGACATCATCGTGGAAACCATGATGTCCGGCGGATACGACATTGATATCGCGCGCGTCGAACAGAGCATCACCGATTATCTGAGGCCGACGGGCTGGACCTTCGCCCTCGCCATGCTGGGCGCACCGGAATGGCTGCCGCATCCCGGCCGGCGCAAATCCCGCGCCGCCGTCGATTACCTGCGCGCCAGTCTCGCGAAGGTGATTGCCGGGCGGCGGGCAAACCCGACCGACAGAACCGATCTCGTCTCCATGCTGCTGGAAGCCAGGGACCCGGAAACCGGGCGCATGATGAGCGATGAGGAAATCATCGACAATCTGCTGACCTTCATCACCGCCGGCCATGAAACGACGGCGCTCGGCCTTGCCTGGAGCTTCCATCTTCTGTCGCGGAACCGGGAAACGGAAAGAAAAATCATCGAGGAAATCGAAGCCGTCACCGCCGGCGAACCGGTCGCGGCCGAACACATCGCCAATCTCACCTACACCCGGCAGGTGTTTTCGGAGGCGATGCGGCTTTACCCGCCCGCCCCGGTCATCACCCGCACGGCACGGCAGGATTTCAGGCTCGGCGAGCACGATATCCCGGCCGGAACCATTCTTTATGTGCCGATCTATGCCGTGCACCGGCACGCCGCGCTGTGGGACGAGCCCGAACGCTTCGACCCGTCACGCTTCGAACCCGAAAAGGTCAAGGCGCGCCACCGTTATGCCTATATGCCCTTCGGCGCCGGTCCGCGCGTCTGTATCGGCAATGCCTTTGCCATGATGGAGGCCGTGGCGATTCTTGCCGTCCTCTTGCAGACGATCCATCTCGAAAACACGTCACCGGCTGCGGCGGAGCCGCTGATGCGCGTGACATTGCGGCCGCAGGACCGGCTGATGATGAGGATCACGCAGCGAAAAAACAGATCGCCCGCGGCGTGAACCACCGCGGGCGACTGATAGATAAATGCGAAAATCCACCCGTCACCGAGTGGTGACGATCAGAGGTCGACGTCGAGGATCGCCATGGAGAAATTGTACGAGCGGTCGCCGTCCTCGTCGTCGATATAGACAACGCCGAGAAACTCTTCGCCAAGATACACTTCGGCGGAATCGTCCTTGCGCGGACGCGCCTTGACCACCATCGTCGGGTTGAAGGTGCGCTTGAAATAGGCGTCGAGTTTTTTGATTTCGTCGGCTTTCACCACTATTCTCCTGTGCGGTTCGCGTTGGCCCGCTTTTGGCATGGGACAAAGGCCAAAGTAAAGTGAAAGCGGCGCATCGCCCCAGCCTTTCACAGGCCATGTCTTTCGCACGCTGTCTTCCATACGGACGACCGCGAAAATTCCGGGGTGGTCAGATATCGGCTCCGATAAGCTGGTCCATCAGTCGCGAGGGTTCCGAACACCCTGCTTCTCCCACCACGCGCGCCGGCACGCCGGCAACCGTGGTCTTGGGCGGAACCGGCTTCAGCACCACCGAGCCGGCGGCAATGCGCGAGCAGCTGCCGATCTCGATATTACCGAGGATTTTCGCCCCCGCCCCGATCATCACGCCATTGGCGATCTTCGGATGGCGGTCCGCCCCCTCCTTGCCGGTGCCGCCGAGCGTGACGCCATGCAGGATGGAGACGTTATCACCGATGACGGCCGTTTCGCCGACCACCAGCCCGGTGGCGTGGTCGAGGAAGATGCCCTTGCCGATGCGCGCCGCCGGATTGATATCGGTCTGAAAGATGCTCGATGAGCGGCTTTGCAGATAAAACGCAAAGTCCTTGCGGCCCTTCTGCAGCAGCCAGTGGGCGAGGCGATGGGTCTGGATGGCCTGGAACCCCTTGAAATAAAGGAGCGGCTCCATGAAGCGCGTGCAGGCCGGGTCGCGATCGTAGACGGCCTGAATGTCGACGCGCAGCACGCTTCCCCATTCCGGCCAGTCATCCAGCATGTCCTGAAAGGTCTGGCGCAGAAGCACGGCCTGCATGTCGGGATGATCGAGGAGTTCGCAGATACGGTAGATCACACATTCTTCGAGAGACCGGTGATTGAGGATCGTCGAATAAAGGAAGGCGGAAAGCAGCGGGTCCTGTGCCGCGGCACTTCGGGCTTCATTGAGCAGGCTGCCCCAGATGGGATCGACGATCGCCAGCTGTTCGGGCTGACGGGCCTCGGTACGTGCGACCATGAATGGTCTCCTCGTTTGCAGTGGTCGTTCTTTATACAGAAAAAGACGTGCATTAGAAATGGGATTCGAATGACGACTTTAAAGGCGGCAAGGCTTCAGTTTTTCTTCATGCAGCATGAAAAACCGTTTCTTGCCGTCCTGAGCGTTGCCGCATTTGCGGACGGAAAACCGGGTTCCACTTTTTCCCGGAAATGCTCCCGATCAAAGCGAGCGGTAAAACTCCAGAACCGCCGCCTTGAACACCCGGTCGCCGACGGCCAGCATATGGTCGCGGCCGGGAATGTCGATCGCCCGCGCATGCGGCATGATCGCTGCAAGCTCCGCGCCGGAACCGGCAATATCGTCCTTGGTTCCGACCGCGATCAGCGTCGGCGCGTCGATTTTCTCAGCCTGTTCGCGCGTGACGAGAACCCGCGATGTCTCGATACAGGCGGCAAGCGCCAGCCGGTCGCTTTTCGTCTGGTCGGCAAAGGCGCGGAACATGCGACCGCGCTCATGGGTGACGACATCGAGCGAGGGAGCAAGCAGCGCTTCCGCAATCGGGTCCCAGTCGCCGACACCTTCCACCATGCCGATGCCGAGCCCGCCGAAGACCAGCGAACGCACGCGCTCGGGATGCGCCATCGCCAGAAAGGCGGAAATGCGCGCGCCCATGGAATAGCCCATCACATGCGCTTCGGCGATACCGAGATGATTGAGCAGCGCCACGGCATCCTCCGCCATGACGGGCGGATAATAGGCTTCAGAATCGTGCGGCTTGTCGCTTGCGCCATGGCCGCGATTATCGATGGCGATCACCCGGTAGCCCGCTTCACCCAGCGTCTTCAACCAGCCGGGATGCACCCAGTTGACATTGGCGCTGGAGGCGAAGCCGTGGATCAGCAGAACCGGATCGCCCGCCGGATCGCCCTCGTCGAAATAGGCAAGGCGAAGGCCGTCATGGGAAAAATCGGAAAACTGCGGCGTGTTGAGATTCATCAAGGACATCCTTTTTGCCGGACCATATGGCAGGAATTAGCAATGTTGAACATGTTTCGCTGACGATTTTTATGGAGATGCAATGCGTTTGAGGCTACATATCCGCAACGGCGAGCCGACGCGCGAAGGCGGATCGCGGCTCGATAACGATATTGCATTTGGAGACGAACATGGCCGGGCATCCCATTCCCCACTTCCAGAACGATGGCGGACACCGCATGATCGAGATCGGCGTCAAGGAATTCATGTGCACCGGCGCTTCCGTGCCCTACGATCATCCGCATATCTTCATCGACATGGGCGACGACAACGAGAAGGTCTGTTCCTACTGCTCCACCCTTTACCGCTACAATCCGTCGCTGAAGGCCGAGCAGACCAATCCTCCGGGCTGCGTCTTCCATGTGAAGGCCGCCTGACCTTCCACCTTTCCTGATCGGGGCGCACCAATGCCCATAAAATCCGTAGCCATTGTCGGTGCCGGCATCGCCGGTCTCACCGCCGCGCTTTCTTTTGCCCGGCACGGGATCGGCTGCGACATCATCGAACAGGCGGGTGAACTCACGGAAGTCGGCGCCGGCCTGCAGCTGTCACCCAACGCCGCCCGCATACTTGCCACGCTTGACGTGCTGCCGGAAATCGAGGCGCGCTGGACCGAACCGGTCAGCGTCGATCTTGCCTCCGGAAAATCGCTTGCCACGCTGCTCTCCCTGCCGATGGGCACGGTGGCCCGCACACGCTGGGGCGCACCCTATGGCGTGCTGCACCGCTCGACACTGCAAGGTGCACTTCTCCATGCGGCGACACGCAATCCGCTCTGCCGGCTGCATCTCGGCAAGCGCATCGAAAACGCCACCGCCGACGTCATTGCCGCAACCACCTTCCGCGATCACGATCTGATCGTTGGCGCCGATGGCGTCTGGTCGGCGGCCCGCTTTGCCGTTCCTGCCGCGCCGACAGCCACCTTTTCCGGCAATATCGCCTGGCGTTTCACGGTCACCGAAAACAATGTTCCGTCCGCCATCAACAAAAGCGCCGTTACCGCCTATCTCGGCTCCCACGGCCATATCGTCGCTTATCCGCTCAAGGAAGTCGGCGGTTTCAACATCGTCGCCATTGCACTGGGCGCCGATCCCGGCGCCACCTGGCGCGCCGAATCGAGCGGACGGCAGAAATCCATGCTGCTCGAACAGTTTCGCGGCTGGAGCCCGGATTTGCTGCGGTTGCTGGAAAAAGCCGAAGATCCAACGTTCTGGCCGCTCTATCAGGCCGGTCCGGGGCGCTGGCATAATGGCCGTGACACGGTGCTGATCGGCGACGCGGCGCACGCCATGATGCCCTTTGCCGCCCAGGGCGCGGCCATGGCGATAGAGGATGCCTTCGAACTTGCCGGCGTGCTTGCCGCAGAGCCCCTGCCCGTGCCGCAGGCCCTTGCCGCTTTCGAGGCCTTGCGCCTCCCGCGCATAGAAAAGGCCCGCAAACGGGCCTCTCTCAATCGTTTTGCCTATCACGCCACAGGCCCGGTCCGAATTGCGCGGGACTTCGTGTTTTCAACGCGTCCCGCCAGTGCCTTCCTGCACGACTTCGACTGGCTTTATGGCTATCACGCCAGGGGCTGATGGCTAAGGTCAGATCCCGGCTGCGGCCGCAAAGCCGGCCTCGAGGTCTTTCTTCAGATCAGCGACATCCTCAAGCCCGATCTGAAGGCGGATGACCGGCCCTTCGGAGGGACCTTTGGCAATCGTCCTGTCGATGAGCGAGACCGCCACGGCAAGCGATTCGTATCCGCCCCAGGAATAACCGAGCCCGAAGAAGGTCAGCGCATCGAGGAAGGCCGCCGCCGCCTGCTTGTATTTGCCCTCTTCCGCCTTCAATACGAAGGAGAAGACACCGCTCGCGCCCTTGAAATCACGCTTCCAGAGTTCGTGACCGGCAAAGCTCGGTAGGGCCGGATGCAACACGCGCGCCACATCGTTGCGGCCTTCCAGCCATTGAGCGATATCGAGCGCGCTTTTCTGATGGTGTTCCAGCCTGATTCCCATGGTGCGCATGCCGCGCAGGATCTGGTAGGCATCATCGGAGGTAACGCAGATGCCGAGATTGGTATTGGCCTGGTAAAGCGCCTTCCAGTGTTTTTCATTGGCCGAGACGAAACCCATCAGCACATCGGAATGCCCCGAGGGATATTTGGTGGCGGCGTGAATGGAAATATCGACGCCGAAATCGAGCGGCTTGAAATAAAGCGGCGTCGCCCAGGTATTGTCCATCGTGACCACACAGTCATGCCTGTGGGCGATCTCCGTGATCACCCGGACATCCTGAATCTCGAACGTATTGGAACCCGGCGCTTCCAGATGCACGAGTTTCGTATTCGGCCGGATCAGCGCTTCGATGCCAGCCCCGATCGCGGGATCGTAATATTCGATCTCCACACCGAGCTTCTTCAGCATCGTGTTGCAGAAGCGGCGTGTGGGGAAATAGACGGAATCGACGACAAGCGCATGATCACCCGCACCGAGATAGGCAAGGAACGGCACGGTGATCGCCGCAAGCCCCGAGGGCACGAGGATAGTTCCGAAAGAACCTTCCAGCTCGTTGACGAGGTTGCACAGCGCATCGGTCGTCGGCGTGCCGTGAGTGCCATAGGTGTATTTCTGGTTTTCGGTCGAAAGCGTCTCCGCATCCGGGAAAAGGACGGTAGAGCCACGCACGATGGGCGGGTTGACGAAACCGAAACAGTCCGCGGGATCATTGCCGCCATGGGTCAGGCGCGTATTCACACCTGCGGCGGAAAGCAGGTCATTTGTCTTGGTCATTTCAGATCAGCTTTCGAAGGAATATTGACGCGTGCGACAATGCGGAGAGCGGAAGGCAAGGTCAAGTCCCGTGAACCCTCGCAGGATGGGTCGATTGATCCATCATGAAACAGCATACAAGAAGTATACAAAAATCGTGCAAGTGCAAATTTCCGCAAAAATATGCTTATATTTTCACCCTTTGCACACTTCCCGACCAAAATTTCGAAAATTCCGTTTTATAGGCACAATTATCGCCGGCACGTCTTGACCCCGCTGCCAATTGCGATTGTGATAGAAAAAGCGGATCGAAAAGATCTCGCTGAGGGGGGAGCTGGGGCAAAACAAACATGCCGGTCCCCTTGCGATTGACGATAACAAACAAAGGTTGGGAAAAATGAAAAAGGCAATTCTGTCAGCCGCCATTGGCGCAGCAGTTTTGGGAGGAGCCTCGGTCGCTTCGGCTGCGACACTTCAGGACGTGAAGGGAAAAGGTTTCGTCACCTGCGGCGTGAGCGCCGGCATTCCGGGATTTTCCAATCCCGATGACAAGGGCGAATGGTCCGGCATCGACGTGGACTATTGCCGTGGCATTGCCACAGCGGTTTTCGGTGACCCTTCCAAGGCGAAGTTTGTCGCTCTTTCGAGCAAGGACCGCTTCCCTGCCCTCCAGTCCGGTGAAGTCGACGTTCTGACCCGTAACACCACCTGGACCATCAGCCGCGACACGTCGCTCGGCTTCAACTTCCGCACCGTCAACTACTATGACGGTCAGGGCTTCATCGCCAAGAAGGGCCTCAACGTGAAGTCCGCTCTTGAGCTTTCCGGCGCCGCCGTCTGCGTTCAGACCGGCACGACCACCGAGCTCAATCTCGCCGACTACTTCAAGACCAACAACCTGCAGTACAATCCGGTCGTTTTCGAAAAGGAAGCCGACGCAACCTCCGCCTATGATTCCGGCCGTTGCGACGTCTACACCACCGACCAGTCCGGCCTCTACGCCATCCGCCTGAAGCTGAAGAACCCGGACGACAACATCGTCCTGCCCGAGGTCATCTCCAAGGAGCCGCTCGGACCGGCCGTTCGTCAGGGTGACGACCAGTGGTTCGACATCGTGACCTGGGTTCACTACGCGATGGTCAATGCCGAAGAGCTGGGCATCACCTCCAAGAACGTCGATGAGCAGAAGAACAGCGCCAATCCGGACATCAAGCGTCTGCTCGGCACGGAAGAAGGCACCAAGATCGGTACCGATCTCGGCGTGACCAACGACTGGGCCTACAACATCATCAAGCTGGTGGGTAACTACGGCGAAGTCTTCGACCGCAACGTCGGTGCGGGCTCGCCGCTGAAGATCGAGCGTGGCCAGAACGCGCTGTGGACCAAGGGCGGCCTGCAATACGCACCGCCGGTCCGTTGATCGACCCCATCATCGGCTAGATCATGACAGGAGGCTGGGCAACGCCCGGCCTCCATTTAAAATTATATAAATAAGCTCGCAAAGAGCATATAAAAGGGAAAGGTGCCTATGGCAGGCAACGCGGTCAGTTCGCAACGATCGCGCGCGCAAAGCGCGTCGTCACTTATCTACGATCCACGCATACGCGGAGTTTTCTATCAGGTCCTGACTGTCGTCATCCTGACCGCCTTCGTCTGGATCATCGTGACGAATACGATCACCAATCTTCAACGGTCCAACATTTCATCCGGCTTCGGCTTCCTCAATGGAAGAGCCGGCTTCGATATCGGCCAGTCGCTGATCGCTTATACCAGCGACGCGACCTATGGCCGTGCATTGCTCGTTGGCATTCTCAACACGATCCAGGTCGCATTTTTCGGCATCATCGCCGCCTCGATCATCGGTTTCATCGTCGGCATCGCCCGGCTCTCCAACAACTGGCTGATTTCGAAACTCGCGCAGGCCTATGTGGAAATCTTCCGCAACATCCCGCCGCTGCTCGTCATCTTCTTCTGGTACAAGGGCGTCATCTCAGTTCTGCCGCAGGCCCGCGAATCGCTGGAACTGCCGCTCGGCAGCTATCTCAACAATCGCGGTTTCTTCTTTCCGAAGCCGCTCTGGGGTGACGGTATCTGGCTCGTGCCGGTGGCCTTCCTCGTCGCCATCGTCATCAGCGTCTTCATCTATCGCTGGGCCAAGGCGAGGCAGGAAAAAACCGGTCAGCAGTTCCGCACCGGCCTTACCCTGACGCTTCTCATCATCGGCCTGCCGCTTGCGACATTCCTCGCGCTCGGCGCACCGCTGACATTCGACTATCCGATCGCCGGACGGTTCAATCTCACCGGCGGCGCGGTCGTTGCGCCTGAATTCATGTCGCTGTTCCTCGCGCTGTCCTTCTACACCGCCTCCTTCATCGCCGAGATCGTTCGCGGCGGCATCAAGGCTGTGGCCAAGGGGCAGACGGAAGCTGCGGATGCGCTCGGGCTCCGTTCCAGCACCACGACACGCCTGATCGTCGTGCCGCAGGCGATGCGCATCATCATCCCGCCGCTGACGAGCCAGTTTCTCAACCTGACCAAGAACTCCTCGCTTGCGGTCGCTGTCGGTTTCGCCGACATCGTCTCCGTCGGCGGCACGATCCTGAACCAGACGGGTCAGGCGGTCGAAGTGGTTGCGATCTGGCTGGTCATCTATCTCTCGCTGTCCCTGCTCACGGCCGTGGTCATGAACTGGTTCAACGCGAAAATGGCCCTGGTGGAGCGATAATCGATGACAATAAGCAATCACGCCTTCGTGCGACAGACCATCGAGGAAGCCCGGCCCGCACCGTCAAGCGCCGTCGGACTGGGCCATTGGCTGCGCACCAAACTTTTCGCCACGCCAAAGGATACGGTCCTCACCGTCCTTGCCATCGCCCTGCTCGCCTATCTGGTGCCGCCGATCGTCAAGTGGCTCTTCATCGACGCGGTATGGACCGGCAGCGATCGTATCGCCTGCCTGACCGCTTCGCAGGGCGGTGCGCTGCCGGACGGCCAGTCCGGTGCGTGCTGGGCCTTCGTATCGGCCAAGCTCGGGCAATTCGTCTTTGGCCGCTATCCGCTCGATGAGCGCTGGCGTCCGATCCTTGTGATGGTGGCGTTCGCCATCCTCCTGATCCCGATGCTGATTCCAAAAGCGCCGTTCAAGCGCCTCAACGCGCTGGCACTTTTCATCATCCTGCCTTTCATTGCGTTTTTCCTGCTCATCGGCGGCGTCTTCGGTCTGCCGAAGGTGGAAACGCAGCTGTGGGGCGGCCTGATGGTGACCCTGATCCTGTCCTTCTTCGGGATCACGGTCTCCCTGCCCTTCGGCATTCTTCTGGCACTCGGCCGGCGCTCCAACCTGCCGGTGATCAAGATGCTCTGCGTGCTCTTCATCGAAGTCATCAGAGGCATTCCGCTGATCACCGTCCTGTTCTTCGCCAGCATCATGCTGCCGCTGTTCCTGCCTGACGGCTGGACCTTCGACAAGTTCCTGCGCGCGCTCGTCGGCGTGTCGCTCTTCTCGTCCGCCTATATGGCGGAGGTGATCCGCGGCGGCCTGCAGGCCATTCCCAAGGGACAATATGAAGGTGCGGATTCGCTCGGCCTGAACTACTGGCAGAAAACCAGGCTGATCGTGCTGCCGCAGGCGTTGAAGCTTGTCATTCCGGGCATCGTCAACACCTTCATCGGGCTGTTCAAGGACACGTCGCTGGTCTCGATCATCGGCATGTTCGACCTGCTCGGTATTGTCACACTCAACCAATCGGATGCGAACTGGGCCACGCCCGTCACCGCCATGACTGGCTATATTTTCGCAGGCTTCGTATTCTGGATATTCTGCTTCGGCATGTCGCGTTATTCGCTGTTCATGGAACGGCACCTCGACACCGGGCATAAACGATAAGGGACGCTCAAATGGCAGAAACCCAAGCAAAAAAACTGGCCGTCTCGACAACGGACGTGGCAATCGAACTCATCGGCATGAACAAGTGGTATGGCGACTTCCACGTGCTGCGCGATATCAACCTCAAGGTCATGCGCGGTGAGCGTATCGTCATTGCCGGCCCTTCCGGCTCTGGCAAATCGACCATGATCCGCTGCATCAACCGGCTGGAAGAGCACCAGTCCGGCACCATCAATGTCGATGGCATCGAACTCACCAACGATCTGAAAAAGATCGATGAGGTGCGTCGTGAAGTCGGCATGGTGTTCCAGCACTTCAACCTCTTCCCGCATCTGACGATCCTCGAAAATTGCACGCTGGCGCCGATCTGGGTTCGCAAGATGCCGAAGAAGGAAGCCGAAGAAGTGGCGATGCACTATCTGAAGCGCGTCAAGATTCCCGAGCAGGCGAACAAGTATCCCGGCCAGCTCTCCGGCGGCCAGCAGCAGCGCGTGGCGATTGCCCGCTCGCTCTGCATGAAGCCGAAGATCATGCTGTTCGACGAGCCGACCTCGGCGCTCGACCCGGAAATGGTCAAGGAAGTGCTCGATACCATGGTCAGCCTCGCCGAAGACGGTATGACCATGCTGTGCGTCACCCACGAAATGGGCTTCGCCCGCCAGGTCGCCAACCGCGTCATCTTCATGGACCAGGGCCAGATCGTCGAACAGAACTCGCCCGCCGAATTCTTCGACAATCCGCAGCACGAGCGGACCCGGCTGTTCCTCAGCCAGATTCTGCACTGAGACCTTTACCATCGAAGCATCATCCAGCGGGGCCGTTTCGGCCCCGTTTTTCATTGGTAACGGCCAGCCCGTCCCTGCATTCAGCGTCATCCCCGGGCTTGACCCAAGGACCTGAACACATCACCAAAATCAATCGGCGGCAGATACCCGGGACAAGCCGGTGATGACGCCGGAGCATCTGGCGAAGCTCACCATTGATCTGATGACGGCGCATTCCGCTCACATCCAGAGCTGCCTTGAGTGAATCGCAGCCCCTTCCAGATTGGTGTCCCACATCGTTCTCCACACGCGAAAAGCGCTGGAACTACGAATGCAGCGACCATTTAACCATTTGTTACGAAACGGAAATCCTTGTTTTGCAGGGGCTTTGGCCGCCCATGTCATTTTTTTGTCAAATCATGCATTTTTCCGCTTGCGGAGCAACCGGAGCCTGACTATAAGGGCGCCACACCACAAGCGCACGCGCCCTTCGTCTATCGGTTAGGACGTCAGATTTTCATTCTGAAAAGAGGGGTTCGACTCCCCTAGGGCGTGCCAAAATCCCTTAAAATACAACTACATACAAAATAGTGAGACAAAATCTCGCTGTTTGATTTCATTATACGTTTTTTATCGTTTGTCTCACCGAAAAGGTTGCCAAAACTCTTCGGCTGGACTGCATCGGCGAAACGACGACAACACCGGAATGTTCTCATTTAAGATGTTCTAGATTTGGCTTCCGACATTGCCACGGCGTTCGGCTAGCATTCACGATCATCGGGGCGTGACGTTTCTGTCCTTTAGATGCGGTGGGCGTCCTTTTATCCCTTTCGCGCTTCTTGGAGGCGGAACGCAGCGCACGCGATGTCGTTCTTGTCAAATTCGCTGGGGAACTTCTCTACGGCGGACTCAATCGTCCAGTCCAAAAGATTGAGATCATGAAGTCGCATGAAGCCACTCTGAAGATCGCCACTTCTCACAAGCTTCGAAATCGCCGGTATTGTGCCAAGGTTTTGCCGCATGCCAATAAAGATAGTGGGATGATATCCCTTTTCCCGGCCACGGCGGATCGCCTCATCAATGAACGATTCTAATTCACTGCTAGCGTTGCGCATCGTCTTTCCCGCTGCTTTCCGATAGGCATACAGAGAAGGCCAGCGCCACGCGACAGTCAAGCCTGATCCGCCGGGCTTCTTTTTATCTTCCCTAATGAAAATTCTAGTTGAGCAGACTCGACTCCAATCTCTCTGCGTGTTTTGTATTAGCGGGGACTATATTGGGGGCTTTCTTGACAATTATATATTTGCGGGTGCTCGGCGCCCTATTCATTTCGTGCGCCTTGAGCGCATGCACCACTTCGCGCGAAGCATTTAACGCCAATCCGAAATCGGTCGATAAGCCAACGCTCTGTCGCACTTACTTGCAAAGCCAAGATCCAGCATTCCAGCAGGACCTCGCCAAAGAACTCAGCCGGCGAGGCGTGCAGTTCTATCAATGTCCGGAAATGGTGAGGAATCAGGATGCGGCGGCCGCAGCTTTGGTTGCTGTCGCGCTGGTCGGAACGGCAGTCGCTGTTTGCGCCAACAACAATTGCGGGGGCGGCTACCCGACAAGAAACTACCCGGGGAACTGCCACTCCTACTACGACCGAGCGGCCAATGGTAGCCTATGTGGCCATCGAAGTGCGATGTCTCGCCCTGGCGGATGGTGAATTAAAAATGAGTTGCTCATGGCAATGGCAGCACCAAATGAAAGGAGCGAAGACATGAATGACATGGCCGTCAGCATGCACATCGCGAATATGACAGAAAAAGTCGTCTATTACGATCCAGTAAGACTTGCCTGCTATAAGTGTGAATAGACGAAACGCGATAAACTTCGTATTAACGACTCAGACAAGGCTTGGGAGAGCGACATGGCAACTTTGAGCAGAACGAGTGCAAGCGTCAGACTCGGTAGAACGAGAGCGACTGAAAAAAACCCAGCGTTTCGCGTGGTTGAAAACGAGCTTCGAGTTCTACATTCAAGCATCGGCCGAGATACCGAAGGCAAATGGTCAATGACTATCCGCTCTAAGCGCTCGCGTGACCAAATCAAAGAGAAATAATTTCAGATGAACCCACTCTACGGCCCCTCTGACCGCAAGAGAGAGGCTGGGATAATTGAACACGGGGAGATCGAAGCCCATCGCTCCCCGTGGCGAAGAGATTATGCCCGCCTCATACACAGTAGCGCATTCCGTCGGCTTCAAGGTAAAACGCAGGTTTTTCCGGGCCATGAAAGCGACTTTTTCAGAAATAGATTGACCCACTCTCTCGAGGTCGCCCAAATCGCAAAATCGATTGCGATCAGGTTGAATGCCACGCACCCGCTCTTCAAGGTAAAGAGTCAGAAGATTGATCCAGATCTTGTCGAGTTCGCAGGAATGGCTCACGACCTTGGTCATCCTCCGTTCGGTCACAATGGTGAAGAAGCGTTAGACGAGTGCATGCGCGAACATGGCGGGTTTGAAGGCAACGCGCAAACACTGCACATCCTTGCCAAACTAGAAAAGAAAAGCACACTTACCCAGCCCGACGATTTTCAGCCATTTCAGGAGGGCGGGATAGACTGTCGCGCGGGCCTCAACCTTACGTATCGTTCTCTTGCCGCGATTTTGAAGTACGACGATGTAATTCCAATGACTTCGGACCATCGCGGTCCGGGAAAAACAAAAAAAGTCGTTAAGGGATACTACGATGAAGAAAAAGAGCTCGTAGAGCGCATCAAGGAAGCAGTCGTAGGGGATAAGTCCTATCAGGATTTCAAGACGATCGAATGCTCCATAATGGATATAGCAGACGACATCGCCTACTCTACATATGATCTTGAAGATATTTTTAAAAGCGGCTTCTTAAGGCCCCTAGACCTATTTGTTCTCGACAAAGAAATTTATGAAAATGTTGTGAAAACAATAAACGAGCGGCTCGGGAAGCAATACAAGGACACACCGACGACCGTCACCGAGAAGAACGTGTATCAAGTCCTTACATATGTTTTTGAAGAAGTATTTTTTGTTTCCAAAGCGGGAGAACGACTCGTTAAGAGACAAGACGTGACCAAAGAAGAGAAGAAGATGGCGTTTGCCACAGAGGCGCAGAGTTGGTCTAAACTCATGGCGGACGACGGCTACTACCGAACAGATTTCACCGCGGCGCTCATTCAGTTGTTTTTGGAGGGAGTTGAAGTACTAAAAGACCCCAACCATCCCCAGTTACATAAAGCTCGGCTGACTGTTGATACCTTTATAGCTGTCGAAACACTCAAGAACATCACATATCAAGCTATTATAAGATCTCCTACACTCCAAGTAGTCGAGTTCCGTGGTAAAGATATTATAAAGAAAATCTTCAAGGCGATCGTGACGAACGATGGAGATAGGCTTCTACCAACCGACTTTAGAAAAATTTACCAGCGAGCAAATAATGATTCACAAAAACGGCGAGTGGTATGTGATTTTATTGCCGGAATGACCGACCGGTACGCAATTGAGTTTTATAGCCGTCTCTTTGGGGCCAATGGTCTTACAATGCATAAGCCTTTCTGAGCGGGATAAGTGGTTTAACTTTTTCGAGGCGAGTTTCGGACAAGCTTCGCAGTGTAATTCGGGGCCATACTGGGGGATATAATTGGACGTCTTTCTCTACAATGGTGAGATTAAGAGAAGCGCCGATCTCAGGTTCATCGAGTTGGTGAACAAGGAGAAGCGTCACAACGATTGCCTAATAATTATTGTAACGCCAGGCGGTGATCCCGATGCAGCTTACAAAATGGCCCGCTACCTCCAGCACCGGTACACATCTTACAAGGTTTTGATCTCCGGATACTGCAAGAGCGCGGGAACACTTTTCGCCATCGGAGCGGACGAGGTGATTTTTACGCCATACGGGGAACTAGGCCCCTTGGACGTCCAGATGGCCAAGACGGATCAAATCGCAAGTTTGGAATCGGGTCTAAACATAACCGAAGCATTCGTTACCCTAGAAGATCGCGCACGGCAGACATACCAAAACGTAATCACAGACATCTTGTCATCAAGCGGTGGTATCGTATCATTCCAAACGGCGTCGCATGCAGCTACAGAAATTGTAACCGCGCTTTATGGACCCATTTTTGGCAGGATAGACCCGGAGGAAGTAGGCTCTCGATCTCGAGCAATGCGAATTGGCGAAGATTACAGCCATAGGCTTGCTGAAAAATGGAACAATTTGAAAGGAGATGCGGTTTCGACCCTGTCTCAAACGTATTCAAGCCACAACTTTGTAATAGATTACGGAGAAGCTCAATCGTTATTTAACAACGTACGGCTTGCGACTGAAGAAGAAATGAAACTCGTGATCGAACTCGGTTCGCTGGCGAGGCATCCGCAACGGTCATCATTGACTATCGAAAAGCTTAGGGATATTGGCGCGTCTAACCAAGAGAGTGAAGACAATGAACAAGACACCGAACAAAGCCCAGCCACAGACAGAGAAGACGGAAATGCCGATGGACTCGATTCTGAAGCAGCAGGCGGAGCGGAAAGTTCTACGTCCATCCGAGACTAAGTTCGCGCCGCCGTCGCGCGACCAATATCGGCCTATGAGGCATGGGCACAAGACTGCCGCCTTCAGCGAATGCTCGTTTTAGCTCACAACGAACCCCGCCTTGGCGGGGTTTATGATTCTAGTCGACAACCTCCAGCCCTCATTTGTTGCAAGGGGAGTTATCGCTAGTCCGACCGACCACCCCTTACCCACCGTTGCATTGCCTCTATAAGAACATCCGAAATCCACATCGCGCTGGCACCGGTCAGGAAGGCTGCGGCATTCGTGGTGGCGATAGGGTCTTCCGGCAGCGGCCAATTAATGCTGTAGAGGTAGTGCAGCAGCGGGGTGGTGAGGTACGCCGCAGCTAGAGCCCCGCACACTGGCGAGGCCAGCATTTCGCGCCAAGTGTATTTCTGCCTCGACAGCGCGCGGAGAAGGCCGCCAGCAAGGCCAGCGATAAGCACGCCGAGTTTGATGCCGATGGCGTCGAGTAGATCGGTTAGGTTCATGAGGTGGCTCTTGCGGTGCGAGTAAAGAAAATCCCCCGGCCATAAGTCGAGGGACAGATGCATGAAAACAGTGCCCCCACTCAGACCCAAAGACTGACTCGACTCCCGATTGCATCCATGCTTCCTTTGCCCATCATTGGATGGGGGAAACAATGAAATTAAATCTTTCTGTGGTGACCATTGCAATTCTCGCACTAACGGGCTGCGTGGCTAGCAACACTACTACGTACGTCGAGCACAGAGATGGGACGCAAACGCGAATTACTTCGGATCAATATGGGCATCGAGCCGCCGGCCCGCATTCGGCGACAACCTATTGGACTAACCGCGGGAATAGCGTGGAAAGTGTCATACGCCACATGAACAATGCGGGCTGGGGTGGAGGCGTAAGGAGTTATTCTTCCGGGGGAAGCACATCGGTTCTAGACAACCGTACCGACCGTTTCAGGCTTCAAAAATGAATTCCGGTGGACGGCCTAGGGTTTGAAGCAGGCCGCCCCACTCCGATTGAGGCAGGATGGGGAGCCGGTCTTCATCATTTCACTTCCTTCTTGTTCCAGGCGATCCACCAGACGACGGACGCCACAGAGATGAGACCGCCGGTCAAGGTAACGGCCATCTCTTCGGTCAAGACACCCTTGCTGATAAGGACGCCCGAGCCGAACTGCAGAAGGATGCGCAAAAGCTGCTGTACGGTGTTCCAGTCCATTTTACTTCTCCACTTTCTTGGCTTCGGATACGGCGATGCTGATCGTCAGGTAGGAGCTGGAAGCGGCCACCAGCGTTGATGCGAGTGTTGCCGTGTCTTTGTTCGCGCAAAGCTGCTGAAGGCTCTGGTAGGCTGCCTGCGCGGCTGCTGCGGTCTTCGGCTTGAGCTTGTCGGCAGCAATGAAGGGCTGGAGCACAGCAAAGGCGGTTTCGCCGGCAGAGCAAACCTGCGGCAGACTGTTGCGAATGCCGGTGTCGATCGATCCGGTTGACTGGCAAGCGGACAGGCCAAAGGCTGCCGCCGCCACGATGAGCAGAGACTTGAACATGATCGTTCCTTTGATGGAGGGGTTCAGAGTTTCGCGAGGACTTCCGCGCGCAGTTTATCGCCGCAGGCGCGAGCGCCTTTTACGGACAGGTCGAAGGCAAGCACGGTGTAATCCCACTTGCCTTTCTGGGTGATGCCGAGATTGTGCTGAACCTCGGCGTGGGAAAGGACGGTGCGATCCGTGACCTTGATCCCGTATTTCCGGCAAAGCTCAGCAACGACGGATGTGAGCTTGTCCCACTGCACTTTCGTCATTGGATATTTGCCAGGCATGAACGGAGCTTCGACGGAGCCACCCATGCAGCACAGCGAAACGCCGATCGATCCGGTGTTGCAGTTCAGAGTGTGGGCCGCATACCCCTTCTTCGTCGGAGCCTCGTTCAGCTTGATCGAGGGAATGCCGCGAACCAGATTGCCGTCAGCTTCGATCAGGATGTGATAGTGGCCACGATCAAACTCGGTTGCCTTATGCGTGCCAGCCGTCCAATGGCAGATAATTCGGTCCATCTTGGCCGATGGCATCCAGTCGGCCGGCACCACTACGTCAGCCTTACCGGCAACCGGCGGCGCTGGCGTGGGCTTGCTGCCGCCTCTCAGCGTCACGAGTTCGTCAAGTGCACCATTCATTGCAGTCAGCGTTTCGCCGCCGGCGTCTCCATCCGCGCCAAACCGGGGCAGCGGGAAGCCAAGCGAAATCAAGCGCCGCTGTACCTCGCGTACAGTCGCCATAGTGTTCTCCTGATTGTGGGTGATTTTAGGATTGCTGGCGTTGGCCGGAACATTTTCAAGTTGCAGGTATTACCATTTTCATGGAGCGATTGTGGGTATCCCAATCGCGCTACACGAGGAGGAAATAATGGACTGGCTGCGACGGCTTACTGGTAAATCCAAATCAAAGGTGACTTGGCACGACAGGGCGACTTTCTCAGTCGGCGGCCATCGCATCACGATGGATTACGAGTATGGCGGCAGCAAACGGAAGTCGCAGCAGTCCGATTTCACAATGATGAAATCTCGCTCATTCCTTGACCAATACCTCGTCCACGAGGGTGAGGACTTTAAGCGGATTTTCGAGCTTGGCGTTTACCAGGGAGGCTCGTTCGTCTTTCTAAACGAGGTCTTCAAACCCAGGAAGATTGCCGCCGTCGAACTGTCGGAGGTTCCGATCCCCGCGCTCGACACGTACATTGAAGCTCAACAGGGCCGTGCCAAGCTATATTACGGGACTTCTCAGGACGATGAGGCAAAGCTTGCCGAGATCGTGGAAACTGACTTTGGCCGCGAACTGGATCTGGTTGTTGACGATGCCTCGCACTTTTATGATCAGACCAAGGCGAGCTTCAGGACCCTGTTCCCGAAGCTGCGGCCCTGTGGCCTGTATATTATTGAGGACTGGAGCTGGAGCTTTTTCGATAGTTACCAAGCGCCAGACCATCCGTGGGCAGAACATGGATCACTGGCCAATCTCGCGATCGACTTGATGGAAGAGATGGCTCTTAGCACCTCAATGGAAAGCTTTGAGGTGTCGCCACACATGATTAAGGTTCGACGTTCGAAAAAGCCATCCAGCGCCGTTTTCCAAAAATCATCGAGGCGTGGCCGCGAATACTCAGTTATTTAACGCCGTCACGGCGCGACAGCGGAAGGCGCCAGAATTTCCCCCGCACGCTCCGCACCGAAGAGCGTCGTGGCGATCTGATGAAGAAGCGGCCACAGTTCATGGTCGTCTCCTGATTTTCGAGAATGTCTAAGCGGTGACGGCTTCTGCCCACATGGCATCAACCTGCGCTTCGGTCAGCCCGAGAGCGGCGGCGATAAGCAAAAGCGTCGGATGGTTGCGGTTGAACTCACTCGCATCCGCCCATTCGATCTGGGCTTCCTCTTTGGAAAGTCCTTTCGGCATTGCCGCAATCGCGGCTTCGACACTTGCAAGAGAAATGCTGTTTCGAACCAGCGTCAGGCGGAGTTGCCGGCGGGTGATTTGCTGGAATACGGGAGGCTCTGGCGGAGCATCGACCAGAGACCCCTCCTGATAAAGCATACCCTCTGCGATATCGGCGGGGTCCGCATCGATGCCAAGCACAATCCTGTCATTTGGGACCATGCGTGAAGGGTCTTGCTCAACATTGGTGACTTTGAGCGTCACCGGGTCAACCGTCGCCCATGCGCCATAAATCGCTGTCAGAAAGTTCCCCTGCTCGTCCCATGTCGTGAGGCCACGCCGTAGATCGTACCAGTCTTGGCCTTCCTCATTGGCAAAGAACTGGATGCCGGTCGTGGAGGTGAGCTTGAAGTGTCCGAAGTTGATGATTTCCATAGGTTCACCTCAAGCGTTATTCGCCGTGATCCAGCCTCGGACCGGATCGAACAGTTGGAAGTAGCGGTAGCATAGGTAATCGACAAGACGTGTAGAGCTACCCAAGTATAGGCCTGTTATAGCCGCACCTGCTGGAACCTCTCGCCAACTGCCGCCACCCGCCATGTTTATTTCAGCTCGTGCAACCCAACGGGTAGCGAGGTTGGACACGCGGTTATCAGCGTACTGTCCGGCGCGTAGCTCAATGCGGTCGCTCACATCACCGATCGAGGCGATCCAAAGGCGGCCAGTATCACTGAGCGCCATAAGCTCAGTGCCGTTGTTGTAGAACCACCTCAACCAGATGTCAGTTGGATGGCCGCCTCTTAGGGACCACTGATAGCCGCTCGACTGGCTTGGCGTCTGAAAAGTCAACTCGCTGTTTTTCAACGTCAGAGAGCCGGACATCGTGTCGCCAGTTTTGCTGACCCTGAGCGCATCCTGCGCATCAACGTAGGTTTTGTCGGGCTTGGCATTGATGGCCGCCTGTTGAGCAGTGGAAACAGGCTTGTTCGCGTCCGACGTGTTGTTGACGTTATTGAGGCCAAGGTTGGTTTTTGCCGCCGCTACCGTCGTCGCGCCCGTGCCACCACTCGCTATGTCGAGAAAGCCATTCAGCGTGAGGTTTCCGTTTGTGAGGTTCAAACGTAGGCGCTCCGTAAGAACAGTCGGATCGGTATTTACAGCAGACCAGATACGATAAAGGTTAGCGTCAACATTTTCTACGGCATTGTAAGCACCTGTCGTCCGGTCCTCGAAACTGATACCGGGGGCGAAACTGCTTAGATTAATGAGAGGTACGGATTGACCTTGGTTTGACGTGACATTTAAAGCGCCGGTAGAAGTGGATACAGAACCAATTGTCACCGCACCGGCGGCAGTCACACTACCAAAACTACCTGCCCCTGTGGCAGTAATTCCACCAGACAATGCGAGATTGCTGAAACTGTAATCCCCGACCAGGCGAGCGTTCGGAAGCGTTCCGGTCGTAAGGTTCGCCGCGCTGTTTGCGCCAATGGTGGCGCGCATGGTCGCAGCATCGGCGTCGTCAAGCAGGGTCCTTGCAAACGGCGTAAGCGCAGTGGTCGCGTAAACGTCAAGCGCCGTCGTGTAAATCATCTGGTTGGCGGCAGTCGTCAGACCCGCAATCGACTGCAGGCCAGCATCATACGCCTGAACGTTAGAGCCGATACCCACCCCGAGATTGGTCCGAGCGGCGCTTGCATTGGTCGCGCCGGTGCCACCGGCTGTGATCGGCCGCGCGAGGTTGGCGTCCTGCGCGAAGTCATCGAGCTGGGCGTTGTAAGGGTTCGACTGAATAGTGGTGTTTGGAACACCTTTCGACCCGGAGAGAAGCGTAAAGACACCGCCTACTCTTGGCATGGCATTTCTCCATAGAAAAAGCCCGCCGAAGCGAGCCGCCTAAATCGTATTTCTGACATTGACCAGGGGCCTTAGAAACAGGCATTGTGCGCCCCATGCAGATCGACCACGACCCAAATGAAAAGAACATTGACCGGAAGCCGGAAAGCTTCTGGGTGCTCTTCGCCGTTCTCGGCCTAGCTTGGGTCGCTCTGCTTTACACGGTCCCGCTGGATTGGACTTCGATCGTTGCGGGGTTTGCAACCGGCGCTGTGTTCATGCTCTGGGCATCGATCCGCTTCAAGCACCTCTGGTAGGCGCTATTTCAACCTCGCCACACCGGCATTCGAGTTCTGCAACATGCTGCCGAGGATCATAGCCCGGAGCCTGTCGCGGCTGACTTGCTGGCTGCTGACGCGGGAAAGCGCCTCGCGCGCCGCTTCCGGGTTTGTCTCGATCAACTGTCGCCCAACCCGCTCAACCACCCGAGGCGGCATGCCCTTGCCCGCATTGAAGGCCTGACGGGCACCGGCAAGCGCCGCCTGCGTGAAATTGCCCGAAAGCAGGTTTGACAAGACAGCCGGATCAAAGTTGGCCATATCGTCAATGTCGCCCAGGTTATCCATTGTGCGCGAGTTCCCAAGGGCCGCATTGTTCGTTTCGAACATCCGGTTTTCCCGACCGATCCGCGCGCCTAGTTGCTGGGCCCGACCGTCGGCGGCAAACTCCTGAAACTCCTGCTCGTATTTCGGCGTCGTCAACGTGCGTGCACGGTTGGTGGCCGGGCCCATCGCGGCGCTTTCAACATCGGCAATGATGGGATCAACATAACCAGACCGGAATGCCTGTTGCTGATCAGGCGTCATTCCGCGGTACTGCTCGATGCTGTCTTCAGCTCGCACACGGCCGGATTTTGCAGCCTTGCCCGCGTCGATCGCGTCAATCACCTGGCTCCGCGTGCGGAACGTGTCATTGGCCGTCCGATAAGCGGGAGAAGCGTTTTCAAGTGCTCTGTCGACCTCGCGCTTGACCTGAGACAGATAATGCGCCCGGTTGCCTGCCCCCTGCGCTTCTGCCCGCGTGATCATATCATCCAGATCGAGTTTCGCCCGGAAGAGCGTGCTGAAATCTGTGACCTGAGAATTACTGTCCGAAATCATCTTGCGAACACGAGACAGTGCGCCCTCGATGGTGTCATTGCCGATATTGTCGCGAGGGCTGAGCATCTTGTTCACGCCGGGAGAAAGCGTCTCATCGATGCGATCGAGGATCGGGGTGACGTTCACGGCGCCGGCTTCCTTTCGAGCGGCACCATAAAGCTTGTTCGCCTCAATGCCTCGTGCTTCCGTAAGAGATCGGGAGACGCGTTCCGATGTCTGCGGAGCGTCAAACCCCTCCGCGAGAGCATTTGCCAGACGCTGCGGCTGCCCCATCTGACGACGAAGAAGGAAGTCCGTCACCTCTTGACGAGCATCGTTCGGCGTGCGCGTAACGGGAACGAGTGCACGCTGACCGGCATTGCCCATGGCGTCAGCCATCGTATACATCGTTTGCCCGTCGTCGGCCGCCAGCTTCATGATTGATGCGATTTCGTCAGGCGTTTTGCCGGAGCGGCGAAGATAGGTTCCCATCGCTTTGTCGGTGTAGGCGGCCGGTCGGAAAGGCGCAACCAGCGGCGCAGTCGCGCCTTTGAATGCTCCCGAAACGCCTGTCGCGACCGACGGGAGAACGGAACCAATACCAGCACCGATGAAAGCACCTTTACCGAAATTCTTAGCTCTGTCTTCGAAGCCTTCGCCGCTGCCCGCGCCCTGCAAGCCGCCGAGGATCGCACCTTCCTTGGCTGATGCCAGAGACACGCCGGCAAGCCCCTTGCCCTTGTTGATGGCGTTTGCCGACGCCGACAGGCCCTTATTGGCGAGACCGACGCCGCCCGTGATACCGCCGAGGATCTGGCCGCTGAGACGCTGCGCAACACGGTTGGTGCTGTCGCTCTGATCAATGGCGCGCTCTTCGGCAAGTGCACGGTCGTAATCGGCATTCTTCGTTTCGGATTCGAACGGAAAATTGAGGGTGCGTGCGATCATGCCCAGTGGGTTATATTTGCCGGCATAGATGCCGCTCTCATAATAATCGTCGTCAGGCTTCTGCACCGAAAACGCACCGCTCCGGGCGTGGGCTGCCATCTCGTCGGCCAGGCCGAAGGAAAGCGTATCGGCCATACCACGACCGAACGCATCCACCTTGCCGGCGAAGGTATCGCGCGCATCAGGCTGCTGCACTGGCGCGGGCTGCTGGGCAGAAGGTTGCGAGCCGGCGGCCCGCATCCTCGTAATTTCAGCCGCAAGCGTGCGGGCAGCATCAACGTCGCCCGCCTGATCGGCATTCACCAGCGCAGTCGTCAGCTGTTCAAGAGTTGCCACTTACTAGCCTCCATATTTTTTCAGGAGATCATCAACGTTTGGCGCCGCCGGAGTGGCGGGCGCCGTGCGTCCCGTCTTGTAGTAGTTGCCGGAGCGGAGGTCGGCGGCTCGGGCACTGTTGAAATCAATTCTCCTTTGAACCGCGGCTTGCGCTCGCTTTAGGATGTTCTCGCGAACTTCCCGTGGCTGGTTTGAGGAACCCTGAATTTCAAGCAGGATGGCCCGCTCCCCTTCGGTCGGCGCGGCACCGAAGATTGCCTTCAGCTGACCTAGTGCCTGATCTTTGATGATGTTGTCATATTCGATCGTCGCCTTGCCGCTTTCCGGGCTCGAAATAAAGTCAGGAAACGCATTGTCTGGCAGGTTTGCACCAAGCCATGCGCGAGTTCCGGAAAGAAAGCCCTGATTTGCTTGCGGTGAAAGTTCCATCGCTTGTTTGAGCAGGTTCGTGGTGGCCTCTCCCTGCATCACGACATCATCGGCTTCACGAATAGCCTGCCGATCACCAGCGGTGACGCCTTTGTCTGAGGCCGGCAGGGTGCCCGTGAGTATGAAGCGCTTTCCCTCTTCGGAATTCGGATCAAGCCCATACTCACTCGCCATCTGCTGGCGTTGACGAGCTTTGGCATCCAATCCATCGCCCGGCGTCAGCGGGATCATTCCCTGCCTTTGCGGAGCCTGCGGTGGCGCTGGAGGCGTCGGGACGGCCGGAGACTGAAGAGGCCCGCCAAAGATATCAACCCATTCCACCGGCGTGACAGGAGCCTGTGGTGGAGACGGAGGCTGGGGAGCCGAAACGGGAGCCACCAGACCATCAGGAGAACGGCCAAACACTCCTTGAGGCGTCATGAAAATAAGCGACCCGGTGGAGGGGTCAGTTATCTGTTTGCCCGCCGCCAATTGCTGCGCCTCTGCAGGTGTCAGCTGTCCCGATTCCATCAGGCCGTTAAGAGCTTGAGCCTCGACCGATTTACCTTCGAAACGGAACTGGCCACCAGACACCGGCGCATCACCCACGCGCTGTGTCTCACCCGTTTCCGGATTAAACAGCGTCGTATCATCCAGTTTTTGCCAAGTCTTCTGAGGTTTTGCCCTCAGTGCGTCCAACTGCGCCCGCTTGGTCTCCATATCAAGCTGATAACCGGGGTCATTACGCTGCATCTGCTGCTGGATGATGCCCTGAATGATCTGCTTCTTGTCTGCGTCCAAGAACGGGTTCGAAAGCAGCTTCAGCATTTCCGGGTCAACACCCTGATATGGGTTGGCTGGCGCCTGCGGGGGTGCGGGAGGCTGGGGAGCGGCCGGGAACTGGCCGTTCTGCGCAACCTGCATCGGCGCTGGCTGCTGAACGGGCGTCTGCGGTTGCGCCGGCATAGGCAGATTTCCGGCCTGCGGAGGCTGCTGGGCCGGAGCAGAGTTTGGCGCGCTCACCATGGGATCACGATAGCCGCCGGGGTTCGGCGTGCGCGGTGCAGCAGCTTCGATTGCCTGAAATGCCGACATGCCGGCAGACGGATCGAGGCTCGCCACCTCAGTGCCGCCACCCTGAAAACCGGACAGATAACCTTTCGCAAAGCCCATTCGCCGCGCGGACTCTCCGCCCGGACGATTGTAACCGGCGAACGCCCACGCGTTGTTCATCAACTGCTGCGCTTCTTCGAGGCTTCTGGCGTTGTTGAGCTTCTGAATAAGGCCGGGGTCTTCATTCAGGAAGAACTTCGCCTGCCCCTGCGGAGACAGATCGCCTGTTGCAGCCAACGCCTGATAACGCGGCCCGCGCCAAGACATGATGCCACCCGCACGACCTGGCTGCCCACTTTCGCTCGGGTCACTCCATGTCCGGTTTGCATTTGCTGCCGACCAGCCACTTTCTGCGCGGCCAGTGGCAGCGATTGCAGCGAGAGCGTAAGGATTATTCACGCCACCGGCTTTGATCGTGTCCATAAACGGCGCGAAGGTGTCACCGGTTGCCGGCGACGTGGCCGCAATCTCTGCCGCCGCACCCGGCATGGGAATGGAACCACCATTGCCGCCACTCGATGCAACGGAAGGTGCTGTTGACGGTGAACCGCCCATAATCCGGCCAAGGATGGATTCATAAGCGGAGTTCACGCCGTCGGTGCCTTCCTTGAGGCCCTTGTTTGCCGAATAGCGACCCATACCGGCGCCGATACCCTTCATAAGCGCCCCGATGCCTTGAGCGGTCGTTTTCGGTGTGTCGCCCATGATCTGCTTGGACAATGCGTCCGCAATCTCGCGACGGCGCTGAAGGTCGCTGTAGGAAACGCCGGTATTCCCGCCGAACAGATATCCTGCCATTATCGTGCGCTCCCCGCTGCGAACAATGCGCCATAATTGACGCGTTTCTTGCCATCCGCGCCCTTGCGAACGACGCCAGGACGGACCTTCTCAACTTCCTGCGCCATGACGCCGATGCGCTTCGGTGCGTTCTTGCCTTCGCCTTTGTACCGGTACTCGTAGAGGCCACCCACTTTCTTGATGTCCTTCTTCGCCGTCTTGTCCGAGAGACTGAACAAGCCAGCGAGTCCCCCGAGTATCGCGCCGGAATTCGCCTGGCTCTGGTTGTAGGCATTCAGATCAGCATTGTATTTCTGCTGAACCATCGAAGCGTAATCGATGTTCGGAATGCTCTGCCCCTGTGTCGGGACGAAGTTTGGGTTCGTCACCTGCCCACCAGAGAGCAGCGACGAGATTTCATTTATGGGCTGGTTGCGAAGCGCATACTGCTCATTCATCCAGTTTGCGCGCTCCGTATTCTGCGCATTGATTTTCGCCTGCTGGGCGTTGAACGTCTGATCCTGCAAGGCATTGTTCGCCGCCGTCGCGCTGGTCTGGTTCTGGTACTGCTGCTGCGCAGTGGAGTTTGCCAGACCGGCATTCTGGTAGGCTTGAGAATATGCCTGCTGCTGGGCCGTGTTGTTCGCCTGCAATTGAGCCTGATTTTGCGCGAACTGCTGCTGCTGGGCAGCATTTGCCAACTGCACATCGTTGGCGTTCTGGCCATACTGCTGGGCCTGTGCGGCGTTTTGAAATGCCGCCTGCTGCTGGGCGAGATTGGCGAGGCGCGTCTGTTCCTGCCCTGCGTTCAGGATCGCCCCATATCGGGCATCATTCTCCTGACGAGTGGCGGCATCGATCGCACGGTTATATGCATCAGATCCTGGCTGAAGGCCCTGATTTGCCAGTTTCTGCTCAAGCGCTGACCGGTTTTGATCAAGCGACGGCTGCAAACGCGCCATAAGCGCATCCTGCACCTGCTGTACGTTCGCCCCGTAGTCAGTACCATAGGTTTTCGTGATATCCCCGGCATTCGCTACACTGGATTTGATATCTCCCGCGCCTGCGATCTGGCTCATGATGTTGCCAGTATCGCCTACAGATGACTGCAGTTGGGGGCCTGCGCCGAATTGCGTATAGTTCGGCATCGTCAGCGACGACGCGCTACCGGCCGCCGGTGCACCATTGAGGGTAAAGGGCGTGCCGAGCAGGTCATTCAGCCGCCCCGACTGGCTATTTGCCAGTGTTGCAAGGTTCTTCGAAGCAGCGTCTTGCTGATCCTTGATAGCCTGCTGGGCCGGCGACAACGTCTGCGTGGCCGTCGCGACAGGGATATCGTAGACGGCACCAGAAAGCGGGTCTGTCCACTTCGTGGTGCTGTAGGAATAGTTCAGCGAGCCGTCAGGGGTATTCTGGTTGACGTTCCCCATATAGGAGTTGGCGATAGCCGTGCCGACATTGGTCGCGGTCTGGGCGGATGCGGTTTCCTTTGGATCGGGAGCGGCCGGCGCCTTACTTTTGCCCATTGCTGAATCGCCTCTTGTTGAATGCGTTGCCGGCCCATGCTTCATGGGTCAGAACGAAAATGTTGTCTGCTTTATCGCGGCCTCTAAGGCGCGGAATTCGGTATCGGACGTGCCCATATGATGTGAGCATTCGATGCTGGGCGGTGTCGTCATCAGGAACACGATGAACGACCGCCTGACAGCCGCATGAGATAAACGGATAGTCGAACATTGCCTGCAGCGTGTGCCGCGTCATCCATCCGGGCATGAAAGCGGCGGCGGATATCTCCAGCACTTCCGCGTCCGGCTCGTAGTTGTGGTAGATGATCCCAGCGGCAAGTTCGTCGCCCTTCACAACGGCAATCCCTCGGCAATGGCCGAAATCAAAACCCCGCCCTGGCCAAATCTTGTCGGCAACGAGGAAGGCAAGGCGGTCGGTCTGCTCGCCCTTCTCTGCCAATCCCCATGTGAACCTCATGCCGACTGTTCCCCGCCTTCCATCTGCAGAACTGCAAAATCAACCTCGACATCGAGACGGAATTGGCCGCCTGACAAAATCACGCATCCAACAGCCAGCATTTCGCCGCTTGCCCGAACGCTCTGCCTGAACTTGTAATTTTTGAACTCTGTGACGCCGTCCCATTTGGCAACATCCCAAAGGCCCACATCCCATTCGGAAGAACCTGCATCGCCTACTGAAGCCACGGCATAGGCCGGAATGCTCGTGTCGTAATCCGCCCGGGCAAACAGCTTTACGTTCGGCTCCGTTTTCGCTCGGAAAGACATAGACGCCTTCGAAGCCGTCTTGCTCTGGGAAAACTCTCCTGCCGCGGTGAATTGCGAGAGGTAAGTGGCGGCAAAAGGTGCACCGTCGTCAGCGCCGCTGATATCGCCCTGCCAGCACAGACCCGAATTTGAGCCGAAAAACAGACTGCCTTGGAGGCTCTGGTAGGCCTGCGCTCGCCAGTTCTTGATAATGCTCCACTTGCCATTCAAGACGTTCAGCACAAACGTCGTGTCAGGCAGAACAAGGTTTTCAGGAAACGTGATGAAAACGAGGTTCTGTTCGGGCCACAACGTCATTGTCCATCCGGTCGGTGTTGCATTGGCCGCAAGCTTCCATTCGTCCTCAATGGCGCGAGATACAGACACCAAGGCAAGCGTTTGCCTGTCTCTCTGGAACATCTGGGAAATCGGGATAAGTCCGTCGATCGTTGCGACCAGAACGTCGGCACCGGATCTGATCTGCGCATTCTTCCCGAGCGGCTTGCCTATCTGATAGACGCCCTTGAGGGAAAAATCATTGGCATCGCCCGGGTCCGATCCCGAGTAAATGGCCACCTCACCCTCAGTCGAAACAAAGACGCAATAATCCCCGAGACCATCGCCGCTCTCAATCGACCATGAGAAACCCATCAGCAGCGAACCGCCCTTCTTCATCACCCCGCCGAGCGGGAAGACAGACGCAGCGCCGCCGACAGCATTGAGCCCGAGATAATAGGCATCAAGCGAGCCGTTCTTGATCAGGAATTGCCTGTTCTTGAACATCCAGCCGAAATTGAGCGCCGCCATTGTCGTGCTGTCTGAAAACGTGATGGCTGGCGATGTCGACCATGACACCCCATTGAAGAGCCGCCGATCATTCGCTCCGTTGAAGCAAACAAGATAGCTCGTGCCGGCGTTCGTCTGCTGGAAAGCGCACCAGTCACCACTCGACATTCCCGAAACAACAGCTGGCGTCGTCGCTGGAGGCGCAACTGGCGCAGTCATGTCATATATTGCGGCATCGGTTGCCATGAACATCTTTTCAAGGCCGCTGAACTTGTACTTGAACGCGCTACGGATTACGCCACCGTCAGCAGCAAGCCCGCGCTTGACGGAACCGCCGCGAATTCTCGCCCCTTTGAGGGTCATGAACCAGTTTTCGAGGACGGCGGCAGAGCCGGGAGATGCCCCTCCCATACTGGCCGTTGTTACGAGTCCCTGCGTCGGCGCTGGGAACGTCAAAGGCGCAGATGTCTGCTTGGCGGCAACCTTGACCGATCCACGGTTCGTTTGGGGAATGCGTCCGGGTCTGGGCATCACGCGGCCTTATCTGCTGTTTCGTACTGCCCAAGATCGGCTTCGAACTCGGCAAGGTGGTCGCTGTAATCAACGCCGTTATATCGGCGCAACCGCCAGACGAGGTTCTTGATAAGCAGTTCTGACGGGAATATCGGCTCGTCGTCATCGCTTTGAATGGTGCTGCTGGTCGATCCGTTGGACGCCCTCACCCATTCATTCGACAGGTAGAGCAGAGACGCACCTATCGCCGCCGAAGCGGGAGAGAAATCAATCCCGGTCTCACTGAGGAAGTAATATGGCTGCGCCGACGGATGCGCAGCGATGAACCGCCATTGGCCACGATTTGAGACAGGTCGGGCAAAGTCGCCTGCAGCGGTCATGACCGAACCACCCATGATAACGCGCTGAAAATCAGCCGGGAAGGCAGAGGGCGCAGAGACGATCGGGAACGTCTTGACGAGGTCGCGCCAATCCACGCGGCGAGCGATTTCACAGCCGCCTTCCCAAGCCAGAGAAAGCATCGTCTGGGCTTTCTCGTCGTTCGCGCCATATACACTATCGAAGCGGTCGAGTTTGACCACGTCGCAAACGTCGTTGACGATGTCGATAATACTCATGGCGTGCATCCACTAAGCGTTACCTGGCCGTTGCCCCACCGCAGCCGGTTATCGGCAAGGGTGAGGCCGGCCATCGCGTTCTCCTTGAACGATCGAGCGGCAGCGGCTCCGTCAATGTCCCGCGCCCAGATCGAAATCTCTTCGACCAGCGCATAGAGGTAGGCATCGGGGACCTTCTCCAGCAGCCAGTTCGTCGGCGTTGCCGGCGTCAGCGGCGGAATTGTCGCGTAATAGGTCATCGTCAGGCTGCCATTTATGGTCGGCCGCGCCATGATCCTCCTGCCGACAACAGCGTAACCCTGTGGATAGCCGCCATTGTTGCGATAGCGGGCCGTCAGCGCTTGCAAAGACCATGCGCCGATGTTTCTGCCATCCGGCGTCAAAACCTCTCTGGCCTCAAGGAAATCGGCAGGCAGATCGCCGTCGCCGTTGATCAGCACCACAGTGCCGGCCGTCTCCATGTCTGCCGTGCGCAGAACGCGGTTCATCTTGCCTTCGGCCAGCCCGACAAACCGCTGAAACAGGTGAGAGACATCATCGCGCTTGGCGTATTCGCTGGCGTCGATGAGAAGAGACGAATAATCG
Organism: Agrobacterium sp. OT33; assembly: GCF_017313365.1. Taxonomy (NCBI): domain Bacteria; kingdom Pseudomonadati; phylum Pseudomonadota; class Alphaproteobacteria; order Hyphomicrobiales; family Rhizobiaceae; genus Agrobacterium; species Agrobacterium sp. OT33. The sequence goes on along the minus strand of NZ_JAFLMZ010000002.1, from coordinate 334,608 downwards.
CTGATCGCACCCATTATGCTACCTCCCATCCTGATGTCTGATACATGCGCCGCTTGTCCGACAGTGCCGCCCGCCTCTCGACGTTGCGCCGGAATCCTTCCGGATCGACTTCCTTGTCAGGGCATCGAGCCTCAAGCGCCTTGATCTCGTCGGATATGGTTCGCTCGGTCATCACACACGTCCCTCAAATGACCGCCATGCGCGATTGTCGCCATCATTGAGCCATCGGCTCACATAAGCGTCGTCGCCTTCGCTGTGCGCCCGGACGAGGTTCTGTTCGTGCGCGTGATTGAGAGGGATCGATGCGACCTTCACCCAATCACCGAACGCATTGCCCGAGGTGGCGTTGCGGGTGAATTCGTTTTCCCTGACGATATTGTCGACGGGCGTATCGATGCGGAAATGCATCTCCTGCCCATCAAAGAAGCGCCAGACCGAGCGGCCAGTGGCAAAGTCGTAATCGTGGAGTTCCCACTGGCCGTCCGTAATCTTCATGATCAGTCTTCTTCCTCAAGCGGGATTTCCGCCTTGCCCTGGCTGATGAGTTCCTTCGCCTTACTCAGCGGCAGCGGGATCACTTCGCCGGCGGCCTTGCGAACGCCTTCTTCGGGCCAGTAATCGAACTTGAGACGAACCTTGCGGGTCTTCTCCTTCGATTTCGGCTCTTCCGTCTTGAGCACCGGGCTCGGGGTGTCGCCGGGGGTGAGGCCTTCGACCTTGGGAGGTGCTGCGCCTTCGGGAACAACAGGTGCCTGCTGCGTGGTCGATGCAGCGCCCAGATCGAGCGGACTTTCATTCTTCGACATGTCTTTTCTCCTCGAAAAGGAAAGGGGCGGCTTTCGCCACCCCTCGTTTCAGGATCAAACCGCTGCGGAGAACGGCGTGACTTCGGTTCCGGTACCGGCCGCGATGACCTGAACCTGCCAGGTGTTGTTCGCGATATCCTTGAGGCGGATGCGGTCGCCACGAATGCCGCCCTTGGTGGAGCCGTTCATGGTGATCGTGTCGGTATCGGCGGCGGTTTCGAAGCCGGCGACAGTATCGCCAGCGTCCTGCAGCATCACGCACTGGCCAGTCATCACGTCGGACGAGTTGGCCACCTGAATGATCAGGTTATTGGAGGTCATGGTAGTGCCCACCATGATGTCGAACTCGGCACCGGAGCCGTAGGCGGCCGGCAGAACGAGCGTCGATCCCGCGGCACGATTGACGACAACTACCGCCGGTGTGCCGTGGGTGGAAGCGTTGAGGGCGAGCGTGGCTGCCGTCACGACAAAGGGAAGATAAGTCGGCATGTTCGTTTCTCCTTACTCCGAAGCCGAGATGCCGAAGAGGTCAGCGGCGATGCCGAGGCCCTTTTCATTGGCAACCTTCAGCGAGCCCTCACCGATGATCACGCCCTTGTCGGCGTCACCGGTTTTAGCGACCTTCGTGTCTTCCTGAATCTTGCGGAGCCAGAGGAATTCAAGGAAGTCGGTATCGATGAAGAAGGCGTTGCGGGCGAGTGCCGCCGTCGACTGAATGGTGCTGGGGTGAACCAGAACCTTGCCGAACGGACCTTCATAGAAGTCAGCCGTTGCAACAATGGTGTTGCGCTTGCCACCTTCCGAGACGGAGTAGCGGAACGAAGCGACGTTCGCGTCAGACATGAACTTGACGAACGTGGACTTCACGTAGGCCGAGCCGACGACGTGCTTGAACTTGGCGCCGTTGTTGAAGCCCTGCTGCATCACGTTGTCGAGAATGTCTTTCGTAAAGGCGCGCTGAGTACCGTTTGTTGCCGGGACAGTGAAGCCGCCGACAAAGCCACCGTTGGCACCGCCAGCACCGCGGGAAACGTTGCTGACGATCCAGCTGGGCAGGCCGCCAAGACGACGGATAGCACCGCCGACGGAGCCCTGGTTCGAAACGATGGCATATTCGGTATCCTTGCGGATCTCGACGCCCTTCTTCGCCTTCTGGTACTTGCGCTTCTGTACCTTGCCGGCTTCGTCCACTTCTTCCTGCGTGCCGGAGATGATCCAGCTCTTGCGCAGAATCTGCGTGTAGTTGCCGACGCGGGCCGGAGGATCGACCTTGTCGAAGTCGTATTCTTCGCCCTCTTCACGGGCGTTGTCGCCGGGTGCAGCCAAGTCGTCAGTTTCCCATTCGGGGTGGACGGATTTGGCCTTGCCCTTCTCGATCATGGAGTAGATCGGGGTGTCTTCCGGCGTGATGCGCGATACAACGTCGGAAAGCTCTTCGCGATTGCCGACCGCGTTCGTGGTGCGGACGGTGTTTGTAATGACTGCCATAACAGTTTCCTCGGAGTAGTGGGTTCAAAAGGCCCGCTGCGATGTCCGATCAGAAGTCGATATTCATCGCGTCTTTGAGCGAGCCCGTTCGGGTCAGCTTCTCCATCGCATCCTTGTTCTGCCGGCTCTGCTGGGCGTTCTGGCCTTGGGCCTTGCGCGCCGGGGCAGCAGGAGGAGCACTGTTCACCTTTTCCAAGGCCTTCTTCTTTGCTGCTTCGGCTTGCATGCCGAGCCGCGCGTAATGGGCGAGCTTGAAATATCGGTGATCGGTCACATCGGCCATTTCATCGTCGGAGAACCCCAACTGGCGCGCGGTGTCGAATGCTTCCTCGAAGAACTTTTCGCGCTCTTCCGGTTTTGCGGTCTGAGGGAATGCTTCAGCCAGGCGTTCGCTTTCCTGTCGGAGCATCTCATTGCGCTGTTCGCCGGTCAGCTGCTGAACGACCGCCTGAGGTTCGGCCCCCATCTGCAAAATCTGGTTCACGCGACCTATCGCGTTATCAAAGATTGCCTTCTGGCGGGTGTATTCAGTCGGGTTCTGTATCGCCAGATCGTGTGTCGGTTCTGGCGGCAACTGGCTGGCAAGGAATTGCGCGAACGCGTTTGCGGTGTTGTAAACGCGGGAAGATAGAGTTTCCAGTTCCCGGCCACGATTGGCCGTTTCCTGAGTTTTGAGGCGGTAATCGCGCTCCCGCATGTAACCGAGCTTCAGTTCCTTGACAGGAACCTGCTCTCCGCCCTTGAGCGTTACCAGTGTGTCATCGAATTCGGCGTCGGCACCGGTGTCATCGTTTCCGGTATCGTCGTCGTCATCGTTTTCATCACCTGCAGGAACATCGGTCTCTTGGCTGTCGATCTCGTCTTCAGCCGCACCGGTCTCGTTTGCGATCCCGTCGCCACTTTGTTCCGAGTTGGCCTGATCGTCTTCTTCAGGCTCCCAGAAGTTCAGCGCGGAGGGGTTGTCGATGTCCGAGGGTTCAACGGTTTTGCTCCCGCCGTTATCCGGCAGGTTGGCACTATCGTTAATTGTCATGGTCTTTCCCTTATGGGGTTGGTGGCACCGGCGTTATGCGGGTGCTCGGTTCGCGCCAGCCTTTGCTTCCTCCGCAAGGTGGTTGAGCTTGCTGCGCAAATTTCTGATAGCGCGGGCTTCTGCGGCATAGCCGGCCCGCGTCTCGTGATCTGTTACCTTGGCGTTGACACAGCCATTGATGGCGGTCGCCTCGATCTCGTCCATCAAAAGATGGAACAGGGGGTTGTCATTCAGCGATCGAGCTGCTGCGGCTTTTTGCTCATCCGTCATCCTGGCATCCCTCCAAGCTGGACAGACGTAACGTTTTGCCCGGTCAACGCCTGCGCCACGTTCTGGCGCTGCTTCAACTGAATTTCCTGATCGATCTGGTAGCGCTTCAGTTCAAATTCCTGCTGCATCTTCGCCATCTCGATCCGCTCGTTGCTCTGGATCTTCTCGCGCTCGATCGTCGCTTCCATTTCGGCCTTGGCCTGCTGCTGCTTCAGCTTCTCCATTTCCGGGTTCGGCTGATTGCTTTGCTGGGCGATGAGCTTGTTAATCTGGTCTTCTGTTGGTTCGGTGAAAAACTGAGCGGTGGCGCGCATTCCCGACGCTTGAACAAGCTTGGTGAGAGCATTGAAGACGTTCTTCGGACTTACGAACGGATTGTTGATCGGCCCAAGTTGCGAAAGGAGCTTCTCCTGAAGCCCGACAATCATCTGCATCATCATCATGTCACGCTCGCGCGTGCCAGCACCAAGGCCGGTATTCACAATGACATCCATGCCCGAGTTCCAGGGCTTGGGATCGAACGTCACCCACTTCTTGCGAAGGCGAACCGTGCGCGGCTTGTCCTGATGCTTGATTGTCAGCTTCAGAAGGCCCTTGAAGACCGGAATAAGACCACGGGCGATGGTGCGCGCCATGAGTTCGGTCTGGGCGATTCCGGCCTGCTCGACCATGGATGATGCCTTGGCCGTGACATTCTGCAATGCATCAGGTGCGAGACCGCCCGAGGCGTCAGATATGCCGGTCACATCCGCCATGTCCCGGTCGAAGTAATCCAGCATCTGGAAAGACTGACTGCCAACGAACGGAACCTGAGTAAATCCCAGAGCCGCGCGAACATCGGTACCAGCGCTGACGCGGATTGGCTTGCCAAAGGCAGGATTAAGCACCGCATCCGGGTTGCTGATGGCCTGCTCGTCAACGATCGGCTGCGGCTTGTTCTGCCAATAGATGTTGTCGAGCGTTTCCCGAAGAAGAACGGTCTTGACCTTCTGGCCTTCCATCGTGTCGTCGGCAACAGAGGAGCCTTCGCGCTGATGCGGCCGGCGTTCCGAGATGATATCCGCAAATGGGACGTCATCCCATTCCTCGTTTTCGAGAAGGTATTCCTCTTTGATGGCGCCGGCGTAGATCAGCCTGCGGAGTTCCGCGATTCCGTCGTCGTCGGCGTCGTAACGAACATAGAGTTCGTAATACTCGACTTCCTGCATGGCCTTGGCAGCCGTGGCATTGTCGTCGTTGATCAGATCCCGGCGACGGGTGCTCTCTTCATCGTCCTGATCGCTCGTTGTCCCGGCAATCGGCAGGCTATCGACCAGATCACGATCATAGCCCATCGCCACAAGGTCAGAACGGCGCTGGCGAATGTTGATGCCTGTGAGCGGGCTTTCCTCGATGCAGAGCGCGTCAGGGTGGATAAGAAGCTGTTCAGGAGGCACCGCACCGAGGCGCGTGCGGCCATTCGTGAAGCGCTTCCTGATTTTGACATCGTAAACAGTCGACGGCGTCGGGCCTTGACCTTCCACATCAACAATTTCAATGCGCTGGTCCTGCTCAAGCACGGTAACGTCGTCATCGCTGATCAACTGCACCAGCGCCATTTCATCAAGGCCAGTGTGTTGCGTTACCTGTACGCTGTCCTTCTTCTCGCGCCACCAGCGGATGATGCCATTGCGGAGTTTGAGAGCGTCATGGATCGCATCCTCGACAGCTTCGTATCCATCGCTCTCCGGAAAGACCACGTTACTGATGAAGTCGGAAGCCTGGTCTGCATACTCCTCATCGCCTTCACCCATCGGCTGGAATTCGGCCACTTGGTCATTGCCGAGGATCGTGCGGATGAGCGACGGCAATACCTTCTTGATCTGAGAGCGCACATCGCGGGAAACGACCTTCGAGCGGCCATCGATGACAGGAACATCATCCATCTTGCCGTCGAAGTATTCCTGCGCCTTGTCGCGGTCGATCGACAGTTCTTCGCGATAGCTTTCGCACTCTTTCACAAGGTGCGAGACAGCAGCCGTCAACGCGCCGTTCCGCTTGTCGTCTTGTGCTTCGGGCATTATGCCACCTTCTGTTGCTTGAACTTGTCCCACTCGCCATTCGGCTTGGGCGGCGTCTTGTAGCCGTCTGTGAATGTCATGAACCCGTCAGCGCCATGGCTGTGCGCGTCATGCCTTGGATAGCTGCGAAATACGCCGAGCTTGTCATCCCAATCGCGGCTGTAGTTTTCCAGATGAAGGATGCCCTGCGCGCAGCCCACCTCATCGAAGCAGCAGCTGGGCAGCTTGGCGCGAATCCCCATGATGGAATTGATTTTGTCCGGGTTCCGCTCGACCGTCTCGAAGATGAAGCCCTGCTTGGCCGACATCGTCTTGATGGTCTCTGCCTGCCCCGCTGTCGTAGTCTGGCGTCGATGGTCAACGTCGTGCGGCCCGTAGTGCTTTCCCCACCGTGCGCCGCGCTGTGCCGCCCATTTGTCCAGCCAGTTGAAATAGTGGCCGAGACCCATACCGCTGTCTTCGAAGTAACCGGGGAACCGATGCTCTCCCGCTACCTCTTGATGCAGCCATATCGTCTGGTTGTCGTTCAGACCGAAATCCCAGAAGGTATTGACGGCAATGTTCGGCACGAACGGAAAAGAACCAATCCGGCCCAACTGGCGCAGCGTGCGCATCTCCTTGCCGAAATACGCGCCTTCCTTTGCTGCCCGGAAAGCTTCGTCAGGGGTGGATGGAAACTCTTTCCACATGTCCTCACCCTGTTCCGTCTTCTTGGCCACATACCACCATTTCTGGGGCTCTGTGAGCGTTATGCCGTGTTCTGCCTCAAGCCCCGCGAAATAGACCGCATCCTCTTCGGTGATCAGCGTGGGCGTGTTCAGCTGGTATGAGCCATCTTCCCACCACGCAAAGAAATGGAACCGGTAATCCATCTCGCCAGGTTCGCGGCCCGCATCCAGAATCTTTCGAGACGCCTGCACCTTTTCGTAGAAGTCACCGCCCCGCCCTTCGGCTGTGCTCTCGATGAAGCCAAGCTGCCCAGACGCCAGAGTGTTGAGCGAGCCGGATTTCACTTCCTTGGCCTTGTCAGGCGTCTTGGCGCAAATCTTCCCGTATTCGGAGATATGCAAAAAGTTCTTCGTGCCGGAGCGCAGGGACACGCCCACCTCGACGCCGGAGCCATTACTGAACTCTATCTCCGTCGAATTGTCCGACACGATTTGAACCGTGCGCTGTATCGGCAGCGGCAGCTTTTCGTAGGCGTACTTGATGCGCTCAAGCAGGTTTTGCGCGTTCTTCTTCGTGTCAGCGATCAGACCGGCCGCGAAGTTCGAATTGAATATGCAGCAGTCCAGCGCCAACAGCAGAATGAAGGTCGAGAAACCCATCTGTCGCGCCTTGAGGATGATGTTCAGGTAATGAAGCTCATCCAGCAGCTTTTCCTGCGCCGGGTTCATCTTGAACAACACGACGTTGCCGTGCTTGTCCTTGATGTAATAGAGGTTATTCAGGCGCCAGCGGCGGTCAGACCACAGCGCAACGACATCCTCACTTAGTGCGGGTTCGCCCATCGATCGCCTTCATCAGCGCCATGACACTGTCGCCAGCCTCAAGCGTCGTCTTCTGCTCGACATCGATCTTGTCGCCGTATTTCTTCGGCCGCATCCGGGCCGCAACCCATTTGCGTGTCTCGATTTGCAGCCGGCGATGCTCGGTCATGTCGAAGGTGGTTTCTTCCAGCTTTCCGTCTGAAGTCCGCTTCGTTTTCTTGCCAAGCTTTGGCCGGTCGGCAATCTCGACCATCTCGTCAACGAAGTGATCCGCTTGGGCTTCTCGCGCACGCGCGTACTGGTCAGCGAACTCGGCATTTTGGAGCAGCCATTTAAACACCGTCGTCTTTGAGGGCATGGCATCATTGCGGCAGATCGCCCTCAAGCTCAGGCCATTGGCAAGGCGCTCACAGATAGCGTCAGCCGTGCGCTGGTTGAACTCTGTCTTCCTGCCCATGTCTTACTCTGCCTGCTCGTCTGCGAGGAGATGGAGGCGGTGCAGAAGGCGGGACACCGATGCAATGCGCCTATGTGCGTCCTCTGTTGCCGTGAAGGAGGAAAGGACAGAACCGTCCACCTTTGCCGCCGACCAAGAGAGGTCAACAATCTCACCCCGCTCGGCCATTGCGAGAACGCGCTTTGCTTCTTCGACAACTGCGGCCTTTGCTGCAGCCTTCGTGTCGAGCACTCGGATAGTTGCCGCCATGCTTGTCACGCCACCGCGACGATGTTTGTTGCGGTGGTGCCGGTCGACAGGATGCGCTTCGTCTCGATCGGCAATACAGATCCCGCCACGAGACCATTGAACACGACGGTGGCCGTCTTGTTCGTCGCCGGGTCGAACATCTCGCAGGAAAGATTGCCATCGCCACCGACAAAAACGGCTCTCGTCTTCTTTGCGAGTTCGTTGGCATCGCTGGGAGTGACGGACCATGCAAAACCTGCCGGCTGAATTTTCTCAAAAGACATGATGACCCCTTTTCAGGTTGGTGTTGTTTCCGGCTTGCTTTGCGCTCCCATATGGTGAAACACCCATCGAGCAGACAGCACTGGTCCTATCCGTGAGCAAGACCTTGTTCCTCGTACCGGTTGACGAGGCTTGGAATCTCCGCTCACCCATAAAAGGTTAAAGCCCGAGCCCGAGAACCTTCGACAGTCGCAAAAACTCTTCATTTGCGCGACCCAGTTCGTTGAGAGCGTACTCGGCATTGTCGGCCAGGTCGGTGATGATGCCGCCTCCGATAGCCTCCTTCTGACTTTCATCCAGCTGGCGCTGCGTGAATGTCTGGGATATCGACTGCGGGTCCATTGCCCCTTTCCTCTCAGTATTTGGCCATGAAAAAACCGTGCCCTTGCTGACGGGGCTGTGCAAATATTTAGAGTTGAGATTCTTCTGCTTGCGCATACACGATAAGTTTGATTTCTTTGAAATAATTCAACTTCTGGAATCGAGATTTGCTGCATGAAAGACACGCCTCAAGGTATGCGCTTTTCGCATCTCTATTTACGTCAGCCCGAACTACTTCCCGACAGCAAACGTATGCGACGACGGATTGGAACTCTGATAGGGACACTGGGCGACCATCGTTATCTTTCCCGGTTTGGGGGCTATGTTGAAAGCGAGCATGGGATAAGTGTAGTCAACGCTGCTCACAGCAGCTACTGGCCAGGCATTGTAGAAAAGTTTGATCTTCGAGATGTTCTCGATTTGGTTACGAGCGCATACAAGTTCCTATCTGACTTGGACTACCCCAGAGAGGTGACCAGGAGGCGCAACTTTATCGATCAGTGCCGTCGGATATTTCAAGAGGAGCAGGTTAGTTATCGTGTCGACGACGAAGGTGGTGTCCACTTCGCTGTGGATGCAGCCTTTGAAGAAACTCGGGCTTCTACGATCCTAGCTCTGAGCTCAGTTCGTTACACCTCTGTGCGCGCTCTATACGAGCAGGCTTTTTCTCACATGGACCAAAGTCCACCCGATGGTAAAGCCGCGCTTCGCGCATCCTTCCATGCCACGGAATGCATTTTTCGCTTGATGTTCGCCAACTCTCATCAGTTGAGTGCCTCGGAAGTCCAAAAACATCTCGAGCCGTTGGTAAATCGCTTGTATGAGGGACAGAAGCCCGCCACCAACTTGGCGCAAAAGCTTGTGGCTTCGCTCAAGGATTGGATCGATGGTGCCCATTTCTATCGGCATGAGCCAGGCTCGGAAGAGCCAGCACAGCCGCCTATCGAGCTTGCAATCTACATGCTTAGCGAAGCGGGTGGGCATATTCGTTGGTTGGCCAAACTAGACGATATGCATCACAAAGCGTGAAGGAGAACGGTTGTGACGGTTTGGGTGATAACCAAATACGATAGCCTAGAAAAGATCGGATCATGGATGCTGCCAGGCGGCCTCGATGACAGCGAAATTGAAGAAATTCTCCGACGTCTCGTAGCAACTGATCTCAATGCAGACGAGGTGATAAGCGCGTCAAGACCAAAGGGAGACCCTTTGCGATCCTCACATTTAGATAGGAACGGTAACCAGAGGCCAATTTCTTTCGGCAACAACCCCCACTACACGGCGGTCCATGCGAAGGAACGGTCGGCGCCTTAACATTAGGAACCGTTTATTGCGCGGTCCTGTCGTGCCGTGCATTCGTGAGAACCGGCATATGTAACCTTGGGGGATGAGATGGCTGACGATGTTCAAATTAAGGGCGCCTGCAAAGGATATAAACGCGGCGCAGTATTTGATGTCGAAATGGGGAAGAAGTGGGAGCAGACTAGTCACGAGTATGAATACCGGTACCAATACCGTCCGTCTGCACTGCTCGAAACCTCAGGAAGTCGCGGGAGAATTAAGATTGAGGGCCATTCCAGATGGGTTGAAGTGAAGCGGGTTTAGCCAATCTCCCGCTCCGCCGGCAGACGACGAGTACGTTGACATCTGGGTCTATTTTGACTTGCCGTGGGCATACGGAAACGTGGCAGATGGCACCATGCTAGCTCTCTCGTTCTTTGAGGAAAGATGGTGACGCTCTGCCTTGCAGACTATCATCTCACGGCAGCTTCTTCGATTCTGACGACCTAATATTGGGGGACAGTATGGACATTGCAGGTTCCATCGCTGCAGTTACGGCAGCTCTGGGCTTGGTCAAAGAACTTCGCGAAATAGATGCGCAGTACGACAAAGCAGAGATGAAATTAAAAATCGCAGAGCTAACAGAAGCTCTTTCCGACACTAAACAGGGGGTAGCTGATGTTGCCCAAGCCCTTAAGGAAAAGGACGAGGAGATCGACCGTCTGAAAAAGGCCCTTCAGCGCAGAGAAATTACCGTTGAACGACGGGGATATCGATATCGGCAGAACGCTAACGGTGACCCTGTAGGGGACCCATTTTGTCCGATCTGTCTGGAAGAGGGTAATTTCACCCTGACAGCGCCAAGTTATGAAGTGGGCAAGCCATTTAAATGCCCCAGATGCAAAGCCAACTTTGGGCGACTAACGAGCTATCGATATACTGAATGATCTAGGTGCAAGCTTACAGAGGATCGCAATTGTCAATATGCCGGAACAAAAGGTAAGAGATACTCACCACCAACGACAAAACCATTGGCGGCTTCTGCATTGATCGTGCCCAACTCCAACTTACCCCAAGGGGTGTATTTGAAGAACTGATCGTTCTCCGGGCTGCCGGACGTAACAGGTTCGAATGTCAGTGTGAAGCCAGCCTGATTTTCAACGCGGTTGGTGAGTTTGAATTTCGCCGTGCAGATGGGAGCGCTCATGCGCCTTCTCCTTTATTGGCCCAGATACCGTAGGACGCGGGATTGCACATAACGAGAGGATCGTATGGGGCGGCCTCATAGCAACCAGGTGATCAACCCCAGCCCCATCCGCCGCCCCTCTCTCGCTGTGTATTCTTCGATCTGGATTTGATTCGGTTCTCGTCGGAACCATCAGATTCGGCTATGATTTGAGTCTGGAAATTCAAAACCGTCAACGATGATGCTTGATTTAATTTTCGTTGACTCTTCCGACGGTTGCGGAAAACTCTTACAGCAATAAGTGAAATAACGCTCCGACAGCTACCCGATTTAATTTTTATTAATACGCAGATTTTCAAAGCGAAATGCGGAATTTCTCTGCACGCTCAACTCACTGACTTTAAACGACGCAAAATTGCGTCGCCTGAAATCGTCAGAGCAGGCGCGATAGATTTGGCCGCTCTGCGGCGCGTAGAAGGAGGCTCTTGAAAACCCAAGACACCCTCGCCCACCACGACGGTATTCCTTCTGGGCTTCCCTTCGACGGAGGAGAAGTTGCGGAGCAACGACAGAGGTGCGGTCGATCGTCAACAAGTGGAGACCGGTCAAATGCTTACTAATAAACATCTTCCATCCAACATTACGGTCGAGCAGATAGAGGGATAGCTAGATCGCGTAGCTCTTGAAATTGAAGCTCTACGCCCCGAGGATGATCCTGAGGTGTGCCTCCTTTGGTACTCATGGCTGGAGAAGGAGCTCGCTATCGCAAAAGAGCGTAGCTCCACGTAGGAGCGTGCCAGGACTAGAATTCAGACACGCGGCCTCAACATCTAAAAGCCAAAGGCAGGTTCATAATCGCACGCATCGATATCATGCCCCTAAACGGCGATATGCGTCGCTTTGACGATGATGAGAAGGGTACGGATACTATTTTTTGTGGATAGTCGAATTGATTTGGAGGCAATATTCCAGATGGAATTTTCCTTTTTCCTGCAATCACTTGGAGAAAATTGGAAGATATTCCAATTGGAATGAACGGTGCGTTTTTCCGCGACTGGCGAGGCGACATAAAAGCTGACAGGTAGGGCGATCAACCCGTTACTTCGGAGCCGCGCCTTGTCAATCATCACGAAAGATTCAGAGTTCTCGACCGCTTTTTTGTTGTTCGCCCAGTACGGCGGCAAGGCGGTCATTCCCGTCGAAGACGTCTGTGCAGCTTACTTCAGCCACCTGACGCCAGAAAAATTTCTCCGGAAAGTCGGCGCCGGCGAGATCACAATTCCGGTTGTGCGAGCCGAAACGTCCCAAAAATCTCAGAAGGGCGTCCATCTCCAGGATCTCGCGGACTATCTCGACAACCGGCGCGAAGCCGCGCTGAAGGAATTTCGGCAATTTCATCCGCGAGGATACCGATGATGCGCGCCATCAGTCACGGCGTCTTGGAGATGCTTCGCGAGATCGAGGCGCACTATCGCGCAAAGGGAGCGAGCTCGCCTCAAAACGAGATTGCTGACGCATTGGGCGTCAATCAGTCGGCGGTGAGTAAGTGGCTCACGAAAAAAGTCCGTCCAGACAGGCATACAGCCAAGATTATGGCTCTGTATCACAAGACCACGGGCAACGCAGTTCGATTGCCAATCGTTCAGGATCAGCTGCCAGAGGACATCAGAGCCGTCATCGAGATAATGAACAAGTTGAATCTAGACGACCGCGTTTCCGTCCTTGATCACGCGAAATCTCTCTTGTTGAGACGGCGGGCAAGTCTCCGACGCTAAAAATATCATCCGCGCATTTTCGGCTGATGTCCCGAATCCGGCAAATCCATAGATGTTTGGCGGTTTCGCCAACTGACGCGCTTTAGCTATGAACATACGGCCCGGCGGACTTGAGAACGGCGTCACCCAGTGGAGTTAATTTGAACCCTCGTATAGGGCCTTTGCCGAACTCCTTGCGCCCTTCAACCCAACCGAGGTCCATGCACTTCTGCACAGTCTTTGCTCCAACACCAGCTGGCGCTCCCTTCGTCCATTCATAATCATACAGTGAGCTAAGAAATCGGTGCTCTCGCTTTGATATTTTTCTCGGTTTATGCGCCAAAGCGATTTCCTTTACTCTCGATCCTGGAGTTTTCGACCTGCTCAATTGCTTCTGAACTTTTTTCGATCCGACAGATCCTTACCATCCCCGCATCATCGTCGGTTTGGATAAAAATTACTCTTCATCCTTGTTCTGATCAAATAGGTCGCCACCCGGAACGGGCGTTCTTATCAGCAGATCTTCAACATTCTCGAGCAAATCGCGAACGAACGCCGGCAGGTCTTCCGCTTTCACGTATTCGGCTCCGCCTACCGCAGTCTTATAGTTTTGAGCAGCTTTTTCGTACTGATATTTCGTTAGTTCTAACGAGATACTTGACAAAACCTCATCGAGCTTTCGGTTCCAATCATCAGCCTCCCGACTGCGAACAAGACGAATTCCTACTCCGCCTGGCGGAGAATGCTCGTTGTCGCCAATGAACACGACTCCACACCTTTGCAACGCGCCAACGATACTCTCCAATGTTGCCTCTTGGGCACGGAGTACTCCAGTCGTCGTTTCAAGACGTTTGATCGTAGGTAGCGAAACCCCGGAGATTTCAGCTAACGTCGCCTGCTCCATTCGGATAAGCGCTCGCGCCGCGCGCATTTGCTCTGCTGTTATCATGAGAACCTCTGGTATTACGTTTCGATGCTCAAGGTATTGACACACTACGACATAACAGTTAATACTAGGTATATAAAAATGATACCCTGAGGATCAAAAACACGGAAAATCGGATGCTCTTAAACGTTCCAGACCGTCTTTTGACGGCCCGGCAAATTTGCGAAGAGTGGCAAATTAGCCCGGTGACCTTTTACCGATACGTAAAGCAAGGCTTGATCCCGCCTGGAGAACCCGCGGGACTTCGTAGTAAGCGGTGGCGTAAAAGCGTAATCGACGCCTCTTTCGCCAAAATGCAAGACAGCAAATAAACGAAAGGCTCGGCAAAGGCGCCAACCTTCCCGAGCCATGGATCAAATCCTTACCAATCCAAAGGAAAAGAAAATGAACAGCGACGTTCATAGCACCGCCGTGCCCGCAAATCCAGCGCGACCGTATGCTCCCGCGACGTTTACCCCGCCGGCCACCCTTCTCGAGGCGTTGGCGTTCGATCGCGCAATGGAGGCTGATTGGGTTCCAGAGCTGGAACAGCATTTCCTCGCCAATTGGCAAGGGATCGTTGATGGGAAATTCCCGATCACGTCCAACTTTGAAGCGGCGGCCCTGATTCAGAAGATGCTTTCGGAATTTGAGGACTCCGACCCTGATTTTGTTCAGAAAATCAGCCGCCAGGTAATCGACTTTTTGCAAGGTGATCAACCGCAGACACCAGCCCCAAACGCTCGTAGCTAGACGCAGCGGAGGCCACCCGCATGATGCACGCCGCAGCTTACGGCCGCCTAGGCCAGGATCAGAAGATGATTTCCACACAGTCGGGAAAGCCGATGTCTGTCGCGTCGATAGCGGTGACCATCGATGACCACGACGCCCCACCTCAGTGGATCGGTATAGTCGCTTTTGGCAACGCCGCTGAAGCGCTCTCGCGCCACCAGAAGGGCGACATGCTGAGTGTCTCTGGTCGCGTCCAGCGAAGCCGCTGGACAACCGACAGCGGGGAGAAACGGGAACAACTTCAGATCGTTGCAGACTCGGTCATTTCAAGCCGCACAGTTCGTCCTACAGGCGGTCGACGGCGTCCACCGGACCACCAACGAAAAATGTCACATCATCCCGACCTCAACAACGATCTGCCTCTGGACAAGCCCTTCTGATGACCGACGAGTTTAAGAAAAGCAACATCGCTATCATGCAGACGCCATGGATCTGGCGCGCTGCACTTCGTAGGTGCGATCTACCTGCAAGTGCCCTTCGCGTCGGTCTGGCACTCATCGACGAATTTGCAAACAGGGAAAATGGCGCACTCTTCCCAAGTTTCGAAGCCATTGCCACCGCAACTGGATTGCCCGTCCGCACCGTCCGAGCCGGCGTTGACGCCTTGCGAGCGAACGGTCTCATCCACACCAGCAAGTCTCGCTTTGACGGTTCACTCGACTATTTCCTACTGATACGAAGTGACACAAATCTGTCAGTTCGCAACGCTCCCGAAGTGACAGATTCCTGTCACACGAAGGGGCAGAAATCTGTCGCACGAAGTGACATAAATCTGTCGGTCGAAGGGGCAGAAATCTGTCACCTAACCTTAGAACATAACCTTGGAAGTGAACCTGAGAACATAACCTCACGTCGAGTGCGTGGCCCGGCCGATGACGCCTTCGGCGGTCTCCGCTCCGCTTCGACTTTGTCCTCACTTCGTTCGGACTCATCGGCCTCTGTCGATGGGCCGCCTTCAACCGAGACTGATCGCGACGATGATCCTATTCCCCTGCCTGCAACCTACGTCGAGCAGAGCAACTTCATTGTTGAAATGAACGGGCGGAGAAATGCGGAAGCAGCTACGGCAATCCTTGAACGCTGGAGCGCCGATAGGACTATCACGCGTCGCATTGCACGAGAGATAGTTGAAAAATACGAAGCGAAAAGGAGCGCATCGTGAAACAGGATCCTTGGCAGCAGTTGAGCTTGTTTGCATGGGCAGATGCAAGACCTTCTGCCGTCATCCTCGATGCGCGACCGAAGATCGAGCAGCGCATTCGCGCATATATCGTCTGGCTGGCGATGAACGACGTCGACCCGGCGAAAGGTGAAGTCGCGAAAGTTCTGCGCTTGGACCGAAATAGAGGTGCCGCTTAATGTCTGAGCTTGATATCGAGCGTTTTCGTAAGGTCCACGCCCTCATGACCGGCGGCGCAACGGCGGGCGAACGGTCAGCGGCAAAAGCCCGAGCCGAAGCCATGGCGAAAAAAGCCGGCCTGACGCTAGACGAAGCACTACACCGAGCTGATGTTGCTCAAACAAATGCCAAAACCCATTGGGCCGACGACAATTATTGGAATGCATTCTGGCAATTCGCTCAGGAAAACCTGCGAAAAGAAAACGAGCGCAAACAAAAGGCTGAGGAAGAACGACGAGCCGCGTATTGGGCAGAACAGGAACGAAAAGCACAAGCTCGATTCGAAGATGCGGAGCGGAAATTTGGGCCTGCTGATATAGCTTTCGCTGAAACTGAACGCGAGCGCCTCTTGCGGGAGACGTTGGAGCCGATCGCCCTCAGAAAGAACTTCTCGAACGGAGAAGAATACATTTACGGGTTTGGCGACTGGACTGGTCGGGCTCCTTCCAGATCAGTTACAGATATGCTTAACCACGCCTACAAGCTTCCAAGGGATATACTCGGCGCGTGGCAGGAACATCGCGACTGGGATCAGTTATTTGATCGTCGATACGCCTATTACAATGATTACGACAACCCCATCCACGTACTCTGTCGACTAGCGGCGTTGGAGGCAATCCTAGACACCTCACCAGTTCGATGTTGGGGAGATCTCGATCTGCGGATTGCTTGGCAGCGCCTGAAACTGGAACGTTGGTATTCTATCGATGAGCAAACTGAATTTATCCAGAGGCTCGAGGTTGACCTCGAGATCCTTCGAGACTTGGATATCACACGATATTTGAAAACGAAGAAGACTATTCGGCCGAAACGCCAACGCACTACCATTTCTGAAAGACAGGGTGATTTATTCGCACCCTGAGACTGTAAAGCCAATCGTGGCACTCCG
The DNA here is from genome assembly GCF_017313365.1 of Agrobacterium sp. OT33. Taxonomy (NCBI): domain Bacteria; kingdom Pseudomonadati; phylum Pseudomonadota; class Alphaproteobacteria; order Hyphomicrobiales; family Rhizobiaceae; genus Agrobacterium; species Agrobacterium sp. OT33. The sequence goes on along the minus strand of NZ_JAFLMZ010000002.1, from coordinate 317,947 downwards.
AAGACCGAAACAAACTGCCAGTCCCGGGAAACCGGGGCTGGCGTATCTTGGTCAGTTGGAGATGAATATGTTTGTATTCCCTGATGAACTAGCAGCGCTTCGCCGATACCTGGATGGGAAACACGCGGATACGAGTTCCTTCAAATCCGCCAGACACGCCGCATTCGTTGCGTGCCGACTGGCAGAACTTGAGATCAAGTTTCCGAAAGACAAATCGGCATCAATGTTTCCGATTTTGTTGAGGATCCAGCGAGAGCTCCTTAAAAAGCACAAATGGCTCGCCAAGGTCAAAAAAGACAAAACAAAGCGGCGAAACAACAAGCTGACGACTGAGCAACGCGTTGCCGCGTCGAATGCCGTTGGATGGGTTAGAACTGTCGGCGCCGCGAAATTCGACTCCGACGCCGAAGGACGTTATCGCGACAAAAAACTAGGCACTTTCGGACCCGCTTCTGCCGTGAAGAAAATAGACCCGGCTGAATATCTCGCCGAAAAAGAGAAGAGCAAGTCGTGATGGCGAGAACCAGAACGATCGATATTCTCCCCACTTCACTGCCACCATTCGGCGTCAATCGAGAGCAGGCGGCGGAACTCGTTGGCGTCTCGCCAAGCACATTCGACAAAATGGTAACGGCCGGGACTATGCCTCGTCCTCGCATGGCTTCGGCCGGGCGCCTAGTCTACGATGTGACGGAGCTTGCCCAACATTTCCGCCGTTTGCCCCATCAGCCGGGATTTGGCGACAACGACGATATTGACGAAGCTGCATCCGGCAGCAATCCTTGGGACGATGCCTAGACCTCGAAAAAACAACAAGCTTCCGAAGGGCGTCTCCTTCGACCCTGATCGACACGGAAACCCGCGGTATTATTTCCGCGCGGCAGGCAAGCCTAAAGTGCGCCTGCGTGAACAGCCTGGTACAGCAGAATTCGAAAAGGAAATCGCCTGCGCCAGGCTGGGCATCCCCTATGCCGAGCAAAAAGATAACGGTCGCGAGAAGATCGTAGCGCCGGCCAATGGAACGTTGCATTGGCTGGTGGTGGAATACAAGCGCCGCGCCGCCGGCACCATCACCGACAAGACAATGGCTGCTCGGGTAAAAATCCTTGAAGAGGTATGCCGCAGTCTTGGTCCTAAAGGGAAACGCGCTCGGGGCACCCTTCCCTTCGCGTCTATGGAAAAACGACATATCACAGAAATACGCGACGATCTGCGTTCAACGCCGGGTGCGCGTAACGATGTTGTCAAAGCCATAAGTGCCATGTTCACTTGGGCTGTAGAAACGGCAGACCTGCTGAAAGTTAATCCGTGCAGTGGGATCAAGCGACTATATTCCGGTGATGGATTCCACACTTGGACCGAAGAAGAGGTCACGCGCTTCGAAGCAGTTCATCCACCTGGATCTCGTGCCCGCCTCGCATTGAATATCGGCCTATTCACCGGCTTCCGGCTGCAAACCATGGCGATCTTCGGTCGGCAGCATCTATCCGCCGACGGATGGATACGCATCAAGCCAAAAAAGACAGCGAGATCGAGTGGCGTTGATGTGGAGATACCGATTCTGCCGGAACTGCGATCAGCGTTGGAAGAAGGCCCGACTGGCAACCTCACGTTCATCGTAACGGAAAGAGGCACGCCGTTCTCTGTGAAGGGGCTGGGGAATAGGATGAGGAAGTGGTGTGATGCCGCCGACCTGTTTCATTGCTCTATGCACGGTCTGCGTAAGGCGGGCGCAACGCGTGCCGCTGAAAACGGCGCGACGGAAAAGCAATTGATGGCGATCTATGGTTGGACCACCATGGAGCAAGCCGCCTACTACACCGAGAAAGCCAACCGCAAAAAGTTGGCTGAGAAAGGCATGAAGTTTCTTCAGAAGGCGCCGGATAATGGCGCCGGTGGCGAGGTGTTGCCGGTCGTGTCAGAAGAACAAAATATGGACGATTTTGTCTCACCCGCCAAAGGGGTAGCAAAAAGTGAGACAAAGACAGTCAAAAAATACAGCAAAAACAACGGCTGATTTTCGCAGTGTCACGCCCCTAGGGCGTGCCACTTGCCTTCGTGTTCTCCCCCTCGAAAAATACAAAACTGCCGCGCAGATCGCGAATTCGTCTCGCGTGATCAACGCGCCGGAACCGATTCCGGGTCTGCACGTTAGAGTGCTGTCCCCCCGATGGAAGGCAAGCCGGATGAGGCGCCAGCGGGCAAATCGACCGGCTTGCCTTTCCCTCCCAGCCCTTCCAAGGCCTCCGTTCATTCCTGCTGGCAGCAGATGCCAGCTAAGGGTTGGAAAAACACGCCACGGCCCTCGCACGGCGCATGATGACGTTACTGTCGGGCAGCGATAGAGACGCCATTTCAAGGCCTTGGCCAGTCTCGGCGCAGTTTTCCACAGCCTCTTCGGTTTCGGCAAAAAAACTCGTCGTGAAGCGAAAAAAATCAATTTTTCCGCTTGCGGAGCAACCGGAGCCTGACTATAAGGGCGCCACACCACAAGCGCACGCGCCCTTCGTCTATCGGTTAGGACGTCAGATTTTCATTCTGAAAAGAGGGGTTCGACTCCCCTAGGGCGTGCCACTTGCTTCCTCTTCAAAACCAGTTCTCTATATGCAGAACTTCACGTAACGCGTGAGTATTCGGACGCTTGCTGTTTGCGACGCGCGGCTTGCCCCGCTCCTGAAAAATCCCGGCAGTTCCGCAGCCCCGTCAGGGCGCGAAGGCCGCATCCAGAACACGCAGCTGCACACGCCTCTGGCCCTGCCAGAGATCGGCGCCCACGGTGCCTGCAACGTGAATGTTCCTGCCGCGCGCATTCAGGAGCATCTGCCCCAGAGGCGCTTCGGCGGCGCGAAAGGCGATGCCATCCAGCCGCGAGCCATCCATGGCCTCAAGCGTAATCTTGACGTGGGATGTGCCGACGAGCCTCACATCGCGCAGGCGATGTGAGGGCACGGCGAAGATCGGTTGCGAGTGACCCGATCCATAAGGACCGGCCTGCTCCAGCTGGTCGACAAGCTGCAATGTCGCGCCCGAGGCGCCGATGGCGCCGTCGATCTTCAGCACGCTGCTTTCCACCAGCTCGTTCACGGTCTTTGCCGCCGCGTCCTCGAAGAAAGTCCTGAGCTTGCCGAGATTGGCGCGCTCCACCGTCAGGCCGGCCGCCATGGCGTGACCGCCCCCCTTGACCAGCAACCCGGCCTCAACGGCGGCGCGCACCATACGCCCCATATCGAAACCGGTGATCGAGCGGCCCGAGCCGGTGCCCTTGCCGGAGGGATCGAAGGCAATGGCGAAGGCGGGACGGCGGAAGCGATCCTTCAGACGCGAGGCAAGCAGACCGACAATGCCGGGATGCCAGTTTTCGCGCGCAGTCACGATGACGCCCGCCCCGGAGCCATCACCATATTCGAACAGCGCCTCCGCCTCCGCTTCCGCCAGCATGGCGGCTTCCATCGCCTGCCGCTCGCGGTTCAGCTCATCCAACCGCTCGGCGATGACCTCCGCCTGTGAGGCGTCATCGATCGTCAGGAGGCGGCTGCCAAGCGCGGCATCGCCGATGCGGCCGCCGGCATTGATGCGGGGGCCGATCAGGAAACCGAAATGATAGGGTGTGACAGGCCCGCCCAGCCCCGCCTTCTTGAACAGGGCCGCAAGCCCGGCATTGTTCATGTGGCGCGCGGCGATAAGCCCCTTCACCACATAGGCGCGGTTGAGCCCCTTCAGCGGCACCACATCGCATACGGTGGCAAGCGCGACGATATCGAGAAGCGACAGGAGATCGAGCGTGAAAGCCTGCCTGTGCCGCCGGTCCTTCAATATGCGCAGCGTGGCGACCAGCACGAGGAACACCACGCCGGCGGCGCAGAGATGCCCCTGCCCCGACAGATCGTCCTCACGGTTGGGATTGACCAGCGCTACGGCGGGCGGCAGCTCCGTGCCGACCTGATGGTGGTCGATCACCACCACATCCGTTCCCGCATCCCTTGCGGCCTGCAACGATTCATGGCTGGTGGAGCCGCAATCGACCGTCACGATCAGCGTCGCGCCATTGGCGGCAAGCTGCTGCATCGCCGCCGGGTTCGGGCCGTAGCCTTCGAAAATGCGGTCGGGAATATAGATTTCCGGCGTCAGCCCGAAATACGCGAGAAAGCGAAACATCAGCGCGGAAGAGGCAGCGCCGTCGACATCGTAATCGCCGAAGATCGCCACCTTCTCACCCGTCTCGACCGCGCGCACCAGCCGCTCGGCGGCCTTCTCGCAATCGGTCAGCATATGCGGGTCGGGCATCAGCGAGCGGATGGTCGGATCAAGGAACGCCAGGGCGTCATCGACACCCACGCCGCGCCCGGCAAGCACCCGCGCGATCAGTTCAGGAATGGCGTGGATCTGGGACATGGCCAGCGCACGGTTCTGTCCGGCCTGATCCAGCCGCGACACCCAGCGCTGTTCTGTCGCCGACCGCTCCACGCTCAGAAATGCGCGGGCCACGGCATCGGCCGGCTCCATCATTGCCATCCTGTCCCTTCATCCTGTCATGCGCGCATATCCGCGCCTTATAGTTAGAACGGGCTAAATGGCGATGCGGTGTTTTTCAAGCAAAAACGCTTGTCCCGGCTGTCACACCGTAAAAATCGAGAAAAACGGGCTGACGATCGAGACCGCGCCGACCAGCAGCAATAACGAGAAGACAGCCAGCGAACACCAGTTGCGCTCATGCTCGGCCATGTCGAATTCCATGCTGCGAATATTGTCGTTGGCATTATGCGGCCGCACCCGATGATGGGTGACCGGAACGCCGGCGCGCTTGTTGTCCTTGAACAGGATGATCGATGTCACGGCCACGCCTCCCTCGCTTGGTGAACAGGATTAAGCATAGTGCCGAATCGCCTTGTTTTCCAGCGGTTCGAATGCGGCGTCCTCAAATTTTATGGCCACCGGAAGGCCGGTGCGATGCACACGGCCGGCAACAAAAAACCGCGCCTCTTTCGGGAAGCGCGGCTCTCGATGCCATCAAGAAATCGATGCGTCTCAGGTCCGCTCGATGCGGATGACCTGCGGTTCGCTGACGAGATATTTCTCGTTCTTGATCGCCTTCACGGCCTTGCGGATCGCATCTTCCATCGTCGCGTGGGTGACAAGGATGATGGTCTGCGGCGCGCCTTCCACATGCACGCGCTGGCGCTGCACGATGGATTCCAGCGAGATGTTATTGTCAGCCATGCGGCTGGCGATGGAAGCAAAGACGCCCGCCTGATCCTTCACCGTCAGGCGAATGAAATAACCGCCCTCATGGCTCTTCATCTTGGCGCGACGATAGTCCGTCAGCGATTTCGCCGGACGGCCGAGCACAGGCACCTGCTGGGCGCCCGGACGGCTCTTGGCGATATCGGCGATGTCACCCAGCACGGCGGACGCGGTGGCGTTGCCGCCGGCACCCGGACCAACCATCAGCAATTCGCCGAGAATATCGGATTCGATCGCCACCGCATTGGTCACGCCGTCCACCTGTGCGATGACGGAATCGAGCGGCACCATGGTCGGATGCACCCGCTGCTCGATGCCGGATTCGGTCACCTGCGCCACGCCGAGAAGCTTGATGCGATAACCAAGTTCGGCAGCCGCCTGAATATCCTCGCTCGAAATATTGGTGATGCCTTCGAGATAGATGTCATCGGCAGAAATCTTGTTGCCGAAGGCAAGCGTCGTCAGAATGGCGAGCTTGTGAGCGGTGTCGTTGCCCTCGATATCGAAAGCCGGATCGGCCTCCGCATAACCCAGCCGCTGCGCTTCCTTCAGACAGGCATCGAAGGACAGCCCTTCCTTCTCCATCTTGGTGAGGATGTAGTTGCAGGTGCCGTTCATGATGCCGTAGATGCGCGACACATGGTTGCCGGTCAAGGATTCACGCAGCGCCTTGATGACGGGAATACCGCCGGCCACCGCCGCTTCGAAATTGAGAAGCGCGCCCTTGTCTTCAGCAATGGTCGCCAGTTCCACGCCGTGCTTGGCCAGCAGCGCCTTGTTGGCTGTCACCACATGGAGACCGCGTGCGAGTGCGGCCCGCACCGCATTTTCAGCCTGGCCGGAAGCACCGCCGACCAGTTCGACGAACACGTCGATATCGGCTTCGCTCGCCAGCTGCTCCGGCGTGTCGAACCAGGTAATACCCTTGAGATCGATGCCGCGGTCACGCGAACGGTCGCGCGCGCTCACCGCAATAATCTCAATCGCGCGTCCGCAGGTAATCGCAAGTTCGTTGCTTCTCTGCTGGAGGATGCGCACGAGCGAAGCGCCGACAGTGCCGAGCCCCGCTATGCCGATTCTCAATGAATCTGCCATGGGTATGTTCCTGATTTGCTGGTGATGGTGGCGGCCGAGGCCCGGCCGCCTTCGGTTGCCCTTATCTGTGGGCGTTAAGCGAAACGACATTGTGCATCGTTTCGTCTGCGCTCGACAGGAAACGCTTCAGATTGCGCGCTGCCTGACGAATTCGATGCTCGTTTTCCACGAGCGCGAGACGGACGTAGTCATCGCCCATCTCGCCAAAGCCGATGCCGGGAGCAACGGCGATATCGGCCTTCTCGACCAGAAGCTTGGAGAATTCCAGGCTGCCGAGATGGCGGAATTTTTCCGGAATCTTCGCCCAGGCGAACATCGTCGCCGCCGGCGGCGGAACCTCGAAACCGGCCTTGCCGAAGGTGTCGACCATGACATCGCGGCGGCGGCGATAGACATTGCGCACTTCGGCGATGTCGGAGCCGTCACCGTTCAGCGCATGGGTCGCCGCAACCTGGATCGGCGTGAAGGCACCGTAATCGAGATAGGACTTCACACGCGTCAGCGCCGCGATCAGCCGCTCGTTGCCAACGGCAAAGCCCATGCGCCAGCCGGGCATGGAGAAGGTCTTCGACATGGAGGTGAACTCCACCGCAACGTCGATTGCGCCGGGAACCTCCAGAACCGAAGGCGGCGGATTGTTTTCGTCGAAATAGATTTCCGAATAGGCAAGGTCGGAAAGCACGATGATCTCGTGCTTCTTCGCGAAGGCGATGACATCCTTGTAGAAATCCAGCGAGGCCACATGCGCCGTCGGGTTCGACGGGTAGTTGATGATCAGCGCCAGCGGTTTGGGAATGGAGTGGCGCACCGCACGCTCCAAGGGCCCGAAGAAGCTCTCATCCGGCTCGACATTCATCGAGCGGATAACGCCGCCCGCCATCAGGAAGCCGAAGGCATGGATCGGATAGGTGGGGTTCGGACACAGGATCACGTCACCCGGTGCGGTGATGGCCTGCGCCATATTGGCGAAGCCTTCCTTGGAGCCGAGCGTGGCGACGACCTGGGTATCGGGGTTCAGCTTCACGCCGAAACGGCGGGCATAATAGGCGGCCTGCGCGCGGCGAAGACCGGGAATGCCCTTGGACGAGGAATAACGATGGGTGCGCGGGTCCTGAACGACTTCGCAAAGCTTGTCGACGATCGCCTTGGGGGTCGGAAGGTCGGGATTGCCCATGCCGAGATCGATGATATCGGCCCCGGCCGCTCGCGCGCTCGCTTTCAAACGGTTGACCTGTTCGAAGACGTATTGCGGCAGACGCCGGACCTTGTGAAACTCTTCCATCACTTTCCTCATGGGAATGGACCGGTTCTGCCGGCCCATAACGAAGGTTCGTTTTTTGTTTTTAAACGCCGCCGACACGAACCCATCCGGCAGGCGTTATTCATTGTAGCGCAAAGCACGGGAAAACCTACAAGGCTTTTCTCGGCCCACACGCCATCGCGATCATCCGCCTGTGCTTCGGCACAGCCTTTTCGGCCCCTTTGGCAAGGCGGATCGCGCAATAGGATCAAGGAACTTGCATAACGCCAGATTCTTGGAAAATGCAAGGCAAGCCATGCTCAAGAACGGCCATTCCTGTCGTTCAGCCGCGCTCGCCGTTCACAATTGCCGCACGGATGAGCGAAAGCACGCGCTCCGGCTTGATATCCGTGCAGACGAGCTGGCTCGGATGCCCGTCCCAGTCGCCCGGCGGAAAGGCGCGGCCATCCGGCTTCTGGATGGTCTGGCCGTCGGCAAGCCCGCCGCAGACGACACGCACCGGGCCGCTGCGGGTCTCGAAAAGCTCAGGCGCGACGAGATAGACGCAGGCGCAGCTGTCATGCACCACCATGCCGTCGCCGGTGCGGGTCTTGTAGAAATCAATGTAGAATTGCGACAGGTCGGACAAGAGCTGCACCGGCTTGCCGCCGGCCTTTGCCATCTCAGCCATGAAGGCGCTGGTCATTACCGTTTTCGTCGTTACATCGAGACCGACGACGACCACGCGCCAGGGCGCGGTGAAGACGAGATCGGCCGCTTCCGGGTCGCCGTGGATATTGGCCTCGGCCGCTGGCGACACGTTGCCGTTCATGTCGAAGGCGCCGCCCATGACGATGACGTCTTTCACCAGCGCAGCAAAATCCGGCTCCTCGCGCAGCGCCAGCGCCAGATTGGTCATGCGGCCGACGGCAATCAGCGTCACCTCACCCGGATTGGCCTTCACCGTCTCGATGATGAAACGATGCGCCGGGCGTGGATCGAGCGGCAGATCGATGGTTTCTGGGATATCGATATCGCCGAGACCGTTTTCGCCATGGATGAAGGTCGGCCAGTGGCCTTCCTTGCGGGCGGGATCGAATGTTACGCCAGCACCTTTCGCAACCGGCGCCGTCATCTGCCATTCCCGCTTCAGGAACAGCGCATTGCGGGTGGTGATATCGATGGGCGCATTGCCGAAAACCGTGGTGACGCCGATCAGATCGATATCGGGGTGACGGTGCAGGAACAGAAGCGCCATGGCGTCGTCTACACCCGGATCCGTATCGAATATCACTTTATGCATAATGCCCTCATCCATATGTCTCAGGCGCCATCCGTCCTTCCGGTGACGCGCCACGGAAACATAACGATAAGCGGCAACACCGCAATCCCCCCGCAGGCGGCATATCATGCAGAAAAATATTGCGTGGCGGTCTTTTCGGTGAAAGAAGAAGCCCTCTCCCGCCGCCTGCCCGGACATCTTCAGTGCAAGACATCGCCCTCAACGTATTTATCGTCCTCTTCTGCGTCGCCATCTTTGCCGGATTTATCGATTCCATCGCCGGCGGCGGCGGCCTCATCACCATTCCGGCGATGCTGATCATGGGTATTGCGCCGCTCGACACGCTCGGCACCAACAAGCTGCAATCGCAGTTCGGCTCGGCCTCGGCCACGCTTGCCTATGCCCGGCGCGGCCATGTCAATCTGAAGGAACAATTGCCGATGGGGCTGATGGCCATGCTTGGCGGCATGCTGGGCGCCGTCACCGCCGCCTTCGTGCCGGCCGATCTGCTGCGCACCATCATGCCGTTCCTGCTGATCGCAATTGCGCTTTATTTCGCCTTCAAGCCGCAGCTCAGCGATATCGACAGTCACCGCCGCATCACACCCTTCGTGTTCGGCCTCACCGTCGCGCCGCTGGTCGGCTTTTACGATGGTGTTTTCGGCCCCGGCGCGGGGTCCTTCTACATGCTGGCTTTTGTGGCGCTCGCCGGTTTCGGCATGCTGAAGGCGACCGCCCATACCAAGCTTCTGAACCTCGGCTCTAACTTCGGCGGATTCGTCGTCTTCGCCATTGGCGGCGCGGTTCTGTGGAAGCTGGGATTGGCCATGGGTGCGGGACAGTTCATCGGCGCGCAGATCGGATCACGCTTCGCCATGAAAAACGGCGCGAAGATCATCCGCCCGCTTCTCGTTCTGTCCTGCCTGGCAATGGCGACGAAGCTTCTTGTCGATGCTTCATCCGCCTGGTCCATCGCCACGATCTGGGAAACCATCTTCCCGAAATGAGGGATGGCGGAGCGCCCCTTTCCCGCCATTGAAGGGCAGAGGCAAGGCGCTCCGATAGGTCAGCCGGTGGCGCGGCGCCGGCGATCGGCGATTTCCCTGATCACGACCATGGCGCCCACGAGCTTGTAGGCGGAGGAATAGCAGGGCGACATTTCCAGCGATTTCACGACCGTACGGCCGTTCTGGTCTTCCGCATAGGTGTATTTCGACGTATCGCCCTTGAAGCAATTGTCGAGCTTTTCCCTGAGGTCGTTCTGGAAACGATGCACGCCGACAAGCTCGGCGATATGGCAACCCAAAAGCCCATCCGGCGCATTGCGCTGGAAGGCATCCAGCGCATTGGCGAAGGACACGCGATAACCGGGGGAAACAATGACCACCGGCTCGTCGAGATCGTTGAGCATGTCCTCATCGAGGATCAGGTGGCGGTGATGCCACTCCAGAGTATCCTCATCCTCGTCGCCGATGACCTTCGCCTTCGGCGGCATGCCGACATATCGATCGACAAGCGTGCGCAGAAGCTCGGAATTGCGCTGCACGCAACCAAGGTCTTCCGCCTCGTGGTTGAGGAGGTCGATGGCGAAACGGAACTGCTCGCGAATATCTTCGGAGCTTTCGGTCTGACGGCCGACGACACGCTCGAGAAGCTGCTCCAGTTCACGCTCCAGCACTGCAATCTTGTCGGCCTCGTTTTTACCAACGGCAGATTGCAGTTCCGTATAACGCAGCCAGAACAGCTCAATCAAATCTTTCAACCCAATTCTCCCTGAACGGGCAAACACCCCGCTCCCAATCCAAAAGGATAGACCCTTACCCCTGATCTTAGCGTCTCTGCGCTTAAAAATGACGTAACGAAACGCAAAAACGCCGTGGGGATTGTAGTCCAAAATATCACAGCCACCGCTATTTTTTCAATTTCGATAATCCATGAACGAAAAATCAGGTTCCACTAATATGGAAAAATATCGAAACGCACAATTTCGCGGTCGAATTTGATGTGAATCGCGAAAAACGCCCGGTGCGGCCAGGGCCTCAGATCTGGTGCTTCACATCCCAGCGGTCGTGATACCACAGCCACTGCCCGGGATATTCGCGCACCCAGCTTTCCACCTTGTCGTTCAGAAGCTGTGCCGTTGCCTGAATATCGACATTGCCCTTTTCATCGCGGGGAATTTCGACCTTCGGTTCGATTTCCAGCCGGTAGCGATTGTCCGGCAGACGCACGCAGCGGGCGGGATAGACGTCGCAGTTGAACTGACGCACAAGCTTGGCCAGAAGCGGATTGGTGCGAACCTCGAGCCCGAAGAACTTCGTTGTCAGTCCCTTGCTGAATTTCTGGTCGACAAGCACGCCGACACCGCCGCCCCGCTCCAGCTGCCGCGCAAGCGCGAAGGAGGAACCGGCGTGCGAAGGCACGAGATTGCCCATGCGCTCCTTGCGGAAATTGAACACCTTGTCGGCCACGAAAGGATTGTTCGGCGGCCGGAACAGCACGGTGACATCAAGACCGAAGGCCGAACTGGCCACCGGCAGCAATTCGAAATTGCCACTATGGGCGGTAAAGACGATGAAGGGCCGCGGATTGTCGCGCAGTTCCAGAAAGGTCGGAATACCCTCGACCCGAATGCGGCCGGGCTCGTTCTTTTCCGGATCGAAATCGAACAGCCGGTCGAGAAACACATATTCCGCCGCAAGCCGGCCCATATTGGCCCAGCTGTCCATGGCGATCTCCAACCGCTCCTCCTCGGACTTCTCCGGAAAGGCGCGCGCCAGATTATGAAGCATCAGCTTGTGGCGGCCGGTTTTCGGCCCCACGAAGCGCGCCAGCCGGTCTGCGGCGCGAATGCCCGCATCGGCGGGGAAGAGCTTCAGCAGGTTGAGGAGACCGAAGGCGAATGTCGCGATCAGCCACTGCCGGAAGTGGTCCAGTTTCAGGACAATCCGCGTCAGGAACAGTTTCACGATGGTCAGTCCATCCGCAGAACGATCTTGCCGAACACCTGGCGCGTTTCCATGCGCTCCAGCGCCCGGTCGATATCGTCGAAGGTCACTTCGGTGTCGATGACGGGATGAACGATGCCACGCGCCATCTTCTGCATGGCATTGGCCATGTTTTCCATGCGGCAGCCGAAGGAGCCGAGCAGCTTGAGCTGCTGCTGGAACAGCATCATCAGGTTGATTTCGGTGGAAACGCCCGAGGTGGAGCCGCAGGTGACGAGACGGCCACCGCGCTTCAACGAGAACATCGAGGCGACGAAGGTGTCCTTGCCGACATGTTCGAACACCACGTCGACCCCCTTCTTTTTCGTCAGCTTGCGCACGACGCCTTCGAAACGGTCGGTCCGGTAATTGATGACGTGATCGGCGCCCAGCGCCTTCGCCCGTTCGATCTTGTCGTCGGAACCCACTGTCGTGATGACGGTGCAGCCCATCTTCTTGGCAAGCTGGATCGCCGCCGTACCGATGCCGGAACCGCCGGCATGGATGAGGATGGTTTCGCCGGGCTCCAGCTTGGCATTGTCGAACAGCATGTGCTCGACCGTGCCGAAGGTCACCGGCGCGAGAGCCGCAGCAACGGCATCAATGCCGTGGGGTGCTGGCACGAGTTGGCGGGCGGGAATATTGATCTTTTCCTGCGCGAAACCGTCCAGGTGGAAACCGTGCACGCCCTGAACGTGTTCGCACAGATTGTCACGGCCTTCGCGACAGGGCTTGCACAGCCCGCAGGTGCGTGCGCCATAAACCGAGACGAGCTGGCCGGGCAACACGTTCGAAACACCCGGGCCGATGGCCTCAACCACACCCGAAGCCTCGGCACCGATGGTGAGCGGCATCTTGCGCTTGGCGAAAGCCATGCCGCGCCAGCCCCACACGTCGATGTGGTTCAGCGCCACGGCCTTGACGCGCAGCGTCACCTCGCCCGGGCCCGGTGCATCCGGTTCAGGCAGATCCACTTTTTCGAGCTTCCGGTCGTCCACGAGTTGAAGAGCGCGCATATATCAGTCCTTCGCCCGAGGGCGTTATTTAAAAATCATTCCAGCAAAACTCTGTAACCGTTTTGCGGCCGGAATGCGTAATCAAAGAAGCGAGAGCGTTTCCGCAAAATATTCGGAAACGCTCCTGTTTGTGGCGAAACCGGTCAGGCCGGTTCCCGCGTCATGACAAGGCTGGCATTCTGCCCGCCAAACCCGAAGGAGTTGGACAGAACCGCGCCCACCTGTGCATCCCGCTTCACATTCGGCACCACGTCGAGCGTGATGGTCGGATCGGGATTATTGTAGTTGATCGTCGGCGGCAAAGTGCCGGTCAGCATGGTCTGCAGCGAGAACACCGCTTCCACGGCGCCCGCTGCGGTCAGGGTATGGCCGATCATCGACTTGTTGGACGACAGCGGAATATCCTTCAGGCCTTCGCCGAAGACGGCAAGCATGGAGCCATATTCCATCTTGTCGTTCTCAGGCGTCGAAGTACCGTGGGCGTTGATGTAACCGATATCGCTTTCGGCCACGCCCGCATCGGCCAGTGCCGCGCGGATCGTCGCAATCGCCGGGCCGCCATCGGGCGAAGACCGGGTGCGGTGGAAGCTGTCGGCCTTCTCGCCCGCACCCTTGATGATGCCGAGCACCTTCGCGCCGCGTGCAACCGCTGCTTCGAGCGATTCCAGCACCAGCGTCGCAGCACCTTCGGCGATCACGAAACCGTCGCGATCCTTGCTGAACGGCTTGGAAGCCTTTTCCGGCGGGTCGTTCTGGGTCGAAAGCGCGGAGAGAAGCGAGAAGCGGATCAGCGCTTCGGCGCTGACCGAACCGTCGGTCGCAACCGTCAGCGCCCGCTCCGTGCGGCCCTGGCGGATGGCTTCGACGCCAAGCTGGATCGCGGTGGCACCGGATGCACAGGCGGTGGAAAGCGTGACCGGCAGGCCGCGTGTGCCGAAACGGTCGGAAAGACGTTCGGAAATCGCGCCGAACAGGGCGGCTTCCTGGAACGCCGGGTCGGGACGCTGGCGGAAGGCGGTCAGGAACCGTTCATAGGCATCGCCCGGCTGGGCGGCCGGCGGAGACCGGTCGGCAAGCTCGAAACGGGCGCTCCATTCCGGCTCGATCGGTGGTGCCGCGAGAAACAGCGGGCCGTCGAAATCGCCTGATATACCGGCCTGCGCCAGAGCCTCTATGGTGGTTTCGCGGGCAAAAGCATAAGAGCGCTCAACGGAATTCGGAACCGGGATATCGATGAAATCCACCGTGCCGCTGATCCGCGTCGAAAGCCCCTCGGTCGGGAAACGGGTAATCTTGTGAATGCCCGACTTGCCCGATGTCAGCGCCGCCCAGTTATCGGCAAGCCCCTGCCCGAGCGACGTGATGATGCCCATGCCGGTGACGGCGACGATGGGACGACCGAGATGATCCCTGAAATTGGAAGTCATGATCTTTCTCCTCACACGTCGCGGGACAGAACGGCGACACCTTCGCCGCGCACATGGCCGACGGTGGTGACGACGGCTTCGCTGGCCGCCTCGCCCATGGGCTTTTCCTGCGCCGCATCGAAAGCCGGCACCTTCGCACCGCTTTCAAGCGTCAGCGCGGCGAGCGCCAGTCCGAGCGGAAACTGTGCTTCCAGCCCATGACCGGTGACACCGCCAAAACCGCGAATGACAGCATTCGGCAGCGCCTTTTCGAGAATGTCCTTCTCGCGGGCCGTCACGCCGTCATAACCGCTCGCGCCGGAGAACACGACGGTCGCCGCACTGTCCTTTGCGGGAGCAAGCAGGCGTCCCATGCGCTTTTCCATCTTACCGTCATCGCGGCTGCCGCGGTCGCCCTCAATGGCGTCGATACGGGCATAAATGCGCGCGCCGCGCGCACTGGCATGCTTGCGTGATTCCAGGACGAGGAAAGCTCCCAGCGAACCGGAAATCATGCCGCCGCCATCCTTGTCGCCACGCGACCACAGCGGCTGCCAGCCGCCCTGCGCATGCGCGCCGATGGCCTCGAACAGCAGGATCATGTCGGGACGTTCGGCCGAAAAGGCGCCGCCTACCAGAGCATGGCTCGATTCGCCGGAACGGATACGGTGAAATGCGGTTTCGACGGCGGAAATGCCGGCCGCTTCTTCACCCATGAAGGTGCGGGACGAACCGGTGACCTTGTGCACGATGGAGATATTGCCGGCCATCAGGTTGGAAAGCTGGGCGAGAAACAGCGTCGGGCGCAATTCCGTCGTCAGCTTCTCATTGAGCAGCACTTCGCGGTCGTTGCGCTTCAGCGCCTCGTCGACGATCAGCGTATCGACATTGATGTCGCGCTCGCCGCCGCCGGCGGCAACGATCATGTCCATGGTGGCGCAGGCTTCGGCATTGTCCTTCAGCCCGGCATCATCAAGCGCCAGACCCGCGGCGAAAACACCGAGGCGCTGCCAGTTTTCCATCTGGCGCTGGTCGCCGCGCTTGGCGATCTGCGCGGACCAGTCGATCTCCGGCATGGGATGAACCGGATAGGGCCTGAACTTTTCGGTCTCGACAATCGTCGCCGGCGCGGCCGTTCCAGAAAGAAGCGCCAAATGCGCCTGGCTGCCGACGCCGTGACAGGTCACGATGCCAACCCCTGTTATCACCACATCATTGTCAGATTTCATCGTTTGTCATCCTTTGCAGCCGGCCCCGCCGAAACGGTCACGGCTATCCACAGCGGTTGCGAACAACCACGTCATGTGTTGCGGAATAAAGCCCGCGGTGCGGATTGGCAATGGTGAAGGCCTGATCCGCCGTCGCGCGCCCACGATTTTCATGCTTCGAAACCGGACCGACGGGAAAACGGCCCTCTTCAAAACGGGTGGAAACGCTTACCCCTGCGCATCCGCGGCAATGGCCGCCATCAGGCCGACTTCCTCGGCCCGCTTCTTGACGATCGGACCAAGCGGGATCTCGCTGAACGGCATGGTGCGCAATTTCAGCTGCGCGTCGCAGATCTTCTTGCCGGCAGAGGTGATCTTCGCCTTGGTGACGGCAAAGCCGGAACCGTCATGTTCCAGCACCGCCTCGATGTCGAGAACCGCGCCCGGCTCCACGAAGGTGCGCATCTTGGCGCCGTCGACCGACATCAGGAACGGCATGGACGCAAAATCGGAAAATGCCAGAACCAGCATGCCGGAAGCCTGCGCCATGGTCTCGATCAGAAGCACGCCCGGAACCAGCGGCATGCCGGGAAAGTGGCCCTCGAACACCGGGCTCTTGTCGGGAACGACAGACTGCGCCCTCAATGTGCGCGTCGCCATGTCCACGGCTTCGACCTTGTCGATCATCTGAAAATATTCAAGCAGCATCCGTCCGGCCCGTCTCTGGTCGGTTAGTCATGATTTGCCCGCAGGCGGCATCAAAAGAAAATGCCCGCCGGAAGCGGGCATTGTCGCCTCAGCCCTTGGCTGCGCGCAATTCGTCGATCTTGGCGCAGAGGTTCTTCAGCACGAAATATTCTTCGGTGGAAACCTTGCCTTCGTTGACTTCCTGCGTCCACTGCTCGAGCGGAATCTTGATGCCGAATTCCTTGTCGATGGCGAAAACGATATCCAGAAAGTCGAGGCTGTCGATGCCCAGATCGTCGATCGTGTGGCTCTCCGGCGTAATGGTTTCGCGGTCGATTTCGCTGGTTTCGGCGATAATGTCGGCAACCTTGTCGAATGTAGCTGTCACGCCCATAATCCTTATTGTCGTTCGTATGAATTATCCTGTCTGACGCACCACATAGGCAAGTCGCGCAAAAAAGCCAATGGTTTCGTGACGTAACTTTGAAATTTGCCCCAAAACTGTTGCCTAAACAGCAACCGAATGGCGGCCGCGTCCATTGCCCAGATAGGTGTCGAAGATTGCCGCGATATTACGCACGAATGGCCTTCCCGCCTCCGTTACGGCAAAAACATCACCATCCAGAGCAACGATACCATCCCTGTCCCTGGCGGCGAAATCATGCGCCTGCAGCCTGACCGACTGGCTGACCGTGCCGAAACGCTGCCTCAGATCGGAAAGATCGAGCGTGAAATCACACATCAGCCTTTCTATGACATGAGACCGCAGCTGATCGTCCGCCGACAGTTCGATGCCCTTGACGACGGCAACCCCTTCTTCGCCCGCCATTCGCTGATATTCGCCCGTCGCGACCATGTTCTGCACGTAGCCCTGCGGCAACCGGCCGATCGATGATGCGCCAAGCCCGATGAGCGCGTCAGCCGTGTCCGTCGTGTAGCCCTGGAAATTCCGTCGCAGCGCGCCGGCCTCCGCCGCCTGGCACAACGTATCTGAAGGTTTGGCGAAATGATCGAGCCCCACCTGCCGGTATCCCGCCTGCTTCAGCATCTCGCCCGCCATGGTCATCTGGCGGTAACGCTCGGCAATATCAGGCAAGGCGTGTTCGGGGATCAGCGACTGGTGCTTCTTCATCCACGGCACATGGGCATAACCGAAAAGCGCGATGCGATCCGGATCGAGCGAGACGATCTGGTTCACTGTCTTCTGCAGGGTCTCGCAGGTCTGGAAAGGCAGGCCATAAAGAATGTCGCAATTGACCGAATGAACGCCCCTCGCCCGCACCGCATCGACAACGGATTTCGTCTGTTCGAAAGACTGAATTCGGTTGATGGTTTTTTGCACTTTGTCATCGAAGTCCTGAACCCCGAGACTCGCCCGCGACATGCCTATGGCGGCGAGCGCGTCATAACGGCTGTCGTCCAGATCATTGGGGTCCATTTCAACACTGATTTCAGGCGAAAGCCCAAAGGTGAAATGACGCCGCAGACAGTCCATCAGGCTGACCATATCTTCCGGTTTCAGCATGGTGGGAGAACCGCCGCCGAAATGCACCGCACTCACCACCGCATCGGGTGACACAAGCGCGCCGACCGCCTCGATCTCCTGCTTAAGTGCTTCCAGATAAACGGCAATCGGCTCGTATTTCAGCGTGTGCTTGGTATGACAGGCGCAGAACCAGCACAGCCTGTCGCAATAGGGAATATGCAGGTAGAGCGATATCCGGTTCCTGTGGTTCAACTCGCCGAGCCACCCGCGATAGGTGGCGTTATCGATTCCCTCGTGAAAATGCGGCGCGGTCGGATAGCTCGTGTAACGCGGCACTGCACCCGAATATTTGCGAAGAAGTTCGGTATTCATCACCGGATTTGCCTTTTATCAAGAAAATGTCGATTTCCTCTCTTTCAGTAACCGCTGCGACAGTTTGCAACTTTGACTTCAATCAAATTGCACCGTAAGTTCTTCCTAAAGTAGACGCTGGGGCGACGGCTACGCGGCGCAAGCCTTAAAAGAGACCGGATTTGACACCCACGGTCGCAATCGTCCCGAAAAAGCCAGCATCGGAAAAGGCTTATGGACACGCTGCAGAAGACCATCCACAATTCGGAAGAGCCCGTTGTTTGTCGTTCCTGCGAGGCGCGTCACGGCGGTCTTTGCAGCACGCTGACACCGCAGCAGCTTTGCGATCTCAACCGCCATTCCAGCCGCAAGAAACTGGAAGCCGGCAATGAGCTGCTCGGCCAGGGTGAACTCGTCACCTCCTATGGCAATATCCTCAATGGCGTGGTGAAGCTCTCCAAGATGATGGCGGACGGCCGCCAGCAGATTGTCGGCCTGCAATTCGCCCCGGATTTTCTTGGCCGGCCGTTCCTGGCCGAAAGCAAGATGACGGCAGAAGCGGCGACCGATGTGGAAATCTGCCTTTTCCCGCGCCGCGTCGTCGACCGCATGGTCTCCGAAGTGCCCGACATGGAACGCAAGCTCCATAACCAGTCCCTGAAAGAACTGGACGAAGCGCGCGACTGGATGCTGACGCTCGGCCGCAAATCGGCGCAGGAAAAGGTTGCCAGCTTCCTTTATATGATCGCCACCCATATCGATCCGGAAAACGACGACAAATCGGCTTTCGATCTGCCGCTGTCCCGTGCCGACATTGCCGATTTTCTTGGCCTCACCATCGAAACGGTGAGCCGGCAAATGACCAAGCTGCGCAAGGAAGGCATCATCCGCATCGAAAACAACCGTCATATCACGGTGCCCGATCTCGATGCGCTGAGCGAAGCCGCCGGCAACGACTGACCGGCGCTTCAACACCCTCTTCATCGTCCCTGAAGCGCGGATGTTCCAATGTTGAGATATGGCGCGCGCGCCTGAGCCGGTGCGAGCGCAAAACCGGCAAGAACCAGCAAAGCGGCGATGCATTTCATGATATTTCACCCTGTACGCCGCCTTTTCAGCGGCCTGTTTGTTATGGCTGCATCATAAGCGCAAAACCGCATCCATCCGCTTAACATCTTCGGTAAGCGGATGGTTCAAAGGCAGGGTAAAGAAGGGGTTATGATGTCGCGCCGGCCTGACCCGTTAGCGGTCAGTGCCACCATCCCAGGCGCGGCATACGCTCGCTCCATCTCAAGCCTCATGGCGCAGATGCGCCTGCCTGGTTTCAGGACGTGTTTCGTCACGAAAGGATGTGGGGTCGGTCCATTATATCGCGCATAACGCGCGGCATGATCTCACTGCGAGGCGGCAGGCGTCGCAACCGGCTTCTGATTTTCGGCAAGCGCCCGCAGTTCGGCCACCCGACGCTTGTATTCGGCTTCAGAAATCTGGCCGTTGCGGCGGGCAGCACCGAGGCGCGACAGGCTCGATTCCATGGTGGAGGCCTCATCGTCGCCCATCTGGGTTCCGGCAGCCGTCATCGGCGCCGAGAAGGTCGGATAGGTGCCGGTATCGCGCTTCTGGCTCACCGCATTGTCGCTGACGGGGCGCGGACCGACGATTTCGGCGGTCGGGCGGCGCATATGGGCGGGGGCGACGATCGGCTCAGGCGCCTTGCAGGCGGCGAGCCCGGTAACAAACAGGGCGCCGGACAGCGAAATCACAGCGATTCTCACGGCATTTTCCGCATATGTTCCCCATGTGCCCATGTGCTTGCCCATCGTCATGTTCCGCCTGTAAGGATATCTGCCGATATCGAATTCGACCACGGTTCGGCCGTTTGCGGCCTCCCCTTGCTGGTGGAACTTGTATTCGTTTTCATGCAGAATGTGCAAATACAAATTTGGTGGAGGACGACGCATGGCAGGTGTTGACGGCGGGGGCACGAAAAAGGGTGGCAAAACGCCCGGTTTCGACGCCAGCTCCGCCGAGGCCTACCTGATCCGCGATCCCGAAGCCTTCGCGGTCAACATCGCCCGCGCGCTGGAAAATCTCGGCAAGGCCGCATCCGAATGGCTGGCGCCGCGCGAACGCGGTGAAATCCCTCAAACCAGCGCCGATCCGCTGACCGACCTCGTCAAGACACTGTCCGATGTCGCCGAATATTGGATGGCCGAGCCGAAGCGGTCGCTGGAAGCGCAGACCCACCTGCTTTCCAGCTATTACGATCTGTGGGCAAAATCGGTGGCGCAGTTTTCCGGCGATGCTGATTCGCCCGCCGCATCCCCAGCAGAAGGCGGCACCACGGAACGCCGCAACCGGCGTTTTGCCGATGCCGACTGGCAGGCCAATCCGTTCTTCGATTTTCTCCTGAAAGCCTACCAGACCACCGTGGGCTTCGCCGACCGGATGGTGACGGAGGCCGAAGGGCTGGACGAACATACCCGCACCAAGGCGCTGTTTTACATGCGGCAGGTAACCGAGGCGCTTTCACCCGCCAATTTCGTCTTCACCAATCCGCAGGTCTTTCGCGAGACGGTGGCTTCCAGCGGCGCCAATCTCGTCAAGGGCATGGCGCAACTGGCGGAAGATGTCGCGGCCGGCAATGGCCACCTGAAACTGCGCCAGACGGATTACAGCAAATTCGTCATCGGCCAGAATATCGCGGTGACGTCAGGCAAGGTGGTGGCGAAAAGCCCGCTCTGCGAGATCATTCATTACGCGCCGACGACGCAGAAGGCTTTCAAACGGCCGCTGCTGATCGTGCCGCCATGGATCAACAAATTCTACATTCTTGACCTCAATCCGCAGAAATCCTTCGTCGGCTGGTGCCTTGAACAGGGTCACAGCGTCTTCATGGTCTCCTGGATCAACCCGGACGCCCGCCTCGCCGACAAGGGCTGGGACGACTACATCCGCGAGGGCATCGATTTCGCCCTCGACACCATCGAGCAAAGAACCGGCGAGAAACAAATCAACGCCATCGGTTATTGCGTCGGCGGCACGCTTTTATCCTCGGCGCTGGCATTACATGCGCAGCAGGGCGATGAGCGCATCCGCAGCGCCACGCTGCTGGCCGCCCAAACCGATTTCATCCATGCCGGCGACCTCAAGGTCTTCATCGATGAAGGCCAGCTTGCCGCGCTCGACAGACACATGCAGGCGGTCGGTTATCTCGACGGTTCGATCATGGCCACCGTCTTCAACATGCTGCGCGCCTCCGATCTCATCTGGCCCTATATGGTCGATAATTACCTGCGCGGCACCGAACCCCTGCCCTTCGATCTGCTCTACTGGAATTCCGATTCGACCCGGGTGACGGCCGCCAGCCATTCCTTCTATCTGCGCAATTGTTACCTCGAGAACAATCTCGCCCGCGGGCTGATGCGCGTCGCCGGCAAGCGGATCAATCTCGGCGACATCAAGATACCCGTCTATGATCTCGCCACCCGCGATGACCATATCGCACCGGCGAAATCGGTCTTCACCGGTGCTGCGCTGTTCGGTGGACCCGTGGAATTCGTGCTCGGCGCTTCCGGCCACATCGCCGGCGTCGTCAATCCGCCGCAGCTTGAGAAATACCAATATTGGACAGGCCCATCACCAGCCGGAGACTTCGACGCCTGGCAGGCCGCCGCCACCGCCCATAAGGGCTCCTGGTGGGTGCACTGGCAAAACTGGATCGAAAGCCAGGATGGCGAGAAGGTAAAGGCGCGAAAACCGGAAGACGGCAAGCGCGCCGTACTCGGCGATGCGCCGGGAACCTACGTCCTTTCCTGACCACACCCATCATTTCCCATCTTTCAGGTCACATGTTCTTCACCCCCCCGCTTACTCCCGCCACGCTGATTTCCCGCTACAAGCGTTTCCTCTTCGATGCCGTTCTGGAGGACGGCACGGCGATTACCGGCTCCTGCCCCAACACCGGCTCCATGCGCGGGCTGACGACACCGGGCTCCCGCATATGGCTGTCCGAACATGACAGCCCCACCCGCAAATACCGGCACATGCTGGAAATGGTCGAGGCCGATGGCACCGTGGTCGGCATCAATACCGGCATGCCGAACCGGCTGGCGGAAGAAGCGATCCTCACCGGCCGTATCCCCGAACTCGGCGGCTATTCGACGATCAGGCGCGAACAGAAATACGGCCGCAATTCCCGCATCGATTTTCTGTTGTCCGAACCCGGCCGGCCGGATGCCTATGTTGAGGTGAAGAACGTGCATTTCATGCGCGAGAAGGGGCTGGCCGAGTTTCCCGATACGGCCACCAAACGCGGTGCGAAGCATCTGGAGGAACTGGGTGACGCTGCGGAAGCAGGTTATCGTTCGGTGATGCTCTATCTCATCCAGCGCGACGATTGCGACCGGATGCGCATCTGCGACGATCTCGACCCGGTCTATGCGCTGGCGTTTCAGCGGGCCATGACGCGCGGCGTGGAGGCCTATGCGGTGAAATGCACGGTCTCCCCGGCACAAATTTCGGTCAGCGGAACGGTTAAGATGGACGAATGGCGTCCAGCTGTTTTATGAACAGGGACGTAAAGAGACAGAAAGCACCAAGATGGTCACCTATATCGACGCAGCCTCCGCCCCCCTCAAGAACACCGGCGTCATCCGCCTCTATACCCCTGAGGACTTTGACGGGATGCGCAAGGCGTGCCAGCTGACGGCGCGTTGCCTCGATGAACTGGCGGCGATCGTCAAGCCCGGCGTGACGACGGATGCCATCGACCGTTTCGTCTTCGAATTCGGCGCCGACCACGGCGCGCTGCCGGCGACGCTGAATTATCGCGGTTACACGAAATCCGTCTGCACCTCGATCAACCATGTCGTCTGCCACGGCATTCCGGATGCGAAGCCGCTGCGCGAAGGCGATATCGTCAATATCGACGTGACCTATGTGCTGGATGGATGGCATGGCGATTCGAGCCGCATGTATCCGGTCGGCCAGATCAAGCGCGCCGCCGAGCGGCTGATGGAAGTGACCTATGAATGCCTGCTGCGCGGCATCGCGGCGGTGAAGCCCGGCGTGCGCACCGGCGCGATCGGCGCGGCCATCCAGGCTTATGCGGAAGCGGAGCGCTGCTCTGTCGTGCGCGATTTCTGCGGCCACGGCGTCGGACGCCTGTTCCACGACACGCCGAACATCCTGCATTACGGCCGCCCGGACGAAGGGCCGGAAATCCGCGAAGGCATGATCTTCACCATCGAGCCGATGATCAATCTCGGCAAGCCGCATGTGAAGGTGCTTTCCGACGGCTGGACAGCGGTGACGCGCGACCGGTCGCTCTCCGCGCAATATGAACATGCCGTTGGCGTCACGGCCACCGGCTGCGAAATCTTCACGCTGTCACCGGGTGGTTTCGATCGCCCAGGCCTGCCGCCGCTTCCCCCCGCATAAGGCCAGACCGCCTATGGCAAAACGCCCTGCCCCGCCTTCCGCCGATCTTTCCACGACGTCAGGCTTTCAGGCGGGCGAAGGCGATTTTTTCAGCGAGGCGGATGAGCGCGGCTTTTTTGCCGAACCGCGAAGCGCGCCCAGAAAGCCCGAACGGGCCGCAGCCGTTGCAGAACAGGAAGCGGATGCCGCCCATTATCACGGCCACCGGGACCGGCTGCGGGCGCGCTACCGCGATGGCGGCGACGCGGCACTTGCCGACTATGAATTGCTGGAACTCCTGCTGTTCCGGCTGATCCCGAGGCGCGATACCAAACCGATCGCCAAGGCGCTGATTGCCCGTTTCGGAACGCTCGGCGGTGTTCTCGGCGCGCCTTTGCCACTGTTGCAGGAGGTGAAGGGCGTCGGCGAGGCCGTGGCGCTTGATCTGAAGCTCGTCGCTTCGGTCTCCCAGCGCATGCTGAAAAGCGAGATCCGCAACAAGCAGGTTTTGAGTTCCTGGTCATCGGTTATCGATTATTGCCATGCCGCCATGGCCCATGAAACGCGCGAACAGTTCCGTATCCTGTTCCTCGACAAGCGCAACGTCCTGATCGCCGACGAGGTGCAGGGTCAGGGAACCGTGGACCACACCCCGGTCTATCCGCGCGAAGTCGTGCGCCGCGCCCTTGAACTATCCTCTACCGCCCTGATTTTAATCCACAATCACCCAAGCGGGGACCCTACCCCCTCGCGTGCGGATATCGAGATGACCAAGACCATCATCGATACGGCCAAACCGCTCGGCATCGCCGTCCACGACCACATCATCATCGGCAAGGACGGCCATGCCAGCTTCAAGGGCCTGCGGCTGATCTGAGATCGCCGGAACGCTTTCTGAAAAAGTACGAAGCGCAAAAAAATACAATTAAAACAAAGATATAGACAATCATCAGACTTCAGCGAAAAGTGAAAGCACTCAGGCGCCGAGGCGAGAGCCTTAACACGCCTGCAACCCATAAGAGCGACATCAACACAAAATTAACACCTATAAATTAGCATTTCCGAAAATAATAAATCAAGGCATCGAACCTTGATGCCTTAAGGAACGGGGGTGCTTTATGCGTAATGGAGTACGTTTCTTTCGCGATCGATCCGGCTCGTCAGCCGTCGAGTTCGCCATCGTCGCGCCTATCTTCTTTCTCGTCCTGCTGACCATGATCGCCTACGGAATCTATCTGATGGCGGCCTATTCGGTGCAGCAGATCGCCGCCGACGCGGCAAGGACGGCTGTTGCCGGATTGAATACCACCGAGCGCCAGCAGCTGGCCCGGGATTTCGTCACCAGAAGCGATCTCAGTTACGCTTTCATGGACAAGAAGCGTTTCACCGTCGATGTCGCGACCGATCCCGCCAATGCCAACCAGTTCACGGTCAAGGTCGAATATGACGCCCGCGACCTGCCCATCTGGAGCCTCTACAGCTACACCCTGCCCGAGCCGGTCATCCGGCGTTTTTCCACCATCCGGATCGGAGGAGCATGACATGCAGACTTTCCATTCCCTGCTTCCCCGTTTCCTGAAGGACCGGGCCGGCAACATCGCCATTTCGGCCGGACTTACCGCGCCGCTTTTCATCGGTATCCTGGCACTTGGCGTCGATTACGGCTATCTGACCCTGCAGAAACGGCAATTGCAGCAGACCGCCGATCTCGCAGCCATATCGGCGGCGGCAAATGCCGCCGACCCGGAAAAGGCCGTGCAGCAATATTTCGCTCTCAACGGCATGGATCTCGGTGTCAGGACCGCGCAGGGCCTGCTCACCCCGGCCGGTCTGCAACCCTTCGATCCCCTAAACGAATTTGCCAGCAGCAAGGGTTACGCCGAGGTCATCAAGGGTCACTATGAGCCGGATGCGACCGTTCCCGTTGGGCAACGTTTCGTCGATAACGCCCTGCCCACCAATGCGGTGAAAGTGAACATCGTCGAACAGGGCCAGATATTCTTCGCATCCGCCTTCACCAAGCCACCCAAGGTTTCCGCGGTTGGAACGGCATCGTCCCAGAGGATCGCGGCATTTTCGGTGGGATCGCGGCTCGCCAGCCTCGATGAGGGAATTCTCAACAGCCTGCTAGGCGGCCTGCTCGGCACCACGGTTTCACTCAAGCTCATGGATTATCAGGCGCTTCTCGCCGCCGACGTCAATGCGCTGAAGGTCGTCGAGGCGCTGGCCATCGATCTCAACCTCACCGCCGGCACCTATAAGGATGTGCTGAAGACCGACATCACCTACGGCAAATTCCTCGATGCGCTGACGAAAACCACGGGCCTGCAACCGGCGGTCGCCAACATTCTGAAGACGCTGCAAAAGACCGTCAACAAGAGCAACGTCAACATCAGGCTTGAGGAAATCCTCAATCTCGGCCCGTTCTCGGACAAGCTGATCGGGACCGGAGAAAACCTCAAGGTCACCGCCGGTGTGTTCGACCTCATCAATGCCGCCGCGGTGGCGGGCAATGGCGGCAACCAGCTGGCGCTCAATCTCAACGCCAATGTTCTCGGCCTCGCCTCGGTCAAGGCAACGCTCGCCATCGGTGAACCGCCCGTCGAAACGCCGTCGCTCGCCGTCGGTGGTCAGGGCACCGTGGTGCGCACCGCACAGACCCGTCTGGCGGTCAATGTCGTGGTCGATGGCCTTCAGGCCATTGCCGGCCTCAAGGTCAATCTTCCGCTTTATGTGGAAGTCGCCCATGCCGAAGCGCGGCTCGCCGATATTCGCTGCACGGGCGGCGGACAGGGCACGGTGGATGTGGAAGTCGTGCCGGGTGTCGCGGAAATCGCCCTTGGTAATGTCGATACCACGGCCTTTGCCAATTTCGGCAGGGACCCGCGCGTCACCAAGGCGGCAATCGTGGATTCGGCGCTGCTTGCCATCAATGGCAGTGCCCTCATCAACGCCACCAATATGACCAAGACCAAGCTGACCTTCACGCAGTCGGATATTACCCAGGGCAAGATCAAGAGTGTTTCCACCAAGGACACCGTGACCACTCTCGTCAGTTCACTGCTGAAGAACCTCAATCTGGATATCAGGCTGCTCTTCCTCAACCTTGATCTCGGAGGCCTGGCGGGCATCCAGACGGCACTTGCCAACACGCTTGCTGTCGTCACCGCTCCAGTCGATCAGCTGCTCTACAACGTGCTTCTGGTTCTCGGCGTCAAGATCGGCGAAGCCGATGTGCGCGTCACGGATGTTCGCTGCCAGCAGCCGGCACTGGTCCAATAATTCCATCCTCACGCACAAAAAAGCCGCCGGGAAACATCCCGGCGGCTTTTCATTTGATCGCTCTTTGTATCAGGCGTTGGCAATCGCCAGACGCTTCTCGTCGCGGCCGCTCTTCATGCGCTCGGACAGCAGGAAGGCCAGTTCCAGCGCCTGATCGGCGTTGAGGCGCGGATCGCAATGGGTGTGGTAACGGTCGGACAGCGAATCCGCCGTCACCGCGCGCGCGCCACCCGTGCATTCCGTCACGTCCTTGCCGGTCATCTCGATATGGATGCCACCCGGATGCGTGCCTTCGGCGCGGTGGATCTGGAAGAAGCTTTCGACTTCCGACAGGATGCGCTCGAACGGACGCGTCTTGTAGTGGTTGAGCGTGATCGTGTTGCCATGCATCGGATCGCAGGACCAGACGACCTTGCGGCCTTCCTTCTCGACGGCGCGAATGAGCTTCGGCAGGCTGTCCGCCACCTTGTCATGGCCGAAACGGCAAATCAGCGTCAGGCGGCCGGCCTCGTTTGCCGGGTTCAGCGCATCGATCAGTTCGATCAGATTGTCGGGCGTCAGCGACGGACCGCATTTCAGGCCGATCGGGTTCTTGATGCCGCGGAAATATTCCACATGCGCATGGTCCAGCTGGCGCGTGCGGTCGCCGATCCAGATCATGTGGCCTGATGTCGCGTACCAGTCGCCGGAGGTGGAATCGATGCGGGTCAGCGCCTCTTCGTAGCCGAGCAGCAGAGCCTCATGGCTGGTGAAGAAATCGGTTTCGCGCAGGCTCGGATTATTGTCCGCGCTGATGCCGATCGCCTTCATGAAGTCCATGGTTTCGGAAATCCGGTCGGCCAGCTTGCGGTAGCGATCCGCCTGCGGGCTGTCCTTGATGAAACCGAGCATCCACTGGTGAACGTTTTCGAGGTTGGCGTAACCACCCATCGCGAAAGCGCGCAAGAGGTTCAGCGTCGCGGCCGACTGGCGATAGGCGTCGAGCTGACGCTCCGGGCTCGGAATGCGCGAAGCTTCGTTGAATTCGATCCCGTTGATGATGTCACCGCGGTAAGACGGCAGCGTCACGCCGTCCTGCGCTTCCACGTTGGAAGAGCGCGGCTTGGCGAACTGGCCGGCAATGCGGCCGACCTTCACCACAGGCAGCTGCGCGCCATAGGTCAGCACGACGGCCATCTGCAGGAAGGCGCGGAAGAAGTCGCGGATATTGTCCGCACCATGTTCGGCGAAGCTTTCGGCGCAATCGCCGCCCTGCAGCAGGAAGGCGTTGCCTTCCGCCACATTGGCGAGCTGCTTCTTCAGACGGCGGGCCTCACCGGCAAAGACCAAGGGCGGATAGGTCGCAAGCGTGGCTTCCGTTGCCGCAAGCGCTGCCGCATCCGGATATTCGGGAACCTGCTGGATCGGTTTCTGCCGCCAGCTGCCGGGGGTCCAATTCTGTGCCATGTTCTCACCCTTTTCTCGCCCGCGCGACGTCGCGCGGCCGCCTCGAAAAATTGAGCGGCTTATAGCTCCAAGCATCGGCTTTGCATAGCCGATCCCTGAGCCATCCGGCTCATTCTGCCCGTTTTGAGCGCTCCAGACGCACAAAAGTCAATTCAAACGATTTAACAACCCCGCCGCCATTCGAAAACTTCGCTTTCAAAGGGCGGCAGGCTGATGCGGGCGGCGATTATATCACACCTGTACCGGCGTTACACACGCTCGCCATTCACGACGCGATAGCTCGGCGAATACATCGTCACCAGCTCTTCGGCGGCTGTGGGATGAACGGCCATGGTGCGGTCGAAATCATCCTTGGTGCAGCCGGCTTTCAGCGTGATGCCGAGAAGCTGCGCCATCTCACCCGCCTCATGGCCGAGAATATGCACGCCGACAACCTTGCGGTCGGCGGCATTGACGATCAGCTTCATGATCGTCTTTTCCTGACGACCGGACAGCGTTGCCTTCATCGGCCGAAACTGGGCACGATAGACTTCCAGTTCCGGATATTTCTTGCCGGCTTCCTCTTCCGAAAGACCGACGGTGCCGATTTCCGGCTGCGAGAACACCGCCGTCGCGATCAGCTCGTGATCCGGCTTGGTCGGGTTGTTCTTGTATTCAGTTTCAATGAAACACATGGCCTCGTGGATCGCCACCGGCGTCAATTGTACCCGGTCGGTGACGTCGCCCAGCGCGAAGATGTTCGGCACGTTCGTGCGCGAATAATCATCAACGATGATCGCGCCGCGCGCGTCCACCTTCACACCGGCATTTTCCAGACCCAGACCCTT
This sequence comes from Agrobacterium sp. OT33, assembly GCF_017313365.1. Classification (NCBI taxonomy): domain Bacteria; kingdom Pseudomonadati; phylum Pseudomonadota; class Alphaproteobacteria; order Hyphomicrobiales; family Rhizobiaceae; genus Agrobacterium; species Agrobacterium sp. OT33. The sequence goes on along the minus strand of NZ_JAFLMZ010000002.1, from coordinate 288,972 downwards.
GGTGTTCGGATCGCGGCCGAGCGCCAGCATGACCAGGCCGACATGCAGCGAGGCGCCCTGCTTGGTGCGGGCCACGAAGCCACCGGCCCCGTCCTTGCTGACGTCTTCGATGATATCTTCCAGAAGGATGCGGATGCCCTTGGCCTCCATCGCTTCGTGCAAGCCCTTGCGCATGTCGTGATCGAACCGCGACAGGATTTCCTTGCCGCGATAGATCAGCGTCGTCTCGACACCGAGCCCATGGAAGATATTGGCGAATTCCACGGCGATATAACCGCCGCCGGCGATCAGGATCGATTTCGGCAGTTCTTCCAGATTAAACGCCTCGTTGGACGAGATCGTCAGCTCATGGCCGGGCAGCGCCTTGTGCTCGTTCGGCGTGCCGCCGACGGCAATCACGATACGCTCTGCTGTGAAGGTCTCACCGGTTTTCGTCAGCTTCACGGTATGGGCATCGACCAGTTCGGCCCGGCTGTCGAAAATATCGGCCTTGGCGTTCTCAAGCCCCTTGCGATACAGCCCTTCCAGACGGGTGATTTCCTTGTCCTTCGCCGCGATCAGCTTTTTCCAGTCGAAGCTGCGTTCCCCGACGCTCCAGCCGAAACCTTCGGCATCCTCGAAATGTTCGGGGAATTGCGAGGCATAAACGAACAGCTTCTTCGGCACGCAGCCGCGAATGACGCAGGTGCCGCCATAACGATATTCTTCAGCAATCCCCACGCGCTTGCCGAGCGAGGCCGCCACGCGGCCGCTGCGCACGCCGCCGGAACCGCCACCGATGACGAAAAGATCGTAGTCATAAGCTGTCATAATCAAAACCCCTGATCAAAAACGCCGCCATCAGCCTCAGGACGGGCGGTGGCGCATTCACGGCACATATAGGTGCTGCGACGCACAAATGAAAAGCCCGGTCTTGCGGCCGGGCTTTGAATATTTCTGAATTGTCTGTTCATTCAATCAGGGCTTGGGAGCAGCCGGAGCGCCGCCCGTGGCATTCTGATCGGCCGGAAGCGGCTTCAGATCGGCGCCGGCAACCTTCTGCAGTTCCGACATGCTGGACGCGTTGAGATCGCGGTTGATGCCGGCGGCCCAGATGTCGGCGGCCTTCATCAGTTCGCGCGTGGCGATCGGGCCGTCCTTCAGGAGCTTCCTGCCGGCTTCGCTGCTGTAGAAGGTGGAAATGGCGTTCAGCTCTTCGACGGTGAAGGCGCGCGCATAGGTGAGCGCTGCTTCGCGCTCCAGATCGGCGCGGCGCGGCGCAAGCTCGAGAGCCTTCGCGTCGACAGTCTCGGTGATGGCATCCTGAACGTTCGGCGAGGCCTGAATGAGCTCGGCCTTCAGACGCTCCGCCAGTCCCGGCAGAATGTCGTCGAAACGGTCGGTAACGCCAAGAGAGGTGATCGCCTGCCGTGCGGCAGCAATATGCGCTTCCGAAATTTCCTGAGCGCGTGCGGCAGTACCGAACACGATGCCGGAAATGAGGATCGAAGCAGCGGCAGCTTTGCCCAGTCCCGCTAATTTGACCATGAAAATCTCGCTCCTGTTATACTGCCTGCATCACGCGGGCGCCTTCAGGACCCGCGATAATGGCAAGCGATGCCAAATTTATGAAAAGTCCGTGCTCGACGACACCGGGAATCGTGTTCAGCTCGCGTGCTAGCGCTTCTGCATCAGGAATACGGCCAAAAGATGCGTCGAGGATCAGGTGTCCGCCATCTGTCATAAAGGCGCCGTCGCCGGAAGAACGCATCGTCAGCGTGCCGGAAAGCCCGGAACGCGACGCCAGTTTTTCAATGGCGATGCGCGTCGCCACCTGACCGAAGGGATTGATTTCGATGGGAAGCGGAAAGGCGCCCAGCGTCTCCACCACCTTGCTCTGGTCGGCGATGACGATCATGCGGGCGGATGCCGCCGCAACGATCTTTTCGCGCAGCAGCGCGCCGCCGCCGCCCTTGACGAGGCGCAGCGCATGATCGACTTCGTCCGCACCGTCGATGGTCAAATCCAGCTCCGGCAATTCATCCAGCGATTTCAAGGGAACACCAAGCTCGACGCACAGGCGCGCGGTGCGCTCGGATGTCGGCACGCCCTCGACTTTCAGACCGGCGGCGACCTTTTCGGCCAGAAGCCTGACGAATTCCTCGGCCGTCGAACCCGTGCCGATACCAAGCCGCATCCCATCCTGCACATGGGACAATGCGGCCTCGGCGGCCTTGATCTTCATCTGGCGGGCATCCATGTGCCTGAAACTCCGGTAGCTTTGTCGTCGCCGTGCTGTTTACACGGGTCGAAAGCCAAACGAAAGCCTTTTTCAAGCCAACGAACAGAACGTTGTGACGCGGTTGCAAAGACAGGCCCGTTTGCCTAGGCTTGGCGCGAACGAAAGCACCCATATTCCAGCATCCGCATTCTCCAAGAGGCCAGTTCCCGTGACATCCCGCCCGCTCTCCCCGCTCGCCATTTTCGACCTCGACGGCACGCTGGTCGATACCGCCGCCGACCTGGTCTCGAGCCTCAATCACACCATTGCCGCAGCCGGGCTTGCTCCCGTCACCTATGACGACCTGACCCATCTCGTCGGCCAGGGCGCGCGGGTGATGATCAAGCGGGCCTTCGCGCTTCGCGAGACGGAACTGCCGGAAGCCGAAATCGAGCCGCTCTATGAGCGCTTCATCACCCACTACCGCGCCGAAATGCCGGGTGAAAGCCGCCCCTATCCCGGCATCATCAACACGCTGGATGCGCTCTCGGAGGCCGGCATCACGCTTGCCGTCTGCACCAACAAAACTGAAATCCTGGCTCTGCCGCTGCTCGAAAAACTCGGTCTGACACGCTATTTCGCCGCCATCACCTGCGGCGACACTTTCTCCTTCCGCAAGCCGGATGCCCGCCATATTCTCGGCACCATCGAAAAGGCTGGCGGCGATATCAGGCGCTCCATCATGGTCGGCGACAGCATCAACGACATCCTCGCGGCAAAGAACGCCACCGTCCCGTCGATTGGCGTCACTTTCGGTTACTCGGATGTACCGATGGCGGAACTCGAACCGGATGTCGTGATCGACGATTTCAGTGAATTGACGCCGGCGCTGTTCGAAGAACTGGTTGCGAAGGGTGCAGCGGCTGCCTGAGAGGCTGGACCAGACAAGTAAAGCGCCAGGGAACGGCGATTCCGACGTCGATGAGAGCTGAACAACCTCTCATCCGTCATGCCGGACTAGATCCGGCATCCAGCCACGGCGCGTCTGCGCCGTGAAAAGACTCTTTTGCGATCAAGGACTTGATCGCGCTGGACCCCGGATCAAGTCCGGGGTGACGGAGTACGGTGTTGCCGTTGACGCCAAATGTAGCAGGCGGACTCCAGCACCAAACAAATTGGCAGGCCTTTCCTTCAAACAAAAAAGCGCCGTCTCCGGCGCTTTTTTTCTTGATGTTATTCTGATCAGATCGACGCGGCCCGCGCCTTCGTCGTCACGGCAAAGGCCTTCTGCACATAGCTGTCGCGGTCATAGACATCGTCGAAGAACTGCACCTTGCCATCCTTGTCCGGCCAGGCGGTGAAATAGGCGACATAGACCGGGATTTTCACCGGCACCTGCACGGCGCGGTTCTTGCCCGAAGCAATCTGCTCGCCCACCTTGTCGACGCTGGTGCCCAGAACCGCGGCCGCCATGCGGCGCGGATCGACCAGACGGATGCAGCCGTGGCTCAGCGCCCGCATGTCGCGGTTGAAGAAGCTCTTGGCCGGCGTGTCATGCATGTAGATGGCATGTGCATTGGGGAACAGGATTTTCAGGTCGCCCAGCGCATTGTCGCTGCTCGGCGGCTGACGCACGGAAATGGAATTGGTGGAGCCATACCAGTTGACGCTGGTGGAGGAGACCGCACGGCCGCCGACCTGAACTTCGTAACCCAGCCGGTCGAGATAGGACGGATCGCGGCGCAGCTTCGGCAGCATCTCGTTGACGATGATCGACTGCGGCACGCCCCAATAGGGGTTGAACTCGACGGTCTGGATTTCGTCCTGGAAGAAATAGGTCTGGTTGGCCTTGGAGCCGACGACCACCTTCATGCCGAACTGTTCCTGGCCGTCATTGTGGTAATAGGCCATGAAAGCGGGCTGGTTGATGAAGACGTAGCGCTGGCCGAGATCCGCCGGCAGCCAGCGGATCTGCTCCATGGCCACCTGCACCTTGGCGATCTTCGCCTCGTTGCTTTCGCCGACCATGGCGCGCACGGTGGCGCGGCCGATGACACCGTCCGGCTTGAGGCCGTTCTCGCTCTGGAACGCCTTCACCAGATCGACGAGATCAGGCGTATAATCCGGCGTCTGCTGATAACCGGAAATGATTGCCGCATGTTCGGCCTTGAAGGCTGGCGAAGCGCGATGTTCGATCGCCTGGACCACATTGGCCATATCGGCGCTGCTGTTGCCGGGCTTCAGCACCAGATCGGCGGGAACGCGGACCGTGTGAGCCGCATCGCCCTCGCCGCGCAGGCGGGCAAGGTCAGCCTTCAGCGCCTGATATTCGGCACTCGATGGTTCGCGGCTGCGCAGATAGGCAGCGACATCGGGGCTCAGGCCCGCAAGCTTCAGCACCGGCGCAAGGTTCACCGTCTTGCGCTTGAAATCATGGTAGCCGGAGAGCCGGTTCGGATCGACACGGCCGCGGACGGTATCCTGCACATAGGCCAGAACCTTGGCCGACAGCGCCAGCTCGAACTGCATCTGCGCCCGCTGGTAGACGTCAAAGGTCGATGCGGAGGCCGTCTCCACCGGCGTTCCGGTCGCCGTCGCACCCGTCGCATTGCTGCTGATGCTGGCCGTCACATCCTTTGCCGGCGCGGAAATGCTGTAATCGGCCGGATCAAGGCCGCTTTCGCCAACCGTCTCGAAGAAGGCCATGACGGCATTGGCGCGCTCGGTCAGTTCCCCGCCGGAAACCCACAGCGTCTTGCCGCCGGCGCCGTAATAGGCCTCCAGCGCCTTGGCGATTTCGGGTGTGGCGCTGAACTTCAGATTGGCGAGGCCCTCGCCGAAATTCGCCGTGTTCACCGCGCGGGCCGCATCCGCCTTGTAATCGTAATAACGCGGGCCGGAAACGCGCGGCAGGGGCTCGGGATCGGAGGCATCGGCGCTCATCCGCGCGCTCGGCGGCGAGGTGACGATGCCGGCCGGCGGCAGCTCACCGCGATCGCGCGCAACCTTGCCCGGGCCGCCGCGCAGGAGGTCCATCAGCGTTACCGCGCCGGCGCTGCCGGGAAGAGCGGTGGAAACGGAAAGACCGAGAGCCAGCACCAGCGCTGCCGATGTTTTTCCAGATGTGACTTGCAATTTGATCCTCGTAGCACCCAGCACCGCCGGCGAAAGGGCGGGCATCAGTTTCATGCCTGTCTAGCCGATCAACGGCCCGTTGAAAAGAAACGCCCAAAGTCCACAACCGTGCCGAAATGAACCTTATGATACAGCCAAAGCCATAAAAACGTAATTTCCAGAATTGGCGAGAATGGTTAAATTTCTATTTATTTCATTCACTTTACCGTGGCCTGAGGCACCGCTGACATGCCGCGGAAAGCCCGGTTTTCTGGCCATTTCGCGACGTAGTAAAAATGACACGCCGGTCCGTTTTTCATCCCGGCCCTGCCCCGGTGTCGAAATCGCTTTAACGCGGCGGGAAATATCTGCCTCCGCCGCATTGCAGCGCTTTCATTGCCGGCGCGATGATTCTATATATCGGCCGCGCAAGGCGGGCGAAGGCACCGTTTTGGCGGAGGAACACGAGTAAAAAGGCAAGATTGATGACAGCCACACGGACGGAAACCGATACATTTGGACCCATTGAAGTTCAGGCCGATCGCTACTGGGGCGCGCAGGCGCAGCGCTCGCTCGGCAACTTCAAGATCGGCTGGGAAAAGCAGCCCGCCTCTGTCGTTCGTGCGCTGGGCATCGTCAAGCAGGCCGCCGCCCGCGCCAACATGGCGCTGGCCGGCCTCGACCCCAAGGTTGGCGACGCCATCATCGCCGCCGCACAGGAAGTCATCGACGGCAAGCTGACCGAGCATTTCCCGCTCGTCGTCTGGCAGACCGGCTCCGGCACCCAGTCCAACATGAACGCCAATGAGGTGATTTCCAACCGTGCGATCGAGATGCTCGGCGGCGAAATGGGCACCAAGAAGCCGGTTCACCCGAACGACCACGTCAATATGAGCCAGTCCTCGAACGACACCTACCCCACCGCGATGCACATCGCCTGCGTGGAAGAAATCGTTCACCACCTGCTGCCGAGCCTCAAGCACCTGCACAAGGCGCTGGAAGCCAAGGTCAAGCAGTTCGAAAAGATCATCAAGATCGGCCGCACCCACACGCAGGATGCAACGCCGCTGACACTCGGCCAGGAATTCTCCGGCTACGCCGCACAGGTGGCGTCTGCCATCGCCAACATTGAAACCACCCTGCCCGCGCTCTCCAAGCTCGCCCAGGGCGGCACGGCCGTCGGCACGGGCCTCAACGCCCCAATCGGCTTCGCCGAAAAGGTTGCCGAGGAAATCTCCAAGATCACCGGCCTCTCCTTCGTCACTGCGCCGAACAAGTTCGAGGCGCTCGCCTCGCACGATTCCATGGTCTTCTCGCATGGTGCGATCAATGCGGCAGCCGCAGCACTCTTCAAGATCGCCAACGACATCCGCTTCCTCGGCTCCGGCCCGCGCGCCGGCCTCGGCGAATTGTCGCTGCCGGAAAACGAACCCGGCTCGTCGATCATGCCGGGCAAGGTCAACCCGACCCAGTCGGAAGCGCTGACGCAGGTGTGCGCCCACATCTTCGGCAACAATGCGGCACTGTCCTTTGCCGGCTCGCAGGGCCACTTCGAGCTCAACGTCTATAACCCGATGATGGCCTACAACTTCCTGCAGTCGGTCCAGCTTCTGGGCGATGCGGCGGTCTCCTTCACCGACAATTGCGTCGTCGGCATCGAAGCCCGCGAAGACAACATCAAAAAGGGCGTCGAGAACTCGCTGATGCTGGTGACGGCGTTAAACAGCAAGCTCGGCTATGACATCTGCGCCAAGATCGCCAAGACCGCGCACAAGAACGGCACGACCCTGCGCGAAGAAACCGTCGGCGGCGGATACCTCACCAACGAGGAATTCGACCAGTATGTGCGCCCGGAAAACATGATCGGGCCGAAGTGAGCCAACCATATTCAACGGACATGGAAACGGGCCTTCGGGCCCGTTTTTGTTTGTTCGATTGACGCGGCGCGAGGAAGCCGTGACATGGGCGGCCCGGGCCGGAATATCGGGCTGCCCCCATATTGACCTGTTGGTTTTTTATATCGTCTTCATAAACTGCTCTTCTGGGATAATGCCGGAGCCAAATGCCCGATTGAGGATGACATCATGATCTGCCGCCGCAGCCTGCTTCTTGCCGGTGCATTCCTCGCCACGGCGATGAAAGTCCCAAATCTGCTTGCTGAGGACAATCGGCCTCGTATCGCTCTTTGGCCCGACCTGCCGCCCGGTGGCGGCGGTCCGGATGGTCCCGCGGATATCAGCGAAAAAGGCGCCGTCACCAATATCGCCATACCGAGCCTTGAGATATTTGCCCCCGGCAAGCCCAATGGGTCTGCAATGATCATTGCCGGTGGCGGCGGATATAAGCGCATCGAGGAAGGCAAGGAGTCCTATCCCGCCGCGCGCTGGCTCGCGGCCAGGGGCATTTATGCTTTTGTCCTCAGCTACCGCCTGCCGATCGAAGGATGGGCGGCCGGACCGCTGGCACCGCTTCAGGATGTGCAGCGCGCATTTCGTCTGGTACGTGCACGCGCCCCGGAATGGCAGATCGATCCGCACAGGATCGGCGCGCTTGGTTTTTCTGCAGGCGGGCACCTGATGGGGCTTGCCGCCGCCCGCTCGGCCTTCACATCTTACGAAGGCGTGGATGAGATCGACAGGCAATCAGCCCGGCCGGATGTTGCGGCTCTGATCTATCCGGTCATCACGCTTGCAGCACCCTATGACCGCACATCAACCCGCAGATCGCTGGTTGGCAGACACCCGGCAGACGAGGCAACGCGGGAATGGTCGGTGGAAAGCCATGTGAGCAAAGACTGCCCTCCGATCTTCCTCACACAGGCGGATGACGACCGGATTTCCAATCCCGCCAACAGCCGTATCATGCGGGAGGCCTGTGAAAAGGCTGGCGTGGATGTCGAGTTTCATCCGGTCGCATCCGGCGGCCACGGCTTCGGCATGGGCAAGGCCGGCACCCCAACAGAGGCATGGCCAAACTGGTATGAGGCGTGGTTGCGGAAGCAGAACTTTCTGGCATGAGGCCTCCCGGCAATCCATCGCACCGCGCGTCTTGAGACCTGTTGCCACCCCAATAAAAAAGGGCCGCAAAAGCGGCCCTCTTCGTAATCATTCAAACCGTCAAACCAGCCGGCTCTGCTCCACCGCTGCTTCGACGAAGCTCGCAAACAGCGGGTGCGGGTCGAGCGGGCGGCTCTTCAGTTCCGGGTGGTACTGAACGCCGATGAACCACGGGTGATCGGGATATTCCACGGTTTCCGGCAGGACACCATCCGGAGACATGCCCGAGAAGACCAGGCCGCATTCTTCCAGCCGGTCCTTGTAGTCCACATTCACCTCGTAGCGGTGACGGTGGCGCTCGGAAATATCCGTCGTGCCGTAGATATCGGCGATCTTCGTGTCTTTCTTCAGCGCCGCCTTGTAGGCGCCGAGACGCATCGTGCCGCCGAGATCGCCCTTGGAGGAGCGCTTCTCCAGCTCGTTGCCCTTCACCCATTCGGTCATCAGGCCAACAACCGGCTCGGACGTCGGACCAAATTCGGTCGAAGAGGCATTTTCAATGCCGGCGAGATGACGGGCCGCTTCCACGACCGCCATCTGCATGCCGAAGCAGATGCCGAAATAGGGCACGTTGCGCTCACGCGCGAACTGCGCCGCCATGATCTTGCCTTCCGAACCGCGCTCGCCAAAGCCGCCGGGCACCAGAATGCCGTTGACCTTTTCGAGATAGGGCGTCGGGTCTTCCTTTTCGAAGACCTCGGACTCGATCCATTCCAGCTTGACCTTGACGCGGTTGGCAAAACCGCCGTGATGCAGCGCCTCGATCAGCGACTTATAGGCATCCTTGAGGCCGGTATATTTGCCGACGATCGCAATCGTCACTTCGCCTTCCGGCGTGCGGATGCGGTTGCAGACCTCTTCCCAAGGCTCCAGGCGCGGCTTCGGCGCCGGCTCGATGCCGAAAGCGGCCAGCACTTCCGAATCGAGGCCTTCCTTGTGGTAGGCAATCGGAACGTCATAGATATTCGCCACATCCAGCGCCTGGATGACGGCGGACGGACGCACATTGCAGAACAGCGAAAGCTTGCGGCGTTCCGCTTCCGGAATTTCCCGGTCGGCACGCACCAGCAGAATGTCGGGGTGAATGCCGAGCGCCTGCAGTTCCTTGACGGAATGCTGGGTCGGCTTGGTCTTCAGCTCACCGGCTGCCGGAATGTAAGGCATCAGCGTCAGGTGAAGATAGATCGCCGTGCCGCGCGGCAGGTCGTTGCCGAGCTGACGGATCGCTTCCATGAACGGCATCGCCTCGATATCACCCACCGTGCCGCCGATCTCGCAGATGACGAAGTCGTAATCGTCATTACCTTCGATCACGAAATCCTTGATCTCGTTGGTGACATGCGGAATGACCTGAACCGTTGCGCCGAGATAGTCGCCGCGCCGTTCCTTGTCGATGATGTTCTTGTAAATGCGACCGGTGGTGATGTTGTCGGTCTTGGTGGCCGAACGCCCGGTAAAGCGCTCGTAGTGGCCAAGGTCGAGGTCCGTCTCGGCACCGTCGTCAGTCACGAACACTTCGCCGTGCTGTGTCGGGCTCATGGTGCCGGGATCAACGTTCAGATAGGGGTCGAGTTTGCGAAGCCGCACCCGATAACCACGGGATTGCAGCAAAGCTCCGAGTGCAGCAGCTGCGATGCCCTTACCGAGAGAGGAGACCACGCCGCCTGTGATGAATACATATCGCGCCATGGGATTCACCGGATACCTTTTTACCTCTGATTCCGCCAGCCCAAAATTCATGCTGTTGCAAATTCGCTGTTGACGAATTCACAATTCAACTGGCCGGAATGCGAACAAAAGAAAACCGGCAGGCTTTTGGCCTGCCGGAGCGTTAAATCAAAACCGGGCTTATTGACCGGTCGGAACTGCGTTCGGATCGGCGGGCTGCGCCGGGGCCGGAGCGGCCGTGCCGGATGCGGCCGGAGCCGGAGTGGTCTGCGCCGGAGCGGCAGCACCATTATTGGTCGGAACGCCATTTTCAGCCGGAGCCGGAGCGGGCGTCGAAGGCGTCGTCGCCGGGCCGAGCGTATCGAGAATGCCGTTACCCTGGCCCTGTGTGGCCGGAATACGGTTCAGAATGTCGGTCGGGCGCGATTCGTAGCGCGTCAGAAGGCCGAGGCCGAGCGAGGTCGCGAAGAACAGCGCGGCAAGGATCGCCGTGGTGCGCGTCAGCGCATTGGCCGTTCCGCGCGCGGACATGAAGCCCGAACCGCCGCCGATACCGAGGCCACCGCCTTCGGAACGCTGGATCAGGACCACGCCGACAAGCGCCAGCACGATCATGAGGTGAATAACAATCAAAACGGTCTGCATGACAATCCATTCCATGCCCCGCGCGGAGCACCATAAAGAAGGTTTTGCGGCTCTTTACATGAGGCGAAGGCTTATTCCAAGCCCCTTTCCCGCTCCACGCGCAGGAAAGCTCCGATCAAGCCGTCAGTTGCTCGTATGCCGCATAGATGGACAGGAAGTCCGAGGCTTTCAAGCTCGCGCCGCCGATCAGCGCACCATCCACGTTCTCGACGCCCATCAGTTCCAGCGCATTTGCGGGCTTTACCGAGCCGCCATAAAGGATGCGCATGGTCTTGCCGGCATCACCGAAGCGCTTGACGAGTTCGTCGCGCATGAAGGCATGGGCCTCGCGCACATCGTCCACAGTCGGCGTCAGGCCGGTGCCGATCGCCCAGACCGGCTCATAGGCGATGACGGTATTTTCGGCGGTCGCCTCATCCGGCAGGGAGCCGGCGAGCTGGCGCTTGAGGATGTCGAGCGTCTGGCCCGCCTTGCGCTCATCCGCCGTCTCGCCGATGCAGACGATGGCGATAAGGTCGGACTGATGGGCGGCAGATGCCTTGGCGCGCACCAGATGATCGGTCTCGGCATGGTCGGTGCGGCGCTCGGAATGGCCGACGATGACATGGGTGCCGAAGCAGTCGGCGATCATCTCGGCGGAAATATCGCCGGTATGGGCGCCCGATGCGTTCTGGTGGCAATCCTGCGCGCCGATCATCAGCGGGCTGTCATCGCACAGCGCCGTTGCCACGTAGAGCAATGTCGAGGGCGGGCAGATCAGCGCATCCACCTTTTCGGACAGCGCGCCCTTGACGCCCTCTGCCATGGCCTTGATCTGATCGAGCGAGGCACGGGTGCCGTTCATCTTCCAGTTTCCGGCAACAAGCGGTCGAACATTCGGCGTCATGCGTATCCCATTCCCTTTGTCTTGAGGCCGCCCTTGGCGGCACCCCTTCCCTCAGCCGTATCACGGCCCATAATCGCGACAGAAACACTGCCGGAAATCCCGGGTTATTCCTTTAACCTCAGCCGGCAGCAAATGGTACAAAAAAGCGGCCCAAAGGTTCAAAACGACGGGCAATTTCCAAAAAATTGCCGTTGCTGACCCAAATGACGGCCTCAGCGGCTCAAAATCCAGTTCAAAACCGCCCGCCAGTCAGTCATGCGCACCGGTGTGCCGTGGCTGCCGGTCTCATACCGCGTGAACCGCGCCGGCTCGCCGGCCTTCAGCAAGGAACGGAAGATCGTCGCCTGCTGGTCCGCCGAATAGACCTTGTCGGCGCTGCCATGGGTGAACCAGACCGGCTTCTTCGCCCTGGCAAAGACGCTTTTCGGAAAATCGGGATCGACCGCACCGCCGAGGATCGCCATGCCCTTGAGATTGGCGACGGCAGCCTTGTCGCGGCTGATGCCGTAGCAGATGAAACTGCCCATCGAGGCGCAGGTCAACACGACAGGCTTGCCGTCCGATTTTTTGGCCGCATCGGCAATCAGCGCTGCGATATCGGCAACGCCGTTCTCATCGAAGGAGCGCACGCTCGGCGCATAATAGGTGCCGCCATTGGCGACGGCCAGATTTTTCAGCCGGTTGAAATTGCCGCCGAAGGTGTAGTCGTTCATGCCGAGCCGCCGGTCACCGCCACGCCCATGGATGAAGATGACCGTGAAGGCCTGCCCGCTTGCCGGCCCGACGCGGCCGACATCAAGCGCCCTGCCCTCAACGGACACGGTTTCCAGCGCCTGCGCCTTTTTCGGTGTCATATCGACATATTGCCGTTTCACCCGCCGCTCCGGCACCTCATCGCGGCCGTTGATATCGCGCATTTCCTGATAGTCGATGACCTCGGACGCGCCGCCATCCCCGCTGGAAAGCACCGTCTGGGCGGAAAACAGCTCATCCTTGAAAGGGCGCAGCGGCCCGTCAGCGGCAAAGGCCGCAACCGGCATGGCCGCAACAGTCAGGCTGAAAAGAGTACAAAACGTGAAATGAGCTGTGGACATGCCTTGGCTAACCGTTCATTCGTGGCTGCGAGACTTGCCATCGCAACCTCGCCAGCGCAATCCTCCTGTTGCGAAACCCTGACACAATCGTGGCATAGGATGCGCCGCGTTTGCCAGACGGACCCACTTCAAATCGGACGGGAACCGCGTTTGGCGTTATGATTGACGCTACTGGCATAATGATTCGCATGGCGAAATTCTGACACACGACTTTGAACTTTGGACATGATGGACGATAGCAACGATCTCTTCTCCGGTCTTCCGGCGGCACGAAACAGCGAAACGGAAAGGGACGGGGATGCCGTGAAGACACCGGTGACCGCGGCGGCCAACGTGCCCGCTAACGTGAATGTGCAGCCGAAACCCGCAGCCGTTGCGGCCGTCATGCCGCCCGCCCCCGTATCACCGTCCGGTGACGGCTACGGCGCGTCCTCGATCCGCGTGCTCGAAGGGCTGGAGCCGGTGCGCATGCGCCCCGGCATGTATATTGGCGGCACCGATGAAAAGGCGCTGCACCACCTGTTCGCCGAAGTCATCGACAACTCCATGGACGAGGCCGTCGCCGGCCACGCCAATTTCATCGAAGTCCATCTCGATGCCGAAGGTTTCCTGACGGTCACCGATAACGGCCGCGGCATTCCGGTGGAAAACCACCCGCAGGTGCCCGGCAAGTCGACGCTCGAAGTCATCATGACCAAGCTGCATGCCGGCGGCAAGTTCGACGGCAAGGCCTATGAGACATCGGGCGGCCTGCACGGCGTCGGCGTTTCCGTGGTCAATGCGCTCTCCGATCTTCTTGAAGTGGAAGTGGCCCGTAACCGCAAACTTTACCGCCAGCGTTTCTCGCGCGGCCTGCCGATCGGTCCGCTGGAAGAACTGGGCGACGTGCACAACCGTCGCGGCACCCGCGTGCGTTTCCATCCCGATCCGCAAATCTTTGGCGACCACGCGAAGTTCGAACCAGCCCGCATCTTCCGCATGGCCCGGTCCAAGGCCTATCTCTTCGGCGGCGTCGAAATCCGCTGGAGCTGTGATCCCGGCATGGTGCCGGCCGATGGTGAAATCCCCGAAAAGGCGGTCTTCCATTTCCCCGGCGGCCTGAAGGACTATCTCGCCGCCACGCTCGGCAAGGAATTCACCGTCACCCGCGAGATTTTCTCGGGCCGCACGGAAAAGACCGGCGGCCACGGCGCGCTGGAATGGGCCGTCACCTGGTATGGCGGCGACACGCAGATTCATTCCTATTGCAACACCATTCCGACACCCGAAGGCGGCACGCATGAGGCCGGCCTGCGCATCGCGCTCACCAAGGGTCTGAAGAATTATGCGGATCTGACCCAGAACAAGCGCGCCAAGGACATCACCACCGATGACGTGATGATTTCGGCAGCCGGCATGCTCTCCGTCTTCATCCGCGAGCCGGAATTCGTCGGCCAGACCAAGGACAAGCTCGCCACCGTCGAAGCCCAGCGCATCGTCGAAAATGCGCTGCGCGATCCCTTTGACCATTATCTGGCCGGCAATCCGGGCGAAGCGGCCAAGTTGCTCGACTGGGTGATCGAGCGCGCCGAAGAGCGCCTGCGCCGCCGCAAGGAAAAGGAAGTCAACCGCAAGACGGCGGTGCGCAAGCTGCGCCTGCCCGGCAAGCTGGCGGATTGCGCCCAGAACACCGCCGAAAATGCGGAACTTTTCATCGTCGAAGGCGACTCGGCGGGCGGCTCGGCCAAGCAGGCGCGCAACCGCGCCAACCAGGCCATCCTGCCGCTGCGCGGTAAAATCCTCAACGTCGGCAGCGCCAGCCGCGAAAAACTCTCCGCCAACCAGCAGATCGCCGATCTCATCCAGGCGCTTGGCTGCGGCACGCGCACCAAATACCGCGAAGAGGATTTGCGGTATGAGCGCATCATCATCATGACCGATGCCGATGTCGACGGCGCCCATATCGCCTCGCTGCTCATCACCTTCTTTTATCAGGAAATGCCGGAACTCATTCGCGGCAACCATCTCTATCTCGCCGTGCCGCCGCTCTACGTCATCCGTCAGGGTGCCAAGAGCGCCTATGCCCGCGACGACGCCCACCGCGCCGAGCTGATGGAAACCGTCTTCAAGGGCAAGAAGGTCGAAATCGGCCGCTTCAAAGGCCTTGGCGAGATGATGGCCCAGCAGCTGAAGGAAACCACCATGGATCCTGAAAAGCGCACTCTGCTGCGCGTCGAGATCGACGATGTGGATTTCGAAGGCACCCGCGAGGCCGTCGACAATCTGATGGGCACCAAGGCCGATGCCCGCTTCCGTTTCATTCAGGAACGGGCGGCCTTCGCGGATAATCTGGATATCTGATCGTCCGGATGGGTTTTGGGACGGCTCGCCCAGCTGCCGTCAGATTGCGGAGAAAGTACCGAACGCTCTCTTCCCTCATGCTCGGGCCTGTCCCGAGCATCTGCAACGTCTCGATTTTACTGGACGTGATTAGATCCTTGGGACAAGCCCAAGGATGACGTCGCGTATGAGGGCAGGTTACGATCCCCCTCAATGGGCCTCGTATTAGCTATGTCGATGGGGAGCGGAACATCATGCGGATAGTGCTGACGGGCAGCTCCGGCCGGGTTGGCCGCGCGATTTTCCGCGCCTTGGCCGGCAGGCACGATGTCACCGGCATGGATCGCGCCCCCTTTTCCACCACCCATATCGTCGGCGATTTCGCGGACGCGGCGCTGTTGCGCTCCGCTTTCGAACAGGCGGATGCGGTGATCCATACGGCAGCGCTCCACGCTCCGCATGTCGGCATGGTTCCGGATGCGGAATTCCAGCGCATCAATGTCGAGGGAACCCGCATGGTGGCGCAAGCGGCGATGGCGGCGGGCGTGCCACGGCTGGTCTTCACCAGCACCACGGCGCTTTACGGACGCACGGTGTCCGCAGGGTCCTGCACCTTCATCGATGAAGAGACGCCGCCCCGGCCGAAAAGCATCTATCACCGCACCAAGCTCGAAGCCGAACGGATGCTGGAGGAAATGGCAGGCCCGCATCTCGCCGTGCGCGTGCTGCGCATGTCCAGAAGTTTCCCGGAGCCCGCCGACGTGATGGCGGCTTACCGGCTGCATCGCGGCGTCGATATGCGCGATGTCGCCGATGCCCATGTGCTGGCGCTGACCAATGCGGGAGGAGATTTCCAGCGCTATATCATATCGGCGACCACGCCGTTTTCCGCCGATGACTGCGACAGCCTCGCCAAGGATGCCGCTTCCGTTCTCCGGCAGCGGACGCCGGCCCTCGCCGAAGCTTTCGCGCAGCGGGGATGGACGTTGCCGGCAACGATTGACCGGATCTATTCGCCCGCCCGCGCCGCAGCGGGACTTGGCTGGATATCCCGCTTCAGCTTTGGGGAGGTACTTGCGCAACTGGACCGACGCAGTCTGGAGGTCCTGCCTGTGGGCGCCAATATCAGCAGGAAATCCGAATAAGCGTCCGGCCTTATGCCGCGACATCCTCACGAACGCCCAGAATGCGATCGATCAGGCCCCATTCCAGAGCTTGCTCCGCCGTCATGAAAAAATCCCGGTCCATGGCCGCTTCGAATTTTTCATAACTGCGTTTGCAATGTTCGGAATAAAGCCGCGTCATGCGGTGCTTCGTCTGCTTCATCTCTTCGGCATGGATCAGCATGTCCGACGCCTGCCCCTGGAAACCGCCCAGCGGTTGATGAATGTGGATGCTGGCATTGGGAAGGGCGCTCCGCTCCCCCGGTTCACCCGCCATCAGCAGAAACGATCCCATGGAACGGGCCGTTCCCATGCAGAGCGTATGAACCGGTGCGCGGATATAGTGCATGGTGTCATACATGGCGAGACCGCTGGTCACCACACCGCCCGGCGAATTGATGTAGAGATGGATCGGCTTCTTCGGGTTTTCCGCCTCGAGAAACAGCAATTGCGCGCAGACCAGCGCGGAAACCGTATCGTTCACCTCGCCGTTGAGGAAAATGATCCTTTCCCGCAGCAGGCGGGAATAAATGTCGAAAGACCTTTCTCCCCTCGACGATTGTTCGACTACCATGGGGACGAGTTGCATCGCTTCGCGCATCGGCGAACTCCTGTCGTTGAAATGTCGGGGAACGTTCCGGATCAGGCGGCGAGCTTGATCGGCGAACCGTTGTGGTTTGCAGCGGCCTTTATCATCCGGCCGATATTGACGGGCAGGTCATGAATGATGCGCAGGCTGGTGCCGCCTTGGGCATTCGCCGCGATCCTGAAGGTGACCGTACTTTCCAGAAATGGCGGACTATCCTCGCGCAGCCGGTAGCGCACCTCCTCACCGGGCTTGATATCGATCGCCTCCGGTTCCGCCAGTTCTTCTGCCGGCAACCATATGGCGCGGAACGCCGGAATACTGATCGCCCGCCACACCTTCTGCGGCGGTTCGTCCAGATCATATTCAAGCTCGATGGCATCAGGTGCTTCCGGCTTTTGCCTGTTCATTGATCCATATCCTTCAGCAGGAGCTTCAGAGCCTCAATGCGCTGCGGCCAGTAGGCGCGGTATTTGCCAAGCCATGCCGCAATGCGGGTCAACCCTTCCGGATCGACCTCGTAATTGACGAAACGGCCCTGACGCCGTTCAACCACCAGCCCTGCCCCGCGCAACACCGAAAGATGCTGCGACATGGCCGGCTGGCTGATCTCGATGCCTTCGCGCAGGGCGGAAGCATTCATGGCGCCATCCGCCAGCTTTTCGAAAATGGCGCGGCGCGTCGGATCGGCCAGCGCCCGGAAAATATCATTCTCTGTCATGACATCACATAAGCAAACACTTATGTGATTCGCAAGCCCTTTCGGCGCGTGGAAAACGCGCCTTTTTCACTCCGACGGCAGGAGATGCCGTGAACGCTTTATCCGCTCGCGCGTTTTCATCCCGCCTGATAATCTTCGGGCCGGGAGCGATCGAAACAAGTGACTGCATTTACGGTCTTCATCGTCATTCTTCTCATGGTCATCGGGCCGAGCCTGTTCGTCGTCATCGGCAAGCAGCGGGAAAAGGCCATTCCCAAGCGCCCTTCCGCCGCCCTGCCCCTTGCCGAAGACGCGACGACACTGGACCGGCACTGGCAATCGATCAGGAACGGCTGGAACGAGAAGAATGCGCTCTGCCTGCTGCATTCCAACCTCGATGCCTTCGCGGTGCGCGTGGCGGCGGCGCGTGCCGCCGGACGCAGCCTCGATCTGATGTATTACATGTGGAATGCCGACCTGACCGGACGGCTGATGATGCGCGAAGTCATCGCCGCCGCCGATCGCGGCGTGCGCGTGCGCCTGCTGCTCGACGATCTCGGCGTTTCCATCTCCGACCGCATCTTCCACGCCATCGACAGCCATCCCAATATCGAACTCCGACTGTTCAACCCCACCCGGGCGCGGGAAAACATCCTGCATCGCAGCCTCGAACTGGTGCTGCGCTTTCGCAGCGTCAACCGGCGCATGCACAACAAGGCCTGGATTGCCGATGGCCGGGCCGTGATCGTCGGCGGGCGCAACATTGGCGACGCCTATTTCGACGCCGCCGAGCGGGCGAATTTCCACGATTTCGATATTCTCGGTTTCGGCAGGATCGTCGCCGACGCCACGGAAATCTTCGACGATTACTGGAACAGCGCCGTTTCCGTGCCCGTGCGCTCGCTCCTGTCACGCAGGCCGAGCAAACTTGCCAGATTGCGGCGCGAACTCGATGCCCTGCCGAAAAGCGAAGCGGCAAAACCCTATCTGGAGCGCGTCGAAAGCCAGTATGGCCGCGACCATTTCCTGATGTCGGACCGTCTGCACTGGGTCGAGGCGGCGGATATCCTCGCCGACCCACCGGAAAAGGCGGCGGGCAAACGCCGCAAGGGTCATAACTTCCTGATGGAAAGCCTGCTGCCCCTGCTGCAGGCCGCGGATGAGAGCCTGCACATCACCTCGCCCTATTTCATCCCCGGTAGAGAGGGCATGGAGATTTTTCTCGATCTCGCCGAACGCGGCGTATCGCTCGCCATCCTCACCAATTCTCTGGCCGCAACGGATGTGGCGGCCGTTCACGCCGGTTATGCACGTTATCGCAAGCCGCTTCTGCTGGGTGGCGTGCGCCTGCATGAATTGCGCTCGCAGGCGGATCAGCCGAGTTTCACCCTGCGCGGTTCGGGACAGGCAAGCCTGCACACCAAGTCCTTCACCCGCGATGGCAGGACCGGTTATATCGGTTCACTGAATTTCGACCCGCGCTCCGCCTCGCTGAACACGGAAATGGGCGTGGTTTTCACCTCGCCACCGCTGGTGGCCCGCATGGACGAAATATTCGCCGAAGAAATTCGCCGCACGATGAGCTTCGAACTGGATGTCGACAGCGCCAACCGCATCATCTGGATGACGGAAGAACAGGGCCGGACAAGGACATACCGACGCGAGCCCGACGCCGCTCTCAGCCGCCGCATCGTTGCCGGCATCATGCGCTTCCTGCCGCTGGAATCGCAGCTTTAGCGGGGAAAGCTTGGGCTCAGGCCGCCGGCCTTACCCCCGCTTTCGCCAGCTGTATCTGCACCAGCGTATCGAGGTTCTGGTTGACCCGGCAATAAAACTCCTCGTCGATGAAGGGACGCAGCATGAAATCATTGCCGCCCGCCTTCAGGAACCGCGCGGAAAGCAGCCGGTTGGTGGAGGAAGACACGCCGATGATGCGCAGCTCATGCGACCCGCGCACGGTGCGGATGCGCCGCGTCAGTTCGAAACCGTCGATATCGGGCATGTTGTAATCGGTCACCACGAGGCCGATATCGGGATTGGCCTTCAGGATATCGAGCGCCTTCGCACCGCTATCCGCCAGGCTGACGCGGAAATTATAACGCTTGAGACGGCTCGAAAGCAGCGCCCGCGCCGTCGGGCTGTCATCGACGATCAGCACATGGTGACGGTGGTTGGTGAGAAAGCGGCAGACGGATTCCGTCAGCATATCCACGGCGAAAATATTGTCCTTCAGGATATAATCGACCACATCCTTGGCGATCAGCGTTTCGCGCGTCGCCTCATGAAAGGTGCTGGTGAAAACGATGGTCGGGATCGAAAGATCGATCAGATATTCCAGCGCCTCGCCCTTCTCCGCCCCCGGCAGGTTGATGTTGGAAATGGCAAGCGTCACAGGCTCCGGCGAATGTTCGTAACAGGCCTGCAATTCCTCGAAATTGCGGCATACTTCCACGGTAACGCCCAGCAGTTCCTTCAGGCGCATGCTCACCATCTGGGTGAACACATTGGTATCTTCCGCCAGCAAGATGCGGCTGTTGGTAAAAGGCACGCCAGAATATTGCATGCCCGTAATGCCGAGAAAATTCATTCTGCCCCGATCCCCCATCGTATGTCAGGGAAAGATAGCAGGCTCATTTTTCAGAATGATTAATAACACTTTTGCCGGAAAAGCAGTTGAGCACATGCTTACCTAAACGGAAATACGGCCCACGAGGGGCCGTATTCCGACTTTGGGAGGGGATATTCTGTCTCAGGCGCGCAGAAGCGCATTGTCCGTGTCGAACGGGCTTTCTTCCACCACTTCGGCATCATAGGAGGTGCCGAGAATGCGTATCTTGAGCTTGGTGCCCACGGCCGCATATTCCGGTTTGAGCATGGCGAGCGCGATTGATTTGCCGAGACGCCAGCCGAAACCGCCGCTCGTCGCGCGGCCCGCAAGCGCGCCGCTTTCATCGAAGATCGCTTCCGAACCGCGCGCATCGACATCCGTATTGCCAGACACGGTGAGCGTCGAGAACACCCATTTCACCCCGGCTTCCTTGTAGGCCACCAGCGCATCGCGGCCGATGAAGCTCTTTTCCGGGCGCAGGAAGCGGTCGAGACCGGATTCATAGGCGTTATATTCGACCGACAGTTCACGTCCCATGTTGCGATAGGATTTTTCGAGCGACATCGAGACCATGGCGCGGATACCGAAGGGCTTGATGCCGAATTCGGCGCCCGCTTCCATCAGCCGGTCGAAGATGTAGTTCTGCATCTCGATCGGGTGGTGCAGTTCCCAGCCAAGCTCACCCACGAAGTTGACGCGCAGCGCATGCGCCGTCGCCACGCCGACGGAAATCTGCCTGCCGGTGAGCCAGGGGAAATCCTTGTTCTCAAGGCTGGTGCGGGTCAGCTTCTTCAGGAGATCGCGCGACTTCGGACCGGCAAGAACCAGCACGCCGTATTTCTGCGTGATCGGCTGCAGCACCACGGAACCATCGGTGGGCGCAAGGCGGCGCAGCACGTCATGGTCATGCGCTTCGAGACCACCGGCCGAAACCATGTAGAAGCGGCCCGGCGCCCATTCATAGACCGTGAATTCCGCCTTCACGCCGCCATTCGGCGTCAGGAGATGGGTAAGCGCGATACGGCCGCGCTTCTTCGGCACCGCATTGGCGAGAATGCTGTCGAGCCATGCCCGCGCACCGGGGCCGGAAACCTCCATCTTGGCGAAGGCCGACATATCGAGCACGCCGACATTCTGGTGGACATTCTTCACCTCGTTGCCGACATGTTCGAAATAGTTCGAGCGACGGAACGACCATTTCTCGACGATACGGCCGTCATCCAAAGCCGGCGCATGGTTGTGGCTGGTGATGACATCGGCACCCACGCCGAGATCTTCCTCGCGCAGCGCATAACCTTCCGGCGCATACCAGTTGGCGCGCTCCCAGCCATAGACAGAGCCGAAGACGCCGCCGAGCTTCTTCAGACGGTCATAAACCGGTGTCGTCTTCAGCGGGCGGGCGGCGGAGCGCTCCTCATCCGGGTAATGCATGGTAAAGACGTTGGCATAGGCTTCCTCGTTCTTGGCGATGAGGTAACCTTCCGTTGCGTAAGGGCCGAAGCGGCGCGGATCGACACCCATCAGGTCGAGTGTCGGCTCGCCATCGACGATCCATTCGGCCAGCTGCCAGCCGGCGCCGCCGGCAGCGGTGATGCCGAAGGAATGGCCTTCGTTCAGCCAGAAATTCTTCAGGCCCGGTGCGGGGCCGACAATCGGGTTGCCATCAGGCGTATAGGCGATCGCGCCGTTATAGACCTTCTTGATGCCCACTTCGCCGAAGGCCGGAACGCGCACCATGGCGGTTTCGATATGCGGCATCAGGCGGTCAAGCTCTTCCTGGAACAGCTCATATTCGCTGTCATCGGAGGGACCGTCGACATAACAGACCGGCGCGCCGACTTCATAAGGGCCGAGGATCAGGCCACCCGCTTCCTCGCGCATATACCAGGCCGAGTCGGATTCGCGCAGCACGCCCATTTCCGGCAGACCCTGGCGGCGGCGCTCCTGAATGGCCGGGTGCGGCTCGGTGACGATATATTGATGCTCGACCGGAATGACCGGAATGTTGATGCCGACCATCTCGCCGGTTTTGCGGGCGAAGGAGCCCGTGCAGGAGATGATATGCTCGGCGACGATCTCGCCCTTGTCGGTCGTCACCTTCCAGTGACCGTCTTCCAGCTGCTCGATGGCGGTGACGGTGGTGTTGCGATAGATGGTCGCCCCGCGATCACGCGCCCCCTTGGCCAGCGCCTGCGTCAGATCGGCAGGCTGGATATAACCGTCATCGGGATGCTGGATGGCGCCGAGCAGGCCGTCCGTCTCACAGAGCGGCCAGATTTCCTTGACCTGCTCCGGCGTCAGCATGTTGACGCGCACGCCGATGGTCTCGGCAATGCCGGCATAATACATATATTCGTCCCAGCGGTCCTTGGTGCGGGCGAGACGGATATTCGAGACCTTGGAGAAGCCGACATTCATGCCGGTCTCTTCCTGAAGCTCCTCATAGAACTTCACGGAATATTTGTGAATCTGGCCGACCGAATAGCTCATGTTGAACAGCGGCAGAAGCCCGGCCGCATGCCAGGTGGAACCCGAGGTCAGCTCCTTGCGCTCGATGAGCACGCTGTCGCTCCAGCCCTTTTTGGCCAGATGATAAAGCGTCGAAACGCCGACGACGCCGCCACCGATCACCACCGCCCGTGCATGTGTCTTCATTTACAGAACCCCTGAAAAGCGCCGGCCTTGCCTTGTTCCGCCGACATTGGATGGGAGGAATATGAAGCGCTTGCGGGTTGTTCAGCCGCCTGATTGCGACATGGCCATAGGGTGCTGCGACAGGCGTGAAAATGCGGAGCATGCCGGACGAACGTTGCACAGCTCTGCCGCTCCTTGTCTTCTCCCCGAGGAGGAGAAGGTGGCCCGAAGGGCCGGATGAGGGGGTAACGTTGCCGGATTTCGCAGAGCTTTCCGCCTCAACCCGCTGCCGCGACCTTCTCCCCGGCGGGGGAGACGGCGACAAGCGGCGAGCCCCTGCCCGGAACTCAACGTCCACAAGCAACAGCGATCTACGCTTTCGCGCCGGGTTTCTCCTTCGGCTCAGTCGGCTTCTCGCTCTTCAAGGCCTCTTTCTCCGGCGCTGCGGCACCCGTATGGGCCACCACCGCCTTGTCACCTTCCTCCGAAAGCAGCGCCGCCAGCATCTGCGGGTTGGCGTCGCCTTCCACGTGGATGTTCAGGTTGCGTTGCGGAAACGGAATGGCGATCCCCTCGTCGCGGAAACGCTGCAGGATTGCGATCCTCAGCGCATTCTTCACGCCAAGCCCGTTCGACAGATCGGCGAGATGGAAACGCAGCTCGAAATCCAGCGAAAAATCGCCGAAGCGCAGGAATTCCACATGCGGCTCGGGGTTGCGCAGCACCGGCGGCTGGGCACGCACGAGTTCCAGAAGAATGTCCATGACCTGCTGCGGATCGGAATCGTAAGCCACGGAAACCGGGATTTCCGCGCGCATGATGCGATTGCGATGCGTCCAGTTGCCGACCGAGGAATTGACGAACTCCGAGTTCGGCACAATGATCGACTGGCCGCGAAAGGTCTCGATCTCGGTCGCGCGCACGGAAAGCCGCTTGACGGTGCCTTCCGTGGTGCCGGTCACCACCCAGTCACCCACCTTGAAGGGGCGCTCCACCAGCAGGATAAGGCCGGACACGAAGTTCGACACGATGTTCTGCAGGCCAAAACCGATACCGACCGAAAGGGCGGAGGCGACCAGCGCCAGGCTGGAGAGGTTGAGGCCGGCGGAGGAAACGCCGAAGATGGCGGCAACGGCGATGCCGAGATAACCGATGCCGGTCTTGACCGAGTTGCGCACGCCGGCATCCACCTGCCCGCGCGCCATGACGTTGTTGTCCAGCCACCTCTGGAACCAGCGGGTGATGATATAACCGATGGCGAAGACCAGGACACCACCGAACAGGCCGATCAGCGAGATGGAAGCATTGCCGACGGTGATGCCGGTCAGCAGGCGATAGGCCCAGCTTTCGATATCGCCCGGCTGGAAACCCCAGGAAAACAGGATGAGCGGCACGCCGAAGGCCAGTGCCACGGCATAGATGCCGAGCCCGGCGGCAAGGCCGGCCTGATCGAGCGCAACCACGCCGAGACCGAAACGCCGCGCGAAGTAACGGCCGGCGAGAGATTCCGCAAAGGCGCCCTGCCTCGAAATCGCCTTGCCGGAGAGAATGCCGATATACATCGTCGCCAGCACCGCGCCGGTGGCGACGATCTGCGTGGCAAGGAAACGCGCAAGACCGACATAACCCGTCAGGCACGCACCGATGAGAATGAGACCGCCGACACGCAGCAGAATGACCAGCCAGCGCGGCAGCCGCTGGTTGCCGGTATCGTAATCCTGCCCCTCCCCGATCACCGGCCGCAGGAACGATACGGTCAGCAGGATGATGCCGATGATGATCGAGGCAACGAAACTCTTGGCGACGGTGACGATCAGCGGCGAATAGAGCGTCTCGCTGATCGTGCCGAACAGATAATCGAGACCGTTGACGAGCGCCATCAGGAGCACCGCCGAGGACAGCGTATGCGCGCCCTTGTTGGAAACCTGCAGCAGACGCCACTCCGGTTGCGTCGGCGCAAAGATCGCATAGCTCAGTCGCGAGACGAAATAAACGAAGCCCGTGATCGCCATCGCCCCGAACAGGATCGGCGCTATGTCGGACCGCAGCACGTTGAAATTATCGAGGAAGAACGCCGAGGTGACCAGAAACAGCAGCAGCGACAGCGACTGCACCATGGTCGACCAGAAGGCCACCGAAAGCCTTCTGAGATAGGAAGGCTCCCCCGTAAAGGCGCGCCGGTCCATGCGGCTGCCGAAAAAGCGGTAACCGCCGACCAGAAACAGCAGCGCCGCCATGATCGACAGCGTCACGGCGCCGAACATCGGCAGCCGCTTGTAGTTCCACACGAAACCCGCCCAGCTGCTGAAGGCGTTGTTGAGATTGGTAAGCTCCGTGACAAAGGCGGAGGATGCGTCACCCAGCGTCTGCGCCGAAATTTCGGTGCGCTTGAACAGGGTGGCGGCAAAGAGCGCCCGGCGAATTGCGGTGATATTGTTGGAAATCTGCGCGGCATTGGTGGAAATGCTCTCCACCTCGCCGGCAATGGCATTCACTTCCGCGCGCTCCGCCGTCAGCCGGGCGCGCTCCTCCGTCACCATGCTCGCTTCCGGCGGCTGGCCTTCGGCCGGCGGTTCGCCAAGGGCTTCGAGGCGGGTCTTGATCTGGTCCAGCCGCGTGCGCAGCTTGGTGTTGCTCGCCGCCGCATCGGCGGCGATGCCGTCGGCCCGGCCTTTCAGGTCGACCAGCTGGACGTCATCGCTGCCGCCCGCCTCCACCTGCCCGGCAATGGCCGCGACATCGGACTTCCATTTGTCGAGATCCGTCCTCGCCTGCTCGACGGTGGAGGCCTGGATAACCACCGGAGCGGGGTTCGCGCCATCCTGCGCCGAGACCGGCATCGTGGACAGCAGGAAGGCGCAAAGAAGGGAAAATCCCGCCAGCAGCACCGCAGCCACGGCGCCGTCTCGCCGCCATGCACCCCGCCGCTCGCCGAGCACCCGCCCGCCATACATCAATCCGCCGAACATCAACCGCACATCCATGCCTTTCGTCTCTTCACGCCGTCTCAGGCTATTTAGCGCCTGCCGCGCGGAAAACCACCCGCAGAAAGCGAGGTTTTCGGGAGTTTACCTTGCTTTTCACCACGAGAATCATCACCTTTGATAGTGCAGCAAACATGGGAGGAAATCATGGAATCTGCTGGTATTGGCTGGATCGCAGCTATCATCATCGGTGGTGTCGCCGGGTGGCTCGCCGAACAATTCATGAAAAGCAATATGGGTGTTTTCATGAACATCCTTCTTGGAATCGTCGGCGCGATCGTCGCCAACGCCATCCTGTCGGTGTTCGGAATCGTTTTGACGGGCTGGCTCGGTTACCTCATCGCCGGCTTCATCGGCGCCTGCATCCTCATCGCCATCGGCAGAGCTTTCAGACGTGGCTGAACAAAAGGAAAATCCGTAAAACCCCGGATTTCCAACCTTTTCCAGCGCGACTGAAATTTTTTCGTCACAAAAATCGAAGAAATTTCATTTCCGCGCTGGACAAGCCCAAACTTCCCCTTTATACGCCCCCTCACACCGCCACACGGTGCCGGTCGGGTGATTAGCTCAGTTGGTAGAGCAGCTGACTCTTAATCAGCGGGTCGTAGGTTCGAGCCCTACATCACCCACCAATCTTTCTTTTGATGACAATATGTTGCAATGCTTACTTAAAGCATTGCCTTGGCGCTCGGGCCTATACGATAGCCCATCGCCGGCAGCACCTGCACAACAACAAACAGCATTTGTCGCCCACAATACCGCATCACGCAACCGCGCCGGTGGCACAACTCGCCGCAACGTCTACAACTTCGTTTCCGGTGCGCATCTTGCCCCAATGAAGCGCGGCTCCAATGGCCGACCGGCAATACGGCTCTCGAATTCCTCCGTGAAAGGAACGGGCGCGGCCTGCTTTACCGCGTCGATGGCGGAACAGATAAAAGCCTGCCGTCACGAGCTCTCTTCCTGAGGGCGTGCGGCGATGACGACCACCTTGCCCCGGATCTGCCCGTCCTTGTGCAGAATGAACCGCAGCGTCTGCAAATACGACATGCGTTTCGAATTCCAGGGCAATGCGCTGGAGGACCTCGAGGACACGCAGGACCTCTGCGAACTCGGCGAATATACCATTACCGAATAAATGGGAGGCAATGCGGCCCTGCCCGATAAAAAGGCGAGGCTGGCAGCAGCGGACGGCCCTGACACGACCGCCGTCCCTCAGCGGCAATGAAGCCACGGAAAACCACGGGGAACGATGATTATAGGCGCTACCGCGCCGCCCTCGTCCGCAAAGCTGTCTCAATCATCCCTATGATTGGCGCCATGAGATTGATCGTCAACATATTGCTGTTCGTCCTCGGCGCGCTCGGGAGCGGGATATGTGCGTTTCTATTGTCGGGAGCGCTTGCCGATTCCGGGCTGCTCGGTTCCTGTTTCGAGGGAAACTGCGCTTATGCGGCGCTTTTTATGGTGTTTCCTGTCACATGGTTCGTGGTCTTTGCCCTTTATGTCATGGCCCTGTTGATATGGCGGCGTAAACCCTTCCGTAATTGACGGCTTTGAAAAAAGCACGGGGCGGCCTCATCGCCACCGCACGTTCGTTGACAGCGATCAGCACTTGCCGTTAACTCCGCCTGCTGGGGATTCGCTGCCAGTGATATGCGGGCCTGCAGGGCATAACCCGATATCACCGGCCTCTGAATGTGCATGTTCCGATTTGCGTTTCGCGTTTGCTGGGCATGACGGAAAACAGGGAGACCAAAGGATGCGGGCCGCAATCAATTCCCCGTCGCTGTCGATCGACACCATGAACTACCAGGCGGAATGCCAGTTCGCGCTGGAACCCTCCATCCAGGGCCTTATTGAAAAAGCCGAAGATGCCGGCTGGAACCGCCAGCAGGCCGCACTCGCCATCGTCGCGCTTGCCAGCGAACATGTCACCGACATGCTGTCGGCCCTCGCCGCACCGGATCAACGCCCCCTGTCCTGATAGCCCTCCTCCCGCCGGAGCGGATCAGCGCCCGGCACCGTCAGCATTATTCCAAAAATCGATCGAGCCGGCCGGAGCGTCCCACGTCGCATCCGCTGAAACCCTCATGGCTGCGCGGCATCCGCGATGCAAGCCGGGTTCACCGCTGGGCGTCTCCAGCTTCTCTCCCGCCCGCCGCATTCCTGAACGGCCCCGGCTTCAGGGCCATCGACGATCCGTCGACACCCCTGCCACACTGTTGACACAAGCACCCAATAATGAGAACATATAGTGAACATTATGGAGGTCAGCGATGAACACAGCAGACGCAGCCATAGAAAACGCCCTCTCCGTGGTCGCCCGTTCCCGTGACATGCGGGAGCGCGCGCTGGAGCGGCGCCGCGAATTGCAGCGGCGGACGGAAGTCATCATTACCCGTCCGCTTTATGTGCTGAAAAAGAACGAGGGACCGCGTCAGCTGTCGCTGAAACTCGACAGCTAGCCATATCCTCCCAAAGGGCAGCATCACCTGCGGTGAAACCGGCGCCGGCAGAATGGCCCGGACCGGAACGGACCGGAAACCGCGCGACGACAGATCGTTCGCCGTGTCATGTTGCCCATAGATAAAATCCCGTGCGGATGACATCGCGCACGGGATTTTCAGAATGAAGAGGTCATTGCCTTGTCTTATTGCATGCGTTGCATTGCGGCTTCGGGTTCACCGGTCGTCGCAACCGTTGCCGCAGGAAGGCGGTCGGTCTTTTTCAGGATAACGACTGGCTTGTCCACCGGTTCCGTCGGCGGAACGATGCTTGCAGTTTTGAATTCATGGTCGACGGCAGGAACGGAAGCGTTGATCTTTTCATGACCCGCGCATTCCGCAAGCGCTGCACTGGCGGAAAAACCAAAGACAGCGGCGATAATGAGAACTGATTTCATGTCATTCTCCCTTCGCTTTTATGGCAATCTCCAGTCTATGTGGAGACGAACCGGATTGAAAATCACACTTTAGAGACATCTAAAGCACTCGATCATTTCGGCAGTCGTCGTCATTGATGTGCAAGTAAACGGCTGGACGGTATCCTCGCCCTTATTTTTTCCGCACATCCAGCGGATTTCGGCAAAGCGGCCTGCGAAATATCATCGCCACGTAACTTCCCTTGAGGGAGATGAGGCTTGGCTTGTAAATCGAGACCTTTGCCGTGTTGGCGGCCTTTATCGTTCTTCCATCAGAGGAATTCTGCTGCATGGCACGCCTCCTTACATGAGCGATAACGAAAAAACGCCGGTCTTGTTCCGCGCTGCGGTTTCGTTGCGAACGGGAAAGGGCAAGACGTCACTGCCCGTTTCTTCTCCCCGCCGGAAAGAAGATGACCCGAAGGGTCAGATGAGGGGCAATCTTGCCGGATTTCGGAGAGCTCGCCCCCTCATCCCGCTGCCGCGACCTTCTCCCCGGCGGGGAGAAGAAACAGGCGGCGCACTCCCAATCCCATCCATCCCCCACGCTTGAAAATTCCGCCCAAAACCTCTATATGCCTCATCGCGAGGACGACCTCGGCCATCATGGCGACAGCATGCGGGACGGCCCGGTCACATACCGGAGAATAAATTGCGTTCCCTGCCCGATCGTATCCGCCATGCGCTCAGCTTCGAAATCATCGGCCTTCTGCTCATCGTGCCGCTTGGCGCGCTTGTGTTCCATATGCCGATGGAAGATATCGGCATTGTCGGCCTCGTCAGCGCCACCCTCGCCACCGCCTGGAACTATCTTTACAATCTGGGCTTCGACCACGCCATGCAGCGCCTGAAGGGCACGACGTTGAAAACGCCCGCCATCCGCGTCGCCCATGCCATTCTGTTCGAACTCGGCCTGCTGATCGTGCTCATGCCCTTCATCGCCTGGTATCTCGGCATCAGCCTCGCCCATGCTCTGGTGATGGATATCTCGTTTGCGCTGTTTTACGTGGTCTACGCTTTTGTCTTCAACTGGAGCTACGACCGGATTTTCCCGCTGCCGGAATGGCAGTCGCAGGATGCCGTCTGATCGACGGGCACGGCTGAAAACGGCAGGGCTTCAGCGCAGCGAGGCCCTGAAAAAGCTGACGACATCGGCGTTGAAACCGCGATGAAACTCTGCCCGGTCGAAACCGGGCGCATCGTTGCAAACCTGCGGCAAAGCTTTTGCCATTTCTGCCGGGCAAGGCGCGATAAACGAGAAATGCCCTGCCCCCTTCACCATCCGGTAGTCCGGTTTCTTCGGCAGTTCATCGCGCAATCTCGCAACATCCTGCGGCACAATGCCATCACCGCCCTGTTCCGAACGCCACAGCTGGACAGGAATACCGATATCTCTCAGATTTTCAGCGCCGGGAAAGGCATTGAGCGGGTCCGCAACAACCGCGGCCCTTACCCGCTTATCGTGAACCCAGTCTTTCGCAACAGTGCTTTTGTCCCGCATCTGCGCGCATATCGGCGCCTGCTCGTCCGGGCATGGCAATCTGCTGTTTAAAAAATCCGGCACGCCGCCGGCGAGCACCAGCGCCGTGTAACCGCCGCGCGAAAATCCGAAGACACCGATCCGCCCGACATTGATGACGCCGGCCTCTTTCCAGCCCGCCAGCATATGATCAAGCAGGCGCACAATATCCGCCGGCCGGTCGGTCAGCGCGGAAAGCTCGCCTGCCCGCTTCATATCGATCGCATTATCGCCGGAATGATTAAGCGCCGCGACGATGAAACCGGCATCCGCCAGCGCCGCCGCCGTATCGCGATGGCTGAAATATGTGCCGGCGAAACCATGGGAAATGACGATAAGCGGATATTGCCCGTCAATGATCGGGCAATCGCGCACCGCAGGCAGTACGAAGGGACCGATGCGGGTTTCCACCGGTGCTGTCGCACAGGGCGACCAGACCGCCGCCCTGATGGGAGCTTTGCCATCAGTGGATGGAACCTCGATCAACCGCAGGCCGGCGGCCGCGGCAGCGCCCGTCCCGGAAAGAACGGAAATCAGAAGAAGGCAAAAAACCACCAGGAATCGCATCAGAAACTCGCGGATCGGAAGCATTGAGTGCAAGGCCGGTCATCAACCAGCCCTGCCCGAAACATAAGGCAATTTCTTATAGCGCTGATGACCGCCGCCAAGGCTTAAAGCGACTTCAGCGTCCAGGCCACGATCTCCCGCGTCGCCACGGCAAAGGCCTGATCCAGCGCCTTCACGAAATTGGCGTTGCCGGAGCCGCTGACACGGGCGCTGGCGCGGAACACTTCCTGCGCCTTCACCGTGCCGTTGCGGTCGTTCAGAAGCTTCACCGACATTTCGATATTGGCCGTGTTTTTCGCCGTATCCACCTCGAAGGCGCGAATATCGGTCACGACCTGGTAGTCGATCGCCAGCCCCTGCCCCGGCCGGCCGACGCCGCCGAGCTTGCCGGTATCTTCGAACGCTTCCACGAGCTTGGACTGCACCATGCGCGGCAGGCGGTCACTCCATTGCGAATTACCGAGATATTGCACTTCCGAACCGGAAAGGCGCACGACGATATTTTCGCTGTCCAGTGCCTTCAGCGCGGTCGGATCGGCGATCAGCAGCTGCCGGCTCTTGAGCGAAGGTCCCTGCGCAACCGCCGTAGACGACACGGAAAGATCGAACGTATCGTTCTTCGGCGCACCCGCGCAGCCCGTCATCAGGGCGGCAAGCAGCGGCACTGCAAGAAGGGCACGGCGCTTCTGGTCGGTCATCGATCGTATCATTGGCCCATACCCCTCTTAACGCCTTGTTCTGCCGTCATATTGTTTCACGGTTTCGCCGCCGAAAATCAACCGCTGCGGATCGCGGTCGATATTGGTGATAGCATTGTTGAGATTGTCGACCGTCTGCCGCGTGCTGCCAATCAGCGCCTGGAAATCCTTGAGGCCAGAGCTGGAGAAGCGGGTCAGATTGTCGGCAATCGGCCCGATACGGGCATTGAGATTGTCGGCCACGGCCTTGAACGAGGTCAGCGTCTCGCGCGCCTTGGCAAACAGCGAATTGGCGTCATCGGTGCCCAGCATGCCGTCTACCTTGGCGAGAATGCCGTCAACGCGGCTGGAGGCGAGGTTCAGCTTACGACCCATGTCGGTGAAGTCGGAAACCGCCTGATCGATATCGGCGCGGCGGGCACCGACATCATCGGCGATCCGCTTGAAGTTCGCCACGGCATCACGCGCATCGGCGGTGGCGGCGGAAACATCGCCGACCACGGTGCTGACCTTGGCGGGATCGACGGAGGCCAGAAGCTCATCCGCGCGCTTCACCACGGTCTGCACTTCCGTGCTCGCCGCCTCGAAATTGCGCGCCGTGCTCTGCACCGTCTCCATGATACCCTGAATATCGCTGGAAGCCGACGCAACATCCTTCGTCACCTTGTCGACATTCGACAGGATGGAATCGATCTTGCCGGCATCCACCGCCTTCACCAGATCCTCGATAGCGGTCAGCGTGCCGTCGAGACGCACCGAGACTGACTGCACCGTGGTGGAAAGCGAGCTGAGGCTTGCAATGAAATTCTTGATGCCGTCGGAATTGGCCGCAAGCGCATCGGAGAACTTCTCGGCATTACGCACAGTCTGCGTCAGCGGACCACGGGCGTCCTGCACGAAACCCTGCAATTCGCCGATGGCGCCATCGGCGCGCTTCAAAATCTTGTCGGCGGTGGCAAGCAGATTGGTGACGCTGGAAAGATCGGCCGTCAGTTCCGCCGGAACGCCGGTCTCGGCGGATTTCTGCAGAATACGCTCGCCATCCTTGTTGCCGCCGGAAAGCTCGATATAGGCAGCACCCGTCAGGCCCTGAATTTCAAGCACGGCGCGGGTCGAAGGGAAAACCGGCGCATCCGCCTGCACCTCGGTAAAGGCGATGGAATAGGCCGGGTCATCGCGGTCGATGGCGAGCCCGCGCACGGTGCCGACAGGAATGCCGTTAAAGCGCACCGGCGAGCCGACAGAAAGGCCGTTGGCGGAGCCGGGAATACGCACGACGAGCTGCGCCGTCGGGCCGCCACGGCCGAATTCCGCCATCCAGTACACGAAGCCGAATGCGGCGGCGATCACGATCAGCGTGAAAATTCCGACTATGGTGTAGTTCGCCTTGGTTTCCATGCTTCTGTTACTCCACCGGATTTTCGTGTTTGCCGTCCGGAAGAACGACAGAGCGTGCCCGTTTGCCGCGGAAATAGGACTGCACCCACGGGTCGTCGCAGGCGAACATGTCCTGCAATGTCCCTTCCACCAGCACCTTCTTCTGGCCGAGAACCGCAATACGGTCACAGACGGAGAACAGGCTGTCGAGGTCGTGCGTCACCATATAGACGGTCAGGCCGAGCGAATCACGCAAGCGTGCGATGAGCATATCAAATTCCGCCGCCCCGATGGGATCGAGGCCGGATGTCGGCTCATCGAGGAAGACGAGGTCGGGATCGAGCGACAGCGCCCGGGCAAGGGCTGCGCGCTTGATCATGCCGCCGGAAAGCTCGGAAGGATACTTGTCGCCCGCATCGGGCTTCAGCCCCACCATCTCGATCTTCAGATAGGCGAGCTCGTCCATCAGCTTCTTCGGCAGATCGAGATATTCCCGCATCGGCAGCTGGATGTTTTCCTTCACCGTCAGGCCGGAAAACAGCGCGCCCTGCTGGAACAGCACACCGAGCCGCTGGTCAAGCATCATGCGGTCGTCTTCGCTCGCCTTGTCGTAATCGGTGCCGAGAATGCGGATCGCACCCGCCTGCCGTGGCAGGAGCCGCAAGATCGCCCGCATCAACACGGATTTGCCCGCGCCGGAGGGACCGATGAAGCCGAGGATTTCGCCGCGATAGACATCGAGATCGAGATTTTCGAGCACGTTGCGGCCGTTGAAACCAACGGTCACGCCCTCGACGGAAAGCACCACCTCGCGGCCGTCTTTCCCGGTCCTGATCTGTTGCTGTGTCTGGTCTTGCTGCTCCAACGCGCCCTCCCTAAAAATCGATGGCTGCGTAGAAGATGGCGAAAAGACCATCGACCAGAATGACGACGAAGATCGACTTCACCACCGACGAGGTGACGTGCTGGCCGAGCGATTCCGCCGAACCGCCCACCTTCATGCCCTCCACCGCCGCGACGATGCCGATGATGAGCGCCATGAACGGCGCCTTGATCATGCCGGCGGCAATGGTCGATTCCTCGACCGCGCCATGCAGGCGTGACAGGAACACCTCGAAAGTGATGCCGGAATAGGCAAAGGCCACGATGGCAGCACCAAAAAGCGCTGCAAAATTGGCGAGAATGGTCAAAAGCGGCAGTGCGATGGTGAGCGCCACCAGCCGTGGAAACACCAGCACGCCCACCGGGTTGAGGCCGATCACCTTCAGCGCGTCGATTTCCTCGCGCATCTTCATCGAGCCGATTTCCGCCGTGATCGCGCTGCCGGAACGGCCGGCGATCATGATCGCGGTCAGAAGCACACCGATTTCGCGCAATTGCAGAATGCCGACGAGATCGACGACAAAGACTTCCGCACCGAAATATCTGAGCTGGAACGCGCCCTGCTGGGCGATGATCGCACCGATCAGGAACGACATCAGCATGATGATCGGCACGGCGCGCACGCCCATATGGTCGATCTGGTTGACGATCGCCGCGGGCGATACGCCGCGCCCGCGCCCGAGCTTCATCTGCGCGCCGCGCACGGCGGAGCCGAGAATATACATGCCCGCCAGGAAATCCGCGCCGTTCTGGATGACGGCCTGACCGATCGGCGCAAAAATACGCTCTACCAGCCCTGGCCTGGCGACGGGCTCGGCCTGCATCTCCGCCTTGTCAGGCAGTTGGCCGATGACGTCCTCGATCCGGTCGTTGCCGGTGAGCGTGACAGTCGCGCCGTTCGCCTCCAGATCCTTGCGCAGGCGCTGGATGATCCAGGCACCCGTCGTGTCGATGGCTTCGACAGCGGAAAGATCGATTTCGACGGAACCGCCGGATTTGCTTTTTTCAATCCTGTCGAGGCTCTCGAAAATGCCGGAGAGATTGCTGTTGCGCCAGGAGCCGCTCATGACATAACGCAAGCCGCCGCCGGAGACGGAACCGTCTTCGGTGATTGCGGCCGGGTTCGCCTGTTGCCGTGTGTCCTGTTCTTGCATAATGCTCCGAGCGAGTGCAGCCGTCACGAGATTCTTAAAGGTTTCATAACGTTTTGGCCTCCGGCAAGCCACAGTGACGGCTGACAATTCGTGATAAATTTGGCGTCATGTGTCTTTTGCCGCCCAATCGGAAGTGAAAAAATATGCCCCGTTACCTGCAAGCCACAACAGAACGCTTCCCCGTCGCCGGCAGTTTCACCATCTCACGCGGCACCCGCACGCATGCGGATGTCGTAACGTGCATCATCCGCGAAGGTTCCTTCACCGGCAGAGGCGAATGTGTGCCCTATCCGCGTTACGGGGAGAGCATCGAAGGCGTTCTGGCCGATATCGAAGCGATGGCCGAACGGGTCGCCGCCGGCCTGACGCGGCAGGAACTGCAGCAGGCGATGAAGCCGGGTGCGGCCCGCAATGCGGTGGATTGCGCGCTCTGGGACCTCGAGGCCAAGATCAGCGGCAGGAGCACTGCCGAGCAGGTTCTCGGACAGGCGGCAAAACCGCTTGTCACAGCCTATACGATCTCGCTTGCCGCCCCCGAAACCATGGCCGCGAAGACCGCGGAGAATGCAGGCCGCCCACTTCTCAAGATCAAGACCGGCACCACTGACGACGAAGCCCGCCTGCGCGCCGTGCGCGCCGCAGCACCCGAAGCGCGCATCATCATCGATGCCAACGAAGGCTGGAACGATGATAATATCGAATATTATCTTGGACTTGCGGCGGAACTGAAGATATCGCTGATCGAGCAGCCGCTGCCCGCCGGCAAGGATACGATCCTTTCCCGCATCGATCACCCGGTACTGATCTGCGCCGACGAAAGCGTGCATTCGACCAAGGATCTAGCCGGCCTGCGCGACCGTTACGATGCGATCAACATCAAGCTCGACAAGACCGGCGGCCTCACCGAAGCGCTTGTCATGAAAACGGAGGCCGAACGGCTCGGTTTCACCATCATGGTCGGCTGCATGCTCGGCACCTCACTCGGCATGGCCCCTGCGGTGCTGGCAGCCCAAGGCACAGCCTTTGCCGATCTCGATGGGCCGCTGTTGTTGGCGCAGGATCGGGAGCCTGGGCTGGTTTATGAGGGTTCGCTGGTTTATCCGGCGCCGCCGGAATTGTGGGGGTAGAACTCTCGCTAAGGGTCCGCACTGGGTTGGTGTCGAGAGGCTACATTCGCACCATCTCTCCGGTGCCTCACCGGAAGGTTACTGAGAAGGCTCTAGAGCCTCACCTCCGTCATGCCGGACCTGATCCGGCATCCAGCCACGGCGCGTCTGCGCCGTGAGAAATAGGTCTTACGCGATCAAAGACTTGATCGCACTGGATCCCGGCTCAGGGCCGGGATGACGGTATGCGGATGCTACAATTTTTGCCCAACACTTCGTTTACAGGTGAGCCTACCATCCGCCCAACCAAACGCCCCAATCAGGCCGCATGCTTGCCGATCAGCCCCGGAATATCCACCGGCTCCATCTCGTCCGATGCCTGACCGGCGGTGGCATCGCTGGTCTGCATCCAGGTGATCAGCTCGAAGCTGCCATCGGCGTTTTCGGCGATCGCCGTGCAGCTTTCCACCCAGTCACCGGTATTGATGTAGCGGATGTCGTCCATGTCTTCCATGACAGCATGGTGAATATGGCCACAGATCACGCCATCGACATTGTTGCGCCGCGCCTCTTCGGCCACCACGCGCTGGAATTCGCCGATGAAGTTGACGGCGTGCTTGACCTGCAGCTTGGCCCAGGCCGAAAACGACCAGTAAGGCAGGCCGATGCGGCGACGCACGGCGGCAATGGCGATGTTGATGGCGATCGCCGCGTCATAGGCCCAGTCGCCGAGATAGGCGAGCAGGCGGGCATTGCGCACCACCACGTCGAACTCGTCGCCATGGATGATGAGGTATTTCTTGCCGTCGGCCGCCTCGTGGATCATGCGCTCGGCCACTTCGATGCCGCCGAAATGCATGCCGGGGAATTCCCGCAGGAATTCATCGTGGTTGCCGGGAATATAGACGATGCGCGTTCCCTTGCGGGCCTTGCGCAGGAGTTTCTGCACCACGTCGTTGCAGCCCTGCGGCCAGTACCAGCTGCGGCGCAGGCGCCAGCCGTCGACGATGTCGCCGACAAGGATGATCGTCTCGGCCTCGTGATACTTCAGGAAGTCGAGCAGGAAATCCGTCTTGGCCGCCTTGGAGCCAAGATGAATATCCGAAATGAAAAGCGTTCTGAACTGTCTGGTTTCGATTTGACCGGCCACGGATTTCATCCCCCTGTTCGGTTGCGTCCCTGCGGCTTTCTCACCTCTCAGAACCAGACTCGTGTTTCAGCAACATGACAGAGACGGTTTTTTGTATGGAATATGACGAAGCGCTTCACGAAAACGCGAATAAGCCATGCGCGCATTTGCATGAGCACGGGGCAAATAACGGCTGTACCGCGGGGAAGTTTGTTGTATTCAGGGGGCCGGAATTGAACCAGACATGACGGTGGAAGACATGACCTCTCACGATAAGAACAACACGCCCGCCAACGCGGCCAAGGCCGACATCGAGGAACAGGCGCTCTTTTTCCACCGCTATCCCCGCCCCGGCAAGCTGGAAATCCAGGCGACCAAGCCGCTCGGCAACCAGCGCGATCTGGCGCTGGCCTATTCGCCGGGTGTCGCCGCACCCTGCCTCGCCATCCATGAGAACCCTGAAATGGCGGCGGATTATACCGCCCGCGCCAATCTCGTCGCCGTTATCTCCAACGGCACGGCGGTGCTTGGCCTTGGCAATATCGGCCCGCTCGCCTCCAAGCCCGTGATGGAAGGCAAGGCCGTCCTCTTCAAGAAATTCGCCGGCATCGACGTTTTCGATATCGAAATCGACGCACCCGGCATCAACGACATGGTCTCCACCATCGCGGCGCTGGAGCCCACCTTCGGCGGCATCAACCTTGAGGACATCAAGGCGCCGGAATGTTTCGAGGTGGAACGCCAGCTGCGCGAGAAGATGAATATCCCCGTCTTCCACGATGACCAGCACGGCACCGCGATCATCGTCGCCGCCGCCGTCACCAACGCGCTGGAACTCGCCGGCAAGTCGCTCTCCAGCGTCAAGATCGTCGCGTCGGGCGCCGGTGCTGCGGCGCTTGCCTGCCTCAACCTGCTTGTCTCCATGGGCGCGAAAAAGGAAAACATCTGGGTCCACGACATCGAAGGCCTCGTTTATGACGGCCGCAACACGCTGATGGATGAGTGGAAGGAAGTTTACGCCCAGAAGACCGACAAGCGCGTGCTGGCCGAAACCATCGACGGCGCGGACGTTTTCCTCGGCCTTTCCGCCGCCGGCGTCTTGAAGCCGGAACTGCTGGAGCGCATGGCGGAAAACCCGCTCATTCTCGCGCTTGCCAACCCCAAGCCCGAAATCATGCCGGAAGAGGCGCGCGCCGCCCGCCCGGACGCGATGATCTGCACCGGCCGTTCGGATTTCCCGAACCAGGTCAACAACGTGCTCTGCTTCCCCTATATCTTCCGCGGCGCGCTGGATTGCGGCGCGACGACGATCAACGAGGAAATGAAGATGGCCGCCGTGCAGGCCATCGCCGAGTTGGCGCGCGAGGAAGTCTCCGAAGTCGCGGCAAAAGCCTATAGCGGCGAAACCCCGGTCTTCGGCCCGAACTACCTCATCCCCTCGCCCTTCGATCCGCGCCTTATCCTGCGCATCGCGCCCGCCGTTGCCCGCGCTGCCGCCGCAAGCGGCGTCGCCGCCCGGCCGATCACCGATTTCGAAGCCTATCTCGACCAGCTGAACCGTTTCGTCTGGCGCTCGGGCTTCATCATGAAGCCGGTCTTCAATGCCGCGAAAGCCGCCGAAAAGAAGCGCATCATCTTTGCCGAAGGCGAAGACGAACGCGTGCTGCGCGCCGCCCAGGTGCTCCTGGAAGAAGGCACGGGCATTCCGATCCTCATCGGCCGCCCGCAGATCATCGAAACGCGCCTGAAGCGCTTCGGCCTGCGCATCCGTCCGCATACGGATTTTGCCGTGGTCAATCCGGAAGACGATCCGCGCTACCGCGATTACGTCGATGACTATTTCGCCCTCGTCGGCCGCGTCGGCATCAACCCGGAAGCCGCACGCACCATCGTGCGCACCAACACCACGGTCATCGGCGCGTTGTCGGTGAAGCGCGGCGAAGCGGATGCGCTGATCTGCGGTCTCGAAGGCCGTTACGACCGCCACCTGCGCGACGTGAACCAGATCATCGGCAAGCAGGAAGGCGTGCGCTCCTTCGCCGGCCTCAGCCTGCTCATCACCCAGCAGGGCGCGCTGTTCCTCACCGATACTTTCGTGAACTACGACCCGACCTCCGAGGAAGTGGCGGAAATGGCCATTCTCGCGGCCAAGGAAATCCGCCGCTTCGGCATCACGCCGAAGATCGCGCTCGCCAGCCACTCCAATTTCGGCTCGCGCGATTCCGAAAGCGCCCGCAAGATGCGCCGCGCCCTGAAGATCGTGCAGGAAGCCGCACCGGAACTGGAAGTGGACGGCGAAATGCAAGGCGGCTCGGCACTGTCCGAAGCGCTGCGCAAGCGCGCCATGCCCAATAGCGTGCTGACCGGCGAGGCGAACCTGCTGGTCTTCCCGAACCTCGATGCCGCCAACATCACGCTCGGCGTCACCCGCACGCTGACGGAGGGCCTGCATGTCGGCCCGATCCTGCTCGGCACGGCCCTGCCCGCCCATATCCTGTCGCCCAGCGTCACCTCGCGCGGCGTCGTCAACATGGCAGCGTTTGCCGTAGTGCAGGCCTCGCATCCTTCGGTGTGATAGAGGCCGCATTAACGCAATTTTGAACAGGCTGTTGCCGCCTTGCGGCAACAGCTTATGTTATCTTCCTGAAACACGGATTTCGTGAAGTATAACACCCCTGCCACCGGCCGGGGACATCGAACGGATCGCACAATTGACCCGGCGCAGCCGCATCATCGGCCTCCTGCTTCCCCTTGTTTTCCTCGCCCCGGCCGCCGCTTTCGCGGATCAGGTCTGCGACACGCTTTATGCGCAATTGCGCGAACCACCACGTGTCATCGGCAACACGGCCGAGGTTCGGCGTTACGCCAATGCGCTCGCCCGCCAGAACATCGTCATCCGCAAGATCAGGAACGACCTGCGCAGCTATGGCTGCTCATCCGGCAGCGTCGTTGTCTATGGCAACCCCAATGCCGGCCTCTGCACCGAGATCGGCGATGCGCTGACGGATGCCGAAGCCGAACGCGACGCCATCATCCGCGACCGCGACGATGCCATGGCGGCCGCGCGCAGTGACGACGGCGACATCAGGCGCCAGCGCATTCTCGCGGCCCTCGATGCCAATGGCTGCAGCCCCGCAGAAGATATCAACCCGCAAGTGTCGCCTGCGCCCGATGTGACGCGTTATCCCGATGCCTTCCGGCAGAACGGTGGTGAGCCGGGACAGGCAGGGCTATCGCCCTACCCCAACGCCGCCACCGAGGGCGGGCTTCGCACACTCTGCGTGCGCACCTGCGACGGCTCGTTTTTCCCGATCGCCTCCAACGCTTCGCCGCTCGATTTCCGCGCCCAGGCGGAGCAGTGCCAGAAAATGTGCCCGGGCACACAGACCGAGCTTTATTTTCACTCCATGACGGATCAGGAAACCGCCGACATGGTCTCCGCCGAAACCGGCAAACCCTACAAGGACCTGCCAACCGCCTTTGCCTACAGGAACGCCTCGGCAAAAGCGCCGGGCTGCGCCTGCAACATGGCCGCCTATCACGAGGACATGCAGAAGCAGGAAGAGGCCGCCCGGCCGGAATCCGAAAAGCCCTATTCCGGCATCACCAGAATTCCGTCACCGCAAGGTGACAAGCCCCGAAAACCCGCTGAACAACAGGCCGCAAAGCCGCCGGAGCAACCCGTTCCTGAACGCGACTATGATCCGAACGACACCAGGGTGCGCGTCATCGGCCCGAAATTCCTGCCGGATCAGACGGGCCGGATCGACCTGAAGAACCCGGCTCTGAAGGGCATTCAGCCACAGCAGTGAAATCTCTTCCGCCCGCGTAACGGGGCGAGCGTACACCCCTTGTTTCTTCTCCCCGAGGGGGAGAAGTCCGCGGCAGCGATATTCGGTGAGCTAGCCCCCTCATCCGACCCTTCGGGCTACCTTCTCCCCGGCCGGGGAGAAGAAACGCGCGGCCGCCGCTGCGCCAAAAAGCAGCGTTTCCTCTCCTCCGCCATCATGCCCAAACATGCGTTGTGAAACGAGAGGCGACGCTATGCGCATCACATTCCTTACCGCCCACCCCAGCGGTTGCGAAACACCAGTTCCTCCAGCGGCACACGCTGGCGCCAGCCCTTCACCGCCAGTTCCGGTTCGGTGTAAAGTTCGTTGACCCGGCCAAGGCACAGCCAGGCGACAATTTCGATATGCTCGGGAATATCGAGAATGGCGCGAATATCGCTGTCGTGGAAAATACTGACCCAGCCGACGCCGACGCCTTCGGCGCGGGCGGCAAGCCAGAGGTTCTGGATGGCGCAGACGGTGGAATAGACATCCGTGCGCGGATTGTGGGTGCGCCCCAGCACCACTTTACCGCCACGTGTGGGATCGCAGGTGACGCAGATGCTGAGCGGCGCCTTGCGGATGCCTTCGAGCTTGAGACTGCGATAAAGCGCCTGCCGCTCTCCCGCAAACATCGCCGCCGCCTCCTCATTGGCCCGGCTGAAGGCCACAAAGGCGGCCTGGCGCACGGCACCATCGGTGACGAGCGTGAAATTCCACGGTTGCATGAAACCGACAGAGGGAGCCGAATGCGCCGCCTTCAGGAGACGCTCGACAAGCTCATCCGGCAGCGGATCAGGCAGGAACTGGTCGCGCACATCGCGGCGCGTCTCGATGGCGCGGTAGATCGCCTCGCGCTCCGCACCGGAAAACGGGCGGGCGGGCGAAAGCGCATGGTCGAATGGATCGGTTTGCAATGGATTGCCAGCGGACGGATCGGTCGGCATCGTTTAACCCCAACAATGCGGGCGCGCGGATGCCGAAACCATACCGGTTTTCGCATGCACAACACGCCTCTTCAGCAACCTGCCGCCGTCCGCGCGGTTCGGTCTATCCTGCCAGGCCGGTCTTCTGACTCGGCTTCATCCGCCCTCTTCGCCTTCCCGAATGACTTCAGTGGCTTTTTGAAAAGGGCATCCGCCTCACAGCGCTGGGCACGTTCCGGTTTCTCACCGGATTCCCGATTCTCCCGCCACAAGGGCGGGCACCTGACTGAGGAAGCTATGAGCAAGAAGGCTTGCGAATGCAAGTATCGCAAGGCCGGTGCGGCAATGTGACCTCAACGAAACCCAAAATCGCATTACGCCACAGGGAAATAACGCACATAAGCGAATTCATCCCCGTCCGGCGACCAGTTGGGCGAGTTCATCGTACCCTGCCCGCCGAAAAGCTCAAACAGCGTTTCGACATTGCCGCCATCCATATCCATCAGCCGCACGCGCACATCGAGATCACGCGGATGGTCGAAAACATCGGCATCGTAGGAGACGAACACCACCTTGTCCCCTTTGGGAGACGGGTGCGGAAACCAGTCACCATAGGAACTCTCGGTAATGCGCTCCACAGCGGAGCCATCCACCCGCACCCGCCAGATCTGCATCAGCCCGGTGCGGCTGGAATTGAAATAGACCCACGCACCGTCAGGCGAATAATCCGGCCCGTCATTGCGGCCCTCGCCATGGGTCAGGCGTGTCTCGATGCCACTCTCTATATCCATGGAATAGATGTCGAAGACCTGATCGCGAATGCCGCAATAGGCGAAGCTCTTCCCGTCCGG
Organism: Agrobacterium sp. OT33; assembly: GCF_017313365.1. Classification (NCBI taxonomy): domain Bacteria; kingdom Pseudomonadati; phylum Pseudomonadota; class Alphaproteobacteria; order Hyphomicrobiales; family Rhizobiaceae; genus Agrobacterium; species Agrobacterium sp. OT33. Next base: position 246,353 of record NZ_JAFLMZ010000002.1, on the reverse strand, counting down.
CGCCCAGCCATGCCAGTAGGAAGGGAGGTTCTTCGTCATCAGCCTTGGCGCACCGCCCACCGATGGCAGAAGATAAATGGCGCTCTTGCCGAATTCCACCTTGTCGGAAATGGCATAAAGCGAACCATCAGGCGAAATGCCGTGGTCGTTGTTGCATTGCGTCGCAAAGCCGGTATCGACCTTCTCCGGTGAAGCATCACCGGATGGAGACAGGCGATAGAGCAACCCCTCGCTGTTCAACAGCAGATATTTGCCATCCGGCGACCAGTTCGGCGCTTCGAACAGCTCCGGCGTCTGCCACACCACCCGCATCTGCCGGGTGCGGATGTTGAAGATTTCGATGGAACTGCGCATGCTGCCTCCCGGGGCTGTCGATAGTCTGGCTCTGATCTTTGGCGGACGCAGACATTCCGTTTGCTTTCGCCGCCATGGTGATTATGATCCTATGGCCGCAGGCACCGTCCTGCAAATTCAAATCGGAAAAAACGCCAGCGTTCCGGCACCGCCCGTAACCCTTGCCGTTTCTCCCAGATCCGAGGTTCCGCGATGAATACCATCGCCGATCACGGCATCCGCTTCGGGCGGATCGCCGCAATGCTTCCTGTCAAAAATATCGAAAAGGCCCATGACTTTTATGTCGGTGTGCTGGGCTTCACAAAAACCTTCGAAAACGGCACTCCCGTCGGCTTCATGATCCTCAAACAGGGCAATGCCGAATTGCACCTGACATTGCAGTCCACCCATAAGGCAGCGCCCTTCAACGTGGCGCATATGCTGGTCAGCGATGTCGATGCGTTGCATGCGATTTGCAAAAGCCATGGGCTGCGCATCATCAAGGCTCTACAGGACAAGGATTATGGCCTCAGGGCCTTTGTCTTTGAAGACCCTGACGGCAACCGTATCGATGTGGGGCAGGTTATTTAAGGTGAGCGGCGCGGGGTTTTCTCCGCGCCAATCAAGACGCTCCTCTGTGAACCGAGCGCGTGCCACTTGTTTCTTCTCCCCGAGGGGGAGAAGTCAGCAGCAGCGGGATGAGAGGGCAAGCTTCGTGATATACGGAGGGGTTGCCCCCTCATCCGACCCTTCGGGCCACCTTCTCCCCGGCGGGGAGAAGAAACATGCCGCACCGCCTTACAGGCAATCACCGTCGACGATGAAGAAGAGGCGTCAAACGCGCCTTCCTAAAACGCCCTACCGATCCCGGAACCGGTTGGTGATCGGATAACGCCGGTCACGGCCAAAGTTCTTCTTGGTGATCTTCACGCCCGGCGCCGATTGCCGGCGCTTGTATTCGGCGAGATAGAGCAGATGCTCCACCCGGTGCACGGTCGCCACATCATGGCCGCGCGCCAGAATTTCCTCGACCGACATTTCCTTCTCGACGAGGCATTCGAGAATATCGTCCAGCACCGGATAAGGCGGCAGCGAATCCTGGTCGGTCTGGTTGGGGCGCAATTCGGCCGATGGGGCCTTGGCGATGATATTGGCGGGGATGACCTCGCCGGAAGGTCCGAGCGCGCCCGGCGGCACATGGGCGTTGCGCCAGCTGGAAATGGCATAGACCTGCATCTTGTAGAGGTCCTTGATGGGGTTGAAACCACCATTCATGTCGCCATAAAGCGTGGCGTAACCCACCGACATTTCCGACTTGTTGCCCGTCGTCACCACCATCGAGCCGAACTTGTTCGAGACGGCCATCAAAATGGTGCCGCGCGTGCGGCTTTGCAGGTTTTCCTCGGTAATGCCCTCTTCCGTACCCTCGAAGAGATCGGAAAGCGCCGAAAGGAAACCCTCCACCGGCTCGACGATCGGCACGATATCGTAGCGGCAGCCCAGCGCTTTCGCGCAATCGGCGGCGTCCTTCAGCGATTCTTCCGATGTATAACGATAGGGCAGCATGATGCAGCGCACCCGCTCCTCGCCCAGCGCGTCAACGGCAAGTGCGGCGCAAATCGCCGAATCGATGCCGCCGGAAAGGCCGAGAACCACGCTCTTGAAGCCATTCTTGTTGACGTAGTCGCGAAAGCCCAGCATGCAGGCACGGTAATCCGCCTCCTCGCCTTCGGGAATTTTCGAGAAAGGTCCGCTTTCGCAGCGCCAGCCTTCTTCCGTGCGCTTCCAGTCGGTAACGGCAAGCGTGGCCTCGAACTGGCTCATCTGGAAGGCAAGCGTCCTGTCGGCATTAAAGGCGAAGCTTGCGCCGTCAAACACCAGCTCGTCCTGCCCGCCCAGCTGGTTGGCGAAAACCAGCGGCAGGCCGCTCTCGATCACCTGCCGCAGCGCCACCTGATGGCGCACATCCAGCTTGCCGCGATAATAGGGCGAACCGTTCGGCACCAGCAGGATTTCCGCTCCGCTTTCGGCCAGCGTCTCGCACACGCCCATGTCATTCCAGATTTCCTCGCAGATCGGAATGCCGATCCGCACACCGCGGAAATTATAGGGGCCGGAAATCGAACCTTCGGCGAAAACCCGCTTCTCGTCGAACTCGCCGTAATTGGGCAGGTCGATCTTGTCGCGCAGCGCAATGATCTTGCCGCCATCCAGAAGCGCCACCGAATTGTGCCGGCCCGTCTCGCCCTGGCGTGGAAAACCGATGACGACACCCGGCCCGCCATCGGCGGTGTCTGCCGCCAGTTCTTCCACCGCTTTCAGGCAGGCTTTCAGGAAAGCCGGCTTCAGCACCAGATCCTCAGGCGGATAGCCTGAAATGAACAGCTCGGTCAGAAGCAGAAGATCGGCGCCCTGCGTTGCCGCATCGGCCCTTGCCTCACGCGCCCTGGCGAGATTGCCCGCCACGTCGCCGACTGTGGGATTGAACTGCCCGACGGCAATCCGGAGATGGTTCTGGATATCGTGTCTGTCGCTCATGGTTTTTCAATACCGCGCCCGTGGCCGCTCCGCAACGCGACAATTGCATGGCGACGCCCGTTACGCATCGCCAGCGGGCGTTCACGCTAAGGTTATCGCCGCACCGGTCAGGTTGCGCAAAGTTCATGTCGCGTTCATCGCGCTTATGTGACAGTTACATGACACTTTTGCGACACACCGATTCACCTCCCCGGATCGGTCGTGCCGCCTGCAATACCGGAGTATGGGTTTGAGACATTCGGCGCCAAAAACAACGGCTTCCGAAAAGGCTGGTTTTGTCTTTTCGCCTGCATGGACAAGGAGCCTTTCGAAGCTTTCGGGCACGGCCTATACGCTTGCCAATCTGACGGTCGCATCCATCGTGCTCGTCGTGGCTCTGGAATGGATCGCCCGCGGTTCGCTCCATGATATCGGTGCTTTCCTTACCTCCGCCGCCCGCCCCGGCATGACCACCATCGCCGCCGTGCTTGCCCTTCTCGTGGCGCTGGATGCACTTCTTGGCAGGCGTTACCTGTCCCTGATCCTGATTACGCCACTCTGCGCGCTGACGGGACTGATTTCCGCGCAGAAACAGACCTATCTCTCCGATCCGCTTTATCCCTCCGACCTGCTGTTCGGCCGCCAGATTCTCGAGCTTTTGCCCACGATGCTCAAGGCGCAGCCGCTGACGGCAGTGCTGGTGGCCCTCGGCATCTGCGCCACCATCGCGGCACTTGTGGCGCTGTGGCTGCTGGCACGCCGCCATTCGCCCGTCCTGCGCTGGCGCGAGCGCGTCGCGGGACTGGCGCTGGCACTGCCGCTTCTTGCCGGCCTCGCCTCGCTGATGGATTATTCGCATTATTCCTGGGTGCGCGATCGCCTCAACATCATTCCGATGATGTGGGACCAGCAGGAAAACTACCGTCACAACGGCTTCCTGATGGCCTTCGCCTTCAATATTCCCATGGCCAATGTCTCGGCACCGCAGGGTTACGGTGAAAACAGCATTGCCGATCTCACATCCAAACCCGCCTCTTTCGCCGCCAACAAGGGCGATTACCCTGACGTCATCATGCTGATGAGCGAATCGCTGTGGGACCCGACGCGGCTTGAAAACGTGAAGCTCTCGGCAGACCCAATGCCGACCATCCGCGCCAAGCAGTCCGGCAACGTGTTTTCGCCCGAGTTCGGCGGCATGACGGCGAATGTGGAATTCGAGGCGCTGACCGGCTTTTCCAACGCCTTCCTGCCCTATGGCAGCATTCCCTATCAGCAATATATCCGCCGCCCCGTGCCCTCGCTCGCCAGCTTCTTCCGCGGTGAAGGTTATTCGGCCATCGCCATGCACCCGTTCCAGGAATGGTTCTGGAACCGCAAGCAGGTCTACAAAAATTTCGGCTTCGAGGAATTCCGCTCCGAAGAGACGCTGCCGGAGATGGAAAAACGCGGCAACTTCGCCTCTGACGACGCGCTGATGGACGAGATCATGGCGACGGCCGACAAGGCGCAGAACCCGCTCTTCCTCTTCGCCGTCACCCTGCAGGGACATGGCCCCTACGAGGCGACCCGTTACGCCGAGAACACCATCGGCATCGAAGGCGGTCTCTCCGCCTCGGCCTCGCAGGCGCTTTCCACCTATTCGCAAGGCGTCGTGGAAGCCGATGACGCGCTTTTGAAAATGATGCGCTGGGCAAAGAAGCGCGACCGCGAAACCATTATCGTCCTCTTCGGCGATCACCTGCCGCCGCTTGGCCAGGCCTTCGTGGAAAGCGGCTATATGCCGGGCATGGTGGCCAGCCGCCGTGCGCCGCTTGACGTGATGAAGAAGGAGCATGAGACGCCGCTCGTCGTCTGGTCTTCGAAAAAGGGCGTGCGCAAGAATATCGGCACCATCAGCCCGGCGCTTTTGCCCTATCACGTGCTGAAGACCGCTGGCTTCTCCGATCCCTTCTATACCGGCACGCTGGGCGAGGTGCAGCAGGCCTTTTCCGTCATCGACCGGCATATGCTGGTAGCAACCGATGGCAAGGCCCTGCCCGACTGGTCTATCGCCCCGAACGCCGTTCCCGACGTGGTGCGCGATTACCGCCTGCTGCAGTTCGACATGATGTTCGGCCAGCAATATGGGCGCGAGCGTTTCTTCCCCGGCTTCAACTGGCTGCACGAGGGCACACCGGCCGTCTGACGGTTTTTGGCGGGCACGCCTGAACCGCATGGTGGCGGAAATCGTTTGAATTCCGCCACCATGCGGGTTTATCTCGCAAAACGTGCAGGCACCCACCAGAACCGGAGACACACCGTGTCAGATATCTCCGACTATATCGTTTCGCATTTCAAGCGCTCTTCCCGCGAAATCGGCGAGGTGGAGCGGCGCATTCTGGAGCTGTCACACCAGAAGAAGCTGGTTTCGAGCGACATCAATGCGGAATTTTCCGCCGGCGCCAGTGTCGGCGACAGGCTGGCGGACAATATCGCCAAGGTCGGCGGCTCCTGGGGGTTCATCCTCGGCTTCTGCTTTTTCCTGATCTTCTGGGCGATCATCAACACCATCATCCTGACAACTGGCGCCTTCGACCCCTACCCCTTCATCTTCCTCAACCTGCTGCTTTCCATGCTGGCCGCCATTCAGGCGCCGATCATCATGATGTCGCAGAACCGCCAGGCCGCCCGCGACCGTTTCGAGGCCGCCAAGGATTATGAGGTGAACCTGAAGGCCGAGCTGGAAGTGCTGTCGCTGCATGAAAAGATCGATGTGAAGGTGCTGGCCGAACTGGCGGCGCTGAGACAGGATCTCGCCGCGCTGCACCACCACGTCACCCGCAGGGACGGCTGACGCTCCCGGCAGGATCATCCCCGCTTTTCCCCGCCCCGTCCTGCCCTGCTATAGTGACCGCAGTCCCGCCGGGTGGACGCCAGACGTGGCGAAAGCCGAGGGACGGTCCTGATGATGGGAACGCTGACAACGTTCGTGGTGGCAGGACCATTTCGCAGCAGGCGGTGCACCGCCCTTGCGGAATACGGCATTCTGGAAAGGCCCGGCTGCGCAACGCATCCGACCCACACCAGCCTCAACCAAAGCGCAGCCGGGCAATCGCCCGACACAACCATCCCCCGTTCGGCAGTGCCGTGCGGGATGAAGCTGTTGGTTTTTTTGGGGCATGTTCAGGGAAAGTGAGCGGAGGTGCGTGTGGCTTTACCCCCCTCTGCCCTGCCGGGCATCTCCCCCTCAAGGGGGGAGATCGGCAAGAGGCCCTCTTCTCGCTTCATTCTCAAGCTTCAAGATGGACGAGACATCGCCGCAGATCGATCTCCCCCCTTGAGGGGGAGATGCCCGGCAGGGCAGAGGGGGGTAAGCCCCACGCACCTCCGCCCCTCCATGAATCGCACAACCACCTGAAACCTCACCCCCAGTTACGAATCCGTCAGAATCTTGCGCTACAGATTGACGCAGGCGTTTGTTGCATTGCACTCTTGCGGGCAAGGCTGACGGGGAATCACTCCCCATCGTCAAAATGGCATCACGACCATTTCGCGGCGACGCCATGCCGGATGCGACATCCGGTCATCGCAATAATTCTGTTCCGGGGTTTTTCATGCACCAGTTCGATCTGATTGTTGTCGGCAGCGGTCCGGCGGGAAGACGGGCCGCCATTCAGGCCGCCAAGCTCGAAAAGAAGGTTCTGGTCATCGAGAAAGGCAGCCGTGTCGGCGGCGTTTCGGTGCATACCGGCACCATCCCATCAAAAACCCTGCGCGAAACGGCGCTCAACCTCACCGGCTGGCGCGAGCGCGGTTTTTATGGCCGCGCCTATCGCGTCAAGCAGGAGATCGACGCCGAGGATCTGCGCCGCCGCCTGCTCATCACGCTGGATCACGAGGTCGAAGTGCTGGAACACCAGTTCGCCCGCAACCGCGTGCAGCATATTCGCGGCACGGCAAGCTTCATCGACGCCAACACCATGAAAGTGGTGAAGAGTGACGGTGAGATCATGACCGTGACGGGCACCTCCATCCTGCTCACCATCGGCACCCGGCCCTACCGGCCGCCGCATATTCCCTTCGATGGCGAAGCGGTGCTCGATTCGGACGAGATTCTCGAGATCAAGGAATTGCCGCGCTCCATGGTCGTGGTCGGCGCCGGCGTCATCGGCATCGAATATGCGACGATCTTCAGCGCGCTCGACACGCAGGTGACGGTGGTGGAGCCGCGCGAGACCATGCTCGAATTCATCGACAAGGAAATCGTCGAGGATTTCACCTATCAGCTGCGCGACCGCAACATGAAGCTGATCTTCGGCCAGAAGGCGGAAAAGGTGGAGCGCGACGAGAGCGGCAAATGCCTCGTCTCTCTCGGCAATGGCCGCGTGCTGAAGGCCGAGACGGTGCTGTTTGCCGCCGGCCGCGTCGGCGCCACCGATACGCTCAACCTTTCGGCCTGCGGGCTGGAAGCCGACAGCCGTGGCCGCCTGAAGGTCGATCCCGAAACCTTCCAGACCTCGGTGCCGAACATCTATGCCGCCGGCGACATCATCGGTTTCCCCAGCCTTGCCTCCACCTCCATGGAACAGGGCCGCATCGCCGCCCGCCACGCCGTCGGCGCACCGGCCGGCGAACCGCCGCAATTCTTCCCCTATGGCATCTATGCCGTGCCGGAAATCTCCACCTGCGGCCTGACGGAAGAGGAAGTCATCGAACGCGGCATTCCCTATGAATGCGGCATCGCCCATTTTCGCGAGACCTCGCGCGGCCATATCATGGGTCTCGACAGCGGGCTCTTGAAGATGATCTTCTCGCTAAAGACCCGCCGCCTGCTCGGCGTCCACATCGTCGGCGAAGGCGCGACCGAACTGGTGCATATCGGCCAGGCGGTACTGAACCTGAAGGGCACCGTGGAATATTTCGTCGAGAATACGTTCAACTATCCGACCCTTGCCGAAGCCTACAAGATTGCCGGGCTGGATGCGTGGAACCGCATGGGTGAGATCAAGAAGGATTGAGCGGAGTATTCGGCAGAACTGCCAAATGCCATGCGGCCGCTCGTGGTAAGGTCGTAGCCTCCTCTCCCCGTCACCCCGGACTTGATCCGGGGTCCAGCCAGCCCAAGTCCTTGGGCTGAAAAGACGCGCCGTGGCTGGATGCCGGATCAGGTCCGGCATGACGGAAGAGAGACATTCATCTGCACCTTCCCACTTATCTGGGGACGGTCCCGGCGCAGGCACTTCGCCCCTCACCAACGAATACTGTACCGCGCACTTACCCCCGGCCTAAAGTGATCCGCATAACCCTGATCGAGCGTCCCGCGCACGGTCAGGTGATCGCCCAGTTTCTGCTCCACCGCCACGCCGCTGCTGAACTCGCTGAAGCTGTTGCGGCTCGCCCCCGTCAGCACGAAGGCGGTGCCGGTTTCCGAGCGGGAAAGGCGCAGTGACTGCGACACATCCAGCCCGTTCCATTGCTGCGCCGTGCCATCATAACGAACCGTGAAATTGCGGTTCGCCTCGATATCCAGTTCCGGCGTGACGATGCGCTTCTGCTGCGAAGTCACGGAAACGCTGCTCGAGCCCGTCAGCGCATTGAACATGACGCCGACATCGCGTGCGAGCGAGACACCGGGCAGCTGCTCGGCAAGCAGCGTGACATTGCCCCACAAACGCACCGGCGTATCCACCACCTGCCCGGTCTTCGAGGCATTCATGCCCATTTCCAGCCCCGCCCGGATCGGCGTATCGACCGGCAATTTCGCACCGATGCGCGCCGTATAGGAACGGTCGGAATTCTTGACCGGTTTCCAGATCAGCCCGGCCTCATCCGCATGGGCGGCAGTTCCCGTCAGGGCATAAAGCGCGATGAAAAGGGCGGAACCCGTTCGGAGTGACATATCTTGTCCCCTGACAGATTAAGGGCGCACCGGGAGAACCCGGCAGGCACGGTAAAAGCGGAGGCCAATGGTTTGGCAGCGTCTAGGCCACATAAAGCAGCCCACAATGCCCGAACGACCGCATGCAGCGGCCGGGGCAAATCATATTGCGCAGGGTGCCAGATGAACGGGAGATGAACAAGAGCAGATGCAGCAAAAAATCATGCTGCACCGCATTGTGATCGAAGCGAAGGCACAAAAGCCCCCACGCTGCTGGTTTCCTCAGGCCGGTCCAACGCAGCGGGCCAGAATATCATCAACCACCACTTCTAAAGACCTCGATGAATCAATGACCGTTGCATTGGTGGGAAGGTCTTCTTTCGTCGCATGGAGTTGCAGGACAAATTCGCGTTCGGCCGGTTTTCCGCCGAACTCGTTCTCCGGCCTCTCCGTCAACCGTCTTCGCAGGGTCGCGACATCGACATCCAGAACGAAGACCTGATCGAAGCGGTCTATAAAACGCTGAAAGTTCCTTGAGCCGCCGCAGAAGAACGTGATTGCGTGACACCGATCCGTCACCAGCGCCTGAACTCTTTCGACATCCCAAATATGATGCCGGTGACGGTAGACCATATCTCCATCGCCCTGAAACAGGGAGAGATCGACCGGTTCGCCGGTTCCCGGGTCGCCCTTGTAGGCAAGTTCACGGTCACCGTGGATGACGTGATAGCCACGCCGCTGGAGTTCCGTTGCCACCGAGGTTTTACCCGTGCCGGAAACACCCTCGATCAAATAGTTTCTGACACCCACGGCACGACCCTTCAACCTTCCCAGGCATTGTGGCGATGGTGCCGATACCTTCCGATCCGGCGGCCACGGTTTCTGACGATAGCGATCCAGAATAACGCAACGATGTCAAAAGTCTGAAACCGCGCAAACAGCACCGCCAGGAAACCAGACGCCCAAACAAAAAGGCCGCAGCTTTCGCCACGGCCCCTTGTTCAATCAGCTTCCAGTGAAGAAGATTATTCGGCGTCGCCTTCAGCGGCCTTCTTCTTGGCCGGAGCCTTCTTCTTCGGAGCGGCTTCTTCGCCTTCAGCGGCGTCGTCAGCCTTGGCGGCAGCCTTTTTCTTGGCCGGGGCCTTCTTCTTGGTTTCCGTTGCTTCTTCGGCGTCGTCAGCCAGCAGCTCTTCCTTGGAAACGGTCTTGTCCGTTACCGAGATTTCGGAGAGCAGCTTGTCGATGACCTTTTCTTCGAAGATCGGAGCGCGCAGCGAAGCGGAAGCGCCGGGCGTGTTGCGGAAGAAATCGAGGATTTCCTTCTGCTGGCCGGGGAACTGCTGCAGCTGCTGGAACAGCGCGCGCTGCATTTCTTCTTCGGTCACTTCAACGCCGGCCTTTTCGCCGATTTCGGAGAGAACGAGGCCGAGACGGACGCGGCGCTCAGCAAGCTTGCGATATTCTTCGCGGGCTTCTTCTTCGGTCGTGTCTTCGTCAGCGAAGGTCTTGCCGGACTGGGCGAGATCGGTGTTGATCTGGCGCCAGATGTTGTCGAACTCGGCGTCAACCAGGCCAGCCGGCGTGTCGAACTTGTACATTTCGTCCAGCTGGTCGAGGATCTGACGCTTGACCTTCTGGCGGGTGATGTTGCCGTACTGGCTTTCGATCTGTCCCTTGACGATTTCCTTCAGCTTTTCAGCCGATTCGAGACCGAGCTTGGTGGCCAGTTCGTCGTTGATTTCAACGGCAGCAGCGGCGGCAACTTCCTTGACGGTGATGTCGAAGTTGGCGTCCTTGCCGGCAAGGTTAGCAGCCGGGTAATCGGCCGGGAAGGTCACGGTGATGGTCTTTTCATCGCCAGCCTTGACGCCGACCAGCTGGTCTTCGAAGCCGGGGATGAAGCGGCCCGAACCGAGAACCAGTTCAGCGTCTTCAGCCGCGCCGCCGTCGAAGGCAACGCCGTCAACCTTGCCGAGATAGTTCATGGTGACGCGGTCGCCGTCAGCGGCCTTGCCCTTCTTGGTCTCGTAGGTGCGGGCGCTTTCGGCGATCTTGAGGATCTGCTCGTTGATTTCGTCTTCGGAGACTTCAACAACTTCGCGGGTAACCTTGATGCCGTCATTGGCCTTCAGTTCGATGGCCGGAATGATTTCGTAGGCAACGGTGAATTCGAAATCGGATTCGGCCGACAGGATCTTTTCGGCTTCCTGCTCGTCTTCGGTCATGGAGATGGCCGGCTGCGTCGCAGACTTTTCGCCGCGGCTGGAGAGGATTTCAGTCGGCTTTTCACGAACCAGCTCGTTGACGAGGTCAGCCATGATGGACTTGCCATACATCTTCTTCAGGTGGCCCATCGGCACCTTGCCGGGACGGAAGCCGTTGATGCGAACCTTGTCCTTGGCGTCAACCAGGCGCTCGTCCAGACGGGCCTTCATGTCGGCGGCCGGAATAACGACCTTGAGTTCGCGCTTCAGCCCTTCAGCGAGCGTTTCGATAACCTGCATTTTCCTAACCTTCACATCATGGCGGCGGTGCTCAGACAGCCGTTGGTTTACTTTCGAGCACTGCGCCGGAAACATCGTTCCCCGGCCGTGGCTTCCCTTATTTCTTTACACAAGCGCCTGCCGGACACCATTGCGCCTGCACCGGAGAAAAGACCAATGGGGAGAAATAAACCCCGAAGCTCCCCGCATCTGATAAAGATGCACTCTGGCGCAAGCGTGGCGCAGCCATGCCTTGCTTGTGGTGCGGGTAGAGAGACTCGAACTCCCACGCCGAAGCGTTGGTACCTAAAACCAATGCGTCTACCAATTCCGCCATACCCGCACGTTGGGCGGCGGTATGTCACAATGTTCAGAAAGGGTCAAGCACGCCGTTTCCCTGCCTTTCGTTTCGCCCGGACTTTTCTTGGCCCCCGCTCGGGCGGCGAAAGACGGCGGCCCCTCTTTCGCTGTTTGGCAGGGAGCGCGAGGAGAAATGACATAAAGGTGAAGGCGGCGGCGATCCCGGACCGGAGACCGCCACGGCCACGCTCGCGTCACCGCCTCACCCGGCCTGTCTGGCCTTCGCATCGGCGAGAAATACCGGCAGCCGGAGCCCGCGATATTTATGCGGCTACATTGACATTATATATAGCATGGCCTGCGGCCTGAAAAACCGGATTGCCGCCAGCCCTCTCCGTCCGATATGCCGGCTTCCACCCTCTCCCCGCCACCATCACCCGGCCCCGCCGCACGGCTTCGCAATGCACAACCCGCTGGCGTCACCAAAAGCACATAAATTGGTCACAAATTATGCATGAAACGCCGCAATCAGGCTGATTTACCGGCTTGCCGTGCATTCCATGCATAGGTGACATCTTGCTTTGTCTGTTTTTGTTTTGATTAAACCGATTATATTCATGGTCATACAGAGATCGAGTTCAGCCCCGGACCAAAGCCTCCCAAGACTGGCCGCAGAGACTGAACAGCACGAAGAGGAAGATGAAAATGAACATTGCACGCTCGCTGACCAACTGGCGCAAGTATCGTCAGACCGTAACCGAACTCGGCCGCATGACCGACCGCGAACTGAGCGACCTCGGCATTGGCCGTCAGGACATTCGCCGCGTCGCCCGCACCGCCGTCGGCATCTAATAGATACGCCCGCCGCTGATTGCGGCGGATGCGAGAATACCCTCCCAAAAAGGCCTGAGGCTCCCGCCTCTGGCCTTTTTTTTCGTTTTGGCCGACCGGAAGCCGGCACACGCGCTGTTGCCCATGCATGGCGCGGCAGCGGCAAAATGCATCGCTCGAGCCCCTGCCCCTGGGCACGCGGCGGCATTTCAGGTCCCTTTCGCCTCCTTCAGCCCCCCATCCAAGCCGTGCAGCAGCGCCAAACCCGTCAAAAACGCCCGAAATGCAGGCATTTCCGCTCATATTTTGCTCAAGTGATATCCAAAGCCGCAAATTTAGCCGACATAGTGCACAAATGCATGGCAGTAGCCTAAATTCTGCACTGCACAACATGGCTTAATGTCTATATATAAACCTCAACAGCCGAGAGCACAGGGAAACGCTGAGCCGGCAGACGAAATCAACAGAGATAGATTGAGGAAACGACCATGAACCCTATCCGCATTGCAAAGAACTGGATCTCCTACCGCCGCACGATCAACGAACTCGGCAGCCTCTCCAACCAGGCTCTGAGCGACATCGGCCTGACCCGTTACGACATCCGTAACGTAGCAGCCCGTTCGTTCCGCTAAGGCGTAAACGATCGTCCCGCTGCCCGACCTCCAGGGCGCGACGATCGAGCGACAGGTAAAAAAAGCGGCGCCTCTGGCGCCGTTTTTGATTCTGGTGGAATCTACTGGAAATTCTCTCCAGTTGGCGATTGACAAACATCGGTCCGGCACACAGCGCATACGGCATCGCCCCCTTCTTGCCTGCTGCTGTTTCGCTACGCTTTTCTCCCGTCATGCCGGACTTGATCCGGCATCCAGTCACGGCGCGTCTGTGCCGTGGGAAGGACTCCTTTCAGCCCAAAAACTTGGGCTGGCTGGATTCCGGCTCGAGGCCGGAATAACGGAAGAGATGGCCTCTTACGAAAAAACGCTGCCGACCATCACAGCGAATTACACATCGAAAACGGAAACGAGGTCGCTACCCGCATTCGGGCGACTTGTGGGCGTAAAGCCACATCCTCCCTCATATCCCTCGCCCACCCCACCCGCAAAAACATTTGGCTGCTCCGGCCATGCATGCTAGTGCATCCCGCAACAATGCCGCGTCCTCTGGGACCCGCGCGGAACAATCACTCAAGAGACAGCCGCCGGACGGGAGCCTTTGCCCCGCGGCCGCCCATGGACAGCAGCATGCAAGACAAGACCACTTCTCCCATTCACGTCGTGGGCGGCGGACTGGCCGGTTCGGAAGCCGCGTGGCAGATCGCGCAAAGCGGTGTGCCCGTCATCCTGCATGAAATGCGCGGCGTGCGCGGCACGGATGCGCATAAGGGCGATACGCTGGCGGAACTGGTCTGCTCCAACTCCTTCCGCTCCGACGACGCGACGGCCAATGCGGTCGGCGTCATCCATGCCGAAATGCGGCTTGCCGGCTCGCTGATCATGGCCTGCGCCGACAGGCACCAGGTGCCGGCCGGCGGTGCACTTGCCGTGGACCGCGACGGGTTTTCCGAGGCCGTAACGAAAGAGCTGGAAAGTCACCCGTTGGTGACGATTGTGCGCGAAGAGGTGAACGGCCTGCCGCCGAAGGAATGGGGCAACTCGATCATCGCCACCGGCCCGCTGACCTCGCCGGATCTTGCCGCCGCCATTCAGGCCGAGACGGGTGAGGATGCGCTCGCCTTTTTCGACGCCATCGCCCCCATCGTGCACCGCGACAGCATCAATATGGATATATGCTGGTACCAGTCGCGTTACGACAAGGTCGGCCCCGGCGGCACGGGCAAGGATTACATCAACTGCCCGCTGAACGAGGAACAATATAACGCCTTCATCGACGCGCTGATCGCCGGCGACACCGTGGGCTTCAAGGAATGGGAAGGCACGCCCTATTTCGACGGCTGCCTGCCGATTGAGATCATGGCCGAACGCGGCCGCGAGACGCTGCGCCACGGCCCGATGAAGCCGATGGGCCTGACCAACGCCCATAACCCCACCGTCAAGGCCTATGCCGTCGTCCAGCTGCGCCAGGACAATGCGCTTGGCACGCTCTACAACATGGTCGGTTTCCAGACCAAGCTGAAATACGGCGTGCAGGCGGATGTGTTCCGCATGATACCGGGTCTGGAAAATGCGGAGTTCGCGCGCCTCGGCGGCCTGCACCGCAACACCTATATCGATTCCCCCATCCTGCTCGACCATTCGCTGAAGCTGAAATCCCGGCCCGACCTGCGTTTCGCCGGCCAGATCACCGGCTGCGAAGGTTATGTGGAAAGCGCCTCCGTCGGCCTCCTCGCCGGCCGTTTCGCCGCCGCCGAACAGAAGGGCGAGGCCCCGAGCCTGCCACCGGCCACCACCGCGCTCGGCTCGCTCCTCAACCACATCACCGGCGGCCACCTCTCTTCCGATGATGAGCCGGGCAAACGCTCCTTCCAGCCGATGAACATCAATTTCGGCCTGTTCCCGGAACTGGCCCCGGGCGCAATCGTCAAACCGGAAGGCGTCAAACGTTTTCGCGGCAAGGACAAGACGATCATGAAACGCCAGCTGATTGCGGCGCGGGCGTTGAGGGATTGTGCGCAGTGGCTGGGGACGGTCGAGACCGCTCCGATTTCCGGCACCGTTCGGGATCATTGAACGGCGAAACATCGGCCACGGAACACTCCGGCCGTGGCCGCTGCCGTCAGCGAACGTTCCAGAAGGCCCAGTCCGACTTGCCCTTCTGATATTTGTAGTGCCGCGAAAAATACGGATTGACCGTCGCCACATATTCGAACTCGAAGGTGGTCGCGCTGAGGAACGAAAACAGGGGGCTGTATTTATACCGCCCCGAAATCACGATGACGGCCTCTTCCTCCTTGAAGTTCCCTGCCTTCAGCATCTTGTCCCAGACGACGTTTTCAGCCGAGCCGAAGAAATTATAGGGCGCGAACTCGGTGACGGCGACGCCACCCACCAGTTTGGCGCTCCGCAGGGTCAGGTCGAGCTTGTCGGGGTCGAGCGGCTGGCCGGCGTCGATGACGAAGGTTTTCACACCCGTCCTTACCCGCTCCTCAAATTCGGGGAAACGGGCAGACCAGCGGGCGGTATTGTCGACGACCGTGACAAAACGGTCGTAACTCAACCAGCCACGACCGGTCTCGATCATCACCGCCAGAAAGATGATCAGCATCGGCAACAGCAGGGAAAACTCCACCGCAGCCACGCCGGAACGCGACCGCATCATGGCGCCGAGGGCAGATTTCAGCCGAAAGACCATCATTCCGTCACCCGAACGGCGGTGATCGCCAAAGATACGTTCTGCAATTGCGGCTGCTTGCCGCCACCGGGAATCAACAGACGCGTGGTGGGCAGAATGAATCGCCAGTTGAAACCGAGCGCCAGAAGATATTGCCCGGCGCTTCTGTCCGGCGTCTGAAACTTGTTCTCAACCGGGAATGTCAACGGCACGGCGGTGAAATCCGCATCCGGGATCGGGACAAGCGTGATCTTCATATCCTCGTCCGTCGTACCAAGCAGGAAGTTCGAGGCGATGACCCGCCTGAATTCAGCTTCGGTAACCGTCGTCTGGCTTGCCGCCGCCTTGCGCAGAAATTCTCCCCCGGCATTGGCCGCCATTGCCAGATTGAGACTGAACAGCAGCGCCAGACCAACTTCGAAAATACCGAACACCAGCAGAAAATACACCGGCAGGAGCAGGCCGAACTCGACCGCCGTCGCCGCCCGGATATCGGCAGCGTAGGAGCTGAGCCGGATGCGGCAACGGCGAAGGAACAGATTACTTCGGCGCGTCGACATACTTCACCTCGAACGCCGTGATGATGCCACCGAGACTGTCGCTTTTTCCACCGGCGGCAATCGTCAGCTTGTAGACGGAGTAGGTATCGACCGTGATCGAATAGCTGCGGCGCTCCCAGTAGACCTTGCCCTTCTGGGCCATTTCAATGATCTTCTTTTCCGAACCCAGCTTCGGGCGCAGAACCTGCAGGAAGATATCGATGTCGTTGGTGCCGCCATAGGCATCGTTACGGCCATTGTACCAGACCGAAACCTCATATGTGCCGGGATGCAGTTCCACATATTTGAAGATCGAACTGTTGGCATCCCGTCTGCCTGTCCCTTGCCAGTCGCTGTCCAGTTCCACCACATATTTGGTCGGCGGTATCCGGGCGTTTTCGGCACTCCACTGGGGAGATTTTGCCGGGTCGTCCGGTTGCGGCGAACACGGATTGGCCGCCGGGGATTGTGACGCATCCTTGCCGGGTTCTTTATCCGTCGGGGAAGTGTCCTGCTGCGAAACGCTGGCGCAGGCAGACCCGGCATCCTTCTGCGGCTCCTCATAGCCCTGCCAGCCGAATTTCTTGCGACATTCGGCACTGCTCCAGTCCTGAAGCTCGATACCGGGGCCAGTGCCGCCGTCCCATCCAAGTTCCTCATAGCTGTAGACACCCCAGCAGCCGTTCTTTGTGTTGGGGCTTTTGCCGAATTTGAGAACCCGCTCCTTGCCATTCAGTATCTCGAACGTGTTGTTGACGATCACCTCGCCATCATGCGGATAGGGAGGAATGCCGTCGCAACGGTAAGTCAGCGCGTAATCCATCTGTTCGACATTGAACATGCTGCCCAGCACCGTCCTGTAAGTGAATTTCGCTTCGATATCGGTGGTCAGCCAGTCGATCTTCACTTCGCGGCTCACCACCTTCTGCTTGGTGGAGCCGATGAGCGCATCGAACGTATCGAGCACATTTTTGCGGCGCACTTCATCGAGAGGCACATTCGTGCGGGTCGGTTTCGTCGAGCGCTCGCAGGCCTGCGCGATCACCCGCTTTGACTGGCTGTAATAAGCCAGCGCCCGGCCGCCTTCGAAAAGCAGCCCGAAGGTGAAAAGAAAGACCGGCATCATCAATGCCGTGATAATCGCGAAATTTGCCCGCCGGTCCTGAAGAAGCGAGCGGAAATGGCGCGTCGACGCCTTCAATATTCTTTCAACATACAACATCTGCAACTATCGCTTTCGTCCAATCCAACGGATCGTGCCGCCCCCTCCCCAGCCGGACACGCAAAGGCTGCCGCCGGGCAAGATGCCGGGCCGCAGAAAACAAATTCAGCAAAACCGCTGATGCCGCGATCATGGCGGCGTGACGCGAATGGCGTGGTTCAATCGCATTCGCGAGACAAAGATATTTCCCAAGCCGCCAATCAAAGGCAGCCCAATTCCATTCGTCATTCTATATGGCGAATTAAACACCAGATTCGTAAATTAAAGGTCACCCGAATACCAAAAATAGTAAGTAAAATCATGTAGTTAAATAAGGTATTCATAATTTATTATAGTCGAAATACTCGATGGAATAGACCGGCTGGATATTCGATGGCGAATATGATTTTCCCGCCACATCTTTTTCCGGCAAGAGCTGAAACGGCCACATTTTTTTGAGCGTCATGGACGGGCGCCAGCCCCTTTGCCCCTTGTCCCTGCCGCCAAGCTCGGGCAAAACAGCCCTATCCAATCATGAGACAAACGCCAGGAGATCGAAAATGGACGTACGCGCCGCTGTTGCCATTCAGGCAGGAAAACCGCTTGAGGTCATGACCGTTCAGCTTGAAGGTCCGCGCGCCGGCGAAGTGCTGATCGAGGTCAAGGCGACCGGCATCTGCCACACGGATGATTTCACCCTGTCGGGCGCCGATCCGGAAGGCCTGTTTCCGGCGATCCTCGGCCATGAAGGTGCTGGCGTCGTGGTTGATGTCGGCCCCGGCGTCACCTCGGTCAAGAAGGGCGACCATGTCATTCCGCTCTATACGCCGGAATGCCGCGAGTGTTACTCCTGCACGTCGCGCAAGACCAATCTCTGCACCTCCATCCGCGCCACCCAGGGCCAGGGCGTGATGCCTGACGGTACCTCGCGCTTCTCCATCGGCAAGGACAAGATCCACCACTATATGGGCTGCTCGACCTTCTCGAACTACACGGTCCTGCCGGAAATCGCACTGGCCAAGATCAATCCCGACGCGCCCTTCGACAAGGTCTGCTACATCGGTTGCGGCGTGACAACAGGCATCGGCGCGGTCATCAACACCGCCAAGGTCGAGATTGGCTCAACGGCCATCGTCTTCGGTCTCGGCGGCATCGGCCTCAACGTGCTGCAGGGCCTGCGCCTTGCCGGCGCCGACATGATCATCGGCGTCGACATCAACCCCGATCGCAAGGCCTGGGGCGAGAAGTTCGGCATGACCCACTTCGTCAACCCGAAGGAAGTCGGCGAGGATATCGTGCCCTATCTCGTCAACATGACGAAGCGCAACGGCGACCTGATCGGCGGCGCGGATTATACCTTCGACTGCACCGGCAACACGAAGGTCATGCGCCAGGCGCTGGAAGCCTCGCATCGCGGCTGGGGCAAGTCGGTCATCATCGGCGTTGCCGGTGCCGGCCAGGAAATCTCCACGCGCCCCTTCCAGCTCGTCACCGGCCGCAACTGGATGGGCACGGCCTTCGGCGGCGCGCGCGGCCGCACCGATGTGCCGAAGATCGTCGACTGGTATATGGAAGGCAAGATCCAGATCGATCCGATGATCACCCACACCATGCCGCTCGAAGACATCAACAAGGGCTTCGAGCTGATGCACAAGGGTGAGAGCATCCGCGGCGTGGTCGTTTATTGATCGACAACAGATGAAGGGCAGCGCCTTTTGCGCCTGCCCTTCATGCAAATGTGATCGCCCCGGCCGCCCTGCAGCCGGCGCGATTAACGGGACGGTAAATCTATCGTCGTAAGCCGATATTACGCGGCGAAGTTGAAAAATCTCTTTCCCCGGCCAAATCATGCCAGACAGCGGAGAGTGACCCCTGAAAATCGTACCGATCGACAACGGAAACCGCGCCGCCGCTGTTACCCTTTTGGCGAAAGGTTTCCCCGAAAAAAGCGAGGCCTTCTGGTCGCGTGGGCTGGCGCTCATCAATGAACACCACCAGCGCCGGGAACTCGGCCCAATCGGGCAATTGCTGCTGAAGGGCGAGGATGCGGCAGGTGTCCTGCTGACGATCCGCAACCGCCTGCCGGATAGCGGCAGGATCGTCGTCAACCTGTCCAGCTGGTATGTCGAACCCTCCTGCCGGTGGTTTGCGCCGCGCATGTTGCAGATGGCCTCCTCCGCCGAGGAGGAACTGTTCACCGACCTCACTCCCTCTCCCGAAGCCTGCAGGCTGAATGAGCGGCTGGGTTTCCACACGGTGACGGATTGCACGCTGTTTTATCCCCTGCCGCTCACCGCACTCCGTCCGGCAGGCGCGCGGCTCAGCCCGCTTGCCGCCATGCCTGCGGATACCCTGCCGGATGCAATGCGCGACATGCTTGAAGATCATGCGCGACTGGGCTGCATCGTCGCCGTTATGCAGGCGGATGGCCGTCAGCATCCGCTGGTGTTTCTAAAGACCACAACCAGAAAGCTGCCCTCCGCCCGCCTGATCTATTGCGAGGACCGGGAGATCGCCCAGAGGCACATATCCGCGATCGCCCGCCATCTTCTTGGCCAGGGCAGGCTTGCCCTCACCATGGCCGCACTGGAGGGTGAACGAAACGCCGGGGGATTTGCCGCACATAAATCAGCGCCGATACAAGTAAAAGGCGTATGGAACCCACGATTTATTAACGAAACATACTCAGAGTTGGTGTTATTGCCACCCTAGGTATTTTAGTGGTGCCTACAGGACCTGTTGGAATCTTGGCCTTTACAGAAAAAAGCGCCTTTCCGGGCAGGTTTATGGGAAACACGGGAAATCGGAGAACAAGCATGCTTGCGGCGAAAAAGAGCGAAATCGACGTTGCTGATACCATCTATTCCTATCTCTCCAACCGCTTCCCCGCCTATGCGCCCTTTTCCGCCGACACACTGCTTCTCGAAGGCGGCGTGATCGATTCGCTTGGCTTTCTGGAGCTGATGATCTTTCTCGGCGAGGGTTTCGGCATCATTCTCGATGACGAGCATTTCACGCCGGAAAATCTCGGCACGCCCGCAGACCTCATCGCATTCGTCCTCAGGGAACGGAGGAGATGACACCCCATTTCCTGCTGCACCATCTTCTTGCCGCGCGCGCGGCAAGCGACGATCAGGCCCTCGTTCATAAAGAACAATCGCTGAGTTATCGCGAATTCACCACAGCGGCGGCGCGATGCGCGGCGGCTCTGCAGCAGGCCGGCGCGGAACGCGGCGACCGCGTCGTCATCTATCTGCCACGCGGCATCGAGGAATGCTGGTCGATCTTCGGTGTCAGCATGGCGTCCGGTGTTTTCGTTCCGGTCAATGCGCTGCTGAAATCGCAGCAGATCCGCCATATCGTCGCGGATAGCGGCGCGAAAATCGTCATCAGCAACAGGGCAATGCAGGCGGAACTGGATGCTGCGCTGCAAGGGCTGACCGATGTGACCCTGTTGCTGGCGGAAGATATCGAAGGCCACACAAGCCTGCCTGCCCGCCCTTCGGCGGCAATCGGCGAAGACCTCGCCGCCATCCTCTATACATCGGGCTCCACCGGCTCACCCAAGGGCGTGATGCTGTCGCACCGCAATCTTCTGGCCGGCGCCCGCATCGTGCGCACCTATCTGGAGATCACGGCCAGAGACCGCATTCTTTCCCTCCTGCCCTTCAGCTTCGATTACGGTCTGAACCAGCTGCTGACGGCTGTGGAACAGGGCGCGACCACGATCATCTCCACCTTCCGGCTGGGCGACGATATCGTCCGCGATCTGCGCGACCATGCCGTCACAGGTCTCGCCGGCGTGCCGACCGTCTGGGCAATCCTGACCAGAGCTGCCCCGTCGCTGGCAA
This sequence comes from Agrobacterium sp. OT33, assembly GCF_017313365.1. Classification (NCBI taxonomy): domain Bacteria; kingdom Pseudomonadati; phylum Pseudomonadota; class Alphaproteobacteria; order Hyphomicrobiales; family Rhizobiaceae; genus Agrobacterium; species Agrobacterium sp. OT33. The sequence continues at coordinate 225,153 of NZ_JAFLMZ010000002.1, read as the reverse complement.
AGACGCCGCTGCCGCATCTGCGCTACATCACCAATTCCGGCGGGCGTGTGCCGCAGGAAACCGTAAAAGCGCTGCGCGAAAAGCTGCCGGACACGAAAATCTACCTGATGTATGGTCTGACCGAGGCTTTCCGTTCCACCTTCCTGCCACCGGAAGAAATCGACAGCCGGCCGACCTCCATCGGCAAGGCTATCCCGGAATGCGAGATCTTCATCGTCACCGACAAGGGACAGCGGGCAAAACCGGGCGAACCCGGCATTCTCGTCCATCGTGGCCCGACGGTTTCGCTGGGTTACTGGAACCGGCCGGAAGACACGGCAAAAGTGCTGCGTCCCCATCCCTTCATCCCGGCGGCACTGGGCGGCGAAACCGTCTGTTATTCCGGCGATCTGGCCGTGGAAGACGAAGACGGTTTCTTCAGCTTCGTTGCCCGCAACGATGCGATGATCAAATCGTCAGGCTATCGCATCAGCCCGACAGAGGTGGAGGAAAGCCTGATGTCGACAGGGCTGTTCCAGCAGGTCGCCGTCATCGGTCTGCCGGACCCCTTTGCCGGTGAAAAGGTACATGCGGTCGCAACCGCCGCCAATGAGACCACCGACGTTTCAGCAGCGCTGAAGAAGGCCGCCGAAATGCTCGCCCCCTTCATGATCCCGCGCGCCATCGAACTGGTCGACCGGCTGCCGGTCACCGCCAATGGCAAGGTGGATTACCGCGCGCTGGTGCGCGAACGGACGGACAATGTCGCCCACGGATAAAACCCAGAGCCACGGCCCGGCCCTTGCGGCTGCGCAATTTGCGGTCACTGACAATGATCTCGTCATCGGCGGGCTTGCGGTGCGCGATATCGTCGCCCAAACCGGAACGCCGTGCTTCCTCTATGATGCAAGCGCCATGCGCCGCGCCTATCGGAACCTTGAAACGGCGCTCTCGGGCTTTGCCGATATCTATTATTCGGTAAAGGCCAGTCCCCTGCCCGCCATCATCGCACTTTTCCGGCAGCAAGGCGCAGGCGCGGAAATCGCTTCCGTCGGCGAATATCGCGCCGCCATCAAGGCCGGCGTCGCACCTGAGAACATCATCTTCGCCGGCCCCGGCAAGGGCATGGCCGAATTGCGCGAGGTGATCGAGGGCGGCATCGGCGAAATCCATATTGAAAGCGCCGAGGAAATCGCCCGCATCGAAGAGATCGGCAAACCGGTCAAAGCCTCGATCCGCATCAACCCCGTGCCGGATGCTCAAGCCGGCGCCATGCGCATGGGCGGCAAGGCCACCGCTTTCGGTTTCGACGAGGAAGAGCTGGAAAACGTCCTGCCGCTTTTCAGGGATGCCAGACATATCGATCTCGTCGGCGTGCACATCTATGGCGGCACGCAAATCCTCGACGCCGATATGCTTGTCTCCCAATGGCGACACGCCATTTCCCTTGCCGCACGCATGGCGCAAATGCTGGGCAGACCGCTTGAAACCATCGATCTCGGCGGCGGCCTCGGCATCCCCTATTTCGCCGGGGAAACGCCGCTTGACCTTGCAACGGTCAGCGCCGCCATTCCCGATCTCAAGACGCTTGTGAAAGCGCATCCGCTGATAACCGACGCCCATATCATCGTCGAACCCGGCCGCTTCCTCGCCGGCCCCGGCGGCCTCTATGTGGCGGAAGTAAATTCGGTGAAAAGCTCGCGCGGCACCACCTTCGTGGTGACGGATGGCGGCATGCACCACCATCTGGCGGCCTCGGGCAATCTCGGCCAGATCGTCAAGCGCAACTATCCCATCGTCGCGCCCGCCAAGATGCAGGCAGACTACGACGAGACCGCAACCATCGTCGGTCCGCTCTGCACACCGCTCGACACACTGGCCCGCAATGCGGCTCTGCCGAAACTGAAGGCCGGTGACTTACTCGCCATCCTGCAATCGGGCGCCTATGGCGCCAGCGCGAGCCCTGCGGGTTTTCTCAGCCATGCGGCGGCGAAGGAAGTGCTGGTGGAGGATGGTGTGTTTGAGGCGATCGGACGCTGATCACACCCGCAGCAACCTGTCCCCCACCGCGAATTTCGATTTCAGCAGACACTCGTCATATTCGGCTTCCGCGACGGAATCGAAGACGATGCCGCCCCCGACATTAAAGACGGCACGACCATCATCGAACAGGCTGAGTGTGCGGATCGCTACTGAGAACCGCATATCACCATCAGGGGATATAAAGCCGATCGCGCCGCAATAGGCGTCGCGTGGGCCAGCTTCCAGTTCGCGCAGGATTTTCATCGCCCACATTTTCGGTGCGCCGGTGACGGAGCCGCAGGGAAACAGCGCGGCGAAGATGTTTTCCACCGTCACCTCAGGCAGAAGCTTCGCCCTGACATGGCTGACCATCTGGTGAACGGTGGGATAGGTCTCGATATCGAACAGCCGCGGCACATGAAGGCTACCGACCTCGGTGATACGGGAAATATCATTGCGCAGCAGATCGACGATCATGCGGTTTTCAGCCAGCGTCTTTTCATCCGCCAGCATCGCCGCAATGATTACCCGGTCCTCCTCCGCATCCGCCCCGCGCGGTGTCGTTCCCTTCATCGGATGGGTTTCGATGAAACCGTCCCTGTCGACCGAAAAAAACAGTTCCGGTGAGCGCGACAGGATGACCGGGCCGCCAAGATCGACCAGCGCGCCGTATTTCACCGGTTGCCGCTCGATCAGCGACCAGAAGGCGGTGAGCGGGTCGCCACTCCAGCGAGCGGTGACGGGCATGGTCAGATTGCCCTGGTAACAGTCACCACGACGCAGATGGTCGTGCAGTCGCGCAAAGCGCTGCTGGTATTCTTGGAGCGTCCATGCCGGCACGGGATCGGAAAGAAACGCATCCGCATCCGGCAGCGCGTCGGGGCGCGCAAACCGCCCCGCATCCGGCTGTGGGCCGGAAAAGACGCCGAAGGTCAGAAACGGCACATTGCGAGGCTCGGCGGCAAAAGGCGCAAGCTTCGGCTCGAACAGGAAACCCGCCTCGTAGGACATATAGCCGGCAAGATATTTTCCGGCCCGGCGCAGCTGTTCCATGCGCTTGAGCGCGGCGAAAAACGCCTCAGGCTCATCCGCGACGATGATTTCCTCCGGCTCGGCGAAGGCTGTCACCGTGCCGGTCGTGTCATCCCGGAAAAGAACGTAAGGCGCGTGTGCCAAGGAAAGCGTCCGAAACAGGAGAAAAACTCGGGAAGAGTCAGATGGGGTCTATATCGCCCCGCGCCCACATCTCTATGGTTTCCGCATAAAAATCGGCGAAACGGCCTTCCTCGATCGACTTGCGGATACCCTGCATCAGCTCCTGATAATAGGCAAGATTGTGCCAGGAGAGCAGCATGCCGCCCAGCGCCTCGTTGGAGCGGGTGAGATGATGCAGATAGGCGCGGGAATAATCGCGCGAGGCCGGGCAGTTGGACTGCTCGTCGAGCGGACGCATATCTTCGGCATGGCGGGCATTGCGGATATTGACCCTGCCACGACGGGTAAAGGCAAGCCCGTGACGGCCGGAGCGGGTCGGCATCACGCAGTCGAACATATCGATGCCACGCGCCACCGATTTCAGGATATCGTCAGGCGTTCCGACGCCCATCAGGTAACGCGGCTTTTCGGTCGGCAGCACCGGAAGGGTGATATCGAGCATGCCCAGCATCACATCCTGCGGTTCGCCGACGGCAAGGCCGCCGACGGCATAACCCTTGAGATCAAGCTGCTTCAGCCCTTCGGCGGAACGAATGCGCAGATCCGGCTGGTCACCGCCCTGCACGATGCCGAACATGGCCTTGCCAGGCTGCTCGCCGAAGGCGACGCGGCAGCGTTCCGCCCAGCGCAGCGACATTTCCATGGCGCGCTCGATTTCCTTGCGCTCGGCCGGCAGCGCAATGCATTCATCGAGCTGCATCTGGATGTCCGAATCGAGCATGCCCTGAATTTCGATCGAGCGTTCCGGCGACATATGGTGCAGCGAACCGTCCACATGGCTCTTGAAGGTCACGCCCTGCTCATCCAGCTTGCGCAAGCCGGAAAGCGACATCACCTGAAAACCGCCACTGTCGGTGAGGATCGGATGCGGCCAGCGGATCAACTCATGCAGACCGCCCAGACGCGCAACACGCTCCGGGCCGGGCCGTAGCATCAGGTGATAGGTATTGCCGAGAATAATATCGGCCCCCAGCTCGCGCACCTGATCGAGATACATGGCCTTGACGGTGCCAACAGTGCCAACCGGCATGAAGGCGGGCGTGCGGATGACGCCGCGCGGCATGGCGACTTCGCCGAGGCGCGCGCCGCCACTCGTGGCTTTCAGGGTGAAGGTGAATTTGTCGTGCATCAGTTTTTCCGGAACAACAGGCTGGAATCGCCATAGGAATAGAAACGGTATCCGGTTTCGATGGCACGCTTATAAGCGTCACGCATCGTTTCGAGACCGCAGAAAGCCGAAACCAGCATGAACAGCGTCGATTTCGGCAGGTGGAAATTGGTCATGAGCATATCGACCGCCCGGAAACGGTAACCGGGCGTGATGAAGATGCCGGTGGCATCGGACCATGGATGGATAACACCATTCTCGTCGGCCGCACTTTCGATCAGCCTTAGCGAAGTGGTGCCGACGCAGATAATGCGCCCGCCGCGCGCCTTCACCGCATTGAGCTGTGTGGCCGTTTCCTGCGAAACATGGCCGATCTCGAAATGCATCTTGTGATCGTCGGTATCGTCGGACTTCACCGGAAGGAAAGTGCCTGCCCCAACGTGAAGCGTCACGAAATGCCGCTCAATACCGGCCTTGTCGAGCGCCTCGAACAGATCGGGGGTAAAATGCAGCCCGGCGGTGGGGGCGGCAACCGCACCCTTCTCGCGGGCATAAATGGTCTGGTAGTCGGTCTGGTCCTGCGCATCTTCCGGCCGCTTGGCAGCGATATAAGGCGGCAAAGGAATATGGCCGACCGAGGCAATCGCCTCGTCCAGAACAGGGCCGGAAACGTCGAACAGCAGCGTTATCTCGCCATCCTCGCCCTTTTCCTCGACGGTGGCCTCCAGATGGGCAAGGCCGCAGGCATTGTCGCGCTCATAACCGAACCGGATGCGGTCGCCTTCCTTGATGCGCTTGCCGGGGCGGGCGAAAGCCTTCCAGCGTGACTGGTCGGCACGCATGTGCAGCGTGGCCGAAACCGACGTCTCCGGCGCACCTTCGCGCAGGCGCACGCCTTCCAGCTGGGCCGGAATGACGCGGGTGTCGTTGAAAACAAGCGCGTCGCCGGGCCGCAGGAAAGACGGCAGGTTAAAGACGCGGTGGTCTTCCATGCGGTTTTCATTCGGATCGACCACCAGCAGGCGCGCGCTGTCGCGCGGGTTCGCCGGGCGAAGGGCGATATTCTCCTCGGGCAGATCGAAATCGAACAGGTCTACACGCATTGCAAGGGCTCTCGAAAATATCAAAACCCGCCTCGCAGCAAACTGCCGGCGGGTCGTTGTTGGTGAAGCGGCTTCCTCCCCTCCACGTCATCCTCGGGCTTGACCCGAGGACCCATGACGCTGGCGGGAATGGATCCTCGGGTCAAGCCCGAGGATGACGTCGAGTGCGAGGAACACTCCATCAGCAAAACATCCGCCCGCCCTGCAGTTCAGCAAGGCGGGAGAAACTCTTTAACCTCAAGCTGCCGAAGCAAGCTTCATGGAAACGATCGAATCGGGATCCTTCACCGGCTCGCCGCGCTTGACCTTGTCGATGGCTTCCATGCCTTCGATGACCTGGCCCCAGACGGTGTACTGCTTGTTCAGCCAGGGCGAATCGGTGAAGCAGATGAAGAACTGCGAGTTGGCGGAGTTCGGGCTCTGCGAACGGGCCATCGAGCAGGTGCCGCGAACGTGCGGAATGGCGGAAAATTCAGCCTTCAGGTCTTCCTTTTCAGAGCCGCCCATGCCGGCGCGTGCCGGGTTGAAGCTTTCCGAACCCTTCTTGCCGAACTTCACGTCGCCCGTCTGGGCCATGAAGTCTTCGATGACGCGGTGGAAAACGACGCCATCATAAGCGCCTTCCGATACCAGTTCCTTGATGCGGGCAACGTGGCCCGGAGCAACTTCCGGAAGCAGCTGGATCACGACCTTGCCGGTCGTCGTTTCCATGATGATGGTGTTTTCCGGATCCTTGATCTCGGCCATGACTATTCTCCTCTGTTCGGGCTCTATTGCCCTACCTTACTTCTTGCCGACGGTGACCTTGATCATCCTGTCGGGGTTGGAAACTTCGCCGTTGCTGCCCTGCCCGCGCTTGATCTTGTCCACGGCTTCCATGCCGGACACGACCTTGCCGACCACGGTATATTGACCGTTCAGGAACGGGCCATCGGCAAACATGATGAAGAACTGCGAATTGGCGGAATTCGGATCCTGCGAGCGGGCCATGCCGACCACACCGCGCGTGAACGGCGTCTTGGAGAACTCAGCCGGAATATCCGGCAGGTCGGAACCGCCGGTGCCGGCGCGCTGGGCGTTGAAGCTCTTTTCCATGTTGCCATACTGCACGTCGCCGGTCTGCGCCATGAAACCGTCGATGACGCGGTGGAAGGCGACATTGTCATAAGCGCCCTTCTTGGCCAGCGCCTCGATCTGCGCCACGTGCTTGGGCGCGACTTCCGGCATCAGTTCGATGACGACGGGGCCGTCCTTCAGCTGCACGGTCAAGAGTTCGGCGGCGGAAGCGAAGGTATTGGCGGCGAGCGCGCCTGCAAACATGGCGCCGGCAAAGGCAAATCGAACGAGTTTCATCGGATTGGCTCCAGAATGTGGGGCTGAAGTCAGCGCTTCAGCTTGGCGTTGAGGGCTTCAAGCACGGCTTTCGGCACGAAGGCATCGACATTGCCGCCCATGGCGGCGATCTGCCGGACCAATGTGGCTGTAATGGGTCGCGACGATGTTCCAGCGGGCAGGAACACGGTCTGAATATCGGGCGCCATCTGGCGGTTCATGCCGGCCATCTGCATTTCATAATCGAGATCGGTACCGTCGCGCAGGCCGCGCAGCAGGAGGCGCGCTCCGTGCTTTCGGGCGGCATCCACGACCAGATTGTCGAAGGAAACGACTTCCATGCGCGCCGCCTCATCGGGCAGCTGCTCGGCAAGCGCCTGCTTTATCAGCGCCGCCCGCTCCTCGAAACTGAACAGCGGCGCTTTTCCGGGATGAATGCCGACGGCGACGATGACTTTCGACGCCACGTTCAGCGCCTGGATAAGCACATCCAGATGTCCGTTGGTCATCGGATCGAATGATCCTGGATAAAAGGCAATCGTCATATCGCTCTCAGATGGTGGGCGCGCTTCGATGCTGGGTACCATGTGCCCGCCTTTTGTCATGGAGAGCCACGCGGCGCAAGACTTTATAACCGCACAGCCCAACCGGGGCTGTGCCGTGAACCCGCGATGAATGGGCCGTTCAGTGCGGTTTCAAAGCTATTTTGTTTAAATGCACAGCATCGGGAAACCGAAACGCCCCTCACCCGTTAAACATCCGGAGAATTGAAAATGCTGGCCTTCATGATCGTCCTTTCGATCATCGCTTCATTCGCAGCCGAGTATCTTTTTCTCGAATGACGACCTCAGCCAGTTTCCTGAACGCCAGATGAACGAGCCATTCAAGGAAGTTTCACAGGCGCGATGCTAATCGATTTTTACGGTTGACGCGGAACATGTCGAGACATGGCGCGTTAAGAAAGAACCAAAGGAACGGACATATGTTTGTAAGAGAAAAACAGTCTACTTCGGCGAAAATCAGCGTCATCAGCACCGCCTGGACAGTACTGGTTATCGCAATGGTAGCAACGACGTTTAGCCTTTATGAGCAGAAGCCTGAAACCCAGGGACCGGACTATCCGCAGCTGACCGCCCGTTACCAGTATATGAATTATTACTGATAACGGGGAGAATTTCCTCGAAACTCCCGGAGACGATATCATGTTCACATTTCTGACGATGCTTCTGGCCCTGATCAGCGTAATGTTCGTGACGTCAATGATCTCCGTCGTCGCCGAGATGCGGCGGGAAGACGAGGAATTCAAGGCGATGATCCGGCGCGACCGCGCCTTCTGAGCGCGTCAGACCGGCCTGACAGCCGATTCAGGAACGATTCTTCACAACCGCCTGGCCGCTCCGGGCGGTTTTATTTTGCGCCTCATGAAGGCAATGCGGCGAAGATGAAGGCGGAAAAACGCCGCTCCAATCACATAACCGTTTTCAAAACCCCGTTTTTCCAAGGCAAATTCCCTTCAATTTCCGTTTGGATTGATTTAAGGAACGCCGATACGTTGCGGGCCGGACAGCCGGCGACCGCGATGACGTTCCTGTGAGGTTTGCATAACGATGCTCGATTCCCTGAGAAATGCTTCTCGAACCATGGCAGCCAAGCTGCTGCTTCTCCTGCTTGTTGTTTCGTTCGGCGTCTGGGGCGTCTCCGCATCGCTTGTCACCGCCAATTCCCACGCCGTCATGACGGTGGGCGACCAGACGGTCAGCCCGGAGGAATTCCGCCTCGCTTATCAGCGCCAGATTTCCGATCTCAGCCGCCAGTTCGGCACAAGGCTGACGACCGAACAGGCCAAGGCCTTCGGCATCGACCGTCAGGTCTTCAGCCAACTTGCGGCGGGTGCAGCGCTCGATGAGCTGGCCTCGAAGATGAATCTCGGCCTTTCGGAAGACCGCCTCGCCAATCTCATCGCCGAGGACCCGGCCTTCAAGTCGGTCAACGGCCAGTTCGACCGCAACCTGTTCAGCGAACGCCTGCGCAATTCCGGTTTCCGCGAGGACGACTATATCAAGGAACGCAGCAAGGTTGCCGTCAGAAGCCAGATCGTCGAAGCCGTGTCGGATGGTTTTACCGCACCGCAGGTGCTGGTGGATGCGCTGAAACAGTATCGCAACGAACAGCGCGCGGTCGATTACGTCATTCTCTCCAATGCCGTCATCCCGCCGGTCAAAGCGCCGGGCGACGACGTGCTCACGCCCTGGTTCGAGACCAACAAGACGAAATATCGCGCACCGGAATTCCGCAAGTTCACCTATGTGAAGCTCGAGCCTTCCGACATTGCCGAGCCGGCCTCGGTGACCGACGCGCAGATTGCCGACTATTATGAAAGCCATAAGGACAGCTTCCGCACCGCCGGCCGCCGGACGGTTGAACAGCTGACCTTTACGGACAAGGAAATGGCCGCCGCCGCCGCCGAACAGATTCGTCTCGGCAACACCACCTATGATCAGGTGGTCAAGGACCAGGGCAAGACCGCCGCCGACGTAACGCTCGGTGAATTCACCAAGGATACGATCCCCGACCAGTCGATTGCCGATGCCGCCTTTGCCATCCAGAAGGATGGCGGCGTCTCGCCGGTGGTCGAAGGTTCCTTCGGCCCGGTCATCCTGCGCGTCACGGGCATCAAGCCGGAAACCACCCGCACGCTGGACGAGGCGAAGGAAGACATCCGCAAGGATCTCGCCACCGCCGCCGCCGCGGAAGAAATCACCAATGTGCACGACCGTTATGAAGATCTGCGTGCCGGCGGCTCCTCGCTTGCCGATGCGGCACAGCAGCTGAACCTGAAACCCGTCACCATTGCCGCCATCGATGCCGCCGGCCTCGATGAAAAGGGTGATGCAATCGAGGGCCTGCCCTCACCGCAGCTGGCGCAGGAAGTCTTCAAGACCGAACCCGGCACCGAAGCCCTGCCGATCAATCTCGGCCGCGAAGGCTACATCTGGTTCGATGTCGACCAGATCATCGCCGCCCGCGACCGCACGCTTGCCGAAGTCCGCGACGATGTCGTGGCCGACTGGACGGCGGAGCAGCAGCGCACCGCGCTTGCCGCCAAGGCCGATGAGCTGAAGGCCCGCGTTGAAAAGGGCGAGACGCTTGAGGCCGTGGCCGGCGAACTGAGCCTTGCCGTCGAGCAGAAATCCGGCCTGCGCCGCACCAGCGAGGACGCGATTTTCGGCCGCCAGACAATCGCCGCCGTCTTCTCGGGCGCTGAAGGCGTGGTTGGCACGGCGGCGGACGCCGAAGGTTCCAGCCGCATTCTCTTCAAGGTCACCGCGGTCGACACCAACGCTCCGGCCGATGCGCTTGCCAATGACGACCAGCAGTTCAACGCCATCGCCCGCGCGGCCGGCGACGATATGCTGGACCAGATGGTCAACCGCCTGCAGAATGACTATGGTGTGACCATCAACCAGGCCCTCGCCGATCAGGCGATGGTCGGCTTCTGACCGGGGGGCGGAAACCATGGCCGAACTGAAGCCGCTGATCGCCAAGGTCGCGAACGGAGAAAGCCTGAACCGTGAGGAATCGCGGGCGGCTTTCGACATTCTGATGTCGGGTGAAGCCACGCCGTCGCAGATCGGCGGTTTCCTGATGGCGCTGCGCGTGCGCGGGGAAACGGTCGATGAGATCGTCGGCGCCGTCTCCTCCATGCGTGCCCGCATGCTGCCGGTATCGGCTCCCGCCAATGCCATCGATATCGTCGGAACCGGCGGCGACGGCATCGGCACCTATAATATCTCGACACTGGCTTCGATCATCGTTGCCGGCACGGGCCTGCCGGTCGCCAAGCACGGCAACCGGGCGCTGAGCTCCAAATCCGGCACGGCGGACGCTTTGTCGGCGCTCGGCGTCAAGCTCGATATCGGTCCCGATCTCATCGCCCGCTGCATCGCGGAGGCGGGTCTCGGCTTCATGTTCGCGCAGATGCATCATTCCGCCATGCGCCATGTCGGCCCGAGCCGCGTCGAACTCGGCACAAGGACCATCTTCAACCTGCTCGGTCCTCTTTCCAACCCGGCGGGTGCAAAGCGCCAATTGCTCGGCGTCTTTTCGCCGCGCTGGCTGGTGCCGCTTGCCGAAGTGCTGCGCGATCTCGGTTCGGAAAGCATCTGGGTCGTGCATGGCGACGGCATGGATGAAGTCACCACCACCGGCGTCACCCATGTGGCGGCGCTGGAAGGCGGCAAAATCCGCACTTTCGATCTGACCCCGAAGGATTTCGGCGTCGACGTTGCTGTAATGGCCGATCTCAAGGGCGGCGACGGCATTGCCAATGCGGCAGCCTTGCGCGACGTTCTGTCGGGCAAGCGCAATGCCTATCGTGACGTGTCGCTCTGCAACGCGGCTGCGGCGCTCGTGATCGCCGGCAAGGCGGAAACGCTCGGTCAGGCAATGACCATCGCCAGCCAGGCGCTTGACAGCGGCGCGGCCGCCGCCGCGCTCGACCGTCTGGTCGCGGTTTCCAACGAAGCCGACCCCCGGCAGGCCGACCACTAAAAGGCCCGGCAGGCCGACCATTAAAAGGAATGAGAGCGAGATCATGAGCGACATTCTGAAAAAGATCGAAATCTACAAGCGCGAGGAAATTGCCGCCGCCAAGGCGAAGACCTCTCTGGCCGACCTTAAGGCGATGGCCGCCGACCAGACCGCGCCGCGCGGTTTCTACAAGGCGCTTCGGGCAAAACAGGCCGAGGGCAAGTTCGGCCTGATCGCCGAAATCAAGAAGGCGAGCCCCTCCAAGGGCCTGATCCGTCCCGATTTCGATCCGCCGGCACTGGCTGCTGCCTATGAGGCGGGCGGTTCCGCCTGTCTGTCCGTGCTGACGGATAGCCCAAGCTTTCAGGGCGCGCCGGAATTCCTGACCGCCGCCCGCAACGCCTGCGCCCTGCCCGCGCTGCGCAAGGACTTCATGTTCGAGACCTATCAGGTGCATGAGGCCCGCGCCTGGGGCGCGGACTGCATTCTCCTCATCATGGCATCGCTCTCCGACGACGAGGCGAAACGCCTCGAGGACGAGGCTTTCGCGCTTGGCATGGATGTGCTGGTGGAAGTGCATGATGAGGAAGAGACGGAACGGGCCCTGAAGCTCGCCTCGCCGCTCCTCGGCATCAACAACCGCAACCTGCGCACCTTCGAGGTCAGCCTCGAAACCAGCGAAAGACTGGCGGGCCTCGTGCCGGCCGAAAAGCTGCTGGTCGGCGAAAGCGGCATCTTCACCTTCGAGGATTGCCGGCGTCTTGAAAAAAGCGGCATCAGCACCTTCCTTGTCGGCGAAAGCCTGATGCGCAAGGACGACGTGACGGCGGCCACCAAAGCCCTTCTGACAGGCCAGTCCGGCATTCTGGCAGCGGAATAATATCCCGATGAGCGATGGCCAGAAGCTCACCCATATCGATGCCTCCGGCGAGGCGCACATGGTCGATGTCGGCGACAAGGCCGAGACAGTCCGCGTGGCCGTCGCCGAAGGCTTCGTGAAGATGAAGCCGGAAACGCTGGCGCTCATCCGCGACGGCAACGCCAAGAAGGGCGATGTCATCGGCACCGCGCGGCTCGCCGGCATCATGGCCGCCAAGCAGACGGCCAATCTCATCCCGCTCTGCCACCCGCTGATGCTGACCAAGGTTGCGGTGGACATTACCGAAGACGCCGCCCTGCCCGGCCTGCGCGTCGAGGCCATGGTGAAACTGTCCGGCAAGACCGGTGTGGAAATGGAGGCGCTGACCGCCGTTTCTGTCACCTGCCTGACGATCTATGACATGGCCAAGGCCGCCGACAAGGCGATGGAAATCGTCAATATCCGCCTGCTCGAAAAGAGCGGCGGCAAATCCGGTGATTTTCGCCGGCAGGAGAGCTGAATGAAACCGCTGCTGCCCGTAGATGATGCCACAAGGCGCCTTCTGGATGCGGCGGTTCCGGTAGCGGAAAACGAGATATTGCCGCTCGCGGAATGTGATGGCCGTGTCCTTTCGGCCGATCTGGCGGCGCGCCTCACCCAGCCTCCCTTCGATGCCTCGGCCATGGACGGTTATGCGCTGCGCTGCGCCGATGCGCCCGCAATCGGCTCCGTCCTCAGCATCATCGGCCAGGCGGCTGCCGGCCATGCCTTTGCCGGCACGGTAGGTGAAGGCGAAGCCGTGCGCATCTTCACCGGCGCGCCGGTGCCTGAGGGCGCCGATACGATTCTCATTCAGGAAGATGCCGAAGTGCTGGAAGCGGGCAAAATCCGCACCACTTTCGCAGTCACCGCCGGGAGACATATTCGCCCGCGCGGTCAGGATTTCACCGAAGGCGAAACGGTTCTGGAAGCCGGGCGGGAACTCCGCTTCACCGACCTGACACTTGCGGCGGCCATGAACCACGCGGCACTTGCCGTCTACCGCAAGCCGCGCATCGCCATTCTCGCCACCGGCGACGAATTGCTGCCGCCGGGAAGCACGCCGCAGCCGGCCCAGATCATCGCCTCCAACACCTTCGGGGTCGCAGCCCTTGCAAGACAGGCCGGCGCCGATGTCGTCGATCTCGGCATCATCGCCGATGACGACACCCTGATCCGCGCCGCCATCGGCAAGGCAATCGCAGCCAAGGTGGACGTGCTGGTGACGCTGGGCGGCGCCTCCGTCGGCGACCACGATCTCGTGCAGGCCGCCTTGAAGGCGGAAGGCATGCAGCTCGATTTCTGGCGTATTGCCATGCGGCCCGGAAAACCGCTGATGGTGGGCGCAATCGGCGCCATGCAGGTTCTCGGCCTGCCCGGAAACCCCGTGGCCAGCCTCGTCTGCAGCCTGCTGTTTCTCGAACCGCTGATTCGCCGGATCGCTCGCCGCGCGCCTTTGGAACGCACCACGACCGCAAGGACCGCGACCGCGCTGAAGGCCAACGACCACCGGCAGGATTATCTCCGCGCCCGTTTGCGCACCGACGACAACGGCGGGCCAGTGGCGGAAGCCTATGCCAGGCAGGATTCATCGATGATGAACATCCTTGCCCATTCCGACATGCTGATCGTGCGCCCGCCCCATGCGCCGGAAGTGCCGGCAGGCACGGAATGCCCGGTCATAAAGCTCAGGAGCTGACGCCACCGCCCGGCGAACGGAGCGGAACGACGCGCTGTTTCAAAAAATTGACGAATATCATCCCGATGCCCACATGAAGCGGGGCAAACCACGCCGTTTGACGTTGAGGCCGGCAAATAAAAACTGTAACATTCTTGCGTTTAGACATGAAAGGCAAAGTTCGCCGCCTATAGGTCATGTCTTCGCCAAGTGAAAAATGCCCCGCCCTGATCTTCCCCTGACATGAACCCTGCGTTGCTGTGCCAAAATAAACCACCTGAAAAGCGTTATCGGGATTGACAGAATAAATACGATGCTGTCACCAAGGCGAATAGTAGAGGGAAAAAACTCTGGAAATCTCTAAAAATGAAAATTACTTATAATTATCAATTAAATAAGATAAAAATCGGCGAAAATGGAATTTTCGGGAACAAAAATTAGTTTTCCATAAATTAAGCTTTCCAAAACAGCCCGCATAATAATAATCATAGTCTATAAGCAGACTCACTGGAGTTTCTTGATGAACACGGCATCCACGCCCAAAACAACGGGACCCGACATTGCCGGGCAGATTGCCTACGCCATGCGGAGCATGGGTGTTTCGCCGATCCCGCGCAATTACAGCCTGTTCTACGAAGCCTATATCGGCTCGAACCCCGCCCTGACGAAAGATCTGGCAGCACTTGGAAGCCGGGCCACGCAGGAGGATCTGGATGAGCTTTCCGCGCGCTACGGCGAAAACAATCCCGCAAGGGCGATCGACGACGCACATGAAAAGCTCAGGCGTGAACTGGAAGCGCTGCTGGGCACTTTGCGGCGGGAGCAATCCTCCATCGAGAACTACAACAGGATTCTTGGCGAAACACGCCAGCGTATCGACGACAAGAACGCCTCGAGCACCAATATCCTGAAGAGTGCGATCTCGTTGCTGGCCGAAGCCACCGGCACGAAGATCATCGATGGTGAAAAGGCGTTCAACGACGTCAACCGCCATGCCGAGGAAATGCATCAGGTCCGGCTGGAACTGGATGAATACAAGCGTATCGCCAATACCGACTCGCTGACGCGCCTTTCCAACCGCCGCGCTTTCGACGACCGGCTGGCTTCCGTCTACGACACCTCCATCGGCCTGCAATATACGTCGCTGGTCCTGCTCGATATCGACCATTTCAAACGGATCAACGATACCTTCGGCCATCCCGTCGGCGACAAGATACTCGCCACCGTCGCCTCGGTCATCCGCGCCAATGTCCGCAAGGACGGCTTTGTCGCCAGAAGCGGCGGTGAGGAGTTCGCCATCATTCTCGACGGCAATACGCCGGAGGAAGTCATGGTGATGTGCGAGCGCATCCGCCTGTCGCTGGAAAGCACGCCCTTCCGCAATTCGAGGTCGGGCGCCGACTATGGCACGGTAACGATTTCCCTCGGCTTTGCCTCCGCCTCCCAGGCCGGCAATCCAAGCGAGCTTTACGGCCATGCCGATACGGCGCTCTACCACGCCAAGGAAACCGGCCGGAACCGTTCCGTCTTTTACGAGGACGGCATGCAGAAGAACTATACCGGCAAGAACTGGCTGATTTACCGGACGTGAGAAGGATGGCATGTCCGCCGCCATCTCCTTCGTCATGCCGGGCTTGAGTGCCGGCATCCCGTCACGACGTGTCTACGCTGTAGAAAAGCCTTGTGCGATCAAAGACCTGATCGCGCTTCACCCCGGATCAACTCCGGGGTGAAGGAATGGCGCGCTTCGCCATCACCAATGGCGTCGAGACCGCAGGACTTCGCCGGGCTGCCCGATGGTCGCCCGTTGTTGCGCCTCACCACATGGTCTTCGCCGCCCGCGCCGCCCATTCCCGGTCATAGGTCTCCTGATCAAACTCCGCCTTCGCGGCCTTGAGCAGCAGGCCCGGTGTTGGAAGCGATGTCGGATCGACGAAATTGCCGGGGTTCCACAGTTCGGAGCGCATCAGTGCCCTGGCGCACTGGAAATAGACCTCGTCTATGGTGGCCACGATGACGGTACGCGGATGTTTGCCGTCCATCTCAAAGCTTTGCAGCAGCTCCGGATCAACCGAAACAACGGCCCGGCCGTTTATACGCATCGTGGTATTCGAACCGGGGATCAGGAACATCAGCGCCACCCGCGGATCGCGCACGATGTTCAAAAGCGAATCGACGCGGTTATTGCCGCGCCAGTCCGGCAAAAGCACGGTCTTGTCGTCGGCCACCCGCACAACACCGCCCTTGTCGCCGCGCGGCGAACAGTCCATGCCTTCCGGCCCCACCGTCGCCAGCGCCAGAAACGGCGACGCCTCGATCATCAGCCGGTATTCCGCCGTCAGCGTTGCCGTCACCTTCGCGACCGAGGCTTCGCTCGTGCCGTCATAGATGGCCTTCAGTTCTTCCACCGTGCGAATGATCGTCATGTCCGCCATCCTTTCAAATCAATCTGCGTCGCTTGCAAAGACGGCGCCTTTATTCTTCCGCCGTTTCCGCCTTTTCCCGTTCCGCCCGCTCGCGTGCGGTGCGCGCGGCGACGAGGTCGGCCGGCTGGGCATTGCCGCGGATCAGCGAACGGCCGGCATAGATGCCGCCGACGACCTCCATGGCGAAACGTTCCTCGTCACGGTCGCGGAATTCCTCCACCAGACGGGCGGCGTCTTCCCGCTCCTCACCCATGGCACCCAGCACTTCCTCGCTGAAATTCAGCGCCGATTCCAGCGTCTCGCGGATCTGGTAGTCCACGCCTGCCTTGAGAAGATCGATCGCGTGGCCACGGTCATAGGCACGGGCGAGAACCGGAACCAGCGGGAATTCGTGCTTGACGATCTCCGCGATCCGCACGGCCGCTTCCTTGTCATCGACGCAGATGAGCACCGCGCGTGACGTGCCCGCGCCGGCCGCATGCAGGATTTCCGCCCGCGAACCGTCGCCATAATAGACCTTGAAGCCAAATTCCGCCGCATCGCGCACGAAGTCAGCATCCTTGTCGATCAGCGACAGCGTGTAACCCCGCGCCAGAAGCGGCTGGCTGACGATCTGGCCGAAACGCCCGAAGCCGATCAGCAGGATGCTGCCCTCGACATTCTCGGGCACATCGAGATCGTCGGTATTGGGCACCGCCGCCGGCACCAGCCGGTCGTGCAGGATGACCATCAGCGGTGTCAGCACCATGGAGATGATGATGGTCGCCGTCAGGATGGCGTTGGATTCGCGGTCGAGAATGCCGGCACTGACGGCGGCCGAATAAAGCACGAAGGCGAATTCACCGCCCTGCGCCATCAGCACCGCCCGCTCCAGACTTTCACGCCGGGTGGTGCCGAGCGCCCGCGCCACGCCATAGATCAGGAAGGCCTTGAGCAGCATGTAGCCCGCGACGCTGACCAGCACTAGCTGCCAGTTGGAGGCGATGACGGCAAGATCGATCGCCATGCCGACACCGAGGAAGAACAGGCCGAGCAGAATACCGCGAAACGGCTCGATATCGGCCTCAAGCTGGTGGCGGAAGGAGGATTCGGACAAAAGCACGCCGGCAAGGAAGGCGCCCATGGCCATGGAAAGCCCGCTGACCTGCATCAGCAGCGCAGACCCCAGCACCACCAGCAGGGCTGCGGCCGTCATCACCTCGCGTGCGCCGGAGGCGGCGAGCAGCCGGAAGAACGGATTGAGAAGATAACGCCCGGCAAGGATGAGCGCGCCAACGGCGGCAAGCGCAATGCCGACGGAGATCCAGCGTTCCGACGGCGTCACATGCTCGCCGCCCGAACCGAGAAAGGCGACGAGCGCCAGAAGCGGCACGATGGCCAGATCCTCGAACAGCAGAATGGCGATGATGCGCTGGCCCTTCAGGCTCGACATGCTGTTGCGCTCCTGCAGCATCTGCATGACGATCGCCGTCGAGGTCAGCACGAAACCCGTACCCGCAACGAAGGAGGGAATAAGCGGGAAACCCATGGCCACGCCCACCAGCGTCAGGCCGGCCATACAGACCAGCACCTGCAGCGCCCCGAGCCCGAAAATATCCTGCCGCATCGACCACAACCGCGACGGCTGCATTTCAAGGCCGATAATGAACAGGAACATCACAACGCCGAGTTCGGCAATATGCAGAATGGCCTGCGAATCGGAAAAGAAACCGAGACCGTAAGGCCCGATCACAAGGCCGGCGGCCAGATAACCCAGCACCGAGCCGAGGCCGATGCGCTTGAAGATCGGCGCAGCCACAACGCCCGCAGCCAAAAGCACGACCACCTGGGCCAGATCATTTCCGTTCGCTTCTACAGCCACACGCCACCCCGCTGAAAATCGATAAGACGAGGGTGTTCCCTCCCTCACTTCCTAACGCATCAGCGTGAAAAGCGAAAACGATTTTACTGAAGGGCGGTGCGCAGATTCAACGGGTTATTTGTCTCTCAGGCATGCGGGCTTCAGATGCCCCTTTCCTCCTCCCCCTCATTCCTGTGCCTGTCACAGAAATTCAGTCAACGCGCGCCGGCGCGGCGGGAGGGGTCTTTTTCAGCCGAAGGACTTGGGCTGGCTGGTTTCCTGTGACAGGCACAGGAATGAGGGTGGGGAGCGTCCGCAGACCTTGCGTCCGTCTACCGGTATCGCGGTTCCCTGCTCAGGCCCTTTTCGGCGAGCTGCCGTTCATAGTCGGCAAACAGCGCGTCGCCGGTCTCACCCAGTTCCCGCAGATATTTCCAGGTGTAGATACCGCTGTCGTGGCCATCGTCGAAAACGATGCGAACCGCATAATTGCCGGTCGCGACCATGGAACGGATGGTAACATCGCGTTTGCCGGGAACCGTGACCTTTTGTCCCGGCCCGTGCCCCTGCACTTCCGCCGAGGGCGAAAGCACGCGCAGCATCTCGGCGTGAAGGCGGTAAACGCTTCCATCGTCAAAGGAAACGGTCAGTTCCCGCCGGTCTTTCGACACAAGCAGCTCGGTCGGCCAGGCATCGCTCATTTTTCACTTCCGCAAGCTCGTCATATGCGTCAGAATTACGGACTTGCCTCACGATAGGCAAGCCACTACATCATTTGAAAGGCGCATCGCGCAATGAGGATGGAGACGTGAACGGTTTCCCCGGATCGCTTGAAAAAGCGCAATTCCTGACGGAAAACAACGCACCGATGATTGATCCCTTCGGCCGCGCCATCACCTATCTGCGCGTTTCAGTCACCGACCGCTGCGATTTCCGCTGCACCTATTGCATGTCCGAGCACATGACCTTTCTGCCGAAGAAAGACCTTCTGACGCTGGAAGAACTCGACCGGCTCTGTTCCGTCTTCATAACGCGCGGCGTGCGCAAGCTCAGGCTCACCGGCGGCGAGCCGCTTGTGCGCAAGAACATCATGTCGCTGGTGAGGAATCTCGGCCGCCATATTCGCACCGGCGCGCTGGAAGAACTGACGCTGACCACGAATGGCTCGCAGCTGGCCAAATTCGCCGCCGAACTAGCCGATTGCGGCGTCAAGCGCATCAACGTCTCGCTGGACACGCTCGACCGCGATAAATTCCGCCAGATCACCCGCTGGGGCGATATCGACCGTGTCATGGAAGGGCTGGATGCCGCACAGGCAGCCGGCATCAAGGTCAAGCTCAACGCCGTGGCGCTGAAGGATTTCAACGACACCGAAATGCCTGAAATCATGCGTTTTGCCCATGGTCGCGGCATGGACCTGACGGTCATCGAAACCATGCCGATGGGCGAGATCGAGGAAGACCGCACCGACCGCTACCTGCCGCTGTCACAGCTGCGCGCCGATCTGGAAAAGCGCTTCACGCTCATCGACAGCGATTACCAGACCGGCGGCCCCGCCCGTTACGTGACGGTGAAGGAAACCGGCGGACGGCTCGGCTTCATCACGCCGATGACCCATAATTTCTGCGAAAGCTGCAACCGTGTCCGTCTCACCTGCACCGGCACGCTTTATATGTGCCTCGGCCAGGATGACGCCGCCGACCTGCGCACGGCACTGCGCGCCTCCGACAGCGACGCCTATCTGTCCAGCGCCATCGATGAGGCCCTTCTGCGCAAGCCCAAGGGGCATGATTTCATCATCGACCGCACCCACAAGCGTCCCGCCGTCGCCCGCCATATGAGCGTGACCGGCGGCTGAGCGACAGCTGAACCTCTTTCTCATCCACCCACCCATATAAACGGTTGAATTGCCGGCGGCTCCGTGCCACGTCTCTTTACATGGAGGAATGCGCCGCCGCGCCCGCGAGGCCGCCCGAAACCGTCTGAAAGGGCGATCAGGGTCAAACTGCGCATGGTCTGGGATCGTATGGAATGGCATTGACGGACAATACGCGCGGCGCGCTTTTCATGGCGCTCGCCATGGCAAGCTTCACGGCCAACGACGCCCTGACGAAATCCGTCACACCCTACATCAACACCGGCCAGATCATGTTCGTGCGCGGCATCATGACCGTGGTGCTGATCTATATCGCCGCACGGCATTTCGGCGCCCTGAGACCGCTCAAGACCCTGCTGCGCCCCATCATCATCCTGCGCTGTCTCTGCGAAGTGACTGCGGCCGTGCTTTATCTGACGGCGCTGGGCCTCATCGAATTTTCCAATGCCTCGGCCATATTGCAGTCCCTGCCGCTGGTGGTGACGCTGGGTGCGGCGCTGTTCCTGCGCGAGCCGGTCGGCTGGCGGCGTTGGGTGGCCATCATCGTCGGTTTCATCGGCGTGCTCGTCATCATCAGGCCCGGCCCGGAAGGCTTCACGCCCGGTGCATTGCTGGTCGTCGCATCGCTCGCCGTCACCGCCGCACGCGATCTCCTGACCCGGAAAATGTATGCCGATGTGCCCTCGCTCGCCATCACCGTCATCACCGCCTTCGTCAACATGGCGGTAGGTGGGCTTCTGATCGTGCCTTTCGGCGGCTGGCAGCCGATGAACGTCACGATCGTCTCGCATCTCGCCGCTTCCGCCATTCTGGTGCTGGTCGGTTATCAGGCGATCATTCTCGCGATGCGATCAGGCGAAATCTCCTTCGTTGCACCGTTCCGTTATACCGGCCTGCTCTGGGGTTTCATGATCGGTGTGTTCTTCTTCAACGAAAAGATCGACAGTTTCACCATCATCGGCGCCATGATCGTCATCGGTTCAGGCCTTTATACCTTCTACCGCGAAAGCCTGCGCAAGCGTTCGCAGATGGCTAAGCGCGCAGCCGCGACACCAACGGCCGCGACCACGGTGCGGCCGGCTTCCGTAACGAAAACTGCCGTTACGGAAGAGGCGGGAGAATGAGATGAAAAGCGGCCGTTTTCTCGATCGGACCACCCCACCCCACATCATCACACTGGTCGTCATCGCCGGCGTCGCGGCGCTGTGCATGAACGTGTTCCTGCCCTCGCTTGCGGCCATGGCGATCTATTTCGAGACCGACTATGCCGTGATGCAATTTGCCGTGTCAGGCTACCTCGCCGCCACCGCCTGCCTGCAGCTCATCATCGGCCCGCTCTCCGACCTCTTCGGCCGCCGGCCCGTCATGCTTGCCAGCATCGCGATGATGATCGCTGCCACGCTCGTCTGTATGCTGGCGCCCAACATCACCGTCTTCATGATCGGGCGCGTCGCGCAGGCGGCCGTCGTTTCCGGCTTCGTGCTGGCCCGCGCCATCGTGCGCGACATGGTGCCGATGGAACAGGCCGCCTCGATGATCGGTTATGTAACCATGGGCATGTCGGTGGTGCCGATGGTTGGCCCGACGGTTGGCGGGTTGCTCAACGACATTTCCGGCTGGCAATCGAGCTTTGCGCTCCTTGCCCTGCTCGGCGTCGGCATTCTGGTGCTCGCCTGGTTCGATCTCGGCGAAACCAACCACAATAAGTCGGCGAGTTTTTCACAGCAGTTCCACGCCTGGCCCGAACTCCTGCGCTCGCCGCTGTTCTGGGGTTATGCGCTGACCTCGACCTTCTCGTCAGGCATGTTCTTTTCCTTCCTCGGCGGCGCGCCCTTCGTCGGCAGCGTGCTTTATGGGCTTGCCCCAGCGATGCTCGGCCTGCAATTCTTCTTCATGGCCAGCGGTTACATGCTCGGCAATTTCGTCTCCGGCCGTTATGCCAGCCAGATCGGCATCACCCGCATGATGCTCTCGGGCAATGTCATCGCCATTGCCGGTATCGTTACGACCATTGTGCTGATCACCGGCGGGGCGGAAAGCGCCTATGCGTTCTTCGTGCCGCTTGCCCTGATCGGCGTCGGCAACGGCGTGACCTTGCCCAGCGCCAATGCCGGCATGGTCAGCGTCCAGCCGCATCTGGCCGGCTCGGCCTCCGGTCTTGGCGGCGCGATGACCATCGGCGGCGGTGCCGCCCTTTCGGTACTTGCCTCCTCGGTCCTGTCGAAGGAGGACGGAACCTGGCCGCTCCTCATGGTGATGCTGGCGACCGGCCTTGTCGCCCTTCTCACCACCTATGTCGTAAGGCTGCAGGAACAGCGGCAATGAGCACCCTTCCCCTTGAGATACCCGGTCTCGTGCTCGCCGGCGGCCTGTCGCGGCGCATGGGCAGCAACAAGGCGATGGTGACGCTGGGCGATGCGCCGCTGCTTTCCCATGTCGTGCGCCGCATTGCGCCACAGGTCTCGGATGTCACCATCAATGCCGCCACCAATGACAAGGGCGGCTGGGCGGACAGTTTCGGCCTGCCGCTGCTGCCCGACACGCTGAACGGCCATGCCGGGCCGCTTGCGGGTGTTCTGGCCGGCATGCGGCATTTCCGCAATCGCGAGGCCACCGGCAGCCATTTCCTGACGGCACCTGCCGACAGCCCGTTCTTTCCAGACGATCTCGTCGCCCGGCTGTGTGAACACATATCGGATAATACGATCGTCATCGCTGCCTCCAGCGGCCAGCTTCACCCCGTCTTCGCGCTGTGGCCGGTGGCGCTTGCCGACGATCTCGAGGCGTGGCTGAAGAACGATGCCAACCGCCGTATCCGGGCTTATCTTGCCCGGCATGTCACCATCGGCGTGGCCTTCCCGCCGGTGGAAACGGCAAAGGGCAGCCTCGATCCATTCTTCAACATCAACACCCCGGATGAGCTGGCGCTGGCGCGTAGCTATCTGGAGCATTTCCAGTAGGATAATGCGTTGAAACAAAGAGATGGAGCCGCAACCATGACGACACAAAAGGTTTTTGGCATTGCCGGCTGGAAAAATTCGGGCAAGACCGGCCTTGCGGTGCGCGTCGTCACCGAACTGACGGCGCGCGGCTACCGCGTCTCCACCATCAAGCACGCCCATCATGATTTCGATATCGACAAGGTCGGCGCCGACAGCTGGCGTCACCGGCAGGCCGGCGCGCATGAGGTCACCATCGTTTCCGGCACCCGTTTCGCCATCATGCATGAATTGCGCGGCGAACCGGAACCGTCCTTCGAGCACATCCTCTCCCGCCTCGCCCCCTGCGATCTCGTGCTGATCGAAGGTTACAAATATGAGCCGGTGCCGAAGATCGAGGCGCGCCGGCTGGAAGCGATGAAAACCGAACCGCTTGCGCCGCTCGATCCGCATATCGTCGCGATTGCCGCCGATCATGAGGTGGCGGGCACGGCGCTCCCCGTTTTCGATCTCGATGATACCGCAACGATTGCCGACTTCATCGAAAAGACGGTTGGGTTGGCGAGACGGTAACTGCCCCTGGAACCGGGGACGATTTCCGAGCCGACGGCATCCCCACTTCCGTCACACCGGCCCCCGAGCCGGTATCCAGCCAGCCCAAGTCTTTGGGCTGAAAGGAGTCTTTCCGCCGCGCCGACGCGCGTCGGCTGGATGCCGGATCAGGTCCGGCATGACGGAGGAGAGGTGCCATGAAGCCAAAACCCACACCGCCTGTCGCAACGACGACGCAAGCTCCCATGATCCCGCACCCCCAAAAATGAAAAAGCCGGGCTCTTCACCCGGCTTCATCATTCCTTGAGACGCAATACCTATTCAAGGAAACCTGATGGGTTCACCGGTGTCGCATCCTTGCGAACTTCGAAGTGAACCTGCGGACGCTTGGCGCTGCCGGTCATGCCCGAGGTGGCGATGGTCTGGCCACGCTGGACCTTCTGGCCGCGCTGTACGTCGAGATTGGCGGCGTTGCCGTAAACGGTAACCTTGCCGTCGTCGTGGCGCACCAGCACCGTGTTGCCGAGCTGCTTCAGGCCGTTGCCGGCATAGATGACCACACCGTTTTCAGCGGCCTTGATCGGCGTACCCTCGGGAACCGAGATGTTGATGCCGTCATTGCGGCTGCCTTCGACATTGTCACCGAAATTGTTGATGACCGCGCCGCGAACCGGCCAGCGATATTTGCCGATGCCCGTGGATTCCGGAGCGACGGAGGCCATGTCGGCCTTCTTCTCGATATCGCTGACACTTGCGGTGGCCGGCGTGGCAGGTGCGGTCGCAGCGGCGGCGGGCGCCTTGTAAGGCTCCGGCTTGACGGATGCGGTTTCGACCTGCCTGACGGCAGCCGCTTCCCGGGCAGGAACGGAGGCCGTCTTGACATTGTCAGTGCCGGCACCCGGCATGGATAGTGTCTGGCCGATACGGATGTTTTCGTTGGAAAGACCGTTGGCGGCCTTGAGCGCAGCTACCGATACGCCGTTTTCACGGGCGATCTTCGCAAGGCTGTCGCCCGGCTGAACCTTATAACCACCGGTCGGCGGCAGCGGCTTGCCACCGGGAGGCGTCAGCTTGCCCGCCTCGGAGGAAACCTTGTCGCGAGCCGCAGCCTGAGACGGCAGCACGGCCACATTGCCCTCGGGGCTGCGCAGCGGCGTCGGCTGGTCGCCATTGCGGTTCAGCGCGATATTGCCGGCCGCATCCTTGGCGGCGTTGCGTACCTGGCCGAATTTCGGAATGAGGATCGACTGGCCGGCCTGCGCCGAAGACGCCGTTTTCAGGCCATTGACGCGCAACAGTTCCTTTTCCGGGACGCCGTAGCGATTGGAGATGGTGGCGATGCTTTCGCCCGGACGCAGCGTCACGGAGGAAGCGCCATCCGTATGCCAGCCATTCTTGTCGGAACGGACGGTTGCGGTGGTGAGATTGTCGGTAACGGGTGCGACGGCCTGACGGGCGGGCGCGGCCAGAGACGGAGCGGCCTGTCGCTGCGCGGACGGGAAAGGCTGGGCCATGGCTTCGTTGCGGGTCGACGGATCGCGGCTTGCCACCGCCGTCGGCGCCGACAGTTCGGAGCGCTGCACCGGCGAAGCCGAAGCCGAGCGGGCCGTTGAGGGCTGGACGCCGCCGTAACCGCCGGACTGCGGATAGGAGTTGCCGGCCATGTTCTGGTTGGCATATCCACCCTGCGGCGCGGCAGAAGCGTAACCGCCGTTCATGTCGCCCTGCGGGACCGGGGCCTGCGCATAAGCACCGCCGCCCTGACGGGCTGGAATTGACGCCGTGGTCATCTGATCCGGTCCACTGGAAAAGAGGCCGCCGAACCGCGTTGCATCCGAGCTACAGCCCGTTGCGACGCTTGCCAGCAATGCCGCTGCGAACATTTTTGCGACTGATTTTCCGATTTTAGACGAATGTCTCATACGCATGACTCGATCTACACTGACGCCAACCCGCCGCATCGAGATCGATCCGGCACAAATTTCACTTCTTGCAAGGCCCATTTCCCGAGATCGGGAAAACCATGCGTCGATGTTTATGATTAAAGCGCGTTAGTGTTACCACGCCGTTAAAACGTTAAGCCACCTGGAGCTTTTTTGACACTTCGATAACCATGACGAAAACAGGGTGCGTCATGTCGGGACAATAATGATATTGAAAATCAGATAGTTGCGAGAATTCAGAACATTAGAAGACAAAAATGAAGAGTCTTCAAAATTTTCATTTTGTCACAAATGCCGCGCAATATGGGTGCTGAGCGGCAGATAAGGCGCCTCAAACAGCTCTTCCTTTTCGAAGCGGCTGCCGGTCTTGGAAAAGCGGGTCATCACGCAACGGTCGTCCTCGACGATGATCGGCGCGATCATCATTCCACCGGAAACGATCTGCTCGGCAAAGAAGCGGGGCATGGTGGTAAAGGCAGCCGTGGAAACAATCCGGTCGAAGGTGCCCTCGCCCACAAGCCCGTTGCTGCCATCGGCCTGGCGGATGACGACATTGCGGATGGAAAGATCATCGAGACAGTTCTGCGCCTGCTGCACCAGCGTCTTGTAACGCTCCAGCGAAAACACCCGCTCCACCCGGCGGGCGATGATCGCCGTCATGAAACCGCTGCCGGTGCCGATTTCCAGCACGCGCTGGCCGGGTTTCAGCTGCAGGCGGGCCAGGATCTTCACCGCCATGTCGGCGCCTTCCATGAAGGCGCCGCAGTCGATCGGGATCGTGCGGCTGGAATAGGCGTCGGCCGCAAATTGCGGCGGCACGAATTTGGAGCGCGGTGTCTGCTCCACCGCCGTCAAAAGATCAAGGTCGGAAATCCCCTCGCCCCTTAAGCGGAGAACGAGAGCGGCAAAACCTTCCTTTTCGACCATTGCGGATTTCAATCGGCGACTCCGAATCCAAGTGCTTGCGCAACCCGATCCTTCACCGTGTAGTCCGTCAGGTCAAGCTTAAGCGGCGTGACCGAAATCTTGCCGTGCTTCAGGGCGTGAATATCGGTGCCTTCGCGGAAGGTGCCAAGGCGTTCGCCGAAGCGCAGCCAGTAATAGGGAAAACCGCGGCCGTCCTGTCGTTCTTCCACCGTCAGGCCGAAATCGAGCTTGCCCTGCCCGGTCACGGAAACACCCTGCACATCCTTGGGCGCGCAATTGGGGAAATTGAGATTGAGGAAGGTGCCATCAGGCAGATCGACATTCATCAGCTTGCGCAGAAGATCCGGCGCATAGGTTTCGGCGACTTCCCACGGCACGACACGGCCGTCGGCATGGCTGAATGCCTGGCTGAGCGCGAAGGAGCGCACGCCCTGCAGCGTGCCTTCGATGGCACCGGCAATGGTACCGGAATAGGTCACGTCATCGGCCATGTTGGCGCCGGCATTAACGCCTGAAAGCACGAGGTCGGGCTTCTCTGGCAGAACTTCGCGAATGCCCATGATGACGCAATCGGTCGGCGTGCCGCGCAGCGCATAATGTTTGTCGGAAACTTTTCGCAGGCGCAGTGGTTCGGAAAGCGTCAGCGAATGAGCAAGGCCGCTCTGGTCGGTCTCGGGCGCGACGATCCAGACATCGTCGGACAGCGTGCGGGCGATACGCTCCAGCACGGCCAGACCCTCGGCGTGGATACCGTCGTCATTCGTCAGCAAAATCCGCATGTTTTCTCTCCGCTTTCATGTCGCAGGGGACGAAGCATCTTCTCCTCCGTCATGCCGGACCTGATCCGGCATCCAGCCGACGCGCGTCTGCGCGGCGGGAAGGACTCTTTTCAGCCCAAGGGCTTGGGCTGGCTGGATGCCGGATCGAGTCCGGCATGACGTAGTGTAATTCTCAAGCCGCCTTCTCGATGCGCGTCAGACCGCCCATATAGGGCAGCAGCACGTCTGGAATTGTGACGGAACCGTCGTCATTCAGATAATTTTCGAGAACCGCGATCAGGCAGCGGCCGACGGCCGTGCCGGAACCGTTCAGCGTATGCACGAACTTCGTCGCCTTGTCGTCCTTGCCGCGATAACGCGCATTCATGCGCCGGCCCTGGAAATCGCCGCAGACCGAGCAGGACGAAATTTCGCGATAGGTGTCCTGGCCCGGCAGCCAGACTTCTAGATCGTAGGTCTTGCGCGCGCCAAAACCCATGTCGCCGGTGCACAGCGTCATGGTGCGGAAATGCAGGCCGAGACGCTTCAGCACTTCTTCGGCGCAGGCCGTCATGCGCTCATGCTCGGCAACAGCGCTTTCCGCATCGGTGATGGAGACGAGTTCGCATTTCCAGAACTGGTGCTGGCGCAGCATGCCACGCGTATCGCGGCCGGCCGAGCCCGCTTCCGAACGGAAGGACGGTGTGAGCGCGGTGAAACGCAGCGGCAGTTTTTCCTGCTCGAGAATTTCGCCGGACACGAGGTTGGTCAGCGTCACTTCCGCCGTCGGGATCAACCAGCGGCCATCAGTGGTCTTGAACAGGTCCTCGGCAAATTTCGGCAATTGCCCGGTGCCGAACATCGCCTCGTCACGCACCATCAGCGGCGAGGAAACTTCCGTGTAACCGTGTTCCGTCGTGTGCAGGTCGATCATGAACTGGCCAAGCGCCCGCTCCAGCCGCGCCAGCTGGCTGGTCAGAACGGTAAAACGCGAACCCGACAGCTTGGCGGCGCGCTCGAAATCCATGTAGCCGAGCGCTTCGCCGATCTCGAAGTGTTCCTTGGCTGCATGGTTCCAGCCGGGCTTCTGGCCGACCACGCGGGTGACCACATTGTCGTGCTCGTCCTTGCCGTCGGGCACATCGTCGAAGGGAATGTTCGGCAGGCGCGACAGGGCGTCGTTCAGCTCGGCGGTGACCTGACGGTCCTCCTCCTCGGCGCGCGGCATGTTCTCCTTGATATCGGCGACTTCGGCTTTAAGTTTTTCCGCAAGCTCCGTGTTCTTCTGCGCCATGGCGGCGCCGATTTCCTTGGAGGCGGCATTGCGGCGGGACTGCATGTCCTGCAGGGACTGGATGACGGAACGGCGCTTTTCATCAAGGGCGATCAGGCCGCTCGCGGCAGGCTCAACGCCACGCCGTGCAAGAGCCGCATCGAAGGCTTCGGGGTTTTCGCGTATCCATTTAATGTCGTGCATCGTCGTTCCAGACCGTTGTTGCTTCACCCGTGTTTATCAGCAAAACGCCGGGCGAAAGGCCCGGCGCGAGGAGATTGAATGAGCGGGAAGACCGGGGCGAACCGTCAGGTTTCTTCCAGCTCCGTGCTTTTGGATTCCGCCGCACGTTTCCTCTCCACGAGTCGAGCCATGTAGATGGAAATCTCGTAGAGAATGATCGCAGGCAGCGCAAGACCGATCTGGGACATGGGATCGGGCGGCGTCAGCACGGCCGCGACCACAAAGGCCATGACGATGGCGAACTTGCGCTTTTCACGCAGCCAGTCGCTGGTCAGAAGCCCGACGCGCGCCAGAAGCGTGGTGACGACGGGCAGCTGGAAGACGAGGCCGAAGGAGAGCACCAGCGTCATGATGAGGCTGAGATATTCCGACACCTTCGGCATCAGCGAAATCGCCACTTCGCCATCCTCGGGCAATTGCTGCATGGCGAGGAAGAACCACATGACCATGGGCGTGAAGAAGAAATAGACGAGCGCCGCACCGATGAGGAAGAGGATCGGCGATGCGATGAGGAACGGCAGGAAGGCGGCGCGTTCGTTCTTGTAGAGACCGGGCGCCACGAATTTATAGAGCTGCGAGGCGATCACCGGAAAGGAGATCACCATGGCGCCGAACATCGCGACCTTGATCTGCGTGAAGAAGAATTCCTGCGGCGCGGTATAGATCAGCGACGATTTCGTCACATCCAGCCCGGCCCAGAGTACCGCCCATTTATAGGGGATGACAAGCAGGTTGAAGAGGTGTTTGGCAACGGCAAAACAGGCGATGAAGGCGACGAAAAACGCGCCGAGCGACCAGATCAGCCGCGTGCGCAGTTCCATGAGGTGCTCGATAAGCGGCTGCGGCTTATCCTCGATATCCCCGCTCATGCTTCATCCTTTTTGGGCTTTGCAGCCTTTGTTTTTGCCGCTCTCGCCGGTTTGGCATCGGCCACCACCGTGGCCTTCTCGGTTTCAGCCTTCTTGACGGCCGCCTTTTTGGCGACGGCCTTCACGGCAGGTTTCGGAGCGGCGGGTTCGCTGGTCTTCGCAGCAGCGACGGCTTCCGGCGTTGCGGCGGCCTTGCTGCGGGCGGTGCGTTTCGGCTTGGCGGCAACCGCTTCGGCCTCCACGGTCGCAATCGATTTCGCCCGTGCCCGCTTCGGCTTCTCGGCCGCAGCGACAGGTGCGGCGGCGACAGGCGGCGCATCCGGCAGCTTCATCTCTGACTCAGGCACGCTCACAAGCGGCGCGACCGGCTCGCTTGCCGCCGGTGCCGGTGTGGACGAAAGGCCTTCCGGCGGAGTGGTCGCCTTCTGGAGATCGGACTTGATCTCGTTGCCGAGCTGGCGAAGCGGGTTCATCGCATCGCGCAGCGAATTGGTGGGGTTGAGATTGCGGACATCGGAAATCGTCTGGCGCACATCGTCCATATCGGCCTCTTTCAAGGCCTCATCGAACTGGGTGCGGAAGTCCCCCGCCATCTTGCGAAGGCCGGCCATCGTCTTGCCGAAGGCGCGGATCATGGGCGGCAAGTCTTTTGGTCCGACGACCACGATCAGCACGACCGCAATCACCAGAAGCTCGCTCCAGCCGATATCAAACATCAATATGCTCCCGAGACCCTAACGCCAGTCAGTCTCACACCAAGCGGCAAAGGCCGCTTACTTGATCTCGTCAGCCTTGTGGTCGACGGTCTTCGTGTTGGCATCGGCCGGCGGCGGCGTCTGGTCTTCGTCAGCCATGCCCTTCTTGAAGCTCTTGATGCCCTTCGCGACATCGCCCATCAGTTCCGGGATCTTGCCGCGTCCGAAAAGGACGAGAACAATCACCAGCACGATGAGCCAATGCCACACACTAAAAGAACCCATAACTGAAACTCCTGAATTTCGCTTTCAGACGATGTAAGACGTTTGAAACGCTTTTTCAAACGACAAATCGTCGCTTCTACAGCGAGTGTACATAAAGTTTTCGTGGCATCGCCCGCAGGTCGGCAATATCAGTCGTCGCCATCGCCGCCGCCCGGCGCGAGCAGGCCCAGTTCCTCGAGATCGAGCTGCGTGATCGGGTCTTCGTCCTCACGCAATTCATCGCTCATCATCGGCAGAGGCACGCCGAAATTCGAGGGTATGCGGCCGGAAAGCAGCCCCGCGCCCTTCAGCTCCTCAAGGCCCGGCAGATCGCGCAATTCCTCAAGGCCGAAATGGTCGAGAAACTCCACCGTGGTGCCGATCGTCACCGGCCTGCCGGGTGTGCGCCTGCGGCCACGGAACCTGACCCAGCCCGCCTCCATCAGCACATCAAGCGTGCCGCGCGAGGTCTGCACGCCACGGATTTCCTCGATTTCGGCGCGTGTCACCGGTTGATGATATGCGATAATCGCCAGAACTTCCAGCGCGGCGCGTGACAGCTTCTTCGGCTCCTTTTCCTCGGCGCGGATGACGAAGGAGAGATCGCCGGCGGTGCGGAAGGCCCATTGCCCGCCCACCTGCACGAGATTGACGCCGCGCTCGGCATAAAGAACCTTCAGGCGTTGCAGGATGGCGATGACATCCATGCCGCGCGGCAGACGTTCCGCGATGAAGCCTACTGACACCGGTTCGGCGGAAGCAAAGACCAAAGCCTCGGCGATACGCTCGGCCTCCTTAAGCTGACGCTCGGAAAATACCGGGGGTTCGGCGCCCGCACCATCTGTCACGATGGTGGCCTCGACGGTCTCATCGTCATTCATCATTGCCAGTCCTTTCGGCATTCACCGCACGGTCGTCCCTTGTGCCCCGGCGCACATAGATGGGCTGGAATGCCCCCTCCTGCCGGATTTGCAGCGACCCCTCGCGCACCAGCTCCAGCGAGGCGGCAAAGGCGCTGGCGATCGCCGTCACCCGCATGGCGGGGTCCGGCACATATTGCAGCAGATATTGATCGAGCACGGTCCATTCACCGACATCGCCAAGCAGATTGGTCAAAAGCTCGCGCGCCTCGACCAGCGACCAGACCTGCCGCTTTTCAATCGTGACCTGGGTGATCGCCTGCCGCTGACGCAGGTTGGCATAGGCGCTGAGCAGATCGTAAAGATTGGCCTCATAGGCCGAGCGGTTGACATGCGGAATATGCTCCGGCGCGCCACGGGCAAAAACATCGCGGCCGAGTTGGGCACGGTTGACGAGGCGTTCGGCCGCCTCGCGCATCGCTTCCAGGCGTTTCAGCCGAAAGGCGAGCGTCGCGGCCATTTCCTCACCCGAGGGACCGTCATCCTTCGATTGTTGCGGAATGAGAAGCTTGGATTTCAGGAAGGCGAGCCACGCCGCCATGACGAGATAATCGGCCGCAAGCTCGATACGCACGCGCCGCGCGCTTTCCACGAATTGCAGATATTGTTCGGCAAGCGCCAGCACCGAAATGCGCGACAGATCGACTTTCTGCGTGCGGGCAAGATGCAACAGTAGATCGAGAGGGCCTTCGAAACCCGCGACATCGATGACCAGCCCGGCCTCACCCGTCAGCCGCTCCGGCGTCACATCCTGCCAGAGCTTGTCCATCGGTGTCGAATTGCGAGACTTGTCTGCGGCCATTGTTCCATCCGCCGGGCGTCCGGCCTGTCGTCCCGAGTAACGGGCCGCCGCCCGATCGTCAGGAAACGGCCCACATGGCGTTGAATTCGGCTCTCAGCTCCGCTTCGTCGGAAGGGTCCGCAGCGGGGAAACCCGCTTCCACGGCCCGCACCCGCTCCAGCGAACGGCCGGAAAGAACGGGAACCTCCTTCACGACCTCCAGCATTTCACCCATCACACCGTTGCAATGCAAGACTATATCGCAGCCGCCCGCAACAATATTCGCAGCTCTTTCACCAAGCGTGCCCTTCAGCGCATTCATGGAACTGTCGTCGGACATCAGCAGGCCGTCAAAGCCGATGCGGCCGCGAATGATTTCCTCGATCACCTTTGGCGAGGTCGTCGCCGGCCGCTCGCGGTCGACGGCGTTGAACACCAGATGCGCGCTCATCGCCATCAATTCGCGGTTCAGCGCCCGGAACGGCACGAAATCATGGGCGTCCAGCTCATCGAGCGGCACATCGACAACAGGCAGTTCATGGTGCGAATCCACCATGCCGCGGCCATGGCCCGGCATATGTTTCATGACAGGCAGCATCCCGCCCGCCTTCAGGCCGTCGGCCGCCGCCTGCCCCATCTCGGCCACCATGGTCGGGGTATAGCCATAGGCGCGGTTGCCGATGACATTGCTGGCGCCTTCCACCGGCACATCGAGCACCGGCAGGCAATCGACATTGATGCCGAATCTCATCAGGTCGAAAGCGTGCAGGCGCGACATCAGCCAGGCGGCGCGCAGGCCGGCGCCCCGGTCGCGCTCGTAGATTTCACCGAGAATACGGGCATTCGGATAGGCCTGCAGGATCGGCGGCTTGATGCGCTGCACGCGCCCGCCTTCCTGATCGATCAGCACCGGCGCGTCTGGCCGCCCGACAGCATCACGCATGGCGGCGACGAGATCGGTGATCTGCTGCGGCTCGCCGATATTGCGACCGAACAGGATGAAGCCCCACGGCTGCTGGTCGCGGTAAAGGGCAATCTCGTCGGCGGTCAGCGAAAGCCCGCTGCATCCGAGGATCATAGCTTTGCAATCGGTCATGGTGTCACGCTCGCAGGAATAAAGAGGGAAGAACGTTGCCAAACTCTCAACCCTTGAGGGAGACGGCAACATAAACAAACGTCACCCCGGACTAGATCCGGGGTCCAGCGCGATCAAGTCCTTGATCGCGAGAGACTCTTTCACGGCGCAGACGCGCCGTGGCTGGATGCCGGATCAAGTCCGGCATGACGGAGAACAGGTGCTCCGTCAGTCCGTTAGATACATCAGACAATCAGCGCCGGGGCGTTCCCCGGCGCATCTCTTTACCGTGCCACCAGGCAGCTGCCGCCGGCCGAGCGGAACTTCTCGCACAGCGCCACGGCTTCGTTCTTGTCACCCGCCGGGATGCGGACACGGTAGAAGGTGCCCTTGCCGGCAATTTCAGCCGCCTTGATGTCGACACCGCGCCCACCGATGACCGAGCCGAACTTGGCGGACATGTTCTGGTAGGACTTCTGGGCCTCGGCCTGGCTCGGCAGCGACGCGATCTGGATGTAATAACCACCGGCAGATGGCGTGCTTGTCGCGGCAGGCGCGGCGGCGGCGGTCTGCTGCGCAGCCGGAGCGGTCGCCGCAGGGCGGACATTGCCCTGATTGGTAACCGTTGCCACCACATTGGCGGGCTGCGAGGACGGACGCGCCGAAGGAACGGGTGCGGCAGACTGCGCGGCCGGCGTGGCGGCGGCAGGCGTATTGGCCTGCGGCTGCTCCGGCGCTACCGGAACCCGCGAAGCGGCGATGACGGCGGGAGCGCCCTCGCCCGGCTTGGCGGTCTGCGGCGCGGCAAGCTCCTCGACCTTTTCGGCCTTCGGCGGCTGGGCTGCCGGCGCATCGACTTCCTGGGCGACGAGCGTGCCGTCCGGCTTGACGATCATGGTGCGGACCTTGCGCGGCGAAACGCCGGTTGCACCGGCAGCTTCGTTCTGGGCGGCCTTTTCTTCCGGCGAAAGCAGGCGCGGATCTTCCGTCTCGCCAACCGGCGTACCGGCGGATTGCATATCGCCGTCATTCTCGCCTTCCAGCGGCAATTGCTCGGGGATCAGGGTGCGCTGCACCACATCCACCGGCTGTTCGTTGCTGGAAATCAGCGCCGGCTGCTTCGGATCGGCGGCGCTGCCACCGGCAACGCGATCATAGACCGCCTTGTCCTGGTTGGGCACGACGCGGCCACCCGGATTTTCCGGCACGACCTTCATCGGATCGTTATCAGCGGAAATGATGACCGGCGCGCCATTCGAGCCGGTGCTGGACGAACCGCCGGAAATCAGCGCGTAAACGCCGCCGCCGACAAGCACCAGACCGATGGCGGCTGCCACCGGCATGATCCAGCGGCGACCGCCGCGTTCGTCTTCATCGCGATAAGCCGCCTGATGATCGACATAGGTATTCTCGGCATCGCGCGAGGCGTTGCCACGGGAAGCCGCAGCCTCCTGCATGGAGCGACGGAAATCCTCTTCCAGCGCCCGTTCGAACTCGTCGGCTTCTTCCGGGGCCTGTGCCGGGCGCGCCTGCGCGGCACCACGGTTTTCGGCATGCTTGTGACGGTCGAGGCCACCGGCGACAGCCGGTGCAAACAGCGTCGCAAGCTCGGTATCGATATCAAGGTCTTCCTCGTGACGGCGAACCTGCGGCTTGGGTTCGAAAACCCCGACCGGCAGTTCCGGAACATCCATCTCGACGATGTTTTCCGGATGCTCTTCCGTCTCGCCGATCTGCGAGGGATCGAAAGGCAGGCTTTCCAGCGTCTGCGGTGCAGCCGGCTGCGGCGCGGCCGCTGCCGGACGCGGCTGAACCGGAGCGACAGGTGCGGCGACGGCTACGGGCGCCGGGCGCGGCTGCGGTGCGGGCTGTTCCCTCACCGGCTGGGGCGCGGCAACAGCAGCGGGCGCGGCGGGCGCCTGGCGAACCGGCTGCGGCGCGGGTGCGGGCGCAACCTCGGCTTCGGCGATCTCCGAAAGGTCGAGATCAAGATCGAGATCGTCGAGCGCCAGTTCGAAATCATCATCGTTGAAGCCGGCGAAATCCGTAAAATCCGGTTCCGGAGCAGGCGATGAGGGCGCAGTGGAAGCAACCGGCGTCGGCTTGACGGCCGCTGCGGCGACAGGAGCCGCGGCGGCAACAGCCACCGGCTCGGCTTTCGCAGCCTGCACGACCGGCGCGGATTGCACCACGGGCTCTTCACCGCGTCCGGGAATGGAATATTTGGCAACGTCGTAGATCAGCTCGTCCATCGGCGAGAGATTTCTCGCGACCGGCTGTTCGGCAACCGCAGGCGCAACGGGCGGCTCGGCAGGCGTGAAGGCCTCGGCGACGGAAGGCGCGAAAGACGGCGCGACTTCCTCCGCCTGAACGACGGCAGGTGCGGGAGTGGGCTCGACCTGCGGCTCTGGACGCGCCGCAACCGGCTGCGGCTCGGAGCGCGGCTCCACCCTTCGCGGATCAGCGGCAGAAACATCCCGGCGGGCGCCGAAATTGGCAAGCGGCAGGCGCAGGCTGGAGAACTCCAGCGACGAGCGGCCACCATGCGACGGCGGGCGCACGGAAAGCGGCGCGGGCGCCTCCTCCGCGACGGCAATCTCGACCTCGTCAGCGAGATCGAAAGCCTGCGGCTCCGGCGTATAGACATGAGCCGCCGAAGCAACATTGCCCGACACATCGGCCGGAAGCTCCGGCATGGCGTGCCATTCGGGCTGGGACGGCTCCACGGCCTGCGGCTCTTCCCATGCGGTCTGCTGATAGGCAACAGGCTCGGCGGCGCGCGGCTGGCGCGAATGCACATCGAAAACTTCCGCCACAGCACCGGCATCGTCGCGGAAATCCGCACGAATATCCTGCTGCGCCGACGTTTCAACGTAATTGTGGATATAGGCCTGATCGACCTCCGGAAGCCGCTCCTCCCTCACCTCGGGTTGAGGCGCGACCTCGGCCACCGGCTCAAGCTCCGGCTCGCGGCGGGCGAAAACCGATTCGACACGCTGCATGAAATCGTTTGGATGGATACCCGTGCGGACATCGTTCGCCGGATCAAGAACGACCGGATCGGCGTGCGGCGCATCGTAAACCTCGAATTCCCGAAGCAGCTCGTCTTCGAGATTGAATTCGGGTTCGCGGCGGGTAACCGCTGGCGCAGCCTCGGAACCCGCATGCGAAGGACGATCTTCGAAGCCGACGATACGCGCCAGTTCTGCCAGAGGATCGTTGTCAGCGAACCCTTCGGACCGGGCGTCCCGGTTATACGCGACATTTTTTTCGACCATTACGTGTTCCACCATCTACGCATTGCAGCTCTTGCCAGCGTATTGTGAGCAAATAATGGTGATATGTTATCGCATTTCGTCAGGTGCGTCCGCTCCCAAAAGCGTAAGGCCCGACTTCAAAACATTCGCGACAGCATTCACCAGCCCAAGTCTGGCAATGCTCAATTCTCGGTTTTTATCGTTAATAAAACGTAATTCCGGCTGGTCTTTGCCCTTGTTCCAGTGTCCATGGAAGGAACTGGCGAGATCGTAGAGGTAAAAAGCAAGCCGGTGCGGCTCGTGCGAAAGGGCCGCGGATTCGATCAGGCGCGGATATTCGGCAAGCTTCGCAACCAGCTGCAACTCATTGATATCGCTGATCAAAGCAACAGATGCCGCCATCTCTTCCGCAGAGGGAGAAAGCCCAGGAAACGCTTCCTGCGCCTGCCGGAAGATCGACATCGAGCGGGCATGCGCATATTGCACGTAAAAAACCGGATTATCCTTCGATTGTTCGGTCACTTTCGCGAAATCGAAGTCCAGCGGCTCGGAATTCTTCCGATAAAGCATCATGAATCGCACCGGATCGCGACCCACTTCGTCGACAACATCGCGCAGCGTGACGAAGTCGCCGGAGCGCTTCGACATCTTCACCGGCTCGCCATCACGGAACAGCTTGACGAGCTGGCACAGAAGAACCGTCAGCTTCGACTTTCCTTCCGATACGGCACGCGCAACGGCTTCCAGACGCTTCACATAACCGCCATGGTCGGCGCCGAGCACATAGATCATCTCGGAGAAACCACGGTCGAACTTGTTCTTGAAATAGGCGACGTCGGCGGCGAAATAGGTGTAGGAACCGTCCGATTTCATCAGCGCCCGGTCCATGTCGTCACCCACTTCCGTGGAACGGAACAGCGTCTGCTCGCGGTCTTCCCAGTCCTCAGGCAATTCACCCTTCGGCGGCGGCAGCGTGCCCTTGTAGACATGGCCCTTGAAGGTGAGATCGTTGATCGCCGAGAGAATAGGTCCGCCATTGCCCTCATGCAGCGTGCGCTCCGAGAAGAACACGTCGTGACGGACGTTGAGCAGCGCCAGATCCTCGCGGATCATCGCCATCATCGCGTCGATTGCCTTGTCCTTTACGATAGGCAGCCATTTTTCTTCCGGCATGGCGCGCAGCTTGATGCCATATTCATCCGCCAGCGCCTGGCCGACAGGAACGAGATAGTCACCGGGGTAAAGACCGGACGGAATGGTGCCGATATCTTCGCCGAGCGCCTCGCGGTAACGCAGGAACACGGAACGGGCCAGCACATCGATCTGCGAGCCGGCATCGTTGATGTAATATTCCTTGGTGACGCCGTAACCGGCAAAAGCAAGCAGGTTCGCCAGCGTGTCACCCACCACGGCACCACGGCAATGGCCGACATGCATCGGGCCGGTCGGATTGGCGGAGACATATTCGACATTGATCTTCTGGCCCGCGCCAATGGTGGAGCGGCCGAAATCGATGCCCTGCCCGATCATGTCGGCCAGCAGACGCTGCCAGTAACCGACGGAAACCTTGAGATTGATGAAACCGGGACCGGCGACATTGACGCTGTCGACATCGCTATCGGCCTGAAGGGCGGGCACGATGAGTTCGGCCAGCGCGCGCGGATTGGTGCCGAGCGGCTTCGCCAGCACCATGGCGGCATTGGTTGCGACGTCGCCGTGGCTCAGATCACGCGGGGATTCGACGGTAATTCGACTGAAATCGACCTTTTCGCGGTTCTCTTTCACGAGATCGAGGGTCTCGAGCGCGTTTTTGATCCTGGTATCGAAATCGGCAAAAATGTTCATCGTTCCAACCTGCGCGAAGGGCTTCTGTTTATGTCCGGCCATCATAACCGGGTCGGCTTCGCGATCGCCCGCTGCCCTATCGCAAATCGGGGGTGTGGTCAAACAGCCGCTGGTGGGCGCGCAGTGCATAACTGTCGGTCATGCCGGCCAGATAGTCGCCCACATGCCGGGCCTTGGCGGCCACGCTCATGCCGGAAATGCTGTCCACCCAGTAGTGGCTCTGCATTTCCGCCGGCGTTTCCATATAACGGTTAAAGAGATCGGTGACGATCTGCGTCGCGCCGGCGCGGATGCGCATGATTTCCGGATGCCGGTAGATATGGCCGAACAACAGCTTCTTGATCTGCCGGTCGGTCTCGGCCATCTCGGGCGAGAACGTCGCGACGGTGAAATCGGCGGCGCGAATATCGGCAGCGCTCTGCGGTTTCAGACGGGCAAGATTCTGCTGCGCGACCCCGATCACGTCCTCGACCATATGGGTGATCTGACGGCGCATGATCTCATTGGCGAAACGCTCCTTGTCGAGCACGGGATATTTTCCCCGTACCTCGGCCATCAGGCCGCTCAGGAACGGCACTTCCTCCAGCATCTCGAAGGTGAGATAACCGGCACGCAAGCCGTCATCGATATCGTGGGTATTATAGGCAATGTCGTCGGCAATCGCCGCCACCTGCGCCTCAAGGCTGGCATGGCTGCCGATCTCCAGATCCTGCAGCTCGCAATATTCGAGAATGGGCAGCGGAACCGGTCCCTTGATCCCCTCGCCCCTGGCGTTCACCAGTGGACCGTTGTGCTTGACGAGGCCCTCCAGCGTCTCCCATGTCAGGTTGATACCGTCATATTCGGCATAACGGCGCTCCAGCTTGGTAACGATGCGCAGCGACTGGGCGTTATGATCGAAGCCGCCATATGGCAGCAGCACCGCATCCAGCGCGTCTTCGCCGGTATGGCCGAAGGGCGTGTGGCCGAAGTCATGCACCAGCGCCACGCCCTCAGCCAGATCTTCATCGAGCTTCAGCGCGCGGGCGAGCGCTCGGGCGATCTGCGCCACTTCGATGGTGTGGGTGAGACGCGTGCGATAATGATCGCCGTCAGGGCTGATGAAGACCTGCGTCTTGTGCTTCAGGCGGCGAAAGGCCGTCGTATGAACGATGCGGTCGCGGTCGCGCTGGAATTCCGAGCGCGTCAGGCTTCCGGTTTCGGGAAAAAGACGCCCGCGCGTGGTCCATGGATCAGA
Source organism: Agrobacterium sp. OT33 (assembly GCF_017313365.1). Classification (NCBI taxonomy): domain Bacteria; kingdom Pseudomonadati; phylum Pseudomonadota; class Alphaproteobacteria; order Hyphomicrobiales; family Rhizobiaceae; genus Agrobacterium; species Agrobacterium sp. OT33. Next base: position 185,568 of record NZ_JAFLMZ010000002.1, on the reverse strand, counting down.
GGCGAAAACCGCCCTCTCGCCGCTTCCGAAACCCAATGCGCGCTGGTCTATGATCATGCATCCACCTGTTGTCTTCTCCGGCCGGAACTTCCTTTTGGTCTCGGCCATTGACCTTTTCATTCACCCTTCATACCTATCGCAGAGGTCGGCGCAAAGCATCATCGCCGCGCGGACCGCCTTCAACAGGCTATAGACCGGTAATTTGACCGGTTTATAATAGTGACAACGAGATTATTGCTCTCCGGTTCTTGACCCCGGCAGGAGAAACGACATGGAAAACAGCGACATTACCCTTTCGGAAGCCGCAGCGAAGCGAATCGCCGAGATCGTCGCAGCGGATGCGGGCAAACAGGCGCTGCGCGTCTCGGTGGAAGGCGGCGGCTGCTCGGGCTTCTCCTACAAGTTCGATCTGGCCGAAGACCCCGCCGATGACGATATCGTGATCGCCCGCGGCGACGCCAGGGTGCTGATCGACAGCCTCTCGGTCGTCTATATGGCCGGCTCCGAAATCGACTTCGTCGACAATCTGCTTGGCCAGTCCTTCCAGATCAAGAACCCGAATGCGGTGGCAAGCTGCGGCTGTGGGACGAGCTTTTCGATCTGAGATATCTTTCCACCACATCCTCGTCACCACATTCCAAAAACGGTGGCAATCGTCTTTGCATCGGGTAAAAGTACCCTCACAAAAGGGAAACTCCGATGAAGATTGCCACCTGGAACATCAATGGCGTCAAGGCGCGTATCGAAAACCTCTGCCAGTGGCTGAAGGATTCATCGCCTGACATCGTCTGCCTTCAGGAAATCAAGTCGGTCGACGAGGGTTTTCCCCGGCTTGAGCTGGAAGCGCTCGGTTATCATGTCGAGACCCATGGCCAGAAGGGCTTCAACGGCGTCGCGCTGCTGTCGAAGGTCAGGCCGGACGAGGTCAATCGTGGCCTGCCGGGCGACGATACCGACGAACAGGCGCGTTTCATCGAGGGTGTGTTTTCCGTCGAAGGCGGCGCAATCCGTGTCTGCTCGCTTTACCTGCCGAACGGCAATCCGCCAGACGACCCGGTCAAATATCCCTACAAGCTCGCCTGGATGGAACGGCTGCGGCAATTTGCCGAAGACCGTCTGGCGCTTGAGGAACCGCTTGTTCTGGCGGGTGATTACAACGTCATTCCCGAACCCTTCGATTGTCACGACCCGCGCGTCTGGGAAGGCGACGCCCTGTTCCTGCCGCAGACACGCTCAGCGTTCCGCAGGCTGGAACATCTGGGCCTTACCGACGCCGCGCGCGCGACGACGGATGAGGCCGGACTTTATTCCTTCTGGGATTATCAGGCCGGCGCATGGCCGAAGAACAACGGCATCCGCATCGATCACCTGATGCTCTCGGCGGAAGCGGCCGACAGGCTGCAATCCGTCAGCATCGAAAAACATGTGCGGGCTTGGGAAAAACCGTCCGACCACGTGCCAGTCTGCGGTTATTTCGATTTCCAGCCGGTCGGCTGACCGGCTCGCGTCAGACCAGCGAAATCGCCTCGACCGGCGTCATCTCAATTGGAATCGTCGATCTGCATGTTCTGCGCCATCGCGATGGCCGCGCGGCGATCATTTTCGCCCGCCAGCGAAAAAGCCTGCTCCTGCAGGTTCTGGATCCACGTACAGTCTACCGCCGTGCATTTGTCCAGCGCCGCCGTCATGAAAGCCAGCCCCTGCGCCGTCTGGCCTTCCTGGAAGATCAGATTGCCGAAGATCGACATGGCGCCGGCGTGGCCGTGCTTGCGCGCCTGATTGAGCCACTTCTTGGCCTGCTGCACATCGGCCCGGCCGCCCTCGCCGGCCAGGATCATCTCCGCCAGCCGGAACTGCGCTTCGGCGACACCGAAGGTGGAAGCGACCTGAAAATAAAGCTGGCGAGCCTGTGAAAGGTCCATCTTCACCGGGCTGCCGGGAATGCCGTGCCGGTAATAATCAGCAAGGGAAAGAAGCGCGTTGACGAAAAAGCCGGTATCCTCGGAACCCGGCTCTACACCCTGACTGGCGATTTCGCTGTAAATCTTGAAAGCTTCGAAGTCGTTCTTGGCGACGCCATCGCCAAAGGCATACATATTGGCAAGCGCCCAGCGCGAGCCGGTATGGCCCTTTTCAGCCGCGTAGCGATAGGCCTCGACGGCTTCGCCCTTGTTGCCGTTCTTGTAGGCCTTGAAACCGAACTTGAACAGGTCGAAGGGGCCGGATTCCTTGGTCACGCCCGCATTAATGTCAAAAGCTGCGGCAGGCATTGCGAGCGACGCAAGCAACATGCCCATAAGGAGCGGCTTTAAAACGTTGGCTTCACATTTCAGCATTTCGGCGAACTTCTCTCACTCTTCCCGGCATATAGCCAATACTTGCGGAATACTGCAAAGCCGAACCCCGCCGGGTCGCGATTTTTCGAACACACTGCGTCTTTCCGGCAGCACTTTCCAGCGCACCGCCGGTGGTCTTTCGTGGTAATTGCCCAAGTTTTTCAGTGAAACAGATATAGGCATAATTTCCGGCAATATAACGGCGTCTTACCGTCTGCCGGTCAGCGTCAAACAAGAAAGCCGGACGAAATTCCCGTATTACTTGCTTAAACCCTGAATCCAAACCTGTTTTCACTTTCTGCAATTCCAGAGATCCACATCAAACGCCTGCATGTTCTTTCATTCCCGTGCCCATAAACATAAGCCAAGCACCCTGTTTGTGGCGGGAAATGGACAGATATGCTCACATTCCAACGCGGCCCCACGCTTGCAGAAAAGTGTTGCCAAATCGTCACAAAACTTTCGGCCTGGAAAATTTTATGGAGCAGGAATCACAGTCGGGCATGAAAAAAGGCCCGGTTGGTAAACCGGGCCTTTATTTTAGCATCAGCGGAAGAATGAGGTCAGAACTTGACCTTGACGCCGGTGGAGATCGCCGCCACGAGATCGCTGCCGAAGCTGTAGCCAGCCTCATCACCGCAGGTCGCCGTGCCGGCCGAGCTGCAACGGCCGCCATTGATGGAAGATTCACCCGAGGTGAGCAGGCCGAGAGCGCCGGCAATCTTGAACTCGAGGTTCGGGGTGGGCGAATAGACGACCTGGGTGCCGATCATCCAGGTATCGGTCTGCGTGCCGATCACCGTCGAAGTACCACGATCCCAGGTAAGGCTGACGGCACCGCTCCACTGATCGTTGAACTTGTGGCCGATACCACCGGTAACCGTCCAGCCGTCACGATAATAAAGATCGAGCGTGGTGAGCGAGGTGACACCCGCAATACAGGACGGAACACCGACCTGGCAGAAAGGCACGACCTGAATCTGGCTCCAGTCCGTCCACTTCACCGAACCGAAAGCAAGCCAGTCCGGCGCAATGCCCGACTGTACCTTCAGTTCCAGGCTGTCCGGCATGGAGACCGAACCGTAAACCGGGGTGACCTTGCCGCCGTAGGCGATAAGGGCCGGGCTGCCTGCAGCCGGAAGGCCCCTGAGGTCGACAGTACCGTTCAGATCGTGATCGACGGCGCTGTTATAGACAAGGCTGGTGCGGAAAGCGATTTCGGGAATCTCGTATGCGATACCCGCGCGCCATCCCCAGCCGTCGCCTTCCATGTCCAGCTTGCCGACGCCGGAATAAAGCGAAGGATAAGCCGGGCCGAGCGCTGTCGGGGAAACGACCTGACGATATTTATAACCGCTGATCTCCTGATAGAAGCCACCGCCGATGATCGAGAAGTCACCCTTGCCGAGATCGAACTTTACGCGGCAGGTGGTAGCGTAGTTATGCGACTTCACCTTGGTTTCGATGTTGTAGCTCGATCCCTGCCAGATGCCGGGGTTAAGGTCCGCCCCCCACGGCTGCGAATAATCGAACATGCAATCACCGAAATCGCCGATCGCGGCCTTCGCGCCAACGCGTGTCGACCAGTAGTTCTCGGAATCATCGGCAGTCGTAGACCAGGATGCAGGCAGCGGACCGCCGCTCTTCAGCGGATTGTCCCGCGCGTTCTCAACCTTACGCTGCGGCGCGACGAAAGTAGCCGAACTGTCGAGAACGTAGTCGGACGGATCGAACAGCAGATCGATATTGTAACCGCCACGCTCGAGGCCGCCGGCCAGTGAAGGCGTGACCGCCGCGATGCTGACAGCGAGACATACCGCGCCGCGAAAAATTGCAGTTTTTGCCATCTCTCTCCCCAATCAAGGCAATGTGATCAAGGATAGAGTGAAGTGCTAAAGGCTAAATGACAATCTGCCGCAGGCTGCGGCTGCCGCACGAATGCGGCAATTTTTTTACGTAAGAATTTTATGTCTACCCTCTTAAATAATCATTTTAGGCTATTTTTCTAATCCCTTCGAAAAAATTGATACAAAACGAAACAAATTCCCAACACAAAATGGAAATGTCGCCAAATAACCACAGTGGTACTTTCCCGAAGAAACCCGCTTATGAGGCCGTTTTTATTGGTTTTTTCGGCTTTTCAGCGCTGTCCGGGCAAGCAGCCGCGATGAAATAATCCCACTCCGGCGCAGGAATGATTCGGCGCTGCAACGCAGCAATGAAACGAAATCAAACGTGACAAAAGGCAAAAAAACGCCCCGCATTTGAGGGGCGTTTCGGTGTTTTGACGAGACCGGGCGTTATCCCGCTTCGTTCACCCGCTGCATGGCGGTTCTGAGGCTCGTCAGTTGAACCTCCAGTTCGGCCTTGCGCTCGCGCTCGGCGGCCACAACCTCAGGATCGGCATTGGCCACGAACTTTTCGTTCGACAGCTTCTTGTCAATGCGTTCCATTTCCGCATCCACCTTGCCGATCGCCTTTTCGAGACGGGCCTTTTCCGCCGCAAGGTCGACGAGATTGCCGAGCGGCAGGCAGATGGTGGCTTCACCGACGATGATCTGGGCCGAACCCTTCGGCGCGACTTCGCCCGCACGGATTTCGTCGGCCCGCGCCAGACGCCGGATGGCGGCGGCGTGGCGGTCGAGCCGCGCTTCGGTGGAGGTGTTGGCGCCAACGACCACCAGCGAGGCAGTCGCGCCCGGCGGCACATTCATCTCGGCGCGTGTCGAGCGGATGCCGGAAACGAGATCGATCAGCCAGTTGATTTCCGCAGCCGCCGCATCGTCGCGGAACTCCGGCGCCGGCCAGTCGGTGAGGCAGAGCAGATCGTCCCGCTCCTCGCCCTCGCCGGCCGTATGCGCCCACAGTTCTTCCGTCATGAAAGGCATGAAGGGATGCAGCAGCTTGTAGATTTCGTCCAGAACATAGGCCGCGCAGGCCTGCGATTCCGTCTTCGCCTTTTCGTCTTCGCCGCCGAAGACAGGCTTCAGCAGTTCCAGATACCAGTCGCAGAACTGGTTCCAGACGAAACGGTAGAGAATGCCGGACGCATCGTTGAAACGGAAATTCTCGAGAGCCGCCGTCACATCGCGCGCGGTATTGGCAAGTTCGGTCAGGATCCAGCGGTTGATCGTCAGCGACGCGGTTTCCGGCAGGAAGTGCGGATCGCGCTTCACGCCGTTCATTTCGGCAAAGCGCGTGGCGTTCCACAGCTTGGTGCCGAAGTTGCGATAACCGGCAATACGCGCGGGGTCGAGCTTCACGTCGCGCCCCTGCGCCGCCATGATGGCGAGCGTGAAGCGCAGCGCATCCGCGCCATATTCGTCGATCAGTTCCAGGGGATCGATGACGTTGCCCTTGGACTTCGACATCTTCTGGCCGTTCTTGTCGCGAACCAGCGCGTGAATATAGACCGTGCTGAAAGGTTCGACCGGATTGCCGGCATCGTCCTTCATGAAATGCAGGCCCATCTGCATCATCCGAACCACCCAGAACGGAATGATGTCGAAGCCCGTGACCAGCACATTGGTCGGGTAATAGCGCGCCAGCTCCGGCGTCTGCTCGGGCCAGCCGAGCGTCGAGAACGGCCAGAGCGCCGACGAGAACCATGTGTCGAGCACATCTTCGTCGCGCGTCAGGATTTCGCCCGGCGCAAAGTTTTCGAGCTTCTCCTCGACCCAGGCCTTCCACGGGCCTTCATGGGCGATATAGTGCTGGATGGCCGCCTGCAGCGCCTCTTCTTCGGTCTTTTCGACGAAGACCTGACCATCCGGACCATACCATGCCGGAATCTGGTGGCCCCACCACAATTGCCGCGAGATACACCAGGGCTGGATGTTCTCCATCCACTGGAAGTAAGTGTTTTCCCAGTTCTTCGGCACGAAGTTGGTGCGGCCTTCGCGCACCGAGGCAATGGCCGGCTGGGCCAGTGTCTTGTTGTCCACCCACCACTGGTCGGTCAGGCGCGGCTCGATCGGCACGCCGCCACGGTCGCCATGCGGCACCACATGCTTGTGCGGCTCGATCCTGTCGAGCAGGCCGGCTTCCTCGAAGATTTCGACGATGACCTTGCGGGCGAAGAAGCGATCCTGCCCTTCCAGACGATCCCATGCGCCATGCAGGGCGGCGGGATGATCGAGGCCTTCGAGAAAATCCTCGTTCTCCTTGATGGAGATGGTGCCGTCGATATTCATGACGTTGATGGCGCGCAGGCCACAGCGCTTGCCGACTTCGAAATCGTTGAAGTCATGCGCAGGCGTGATCTTCACGGCGCCCGTGCCGGCTGTCGGATCGGCATAGTCGTCAGCGACGATCGGAATCCTGCGGCCGACGATCGGCAGGATGACGTGCTTGCCGACAATGCCCTTGTAACGCTCGTCTTCCGGGTTCACCGCAACGCCGGTATCACCGAGCATGGTTTCCGGGCGCGTCGTGGCAACGACGATATAATCGCGCGTTTCGAACTCGGTGGGTTTGCCCTCCTCGTCGAAGGCAACCGGATATTGATAGGTGACGCCCTTTTCCAGCGGATAACGCAGGTGCCACAGATTGCCCTTCATCTCGATCTGCTCGACCTCCATGTCGGAAATCGCGGTGAGCAGTTTCGGGTCCCAGTTGACGAGGCGCTTGTCCTTGTAGATCAGGCCCTGCTTGTAGAGCGTGACGAAGACCTCCAGAACGGCTTCGGACAGGCCCTCGTCCATGGTGAAGCGCTCGCGCGACCAGTCGCAGGATGCGCCAAGGCGTTTCAGCTGGTTGAAGATCAGGCCGCCGGATTCGGCTTTCCACTCCCAGATCTTCTCCACGAAAGCTTCGCGACCCATGTCGCGGCGGCCCGGAAGCTGCTGTTCCATCAGCTTGCGCTCGACCACCATCTGGGTGGCGATACCCGCATGATCCATGCCCGGCTGCCACAGCACATCCTTGCCGCGCATGCGCTCGAAACGGACCAATATATCCTGCAGCGTGTTGTTGAGCGCGTGGCCCATATGCAGGGAGCCCGTCACATTCGGCGGCGGGATGACGATGGTGAAGGTTTCCGCGCCCGGCTTGGCGTTGGCGCCGGCACGAAACGCATTCGCCTCGTCCCAGGCTTTGGCGATCTTCGGTTCGACGGTTGCGGAATCGTAGGTCTTTTCGAGCATTTCCTGACCTGAATTTTAGAGTTCTTGTGTGGATTTTTTAAATAAGGATGGACGGTCGAGAGTCAACAGAAACCGAGCCGCGAGCCGCCATTGAGCAGCCCCAAGGATGACTATGCCCCCATAACACCTTCATCTTCAACAAAAAAGCCGCCCCGATGCCGGAGCGGCTCCTGTTTCCTGACCCGCGACGCATTTGCGCCGGGCGGCCGGACGATCTCAGCGACGCGAACCGCGCGCCACGCGCTCGATTTCTTCACGCACGAGGCGTTCCACCAGGGTCGGCAGATTGTCTTCCAGCCAGTCCTGCAGCATGGGACGCAGCATCTCGGCGGCCATGTCCTCGATGGAACGACGCTCGACGCCGTCAAAAACCTCCGCCAGTTCGCTGAAGGAACGCGCGATCTGCGCACCGGCCTCGGCGGAAATGAGATTGAGCGACAGACCGCCATGGGCTTCACGCCCGGCCTCAACCTGCGGCTCGGCCAGTTCGAATTCTGGCGCCTCGTCGGCGGGCTGGTGCACTTCGATTTCAAAATGCTCTCTGGCAACCGGCGCCTCGATGGCGCCGCGTAGCGCAAGCTGATCAAAACGGCCTTCGGCAAAGGACGTATTTTCGATGGCCGCCGCCGCGGCGTGATCCTCGGTGGCGAAAGGCGCTGCCTTTTCACTGGCACTGGCACTGGCAGCGGCCGCGGCCATCAGCGGCCGCACATCCGTCGGACGCTGCGGCGCGGGACGTTCAGCCTGCACCACGTCGAGAGAAGGGGCGGCAGGCGCCGCTTTCACAGCTTCCGTCGCGCCGCGCTGCGCCTGCGCGGCAAATGCCTGCGGCCCCATGGCGGCATTGCGATCGGCGGCAGCGCGCACGCGCGCCGCGACATCGGCCAGAGACATGGTCTTTTCGGTGGAGATTTCCTGCTGTTCAGCCATCTGCTTTTCGGAAGCCGGCGAAAAATCCTGCGCTGGCCGTGCGCCAAAAGCCTGATTTGCGGCGGGGGGAACGCGGGCCGGCGGGCTGACGGGCTCCGTCACAAAGGCCGCCTCGCCTGCGGCATCGTCTTCATCGTCATAGACCGGCGGCAACTGTCCGGAAAACGCACCGGCAGGTCCCGGCTCGTTGCTTTCGATGATCCGGCGTATCGACGCCAGAATCTCTTCCATGGACGGTTCACGCGCTACGCTTGGCTGAGCCATATCAATCCCCGGTTTCCACTCTTGAGCATTCCAGCCGCACCATTCGGGTGCCGGACAGGACGCTTCGCACCTGTTCAATTCCTGCATCGCGCGAACGGCAGCCGGACCGGCTGCCATGCCGATGCTCTGAAACAGGTTGGAACAAAACCGCCGGGCGTTTTTGCCGTCCCTGTTGCAGGGTCATGCGGGGCAGAAATACGCACACCCCGAATCACCCTTAGTCTAGGGTAGCATAGCCCGGAACTAAATCACTGATTCGACAAGTTTCGCGGTGATGCACAGCTTTGTGAGAAGGCTGCTCGGGACCCACCATGGAACGGGGCCGCGCCCTGCCCCAAAAAACAAACGCCGGGGTGAAAGGTCCACCCCGGCGCCACGAACAGGATGATCGTTGCCGATCAGAAAACGAACTCGGCCGCCTTGGCGAAACCGGGCAGAGGCTTGACCGACGCGTTGAAAGAGCTTGCGGCCGAGGTGCTGTTGCCATCGCGTCGATAGACGGTGGCCTTGGCGGCATTGCCATATCCGACAACGACGACCAGACGTCCGCCGTCGCGCAGTTGATCGGTCAGCGCCGCCGGCACTTCCTCGACGGAACCGTTGACGAAAACCAGATCATAGGGAGCTTCGCCCGCATAACCCTTTTCGAGATCGCCGGTGACGACGGCAACATTGTCATATCCGAGCGAAGCCAGCGTCTCCGTGGCCTGCGCCGCCAGCGCCTCGTCGCATTCGAGCGAAACGACCGAACCGGCAAGCTGCGAAAGAATGGCGGCCGCATAACCGGCACCGCCGCCGACTTCCAGCACCACGTCTTCCTTGGATATGGCGGCAAGCTGCAGCAGCTTCGCCAGCGGCGAAGCCTTCATGACGTAACGGGCCGGGCGGCCGTCGCGGGCGGGACAGATCTGCAGATCCTCGTCCACATAGGCAATCTGCCGCACGCCTGCCGGCACGAAAGCCTCACGCGGCACGCTCAAAAACGCCTTCAGCACCGAATGCGAGGTCACGTCGGTCGTGCGCAGCTGGCTGTCGACCATATTGGCGCGCGCGGTTTCGAAATCCATCATATCGTTATCGCCTCAATTTCGCGGATGCCGGTCGGGAAGCCTCGGCTCCAAAAGCTCAAAACGGCGCAGGTCTCCCTCGCCTTTGGATAATCTCATAATTGCCAAGGCGCACGCTTTCAAGCGCGGTAAGCGGGATGTGCGGGAAAAAGCGAAACCACGGGGATTTTCACAACGCAAAGAACGGCAAATCGCCGCAAAACGAGACCGCTTTGCCCGAAAAACATCGATGTCGGTGAAAATTTGGAGGCCTCGCCCGGAATTGAACCGGGGTACAAGGATTTGCAGTCCTCTGCGTCACCACTCCGCCACGAGGCCTCACACGCTCTTCAATTCAAGCGATGGCGGGCATTTAGAACGAATCCATTTTGGGCGCAAGAGGGTTCGTCCCGAATGTGATGTTTTTTCGAACCGGATGGGCGCAACTCCATCGCCAACCATCTAAACGCTTAAGATTGCGTGGTTTTTTGTATCTTACTCATATTTCAGAAGAAACAATGCCCGCATTCCGCACATTTGCGGCGATGCGGGCATTGCTTCATTTTCCTGAGCGATCAATCAGATGCGCCCGAGCAGAACCAGAATAAGCACGATGACCAGAACCAGTCCCAAGCCGCCCGACGGGCCATAACCGTAATTATGATAACCCCAGCTCGGCAGCGCGCCGATCAAAAACAGGATGAGCAGAATGACGAGGATGGTGCCGAGCATGTGTAATCCTCCACTATTGGCATATGTCCTGCCTGATTCAATGATGCAGTCTGACAAAAGTTCCCTTCCGCACCCTTCTCCGCGACATGTCCTGCGGAATGCACCCAAGCCGTTTCAACGGGTTAGGCCATTCTCGATCACCGGGATGGTGGATCGCGCTCCCGCCGGCCGCCGCGCCTGAAATAATTTGCCGGATAAAAAGCTCCGACCCCGGTTGGCGGGCCGCGGCAGCGAATTATTCGAGGTGATTTCTCGGCCTATGTCGATTGGCCGTTGTCCGTCATAGTAAGGACAAGTCCCCCGTACCCTGAAACTGGCGGGAGACGGAGAGATCTGGCATCACTGGCAGTGCGCCAGATCTCTCCCGCCCCCTCCCACAGCCCCAGATTCTCCCCTGCAGGCACACGGATATTTTACCGGTGGTGATATCCGCATCTCTTGCCTTGCCGGTTTCAGTCCGGCTAGACCCCGGACAGGGAGGGAGAAACGAGAATCATATGTCCGGTTTTGCGAACCTCATCCCGCTTTTCATCTTCGGCCTCCTCGTCTACGCTTTCTTCCGCTGGGTCGCGCGCGACATTCAGAATCCGAAGGGCAAGTGACCGGGACAAATTACCCCTGGTCTTGCTGCCTGTCGGGAACCGCTGCGCCTCCATATCGTTTTCGCAGACGCACTTCGGAGGACAGGATGAAAACGCTCCTAACATCGGCCATCATCGCACTCGCACTTGCGGGATGCACCACCGTCGGGCCCGGCCCCTATGTCGGACCGGCGCCTTATGTCGAACCGATTCCCGGCAGCATCACCTACAGAGGCCAGCCGCGCACCAAGCTGACGAAATCACCGATCGGCAGCACGTTCAGCCACGAATTCCGTATCGACGGCAGCACGAGGGCGGTCGAGACCTACCGCATCGCGCCCGACCGCTCGCTGGAACTCATCGACCGGCGCATCATCCGCGACTGGCTGTTCGGACGCGACGACTGACCGCACCGTTCGCGGGATTGCGCATTCACGCCGCTTCGTTTAGAGCCGGGCACGGTAACCAATACGGATAGGCGATGAACACGCGCTGGCAAAAACCCGTCCTGATCGCGTTTGAAACGCCGGGCGACTATACGAGCATCGAAACCACGCAGGCGGCCTCCTGGGCGCTGATTGAGGACTGGCCGGTTGAAGATGGCGAGGCGCTGGACAAGGCGCTGCTGATCTGCGCCGCCGTCGATGCCGGCCGCAAGAAACCGGAGGATGCGCGCAGGGCCTTCATCGCCGCCGCCATCGAGGCGGGCCTCGACATCAAGGCCTGACGGCCACCGGTCCGCCTGCCGCAGGAAGACGAGACGTGCCCTGCGGCGGCGCAAGATCAAGAAAATGGCTCAATGGGTCAAAACAGATGGAAGCTGCCGGAAACATGAAAAAAGCCCTGTTCATTTTTCTTCTCTCCTGCCTGGCGATAGGCCTTCTCGGCCATCTCGTCGTCGCCTTCGTTGTCACCGGCTGACATGCATGAGTGACCTTCGCCCGGCGGCGGAATGTCAGGGCATTAAAAATCTCTAAATTTCATTCTTCTGTTATGGAACCGCAATAGGCTCTGTCCGTTCTCTTTCCGCTCGACACAAGGAGGATTGGAATGCGTGACGGACTGAACGGTTTTCTCGAAATCTCGATGCTCGGCTTCGTGGTCGCAAGTTGCCTTTTCATGGTCAACCTGCCGATCTGAACCGCCTGGAAATCCCGTCCCCCACGGCTCCGACAATCTGACGCTGTCAGAACAGGAAAATGCGGCCTTTCAGGCCGCATTTATTTTTCAGCAAGGTTCAGTTCAGGCCGAAAGCTTGGCGGCGAGTTTCGCCACATGCGCGCCCTGGAAGCGTGCGCCTTCCAGTTCGATTTCGGACGGCTGGCGGGAACCGTCGCCATCGGTGATGGTGGAAGCGCCATAGGGCGAGCCGCCCTTGATCTCATCGACACCCATCTGGCCCTGAAAGGCATAGGGCAGACCGACAACGGCCATGCCATGGTGCAGGAAGGTGGGGATGAAGCCGAGAATGGTCGATTCCTGACCGCCATGCTGGGTGGCGGACGAGGTGAAGGCCGAACCGACCTTGCCGACCAGCTTGCCGCTGAACCACAGGCCGCCGGTCTGATCCCAGAAATTGCGCATCTGCGAGGCGACCGTGCCGAAGCGCGTGCCGGCGCCGACGATGATGGCGTCGTATTCGGCAAGCTCATCCACCGTTGCCACCGGAGCCGGCTGGTCCAGCTTGAAATGGGAGGACTTGGCGACCGCTTCCGGAACGAGTTCGGGAACACGCTTGACCACGGCTTCCGCGCCGGTGGACTTCACGCCTTCGGCAACCGCATAGGCCATTTTCTCGATATGGCCGTAGGAGGAGTAATAAAGTACCAGAACCTTCGTCATTCTCTTCGTTTCCTTTGCTGGAACTGTTTCCGGCGTGCCGGCCAGAAGCTTCTTCAAAAACTCGATGATCATCGGCGTTTACCCGTCAAATCCGTGTGAAGAAAAGGTAGCGGACAGACCGTGATCCCGCCAGCCGGGGATTGGCATACGCACTGTTCACGATGAGTGAACGGAAAACCGGAACGTCAACCATTTACAAAAAGACATTTTTTCAAAACCGCTTTGCATTCCCCGGGAGCGGGGCTAACGTCTGACAAAACAGATGACGAGTGCACCCATGTCCAACCCCTCCTCCACTTCTTCCGTTGTCACCGCCGCCATGCTCGCCATCGGCGACGAACTGCTGTCGGGCCGCACCAAGGACAAGAATATCGGGCATCTCGCGGATGTGCTCACCATGTCCGGCATTGATCTCAAGGAAGTGCGCATTGTCGCCGACGAGGAGGAATCGATCGTCGAGGCGCTGAATGCGCTGCGAAGCCGCTATGATTATGTCTTCACCTCGGGCGGCATCGGCCCGACCCATGACGATATCACAGCGGATGCGGTATCGGCGGCGTTCGGCCTGCCCTGCGAACACGATGCCGAGGCGCTGCGCCTGCTTGGCGACATGTACCGTGTGCGGGAGATGGAGTTCACCGAGGCGCGCAAGCGCATGGCGCGCATGCCGAGAGGCGCAGCGCATATCGCCAACCCCGTTTCCGTCGCTCCCGGCTTCGTCATCGGCAATGTCTATGTCATGGCCGGCGTGCCGCAGGTGTTCCAGGCGATGCTCGACAATGTCATGCCGACCCTGCGCACCGGCGCGAAGGTCATGTCGCAGGCGGTGCGCTCGCCCTATGGCGAAGGCGATATCGGCACGCCGCTGACGGCCATCCAGAAGGCCCATCCCGAAACCAGCATCGGCTCCTATCCGAAATATGACGGGCAGCGCTTTTCGACCGAGATCGTCGTGCGCGCCCGTGATGCCAGCGTGCTGAAGGCGGCGACCGAGGCGGTTGCCGCCATGATCGAAACCATCGGCCAGGAAAAAAGGCTGGCGGCCGGCAAGGGCGATGCGACCGCCTGAAACGGAACCGGCCTGCGACGAGAAGGTTTGACCAAAATCAAGGTGGCCATCGGCAAAGACGGCCACTCTCCCCCTAGAAACGACATGTCACCGAGGAGAGAGAAATGGGTTACAAAACGATACTGGCAGTGGTCGACAATGTTGCGAACACGCAGAAGCTCGGCGAATTCGTGGTAAGCCTTGCCGATCAGTTTTCCTCGCATGTGATCGGCCTGCATATGGAAACGCTGGCCGCCGTTCCGCTTGTCGCGCCGATGGAAATTCCCGATCCCGCCACCGTGCAGGCGCTGCAGGACGTGGCGCACAAGGAAACCACCGATGTCGGAACGCTTTTTGAACGCACGCTGTCCGCCAACGGCGTCTCGCATGAATGGCGCAGCTTCGTCACATCGGTCGGTTACGCCTCCGCATCCGCGATCGACAGCGCCCGCTGCGCCGATTTGATCGTCGCCCGCCAGAGCAGTTCCTCCGCACTGTCCGACAGCCGTTCGGATATTGACGGTTTCCTTTATGAAAGCGGCCGCCCCGTTCTCCTCGTACCGCATGTGCTGACGGTGGCCAAACCGATCAAGCGCGTCCTGATCGCCTGGAACGGCTCGCGCGAGGCGACCCGCGCCACCTTTGATGCCCTGCCCTTTCTCAAGGCGGCCGACAGCGTCGAGATCTTCTCCGTCGATCAAGCCGAAAGCGAAACGCAGTCTTCGGGCCTTGCCGGCACGGAACTGGCCGCCACGCTCGCCCGCCACGGCGTCAACGTCACCGTGACCTCACAGGAAAAGATCGCCGGCGTCTCGCCGCAGGCGGCAATCGAAAACCGGCTGTCCGATAACAGCATCGATCTTCTGGTCATGGGCGCTTACGGCCATTCCCGCTGGTGGGAGCTGCTGTTCGGCGGCGTCACCCGCACGCTGCTCGATTCCATGACGGCGATGACGCTTTTGTCGCGTTGAATGTGGATGCGGCGTAAACAGCGCCGCAAGCCCCGCCATCTCGCTTGAAACGAGCGTCTGCCGCTTGTCTCTTCTCCCCCGCCGGGGAGAAGTCCGCGGCAGCGGGATGAGGGGCAAGGGTAGAGATATTCGGCGACGTTGCCCCCTCATCCGGCCCTTCGGGCCACCTTCTCCCCGGCAGGGAGAAGAAACAGGCGGCAATCTCTCGGCCCCACCATAATAACAGTCCTGCGCGGAAAGCTTGCCTTTTTGCCGGACTTGCGGCTATTAGCCAAAGCCATCGACAATTTTGACCAGATGGTAGACGACATGTCCCTTCCCGATAAAGCCTTTCCCGTCTCCTGGGACCAGTTCCACCGCGATGCCCGCGCTCTTGCCTGGCGTCTTGCCGGTCTCGACAAAGAGTTCCGGGCAATCGTCTGTATCACCCGCGGCGGCCTCGTGCCGGCGGCGATCATTTCCCGCGAGCTGAACATCCGCCTGATCGACACCGTCTGCATCGCCACCCGCCATGACTACGTCAATCAGGGCGACACGGTTCTGCTGAAGGGCGTCGCCCCGGAGCTGGCGGCAGATGGCGGCGAAGGCGTGCTCGTCCTCGACGACCTGACCGATACCGGCAAGACGGCGCTGGAAGTGCGCGAAATGTTGCCGAGAGCCCATTTCGCCTGTGTCTACGCCAAGCCGAAGGGCGTGCCGACCATCGACACCTTCGTCACCGAAGTCAGCCAGGACACCTGGATCTATTTCCCCTGGGATATGGGCTTCACCTATCAGGAGCCGATCGCCAAGGGATCGCGCGGCTGATCGCCCCTCGTCCTTAAAAACAAGAGCTGCAAAAGCCGTCCCTCCGGGGCGGCTTTTTGTTTGAAAACGCCATTCTGGCGACAGCGGAAAAACACGGAAAAACCGTAGTGTCGCCTTTATGCCGCACCCCGGAAACGCGCGGTTTTGGCATTCCGCTGCGGAAACCAGCCTCGCGCAAGCTTCAAATTTCGCTGCCAAGTTACTGATTTTTTTGAACGCTTTTGCTTTCCCCGTTTTCCACAGGCGCTTCACACAATATCTTGTGGTTAAAAATGGGTTTCAATCTATGGCTTGACGAATCTGTGCCGTGGGAGGAAAGTGACACTTATGTTGCGGCGGCAACGGACCGGAAAGTAACGAGGCCGGTTCTTCTCCATCTTGAGCGCGCAAGTCCAAAGCGGCGTCCCGGCCATGAGGGGACGGTTCGCCGCTGGATTCCGCACGCCTTTCGGAAACCGCCAAAAACATGACGCGGGGACTGGCGGCAGGAAGCTGTTGATACTATATTTAGTATTCCACACTATGCTTGCAGCCGAATAAGCCACGATATACAGGGATCACATCCAAGGATGAACATCCCTTTCAGATCGGCAACAACCGGCTGCGCGAAGGCATCGCACGGCTGGACCGGATTTTTGCGCCCTTCACCGGGCGCCCAATGGACGAGGACAGGAAACCATGCGCATTGAACGCCGCTTCACGAAGCCCGGCCAATCGCCTTATGCGGAGATCGACTTCCGCAAGGCCGTCAGTGAAATCAAGAACCCGGACGGATCGATCGTGTTCCGTCTGGCGGACATCGACGTTCCCGCGCAGTTCAGCCAGGTTGCCACCGACGTTCTGGCGCAGAAATATTTCCGCAAGGCCGGCGTGCCGAAGTTCCTGAAGAAGGTCGAGGAAAACGATGTTCCTTCCTTCCTGTGGCGCTCCGTTCCCGACGAAAAGGCCCTGAAGGATGTGCCGGAAGCCGAGCGTTTCGGCTCCGAAACCGATGCGCGTCAGGTTTTCGACCGTCTGGCTGGCACCTGGGCCTATTGGGGCTGGAAGGGCAAATATTTCTCGTCCGAAGAAGATGCTCTGGCCTTCCGCGACGAGCTTGCCTACATGCTCGCCACCCAGCGCGTTGCGCCGAATTCCCCGCAATGGTTCAACACCGGCCTGCACTGGGCCTATGGCATCGATGGCCCCGGCCAGGGCCATTTCTATGTCGACCCCTTCACCGGCAAGCTGACCAAGTCCAAGTCCGCTTACGAACATCCGCAGCCGCATGCCTGCTTCATCCAGTCCGTTGAGGACGACCTCGTCAATGAAGGCGGCATCATGGACCTGTGGGTGCGTGAAGCGCGCCTGTTCAAATACGGTTCCGGCACCGGCTCCAACTTCTCCTATCTGCGCGGCGAAGGCGAAAAGCTTTCCGGCGGCGGCCGCTCCTCCGGCCTGATGAGCTTCCTCAAGATCGGCGACCGCGCAGCGGGCGCCATCAAGTCCGGCGGCACCACCCGCCGTGCGGCGAAGATGGTCGTTGTCGATGCCGACCACCCCGATATCGAAGCCTATATCGACTGGAAGGTGAACGAGGAGCAGAAGGTTGCCGCTCTCGTGACCGGCTCCAAGATCGTCGCCAAGCACCTGAAGGCGATCATGAAGGCCTGCGTCAACTGCGAGGCTGACAATGGCGATTGCTTCGACCCGGCCAAGAACCCTGCCCTGAAGCGCGAAATTCGCGCTGCCAAGAAGGACATGGTGCCGGAAAACTACGTCAAGCGCGTCATCCAGTTCGCCGAGCAGGGTTACAAGGACATTCAGTTCAAGACCTATGACACGGATTGGGATTCGGAAGCCTATCTGACGGTTTCGGGCCAGAACTCCAACAACTCCGTCTCGCTGAAGGACGACTTCCTGCGCGCTGTCGAAAATGACGGCGACTGGAACCTCACCGCCCGCAAGGACGGCAAGGTCATGAAGACGCTGAAGGCCCGCGACCTCTGGGAAAAAATTTCCCACGCCGCCTGGGCATCGGCAGACCCCGGCCTGCACTTCAACACCACCATGAACGACTGGCACACCTCGCCGGCCGCCGGCCCCATCCGCGCCTCCAACCCGTGCTCGGAATATATGTTCCTCGACGACACGGCCTGCAACCTCGCCTCGCTGAACCTTCTGCAGTTCAAGGATCAGGCGACGAAGCGCATCGATATCGCCGACTACGAACATGCTGTCCGCCTGTGGACCGTCGTGCTCGAAGTGTCCGTCATGATGGCGCAGTTCCCGTCGCGCCAGATTGCCGAACTTTCCTACGAATACCGCACGCTCGGCCTCGGTTACGCCAATATCGGCGGTCTCCTGATGTCCTCGGGCATTCCCTATGACAGCGCCGAAGGCCGCGCCATTGCCGGTGCGCTCACCGCCATCATGACCGGCGTGTCCTACGCCACCTCGGCCGAAATGGCCGGCGAGCTTGGCCCCTTCCCCGGCTTTGCGCCGAACCGCGACAACATGCTGCGCGTCATCCGTAACCACCGCCGCGCCGCCCATGGCCAGTCGGAAGGTTATGAAGGCCTGTCGGTCAACCCGGTCGCGCTCATCCATGGCGATTGCCCGGATCAGGACCTGATCGCCCATGCCGTTGCCGCCTGGGACAAGGCGCTGACGCTCGGCGAACAGCATGGCTACCGCAACGCCCAGACGACGGTTATCGCGCCGACCGGCACGATCGGCCTCGTGATGGATTGCGACACGACCGGCATCGAACCCGACTTCGCGCTGGTGAAGTTCAAGAAGCTCGCCGGCGGCGGCTACTTCAAGATCATCAACCGCGCCGTTCCGGATGCGCTGCGTTCGCTTGGGTATTCCGAAAGCCAGATCGCCGAAATCGAAGCCTATGCCGTCGGCCATGGCAATCTCAACCAGGCGCCCGGCGTCAACCCTTCCACGCTGAAGGCCAAGGGCTTTACCGATGAGAAGATCGAGGCCGTCAACGGCGCGCTGAAGAGCGCCTTCGACATCAAGTTCGTCTTCAACCAGTGGACGCTCGGCGCCGACTTCCTCAAGGAAACGCTGAAGGTTTCCGACGAGCAACTCTCCGATATGAGCTTCAACCTGCTCGAGCACCTCGGCTTCGGCAAGAAGGACATCGAAGCGGCAAACGTTCACGTCTGCGGCGCGATGACGCTGGAAGGCGCACCGTTCCTGAAGGCCGAGCATCTGCCGGTCTTCGATTGCGCCAATCCCTGCGGCAAGATCGGCAAGCGTTATCTCTCGGTCGAATCGCATATCCGCATGATGGCGGCGGCACAGCCCTTCATCTCGGGTGCGATCTCCAAGACGATCAACATGCCGAACGATGCGACGGTGGAAGATTGCGGCGCGGCCTACATGCTCTCCTGGAAGCTGGCGCTGAAGGCAAACGCCCTTTACCGCGATGGTTCCAAGCTTTCCCAGCCGCTCAACGCCTCACTGGTGGAAGATGAGGACGAAGAGGACCTGATCGAAGAGCTGATCCAGCAGCCGCTCGCCCAGCAGGCCGTGACGATCACCGAAAAGATCGTCGAACGCGTCATCGAGCGTGTCTCGCGCGAGCGTGAAAAGCTGCCGAACCGCCGTCAGGGTTACACCCAGAAGGCAACCGTTGGCGGTCACAAGGTCTATCTGCGCACCGGCGAATTCGGTGACGGACGCATCGGCGAAATCTTCATCGACATGCACAAGGAAGGTGCCGCCTTCCGTGCGATGATGAACAACTTCGCCATCGCCATCTCGCTCGGCCTGCAATATGGCGTGCCGCTGGAAGAATATGTGGAGGCCTTCACCTTCACCAAGTTCGAACCGGCCGGCATGGTGCAGGGCAACGACGCGATCAAGAACGCCACGTCGATCCTCGACTACGTGTTCCGCGAACTCGCCGTCTCCTATCTCGGCCGCCACGATCTGGCCCATGTCGATACGTCGGATTTCTCCAATACCGCACTCGGCAAGGGCATCCAGGAAGGCAAGACCAACCTCGTTTCCACCGGCTGGACCCGCGGTTACAAGCCGACGCTGGTTTCCAGCAATGGCGGCGAACGGTCGTCTTCCGAGCCGAAGGGCTCGGCAACGGCCACCCCTGCCCGTGGTTCCGCCAACGTCACCTCCTTCGCCGGCTCCGCCGCCCGCAAGCTGGAACCGACGGTCTCCATCGCAACCTCCGAAATCGTCTCCTTCAAGCGGGACTATGAAGAGCGCGCCAAGGAACTGGCCGAAGAAATCGCCGAGGAAGTCATCGACGACGTCGCTCAGGAATCCCAGCAGACGGCAACCGCCCTCTTCTCCGACAAGGCCGCCGCTGACGCTGCATCGGCCAAGACGGAAGCCAAGAAGGTGGAAAACGAACGCCGCATGCGCTCGATTGCACAAGGGTATACGGGCAACATGTGCTCGGAATGCCAGAACTTCACGATGGTGCGGAACGGCACCTGCGAGAAGTGCGATACTTGCGGTGCGACGAGTGGGTGCAGCTGATAAATACAGGGATAAGTGGTAACGCCACTTTTAAATTCCTAAAGTTGATATGAACATATCCCCGCAGCGATTGGTTCGCTGCGGGGATTTTTGTTAAGGAACCAAAATGCGTTGTTCGCACTGCTTAGTAAATTTTCATGACAATTGGCTTCCTGGAACTTTCTACAGGCGTAACCAACCAACAGGTTGGACATACCATACCGCTGCATGTCCAGCATGCGAACGACTAACTATCGTAATTGAAAATGATGACGGCGAGCAGCGAATTGTAGAACCGATTTCCACGTCAAGAGGACCAATTTCTAATTTTGTTCCTTCTGAAATATCAATAGACTACACAGAAGCATGTAACGTTCTACCGATTAGCCCCAAGGCTTCAGCGGCGCTAGCGCGCCGTTGCTTACAGAACATTCTAAATACATTTGGATACAAAGCAAAAGATCTGGCGAAACAGGTAGATGCCTTAATTAACGAGACAGATCCCAAAAAAGCGTTGCCAATAGGCTTGCATGAAACGATAGATGCTATCCGCAATTTTGGAAACTTTTCTGCTCATCCGATAGATGAAAAAACGACGCTGCAAGTAATCGATGTCGAGGCGGAAGAGGCCGAATGGTGCCTTGAAATATTAAAAGAATTGTTCGAACATTTTTACGAACGCCCAGCAATTGCAGCTCAGAAAAAGGCTGCGCTAGATGCAAAGCTAGCAGCAGCAGGAAAGCCACCATCGAAATAACTACCAAGACATACAACACGCCGAGAGTGCGAATAATATGGCGACAATGGCTGGTAAAATCGATCAAACCGACTGGGTCCGTCTTCGCGCGATGACTGATGAAGAGGCGGAAACCAATGCGCTGACCGATCCAGACAATCCGCCGCTTTCCGCCAAGCAGCTCGCCTCGGCCCCCAGAATGCCACGCATCAAAATCATCCGCCGGGCGCTAAAGCTGACGCAGGAGGAGTTTTCCGTCCGTTATCATATTCCGCTCGGCACCCTGCGCGATTGGGAACAGGGTCGAAGCGAGCCGGATCAACCGGCCCGCGCTTATCTAAAGGTCATCGCCGTCGATCCGGAGGGAACGGCGGCCGCGCTTCGTAAAGGCGCGGCCTGACCCATCTCACCCCATAAAATCCACCAGCAACTTCACATTCAATCCCGCAATCACCACCGCGATCAACCACGCAAAGGCCGAGAGCCAGAGCGGCGAGCGCAGCTCGCCCATCTTGGCCTTATCGGCGGTGAACATCACGAGCGGGAAGACGGCGAAGGAGAGTTGCAGGCTCAGCACCACCTGCGTCAGGATCAGCAGTTCCGCCGTGCCGCTATCGCCGTAGAAGATGGTCACGCCGGCGGCGGGGACGATGGCGATGGCGCGGGTGATGAGGCGGCGCAGCCAGGGGGCGAGCCGCATCTTGAGGAAACCCTCCATCACGATCTGGCCGGCAAGCGTTGCCGTGACGGTGGAATTGATGCCGCAGCACAACAGCGCCACGCCGAAGAGCGTCGGCGCAATGGCAAGGCCAAGCAGCGGCGCGAGCAGATTATGGGCTTCGCCGAGTTCGGCGACATTGGTCTGCCCCGTCTTGTTGAAGGTCGCCGCCGCGAGGATAAGGATCGAGGCGTTGATGAGGAGCGCGAACATCAGCGCGATGGTGGAATCGAGCGTGGCGAATTTCAGCGCCTCGCGTTTTTCGGCAATCGTCTCGCCGATTTCGCGGGTCTGCACGATGCCCGAATGCAGATAGAGATTATGCGGCATGACGGTGGCGCCGAGAATGCCGAGCGCCAGATAGAGCATGTCCGGATTGGTGACGATCTCCGTCGTCGGCGCAAAACCGAGGATCACCTGCCCCCAGTCGGGATCGGCCAGCGCCACCTGAATGGCGAAACACACGGCGATGACGCCAAGCAGCGTGATGACCAGCGCCTCCACCCAGCGGAAACCGAGCTTTTGCAGATAAAGGATCAGGAATACATCGAGCGCGGTTATGAGAACGCCGAGTTCGAGCGGAATGCCGAAAATGAGGTTGAGGCCGATGGCCGTGCCGATGACCTCGGCGATATCGGTGGCGATGATGGCGATTTCCGCCAGCAGCCACAGCACCATGGCTACGGGTTTTGGATAGGCGTCACGACAGGCCTGGGCGAGATCGCGGCCGGAGGCAATCGCCAGACGGGCGCAGAGCGATTGCAGCACGATCGCCATGATGTTCGAGACCAGCGCGACGGTGAGCAGCGTATAGCCGAACCTTGAGCCGCCGGCGAGCGATGTCGCCCAGTTTCCCGGATCCATGTAACCGACCGCAACGAGATAGCCGGGGCCGAAAAACGCCATCGCCCGGCGAAACGTGCCGGCATTCGGCTTGACCCTGATCGAACCGTGCACGTCGGACAGCGACAGATCGTCGCCATTCCGCCGCCATCCAAAGACAGGCTTGTCCATTCTCTGAACTTTCAAATGGGAGGCAATTTAATGCAATTGCAAATCATTCGCATAAACAGAACAGGCTGGCAAGCGGGCTTTTGGCCCACGCGCCATCACAGGCCATTGCCGGGCGTTTTGCCGGCGGGCCTTGCGGCAGAGGACACCATTTCCCGCGCCAGACAGGAAAGCCATGTCGAAAGCAGCCGGATCAAGCACACACAGGATGGCCGGAGCGCGCACCGTCCCGCAGCAGGCTTCCGTCTGGCGACTGCACCCGCCCATTGACAGTTGCGATGGCGTGCCGTGTACACAGAGGCACGATACACATCAGGCATATTTCAGAAGGAGCAGCCGCGTGAACCTGATCGCCCATGTCGAAATTCCGGTACTTGATATTGAAAGGGCGATGCGTTTTTACGGCGCCGTTTTCGGTGTGAGCTTTGCGGAAATCGTCACGATCCACGACAATAAAATGGCCTATTTCCCCTTCGTGGAAGGCAGGGACGGCGCAAGCGGCGCACTCGCCCAGGGTGAGACCTATGTTCCCACCAAAGACGGGGCGATCATCTATCTTGGCGTCAAGGACATTGACGATGTCCTTGAGAGAGCCGTGCGGCAGGGCAGCGAGATCCTGTTTCCCAAAACGCCGGTCGATGACACGCTCTTCGTCGCCGAGATTTCCGACAGCGAGGGAAACCGCATCGCGATCCAGTCCGTCTGATCGACCGGTTGCGTGGCGGGCCGAAGAATGGCCGGAACATCATTCCGGTCTGCGCGCCGCACCCGTGGCGGCGACAGGTTCGGCCACGCAGGTCGCGTCCTCACGGCCTTGTCATCACCCCTGCCCCCACCAGGGCGGAACAGCCGCGCCATGCCTGCGTTGATCTTCAGGGAAACAACTCAATTCCGGGGAAGTTCATGCGACACGGCAGTAAATTCAGCCTGGTGAACCATCCTAGCCGATGGCCGGAATATATCATGGCGCATCGGCGGCCACGCGACTGGCTGATGACGATCAGCGGTATTGTCCTGCTGTTCGTGGTCGCCGCCGCGGTTGCCATGGGTTATCTCGTCACCAGCCATCCCGGCAAGCCGGAGCCCAATCCCGGCATCGTGGAGGAACAGGCAACGGAAAACGGCGGATAAGCGGCGGGCGGGCGCAGGACGCGCCGCTCATCAGCTGAGGCCCGCAAGATGCCCGCTGAACTGCGCCTCGTGCAGGCGGCTGTAATGACCCTTGGCGGCCAGAAGTTCGGCATGGGCGCCGGTTTCGGCAATGCCTGTCTGGTCCACCACCACGATGCGCGAGGCATCGCGGATCGTCGCCAGCCGGTGAGCGATGACGAGCGTGGTGCGGCCTTTGGCAAGCTCCGTCAGCGATTGCTGGATGGCCCGCTCCGTTTCCGTATCGAGCGCCGAGGTCGCCTCGTCCAGAATGAGGATCGGCGGGTTCTTGAGGAACATGCGGGCGATGGCAAGACGCTGCTTCTGCCCACCCGACAATTTCACACCGCGTTCGCCGATGACAGTATCGAGCCCGAGCGGCATGGCCTCGATGACGCTGTCGAGGCGCGCGCGCCGCGCGGCATCCATGATCTCCCCGTCAGAGGCGCCAAGCCGGCCATATTCGATATTCTCGCGGATCGTGCCGCCAAACAGGAAGACGTCCTGCTGCACGATGCCGATCTGGTTGCGCAGCGACGCAAGCTTCATCTTGCGAATATCGATACCGTCAATGGTGATCGCACCGCTGGTGACATCGTAAAAGCGCGGCAAAAGCGAGCAGAGCGTCGTCTTGCCCGCACCCGAGGGACCAACAAAGGCGACCGTTTCGCCGGCGCTGATCTTCAGGTCGATATTGGCGAGGACCTGTTTGCCCTCGGCATAGCCGAAACCGACATGGCGATATTCGATGCTGCCGGAAAGCGCCGGTGCCTCGATTGCGTCAGGCGCATCGACGATATCAGGCGCCGTGTCCAGAAGTTCGGTGAAGCGGCGGAAACCGGCAATGCCCTTCGGATAGGTCTCGATGACCGAATTGATCTTTTCCACGGGCCGGAAAAACACGCCGACCAGCAGCAGGAAACCGACAAAACCGCCTTCCGTCAGGCCGCCCGTCAGCACGAACCAGGCGCCGCAGATCATCACGATCATCTGCGTCAGGCGCATGCTCATGTAGCTGAGCGAGGTGCTGGCAGCCATGATCTTGTAGGCATCCAGCTTCGTGCGGCGGTATTTCTGGTTGTCCTTCTCGAACAGCGCGCGCTCGTGGTCCTCGTTGGCGAAGGCCTGCACCACCCGCATGCCACCGACATTTTCCTCGATACGGGCGTTGAAATCCCCGACACGACCATAAAGCGCGCGGAAATTCTGCGTCATGCGGCCGCCGTAACGGCTGGTCACCCAGGCGGTAACGGGCACGACGGCGGCGGTGATGAGCGCCAGCGGCACATTGACCGACAGCATCAAGAGGAAAGCGCCGATGAAGGTCATGATGGCGATGAACAGATCCTCGGGGCCGTGGTGGGCCACCTCGCCGATCTCTTCCAGATCCTTGGTCAGCCGCCCGACCAGATGGCCGGTCTTCTGGTTATCGAAATAACGGAAGGAGAGTTTTTGCAGGTGATCGAAGGCCAGACGCCGCATGTCGGTTTCGATATTGATGCCGAGCATGTGTCCCCAATAGGTGACCGTCGCCATCAGCCCGGTATTCAACACGTAGATGACGAGCAGCCCCACGGAGGCGGCAAGGATGATCGCCCATTCACCGCCCGGCAAAAGCACGTCAACGAAGGCCTTCACGGCCATCGGAAAACCGAGTTCAAGCACGCCGGACAAAACCGCGCAGGAGAAGTCGAGAATGAAGAGACCACGATAGGGACGGTAATAGGCGAAGAAACGGCGCAGCATGGCATGACCTGGAGAGGGGGCGCGGCAAAACGCGCGCCGCGGAAAAACGGGAGTTTAATTGTCATATTTCAATGCGCGCGCCAAGACCGATGTTCTATTTTTACCAAAATCGTTCAATAGCTTCCGCAATAAACACACAACGGTAATGTGATCGGATTATATTGCACTTATATGTATCGGTGTGACAGAGTGAATGCACCCCTTTTGGGGGAGAATGCGAGAAAGAGCCTGCCGTGAGTAACAATGACAGCCGTAAGCCCAGTGGCGAACCGAGATGGCTTGGTCCCGCCAGCCCGACGCGGATCGCCCTGATCCCGCCCATCTCGGCTGCGCGCTGGCTTCTCGTTCTCGTCGCCCTTGCGGGCATTTATTTCTTCCACGGTTTTCTGGTTCCGGTTCTCGCCGCTCTCGTCATCGGTTTTGCCAGCTGGCCGGTCTATACCCGGCTTTTGCGGCAGGTGGGTGGCAACACCACGCTCGGCGCCACCATCGCCATCATCCTCATCCTCGCCTTCCTCGTCGTGCCGATCTTCATCGCCGCTTCCTATACGGCTAGCGAAATCCGCGAATGGTTCGGCTGGGCGGTGCATGTCAACAAGACAGGCGCACCGGTGCCCGACTGGATTGCCGCGCTGCCCGGCGTCGGCCCCTGGCTCGGTGAGCAATGGGTGAAATATATCGGCACGCCGGGCGCCATCGGCGAAGTGATCCAGCTCGTCAGCGGCGCCAATATCGGCAATATCTACCGGGCGATCCTGGCCGCCGGCAACGGTGCCTTCCATCTGGTGCTGACCCTGCTGTTCATGCTGATCGCGCTGTTCTTCGTCTATCGCAACGGCGCCGGCTTCACCCGTCAGGTCGATCTCGTGGGCGAGCGTATCCTGCCGACACGCTGGGAGCGCATTTCCCGCGTCGTGCCCGCCACCATCAGCTCCACCGTGACAGGCATGACGCTGATCGCCATCGGCGAAGGCATCATCCTCGGCATCGCCTACTGGATCGCCGGTGTGCCCTCGCCCGTCACGCTCGGCGTGCTCACCGGCGTCATGGCGCTCATTCCGGGCGGCGCGCCGCTCTCGTTTACGCTGGTGTCGATCTATCTGGTCGCCAGCGGCTCCCCGGCCTACGGTCTGGCGCTGTTCCTCTGGGGGTCGGTCGAACTTTTCATCGTCGACAAGACCATCCGCCCGAAACTCGTCGGCGGACCGATCAAGCTGCCCTTCCTGCCCACCTTTTTCGGCCTCGTCGGCGGCGTCAAGACCATGGGTTTCCTCGGCCTCTTCATCGGCCCGGTGCTGATGGCGCTGCTGGTCGCGATCTGGCGCGAATGGGTACGCGAAGTGGAAATCTCCGCCGCTGCCAGCACCGAGGCTCCACCGCCGCCATCCACGCAGGAAAGCACCGTTGATGAGGTTGCCGCGCTTGAAGACAATAGCGGGGAAACGACGGCGTTGCGGAAAGCGGCGTTTTGATTGGTGAGGCCGGCGGCGGACGCCTCTGCTCCGGCGCCGACACATAGTCCTCAAACCGCGCATCCGTCATGCTCGGGCCTGTCCCGAGCATCTGCCATCGATTGATCCCAAGATGTGTGATCAGATTCTCGGCAAGGGGCCGAGAATGACGCCGAGGGAATGTTATCCCCCGGAACCTGCACCGGGCAGCCGTGGCAAGGCAGAGGACGACGTGCAGGATGCGGCAAGGTCTCGGCAAACGCACGCCGCAGGCTTAAAGCGCCTTCTCCATGAACAGGCTGAGCGGATCCGGCCTGTAGGGTGCGAAGGCCTCGATCTCCACAAATCCCGCCTTGCGGTAAAGGCCGATCGCTTCCGGCTGGCTGATGCCGGTTTCGAGCCGGATGGCGGAAAGGCCAAGCTCGGCACCGCGCGCGACAAGCGTATCCATGATCAGTTTGCCGATCCGCAAACCCCGCGCATCGGGATCAACGAACATGCGCTTGACCTCCGCCGTGCCATCGCCCGCCTCCACCAGCGCGCCGCAGCCAACCACACGGCCATCATGCCGCGCCACGAAAAACGAGACATTGTCCTGCTCGAGCGCGCCGATATCGACCAGATGATTGCTCTCGGCCGGGTAAAGCGACGCCATATAGGCGTTGGAAAGGTCGATGAGGCGCAGAACCGCTTCCTGCCGGGGTGTTTCAAGCTTGATTTCGATGGCCAATGCGATGCCTGCTTTCTCTCAAAAAATGCGTATTTCGTCGTAATGTCACTGCAATCGCGATAGATGAGTTTCTAGAGCATTATTCCCGACAGAGGCAACACACCCCATGAAAACAGCCCTCGTTCTCATGACCTTCCTTGGCTGCGACGACAGCGCCACCGATTGCCATTACCTCGCCACCTCGCAGCAGCGCTGGACGAGCATCGAACTGTGCGACGCCGTGTCGGAAAAGGAACTGGAACGTTACGCCAACGCGCCCTACCCCGTCGTGGTGGCCGTGTGCCAGACACCGGGTGAGCAGGCCCCGCAGACGGCCGGCGCGCAACCTCCCGCCACGGCACCGGCGACTACACCGCAGGCAACGGCGGCGGTTACGCCGAAGGAAGAGGAAAGCCTCACCAAACAGGCAATCAGCCGCGTCAGCCGTATCCTGCCTTCCACCGAAGGCATAAAGCACCTCCTCGGGACACCGGTGAGGATGGTTGAAAACAGCTATTCCTGGATCGCCAAGCGGTTCGACAAGTGATTGCTGGGAAATGTCACGCCAGCTTTCTTTGCCGCTGCAATGCGGAGGTTTCCTGTGAGAGGATGCACCTGCGGAAACCCGGACCTTACGCCGCCTCGACCGTCAGCGCTTCCGCATAATACCGCGCCTTCTGCCGTTCTTCGGCAATGGCGAGCTTGCGCACGGCATGCAGCAGCTCGAACAATGTTTCGGAACCGTTGACGTCGCGGAAATGCGCCAGCAATTCCGCCGAGACGGAGGCCGCCACATCGGAAAGCTGCGAACGGGCCGCGCGCCGCCACATCAGCGTCGCCTCGATGAAGACATCGACGACATCACCCGAAAGACCGATCGACTGGAACAGGGCCTTCAGCGCGTGCGGCCGCCCGGTCGCCAGAATGGCGCGCACCTTGCGGTCATCGAGACCGGAGAGATTGACCATGGCCGCCGTGAAGAATTCCAGCCGGCCCGAACAGACGGCATGGATGAGCAGCGCCGGCGTCAGTTCCAGCCGCTGGCGCAGATGCTCCACCAGCGCCGGCAGTTCCGGCGCGGAAACGCCGGCGGCGATAAGGATGGTGGCGGAATCCTCCGCCTCGCGGAAAAGATTGTCGGCGCGGTTTTGCGCGATCATCGCGTGAACCAGCGCCGAACCCGCCAGAGCTTCGCTGATGCGGCCCATCAACAGGTGGCGCGCATCGGCGGGCAGTTCGTCGCGGCAAAGCAGGAGGTCGCGTATATCGGCATCGCAGCCATGGCGCTCGGCAATACGCCGCAGTGAAAACGGCGTGATGAAGGCATCGTCATTTTCGAGCAGGATGATGGTTTCCGGCAGATCGCCGACTTCGGCAAGTGCGGCGCAGACACCGCGCGGCAGGCCGGGCCTTGCGGCAATGAGGGAGCGCGTCAGGCTTTCGCCGCGCCCGGCAAGATCGACCAGATCGGCCTCACCCAGAACCGGCGAACGGGCAATCACCGTGCAGGCGATTTCCGGCTGGTCTTCGGCAAGTGAAACAAGAATGGCGCGCGGTGCGTCATGGGCATCCGCCAGCGCCTCGGCAAGCGCCAGCCGCACACGTGGCGAAGGGTCGTCAAGCAGATAGGTCATCGCCATATAGGCGGCATCGCGGTTCTCCCGCGCCATGTCGGAATGCAGATAGGCACGGCCGAGAGCATTGGCGGCCTTTGCCCGCTCGGTCGATCCAGCCTTTTCAGACCAGCGAAGAAATGCCTGTACGATCACCTGAGCCTCGAAACACATTCGCAACAATGGATGACGGCATCATCGCCGCCACCATGTATAAAACTCTAGGCGCAAATGGTTTACGTTTGGTTCACCATAAAAATTAACCGCCGCAGAAGAAGGACTATATTTACGGCGCAGTAGAGGGGCGTTGCAGCTGGAATACATCGCTGCCGCCGTCGCAATAATCCATATAGCCCATGCGCGCCACGGGGCGAGCAAGCCCCATGTCGATGCGACCATCGCGTATGATCGTCTCATCGATATGGATCGCCATGACCTGACCGATCACCATCCAGGACTCCGAAGGCTTTCCATCGACGTCCTCAAGCTGCTGTATCTGGGTGACACGGCATTCCAGAACCGCCAATGCCTCGCCCACGAAGGGCGCATCCACCACCCGGCCATCGACGGCGGTGAGGCCGGCGAGCCGGAACTCATCGACATCATAGGCAACCGGTGCGGAAGAGGCATTCATGCGGTCGATCAGGTGGCGGCTGACGAGATTGGCGGTGAAGACGCCGGTCTCCTCGACATTGCGAAGGCTGTCCTTCCTGCCGCTGGAAGAAAACATGACGAGCTTCGGCCGATCCGAAATCGCGTTGAAGAAGGAATAGGGCGAGAGGTTCATGGAACCGTCCCTGCCCTTCGAGCCGATCCAGCCGATCGGCCGCGGCGCGACGATGGCCTTGAAAGGATCATGCGGCAGGCCGTGCCGGTTGGTATCGGTGGTATAGAACATCAGATGTCCCCAACCCAGCTGACGACATCGGCCAGCTCCGGGCGCGGCCGCTCCACCGGCGGGAATGTCGTCGAGCCGATGTGAATATAGCCCGCCACCTTTTCTTCCGGGCTGACGCCGGTTTCCGCCAGGAAGGCCGGATCGAAGGCAAGCCATTCCGTCAGCCAGTTTGCGGCAAAACCATTGGCATTGGCCGCGAAGATGACGTTGAGGCACACGGCGCCGGCGGACATGACCTGTTCCCATTCCGGAATCTTGAAATGCGGCTTTGCGGTGCTGATGACGGCGATGACGACGGGTGCGCGGGTAAAGCGCGTCCGTTCCGCTTCCTGCTGCTGCAGGTCGAGCTCGGGGTTCTTCTCAAGCGCGATCCTGAGCGCCGTCTCGCCGAGACGCACCCGCTCCTCACCGCGATAGACCACGAAACGCCAGGGCGCGAGCTTGCCATGGTCGGGCACACGCACGGCAAGACGCAGTATATCCTCGATTTCCGCCTTCGAAGGCCCGGGCTCGCAAAGCTGCAGGGCGGGGGTGGAACGGCGAAGCTTGAGATAATCGAGGAGCTTGATATCGCTTGTCATGATCAAAAATCTTCCATTCTGCTGTCATCGCGAAAATATGGGCCTTGAAATAGCCACGGCATTGGTTTTGAAGTGGTCCGGGAAAATCAAGAAGTCAATCGGTATCGAAAATGTCTGCAATCAAAATCGCGGCACGTCTGACCATTGCATGTGCCGCGCTTGGCCTTTTATCGCAAGCCGCTTTTTCGCAGGATGCCTTTAAAGACTTCAAGCAGCTCGGCGGCACGCCGAAAATGCCGAAACTCAATGCTTTCACCGCCCCGACGGCACCCAATGCCCCGGAAAGCACCGCCCGCGACATCGCCATGGAAGCCAAGCTGACCAGCGAAGGCGAAGCGGTGAAGGAAGGCCTGTCCTGGCGCGTCTTCAGCCCCATCCCCGGTACGGACGGCAAGCTGCCGATGCTGGCAAGTTCGGAGGGCGGTTCGGCGGAATTTCATCTGGTGCCGGGCGAATATTTCGTCAATGTCGCCTTCGGTCGCGCCGGCGTCACCAAGAAACTCAATATCCCGGCCTCCGGCAACGTCCAGAAACAGGTGCTGATTCTCGATGCGGGCGGTTTCGTGCTGAATGCGGTCGCGGGTTCCGACAGGCAGATTTCCGGCAACCAGCTGAAATTTTCCGTTTATTCCTCCGACGCTCGCCCGGATGGGGAACGCGGCCTCGTCATGGCCGATATCAAACCCAACACCATCGTCCGCCTCAATGCCGGCACCTATCACGTGGTTTCCGAATACGGCAACGTCAACGCGGTGGTGCGCGCCGATATCCAGGTTGAAGCCGGCAAACTCACCGAAGCGACCCTGCAGCACCGGGCGGCGCAGATCACCCTGAAACTGGTATCGGAAGAAGGTGGTGAGGCGATTGCCGATACGGCCTGGTCCGTGCTGAACGGCGGCGGCGACGTGGTGAATGAAAGCGTCAGCGCGTTTTCGACCATGGTTCTGGCGGAAGGCGAATATACCGCCATCGCCCGCAACAAGGACAAGGTCTTCCAGCGCAATTTCAAGGTTACGTCAGGCCAGGATTCCGATGTGGAAGTGCTGATGAAGGATCAGGCGCCGGAAGACATGACCGGGGATTTCGAGTAGGCGTCACCTACATCTCATCCGTCATGCCGGACTTGATCCGGCATCCAGCCACGACGCGTCTGCGTCGTGAAGAGGGTCCAGCGCGATCAAGGACTTGATCGCGCTGGACCCCGGATCTAGTCCGGGGTGACGGACGTGACTGCGTCGCCTTTGCCAGTGAAATTACCCGCACATCCCCCACAAACAAAAACGGCCCCGAAGGGGCCGTAACTGTTATCAGGCAAGCTGCTTCTTCGCCGCAAGCTTGCGCTTCACATCCGGCGGCGTCGCCTCGTCCACGAGGCTCGCAATCGCGTCTTCCAGCGACATCGGCGTCTGGTTCTGCGAACCGAGACGGCGGATGTTGACGGTGCGCTCCTCCGCTTCCTTGCGGCCGCAGACGATGATGACCGGAACCTTGGTCACCGAATGCTCACGGATCTTGTAGTTGATCTTCTCGTTGCGGAAGTCGGTTTCCACCGCCATGCCCGCCTCGCGCAGCGCTTCAGCCACTTCACGACCGTAATCATCCGCATCCGAAGTGATCGTCGCGACCACGACCTGAAGCGGCGCGAACCACAGCGGCATATGACCGGCGAAGTTCTCGATGAGAATGCCGAGGAAACGCTCCATGGAGCCGCAGATGGCACGATGGATCATCACCGGCTGCGTCTTTTCGGAGTTCTGGTCGATATAGAAGGCGCCGAAGCGTTCCGGCAGGTTGAAATCCACCTGCGTCGTGCCGCACTGCCATTCGCGGCCGATGGCGTCCTTCAGCGTATATTCGAACTTCGGCCCGTAGAACGCGCCCTCGCCCGGCAGGATGCCGGTCTTGATGCGGCCTTCGGACTGCTCTTCGATGGTCTTCAGAACATCCATCATCACGCTTTCGGCGCGATCCCAGAGATCGTCGGAACCGACGCGCTTTTCCGGGCGCGTGGACAGCTTGACGACGACTTCGCTGAAGCCGAAATCCTCATAGACGGAGAGGATCAGGTCGTTGATGCGCAGGCACTCCGCCGCCATCTGCTCTTCCGTGCAGAAGACATGCGCATCGTCCTGCGTGAAGCCGCGAACGCGCATCAGGCCATGCAGCGCTCCGGAAGCCTCATAACGATGCACAGTGCCGAATTCCGCAAGGCGGACGGGCATTTCGCGGTAAGACTTCAAGCCATGCTTGAAGATCTGTACGTGACCCGGGCAGTTCATCGGCTTCAGGGCAAAGACGCGCTGATCGGCTTCCTCGTCATCGGGATGGGTGAAGGCATGGGCGGATTTCACCGCGAACATGTTTTCCTGATACCAGCCCCAGTGACCGGAGGTTTCCCACAGCGATTTGTCCAGCACCTGCGGCGCATTGACTTCCTGATAGGTATTGGCGAGCCGGCGGCGCATATAGGCCGTCAGCGTCTGGAACATGCGCCAGCCCTTGCCGTGCCAGAAAACGACGCCCGGCCCCTCTTCCTGAAAATGGAACAGGTCCATTTCGCGGCCGAGGCGGCGGTGGTCGCGCTTTTCGGCTTCGGCCAGAATGTGGAGATAATTGTCCAGCTCTTCCTGCGTCGCCCAGGCGGTGCCGTAGATGCGCGACAGCATCGCATTGTTGCTGTCACCGCGCCAATAGGCTCCGGCCACCTTCATCAGCTTGAAGGCCGTGCCGATCTGCCCCGTCGAGGCCATATGCGGGCCGCGGCAGAGATCGAACCAGTCGCCCTGATAATAGATCTTCAGGTCCTGACCTTCGGGAATGGCGTCGACCAGCTCGACCTTGTAGTTCTCGCCCTTGGCGGCAAAAACTTCCTTGGCCTTTTCGCGCGACCAGATTTCGCGGGTAAACGGCTTGTTGCGCTGAATGATCTCCTTCATCCGCTTTTCGATCTTCGGCAGATCTTCCGGCGTGAAGGGTTCGTTCTTGGCGAAGTCGTAATAAAAGCCGTTCTCGATGACAGGGCCGATCGTCACCTGCGTGCCGGGCCACAGTTCCTGCACGGCTTCCGCCATGACGTGCGCGGCATCGTGGCGGATGAGTTCCAGCGCACGCCCGTCTTCACGCGTGACGATCTCGATTTTGCCATCGGTGATGGTCTCGGACAAATCGCGCACAGTACCGTCAAGCGCAATGGCGACAGCCTTCTTGGCAAGCGATTTGGAAATGGATTCGGCGACCTCGCGGCCGGTCGTACCGGCGGGGTAGCTGCGCACGGATCCATCGGGAAATGTAAGGGAAATGGCTTCAGACATCGTCTAGTGCTCCTGTCCAGTCCCGCCAACGAATGCGGGTGGTGTTGGAATAATGATCTGCCCGCGACAGGCGGACAGGCAGGCTGATAAAGGCTTTTGCCATTGCAGTCAAAGGCGAAGGATAGCTCAGCGAAGCATTTGCGC
Organism: Agrobacterium sp. OT33; assembly: GCF_017313365.1. Classification (NCBI taxonomy): domain Bacteria; kingdom Pseudomonadati; phylum Pseudomonadota; class Alphaproteobacteria; order Hyphomicrobiales; family Rhizobiaceae; genus Agrobacterium; species Agrobacterium sp. OT33. Next base: position 151,324 of record NZ_JAFLMZ010000002.1, on the reverse strand, counting down.
GAGACCATTGACCGTATTGGCGTTGCGGGTGGTGCCGATACCGAGCCTTTTGGTGGTCAGCACGGACCGCAGCCTGCTCTCGCTCGGCTTACCGCAAAAATCGATCCATAGATCGCCGCCGGCAAGAGCGATTCTTTCCCTTTCGCGGTATTTCTCCAGCAATTCGAGGACGCCGTTGTCCAGCGGCGCCCGCATCACCCGGACGCAGACATCCGGCGGATTGCCCTGGGCGAAAGGATTGTCCGCCGCCAGTTTCAGCCAGTCGTCACCCGAACGAACGAGAATATCGACATGTTTGCCGAAACGGTGTTCAAAGGCGCGCTCCAGCCTGTCCTCAATCTCGTGAACAGATGCCGCCCCGGCGCGAAAAACCAGATTTCCCGTAGCGACCAAGGTTCTGCATTCGGCAAATCCCAGCTCTTCCGCCAATGCCCGCAGATCGGCCATGACGAGCCGCTTGCCGGCGCCCAGCACGATGCTGTGCAGCAGGGCCACATAGTCATTCATCGATGCAGGCTCCAGTAACGCCACGGCATCCACCAGCGCCTGCTGCCATCGAGCACTTCCGGCACCGGGTCCAGCCCGCTGGTGCCGCCCGGCCCGCAGCGCGCAACGCGAAACAGCGTCATCCATCCGCCGGCCCAAAGCCCGTGTCGGGCGATGGCTTCATAACCATATTCGGAACAGGTCGGAATATGACGGCAGGAATTTCCGACGAAGCCGGAGAGTGTCAATTGATAAAGCCGGATGAAACCGACGCCCAGAAGCCGCCCCGGCGTCTTGGCGAAACTGCCCGTCCAGTTGCGGGATCGGCCCGCTTTTTCCGCCGTCTGCTGGTGCCGGCAACCCGGTTCGCCGCACATCGCCTAACCCGCGGCGTTCAGAGCCGGCCGTCCCTCGATCTGGTCGAGCGCATCGACCACCGCTTCGAAGGTCAGCATGGTGGAGGCGTGGCGCGCCTTGAAATCGCGCACCGGCTGAAGCACCCGCATATCCTCGAAACGGCCCGTCGGCCCCTCGCCGTCCTGTTTCAGCATGGCGAGCATGTCTTCCCGCGCCTGCCGGATTTCGCCGCTGGAAGCCCCGATGATGTGGTGCGCCATGATGGAGGCGGAGGCCTGACCGAGCGCACAGGCGCGAACCTCATGCGAAAACGCCGTCACGACGCCGCCTTCGACCTTCAGATAGACCTTGAGCTTCGAACCGCACAGCCGCGAGTGTTTCTCGGCGCTGGCATCGGCATCCTCAAGAACCCCGACAAGCGGAATATTCCCGGCAAAGTCCAGAATGCGATTATTGTAGATGTCGTCCATCGTCGGTGCCCGGCGCGCTCAAGAATGTCCAAAAACAGGACAGGTCAGATTTTTCAAACACAGCGTTTGTCGCGGTGAAGCTTTCCTGCCCTTCGTTCTCATTATATGCTAACGAGCTTTCTGGACATCAAGCCGTGATCAAATTAACGGCTCCGATACCGAAATAACAGCATCGGCCTTGCCAAAATGCTGTAAAACAACCAGATAGCAGCAGCTGCGAACAAGAGTTCGCGATGAAAAACGAATTCAGGTGCGGCCTTTACCCGCATCGGGAGAGACGAAATGGATGCGATCGTGAAGAATTTCCCCGGCGCTGGCGCAAAACCCGACGTGGCCGAGGCTCGCCCAAGCCAGGCGGAAGCGGAAGAAGCAGTACGCGTTCTTCTGCGTTGGGCAGGAGAAAACCCTGCCCGCGAAGGCCTTCTGGATACGCCCAAGCGCGTTGCCAAGGCCTATCGTGAGCTTTTTGCCGGTTACGAGCTGAATGTTCAGGACGTGCTGGGCACGACCTTCGAGGAAGTCGGCGGTTATGACGATGTGGTGCTGGTGCGCGACATCCCCTTCTTCTCCCATTGCGAACACCATATGGTGCCGATCGTCGGCAAGGCGCATGTCGCCTATCTTCCGGCCGGCCGCGTGCTTGGCCTGTCGAAGATCGCCCGCGTCGTCGAAATCTTCGGCCGCCGCCTGCAGACGCAGGAAAACATGACCGCGCAGATCGCAAGATCGATCGAGGAAACCTTGAAACCGCGCGGCGTGGCCGTCATGATCGACGCCGAACATATGTGCATGTCCATGCGCGGCGTCAACAAGCAGGGGTCGACAACACTGACCACCAGCTTCACCGGCACGTTCAAGAACGACCCGGCCGAACAGGTACGCTTCATGACCATGGTGCGGAACCGCTAAGCGCCGGACCGAAGGCCGTAACGCGGTTTTCTGAAAATCCGATGCGCAAGAAAATCCAGAGTGGCGGAAGCGATTCCTTTCATCCGCCGCTCCCACCGTTCCGCTAGTTGATTTTCCGGGGTTACCATGTCCATTCCCTTTCCATCCGCCCCCGCGGATAAGGAAGTGCTCGAAAACGCAGGTCTTTTTTCACCGAAATTCGATGAACACGGCCTTGTCACCGCCGTGGTGACTGATGCCCGTGACGGCGAATTGCTGATGGTCGCCCATATGAATGCGCAAGCCCTGTCGCTGACGCTGGAAACCGGCATCGCCCACTATTACAGCCGCTCGCGCGGCAAGATCTGGAAGAAGGGCGAAACCTCCGGCAACCTGCAGACGGTGAAGGAATTCCGCACGGATTGCGACCAGGACGCCGTTTGGCTGAAGGTCTCCGTCGCCGGCCACGACGCCACCTGCCACACCGGTCGCCGCTCCTGCTTCTACCGCACGGTGGGGCTTGCCGACGGCAAGGCCGTGACCACGATTACCGACGACACCCGCCATTTCGATCCGGCGACGACCTATTCCGGCACATGAACGGCCGCCTTCCATCGGCCGCACCAATTTGCTACCAATATAGCAGGTTCCGGGGATAAGGGCGGAACCTTGTTGAACTGGCAGGGAGTGCGGTCATGTTGGGATGGGGAAATCGTCACAATCAGCTCGCGGCTGGCAACCCGGAAGACCTTGAGCCACCCGTTGTCGACGCACGTGTCGATACGCGCCGGATCGCGCTGGCACTCGGTGGCGGCGCCGCCCGCGGCTGGGCGCATATCGGCGTCCTGCGGGCACTCGACGAGGCCGGAGTGAAGATCGGCATGATTGCCGGAACCTCGATCGGCGCTCTGGTGGGCGGTTGTTATCTCGCCGGCAAGCTTGACGAACTGGAAGAATTCGCCCGCTCCCTGACGATGCGCCGCATCGCCGGCCTGCTCGATCTGACGATTGGCGGCGGCGGGCTTTTCGGCGGCATGCGCCTTACCAAACGCATGCAGGAGCATCTGGAAGGCCTGCGCGTCGAAAACCTCGAACACCCCTTCATCGCGGTCGCCACCGAACTGCGCACCGGTCACGAAGTCTGGATTCATCAGGGCGATCTTGTCACGGCCTTGCGCTCATCCTATGCGCTGCCGGGAATTTTTGAGCCCGTGCAATGCAATGGCCGCACCCTGATCGATGGCGCGCTCGTCAATCCCGTGCCGGTTTCGGTCTGCCGGGCCTATGAGCAGGCACTCGTTGTTGCCGTCAACCTCAATTACGATCTTTTCGGCCGCTCCGCCGTGGTCAAACACGCCGCATCCTCGACGGGCGGCTCCGCATCGGTGACGGACAGCACACCGCGCCCCGGCCTGCCGGGTGTCATGGTGCAGGCCTTCAACATCATTCAGGACCGGATTTCGCGCTCCCGTCTCGCCGGCGATCCGCCCGACCTCATGCTGCACCCGCGCATCAACGATATCGGCCTGTCGGAATTCCATCGCGCCAGCGAAGCCATCGACAGGGGATATGAAGAAACGCGCTCCCGCATTCCGGAACTGGAGCGGATGCAGCAGGCCTTCCGGCGCTGAGGAAGTCCTACCTACCCGGAGCCTCTCCAGTTCGTACGTCTTTGTAAATTGAGTTGATCTTACTCAGCACCGCTTCATCGTCTGTATCGACTTCGTAGAACGTACTGTCGATGGCTCGGATTGTCACCCAAGTCTTGTCCGTCTGCGTTTGTTCCGAGCCGACAAACTCACCCCAGATAACCTGCCGCGTATTCTCTGCCAGGGCTGCTAATTCGGAGCCCGAAAGCTGGACATTGTGCCGCGCTAATTCTTCCAGCTGCTCGCCACCTTCACCTGTGGCCTCAAACCATTCGTGCCTGGGTTTGGACGACTTGACGGTCGAAACAACCCAATTTGCTTCGAAAGAGCGAGGCGCCAAAAGCCGCAGCAAGTCCCTCAGGTCAAGAGCAAGGACGTGCTGTTTGAGATCGTAAATTCTAAGTGTCGTCATAGTGTTCTCCTTGACGCCACGAGCCGCATTGGGAGCAGAACTTGTCAACCCGGCCTAGGGCACGCCCCGTCTGCACGGAATCGTTTGAAGTGCTCTGTCTCTTCGTTGTAGCGCGTTATCCCGACGTGAAACCGACGCACTTTCACCGAAAATGCCCTGCCCCCTGCGCGAAGCCTCATCCGGCGATATAGGCCTTGATGTGCTCCGCCTCGGCCTCGATCTCGCCGATCCGCGCCTTCACCACGTCACCGATGGAGATGATGCCGGCAAGGCGGCCATTTTCCTCGACCGGAATATGGCGGAAACGTCCGCCCGTCATGATTTCCATCAGCTCGTCGGTGGTTGAATTGTGGTGACAGCGGATGACGTTCTTGGTCATGGCCACGGAGACGGATTGCAGCAGGGAAGCGGCGCCCTGGCCCGCCACGGCCTTCACCAGATCGCGCTCCGTGAAAATACCGAGAACGACACCTTCGGCATCCGTGACGACGACGGAACCGATCTTGTGCGCATGCAGCGTTGCCGCGGCCTCGCCGATGCTGACCTCGGGCCTGACGGTCACGACGTCCCTGCCCTTGCGGTCGAGAAGATCCTTTACGAATGTTGGCATGCCTTCCTCCTCTTGTCGGCGATCCGCACCGCGCCGCAGCCTCCCCCGGCGGTTGCAAATCATGCACCATGGTGCGCTGAGGCCGGTATGAATGCAATCCCGGATGGGACGCGCGCGAGCAAATTTGCGCCACGGCCGACAAGGAGCGTGATCGCGCCCCAAGGCAGGCAGAACCGGCTGAAACACCGCTCTGCCCGATCGGCGTTAGCGCAGCGGGCGGTCGAACAGTCCGAAGAAGAGGAAGCCGAGCACGAAGCCGAAGACGTGCGCATCCCAGGCAATTTCACCGCCGACATCGCCAAACAGCGGCACGCCGACCGCGATCAGCACATTGCCGAAGAGCCACATCAGCGTGAAGATCAAAACCGTGCGGTTGGAAAGCGCGCCGAGAATGCTCTGCCGCGGCATGAGATGGCCAAAGGAGGCGCTGTAGCCACCACGGGCGGGAAAGGCAAAACGGCAAGCCGCCCCCATAAGCGCAGAAACGACACCGGAAGCGCCGATCAGCACCGTCACATCTCCCCAGTTCAGCGCCGCATGGCCAAAGGCTGAAACGGCAGCGGAAATGCCCCATAACAGCACAAAGCGCCATGTTCCGATCCGGCGCAGAACCGGCGCGCCGAAGGCCATCAGCCACAGGCCGTTAAACAGGATATGCTCGATGCCGCCATGCAAGAAGGAATAGGTCACCGGCGTCCAGAGCCATTCCAGGCCCTGCTGCGAAAAAGGCACGGCATAACGCAGCGGAATGAAGCCGAAGGTGAAGATGAACCAGCCATCGCCTTCTTCCGACAGGAGATAGGCAGGAACCACATAAGCGAAAAGCAGTGCCGCCAATATGCCGACCAGAAGCGGCGGCAGGTTGAAGACGGGATTGTTCGCGTCGTCTTTCGGTTCCGGCGTTTCCGAAACCGGCGGCTGTTCGCCGTCCCCGTAGGACATGATCCCATCCCTGTCTTGCTCGAAATTTCTGTCTTTCGAGCAATATAGGAAGCCCGGGCGAAAAAAAAGCCGTCCCGCCCGTCAGGTAGCGAACGCCGCAACCGCAAGGGTTTCAGCGCCGATGCCAGGGGGCGGTCCGGCTTGCCGGCAGGCCGCAGGACTGCGGCGCGGCCAGAAATTGTGCTGACGGGAGCCTTCCCCGACATGGCCGCACCGATGCCACGCGCCTTGCCGCCGCGCAATATCAACCCTTTGTTAACCTTAACAAAACCGGATGGCACGAAAATCGCTTTACCTCCACATACAGACGTTCGGATGGACATGACGTCCCAAAAACGAACATGGAGAGATGCTATGAAGAGCATGGCCGGACTGGACATATATGCCTATTGGGACGAATTGCGCGGCAGGAAAGCCGCGCCGCGGCGCGAAGACATTGATCCCGCAAAACTGAAACATCATCTCGGCGACCTCTTCATCCTGACGGATAACGGAGAGGAAACGCCGTTCTTCCGCCTTGCCGGCACACGCATCTGCGCCCTGTTCGGCCGGGAGCTGCGGGGGCACCGCTTTTCAGAACTCTGGCCGGCGGCAAACGCCGATTTCCCCTGTCGCGTCGCCCGTGGCATTCTGCAACACCAATTGCCTGTCGTCTTCGATGTCGAGGCGGAAGACGATTATGGCGCGGCACAGCTGCCATTCGAAATGCTGCTGCTGCCACTGCGCACGGATGCCGGAGCCGCCCCGCGCCTGCTTGGCGCGCTGCTCCCGGAACGTCCGCGGCACGATTTCGCCGCGCCCGTCAATTGCCTTTCAATGAAAAGCAGCCGCCTGCTGCGCATGGACATTGCGCCAACGGCCTGTTTTGCAGATATGGAAGCCATCGTCGCGTCAGGCACGGGAAGCCGCTGAGGGGCCGTCAGCCATAGCAGGCACCCGCGAGGAAGGGCGAGCGGCCGCCTCAATCACGCACCAGATACGTCAGGAGTGTAACGATATTGTCGATCGGAAGAATTGTAGAGATCAAACAATACAGTCTGTTAACCCGCGCAAGGTAGAGACTTCTCATCATCGTCCTTTATAATTGCGCTGTCCATGTTTGCATCCCGCTCGGTCAACACTGCCCAAATCCTGCGTCCGGTCGAAGAGGTTCACCTCGACGATGCCGTCAGTGTGTCCTTTACCGGCCGCCTCATGTTGCCCGACCATCAGGAATATGACTGCACCGCAACGGAGATGACCGCCGAAAGAGCGCAGTTCAGCTGTTCGGGTATCGCCCGCAATGGTGACCGCGTCATCGCCTATCTCCAGCATATCGGCCGGATCGAGGGCACGGTGACATCGCTCACCGCATCCGGTTTCGTCATCGCCATCAACGCGCCGGAGCGCAAGCGCGAAAAGCTCGCCGCCCAGCTGGCCTGGATCGCCAAGCGGCAGCTGCTCGGCCTGCCGGAAGACCGCCGCCACGATCGCCTGACCCCGCGCAATGCCAAGGCGCATCTGGTTCTGGAAGACGGCGTGCTCGTCTCCTGCCGGCTGATCGACCTTTCCCTCTCGGGTGCGGCCATCGAAATCGAAAGCCGGCCACCGCTCGGCAGCCGGGTCCAGCTCGGCAAGAACATGAGCGGCAAGATCGTGCGCCATTTCATGGAAGGCGTCGCGGTGGAATTCGACCGCGTCCAGTCGCCCGACGCGCTGATCGAATTTCTCTGAACCGTTGCCACCCGACCTGCCCGGCAATTAACAGCCACAAAACCATGGTACCGGGATTGCGCCACAGTCCCGACGAACCCTTTTCCGTTTCACGATACTGAATTTGCGATGGCTGTTCGCCCGGCATTGACGGGCGCCTGCCACATCTTTTCTTTTTCGTCATTCAGCCATTGGCCTGAATCCGGCCGGCCAAGCCCTCGAGCCGAAAGAAGTCTCGCCGTCGTATCGAGCCGCATCGACGCATTTCCGGTGCCGGGTAGTAGCGGCGAGATGAAAACGCTTCAGCGCAAAATCCCGGCCCGGCCCTCTCCTGCCATCCTTCCAGGTGCCCGGCAGCTGGAGACACCAAATTGTTCGATTTTCGGCCCGGCAATGGCCGCAGATCGAGACGAAAAGCGCACGCCACATTATTTTTTCCAGAAAAAATGCAGTTTTTTTGAAGTTTTTTTCGCCGCTTTTTCGCGCTGTGCCGGCTTGAAACACCCATCCCAAAACGGGAAATCCGCGCCCCTGCCTGACACCGCCTGATGACATCACGCGGCCGTGAAAATCCCGCCGCACCGAAAACCGCTTTTAATACAGCGGCATAAATGGCTACCGGAATCCTAAGGCCACGATCCGTAAAATTGTAATAAAATTTGCTTCGAATACGCGTAAAAATTCACTCAAATACAATTCAAAACAACGGCTAATTTTCTGAAATTTAAGCTCAAATTGCCTCTCGCAAATTTCCGGCAGGTCAAAATATAGCTGCGAATGTCTCCTCAACACGGGGAGACAAGCAATGAACAACAACCGTATCGTTTTCGTCCTGATCGCATTCATCGTCAGCGCCTTCGCCCAGCAGGCCAGCGCTTCGCCGGCCGCCGTGATGCGCGTCATCGGCAAGGCCAATCCGCCGATCGGTCATTATGAATTCTGCCAGACCTACCAGAGCGAATGCCAGCCGACCTCGGTCGACACCGGCCCGATGAAGCTGACCGAAGAGCGCTGGAAGACGATGCTCGACGTCAACTACACCGCCAACACCACGATCACGCCGATGACCGACATGGAAATCTACGGCGTCGAGGAACGCTGGGCCTATCCCACCACGGTCGGCGACTGCGAAGACTTCGTGCTTCTGAAGCGCAAGATGCTGATGAACAAGGGCTTCTCCGCTTCCAACCTGCTGATCACAGTCGTTCTGCAGCCGAATGGCGAAGGCCATGCCGTTCTGACCGTTCGCACCGATCGCGGCGATTTCGTTCTCGACAACATGCGCAACAAGGTCATGAACTGGTCGGAAACCGAATATACCTACCTGAAGCGTCAGGACACCGCCAACCCCGGTCGTTGGGTGAAAATTCAGGACGGCCGCGCAACGAATGCGGTTGGCGGCATCCGCTAAAACCACCCGTCCTCAAAAGCATAACGTCTCCCCAAATGAAAAGCCGGCTCCGCAGGGAAGCCGGCTTTTTCATTTCAGCAAGGCGCCACCGAGGATCAGAGCAGGCCAAGCTCGGCCAGTTCGCGCCTCAGATCGGAAGGCATGTCTTCACTGCCGGCACCGCCGCCGCCGAGATCACGCGGCGCTTCGTCGTCCTTCAGGTAACGCCAGCCCTGAAACGGCCGCTTGGGTGCGGGTGAGGTCTCGATGACCTCGGGGCCGAGAATGAGGTCGCAACGGGTAATCCCGTCTTCCCCCTTGAAGGAACGCAGGTCGAGAAGCTTCTGCCGCGCCTGCACCTGTCCCTTGATGACCCAGTAGAGCGAACCGCCTTCCAGCAATTCCTCGACCCGTTTCGGAATCATCCGGGTGGTGTGCACGCTATGCGGCTCAAGCCCTGCGGCCATCGCTGTCAACGAGCGCTGCGCGACCCAGTCTCTCAAATCCTGGAGTGAATCCGCGCCGACGCAAAGTTTGATGAGATGTAGAGGCATGCCCCTATCAATGCCTTTTTGCGGCGGGCGTCAAGCATCTGGACGATGCCGGCCGCCCTGCCCGCTCAGCACTCCACAACGTTGACGGCCAGGCCGCCGGTGGAGGTTTCCTTGTATTTCTCGCTCATGTCGTTGCCCGTCTGGCGCATCGTCTCGATACAGGCGTCGAGCGGCACGAAATGCTGGCCGTCACCCTTCAGCGCCAGCGACGCCGCTGTCACCGCTTTCACGGCCCCCAGCGCATTGCGTTCGATGCAGGGCACCTGCACCAGCCCGGCAATCGGGTCACAGGTCATGCCGAGATGATGCTCAAGCGCGATTTCAGCGGCATTTTCGATCTGCTCGGGCGAGCCGCCCATGACCGCGGCAAGACCCGCCGCCGCCATGGCCGCCGCCGATCCGACCTCGCCCTGACAGCCCACTTCCGCGCCGGAAATGGAAGCATTGTGCTTGATGATGCCGCCAATCGCCGCCGCCGTCAGCAGGAAGTCACGCACGTCGTCAACCGTCGCATCCTCATGGAAGTGCCGGAAATATCGGACAGTGGCCGGAACGACGCCCGCCGCGCCATTGGTCGGCGCGGTGACCACCCGGCCGCCGGCGGCATTTTCCTCATTGACGGCCATGGCGTAAACGCTCAGCCAGTCATTCGCCATGACCGGGTTCAACCGGTTGCTGCGCCATTCCGCATTCAGCTTCTCATAGATCGAGCGGGCGCGGCGGCGCACCTTCAGGCCGCCGGGCATGATGCCGTCCACCTTCAGCCCGCGCTCGATGCAGCCATTCATGGCTTCCCAGATCTGGTCGAGGCGCTCGTTCAGCTCCTCGCGGGACACCACCGTCTCCTCATTCGCCCGTTTCATCTGCGCGATGGTGCGGCCGGAACGGCCGGCCATTTCCAGCATCTCCTTTGCCGAGGCGAAGGGATAGGGCACGCGCGGACCATTATCGATGGTCTTGCCGCGCTGCTTGATTGCCTCCAGTTCCGTATCGGTCACGACGAAGCCGCCACCGACGGAATAATAGATACGCTTGATCAGCAGCCTGCCCTGATTGTCGAAGGCACAGAAGGTCATGCCGTTGGCATGGCCGGGCAGCGGGTTCTTCTTGTCAAAGACCAGATCCTCGGCCGGCCGGAACGTGTAGGCCGGATGGCCGGGCGGCGCTACCGTGCCGGCCTTTTCCACCGTCTCGATGATCGCATCCATGGCATCGGGATCGACAAGGTCCGGCCGCTCGCCCGTCAGTCCGAGAATGACGGCACGCCCGGTGCCATGGCCGATGCCGGTAAAGGCGAGAGAGCCATGCAGGCTGACCTTCAGCTGTGAAACGGCCGCCCCCGCAGGACGGGGCCACTCATCGCTGAGGATCAGCGCCAGAAAGCGGTTGGCCGCCGTCATCGGCCCCATCGTATGGGAACTCGAAGGACCGATACCGATCTTGAAGACGTCGAAGACCGAAAGAAACATGCGCTTTGTCCTGGCTAATCAGATTCCGTCACCATCATATCCAAAGCCGCGGCGGATCGCCACCGGAGCATCGGACACAAATATAGCGGGACTTTCGGAAAAATCCGGCGCTTCGGCAAGAACGAAGAGCGTCACCGGCTTTTGCGGCTGCGACATGAAAGCCGCTCAAACGAAAACAGCACGGTCTCCAGAGGAGAACCGCGCCGTTTCAAAACCCGTCAATTCAGGAGAAGTGCTTATGGGCTGCCAAAAATGTACGTCAATGCGAGAAAAGCGGCAAAGCCTGCAAGTGCGCGCAACGTGACGCCCCAGCAGGATTTCTGAGCGGTTTCTTCCATGATTACTCCAGCTATTCACTCTCCGGGCGATCTTCAAGACCCGGCCCGTGGGAGAAGCATTTATTAAAATCCGGCAGCGAAGGCAAATGCAAAAAGCGGCTAAATGAAGGCTTTTTCGCCGGTCTGCCATTCGCCCCACGCATAGGTATATGAAAAAACAAGGCGTTAGCGTGAGGCTCAAAGAAACGCCGTTTTTGGCTTCGCCTCAATTTAGGCTAAAGTGTAACCGTTATTTAAAGGTTTGATACAAACGCCTGTTGAAAACTCTTGGCGGCGGCACGTCACGGTCGAATTTCTCCGGGTGAAACGCCGCGCCTTGAAAGGCTGCGACCGCTGCTTTATCGACGATGGCAACAGCAACGGCGCGAGTCTCTCCATGCAGCAGGCATCCTCTTTTCCGGACCGGGAAACGGTCGCGTCGAAACTCACCTCGCTGACAAGCGAGGACAAGGCCTGGATATTGCTGCTGATGGAAAACACGCTGCAGGATGAAAACCTGCTCGCCGGCCTCAATCTTTATCTCGACCAGCAGGCCAATGCCCGCTTCCTCAACAGCCTGAAGCTGGAAGCCGCCGGTGAATGGCTTGGCGGTAACGCCCCTGCCCGCCTGCAGATCCGCCTCGCGGAAACTGCCAGGGCCAGCCAGCACCCCGCCTGCCTTGCCTTCCGCAAGGGGCTGACGGCATCGGCCGGGCTGGAAAAAGCCTATCCCAAAGCGCCGATCTGATCTTTCCGGCTGGCGCATTTCCGGCGGAAGCGTGAAGCGGATTTGTGCCCGGAAATACGAGAAGACAAAGGGTTAGATCGATTTCGCGATTTGAGGAAAAGCAAGAGCGCTCTAATCCGGCACCCTGTCGACGACAGCGATGATGGGCCCCATGGGAAACAGCGCATCCCGCCGGTTCATCGCGGGAATATCGACGCTTGATATCGTGCCGTCGAGATAAAGCGCATTGGGCGCATCCAGCACATCCCTGAACAGGGTGGCGAAATCATAAAAGCGCACGGTATTTTCCGAAATGGCGAAATGCACCACGCCGTCGCGGGAAACACCGACGCCGTTGCGCCGCTTCAGACTGTCGCTATCGGGTAAAAATCGCGGATGCAGCTTGCCGTCGATCACCAGCATCGGGCCGGATTGCGTGGCGAAATCCGGCTTCGGATCTGCCGCCAAATAGGCTTGTGTCTCCAGCACCCCGGCGCTTGCGCCCTTCAGATAAAACACGCCATTCGGCAGAAGGTGAAAATTGCCCCAGCCGCCGCGGGTGCTGACCGGCGAACGTTCCACGCCATTTTCGACAAAAAGACCGACGGGCGAATAATCGGAGTGATACATGCCGCCATTCATGGCGAAGATGCTGAACATGTGCTGCCGCCACAGGGCGGAGGACAGGTCGGCGAAAGTCCGGTATCCCTGCCCGGAAAGCTGGTCGCGGTCATAAATCCGGATCGTGTTCCTTGCCGGATCGAAACTGCAGACGGTATAACGGCCACCCGCATGGTCCATGCTCCTGCAGAAATCCGCCTGCCCGCCGGCCTGAGCCGAAAATGGCAACAGCAATGGCAGCAGCAAGCTTGCCAGTCTCTTCAGCGATCCGTTCATGCCCACCCCGTGATTCTCGTCAGGCGAACATTCGCAAAAAAATTCGGTCAAAGAAAAGGCGCCACCCCTGTTTCAGGGTGACGCCGGACTTTTTAAGGGGAGATGTCGTCAGCGGCGGGCGGCGCGGTCCACACTGCGGCCGGCGTCCTGCGTCGCATCAACGGCATTCGCCGTATCCCGGCCCATGCCGCGAATGGTGTTGCCGCAGGAACTCAAGGTCACGACGGTCAACAGAGCCACGAAAACGGTCGAAAGAATGCGTGTGATCATTTGAAACTACTCCCCTATGACTTGCCGTCCAAAGGCAAGCGCCGATGTGATATGCGTCACAATAACGTGAGTCCCGAAAATCGGTTCCAGCGGCATTTCAAAAATTCCTGTCGATGAAAATTAACAGGGTTTTGAGCTTCGCGAGGGAAACTCCGTGGCTGGATCATGGTTTAGGAAAATCCCGTGGGTGATATGACTGACATCAACAATCGGCTTCTGGTGATGACGGCAGGCGGCACGAACCCCAATGTCATGATCAATGCACTGGCCGCCCGCTTTCCGGATATCCACGTCTTCATGGAGCAACCCGAAAGCAAATCCGCCATTCTCAGGCGCCGGGCGCGACGGCTCGGCTGGATTGTCGCCGCAGGCCAGATGGCGACGATGGTCGCATCCCGCCTCGGCAAACGCTTCACGGCTAGAAGAAGCCAGGAGATCATCGCCAGGCACGGCCTCTTCGCCGAACTTGACCCTGCCATTCCCGTCTCGCAATTTGCCTCGCTGAACGATGAAGACTGTCACAAGGCCGCCAATCTGCTGAAACCGGCGGCGATCTTCACCATTTCCTGCCGTCTTCTGAGCCCGGCGACGCTGCAGGCCCTGCAATGCCCGGTCATCAATTTCCACGCCGGCATCAATCCCGCCTATCGCGGCCAGATGGGCGGTTACTGGGCGCTGGTGGAAAAAGACCGGGGCAATTTCGGCGCGACCGTGCATCTGGTCGACAGGGGCGTGGATACCGGCGCCACGCTTTATGAAAAACGGCTGAAGCCATCGCCTGCCGATACCATCGCCACCTATCCGCTGCTTCTCACCGCCGCCTCGGTGGATATCGCCGTCAACGCCATCGAAGATGCGCTTTCCGGCAGCCTCGCGCCGCAGCCACCCTCACCGGGAAAATCGGTGCTGCGCTTTCCGCCGACGATCTGGACCTGGCTGTGGAACGGGCTGACGAAACGGATCTGGTGACCCCGCGCCGCACCCCGTTGCCAAGCTTCGTCGCAGATGCAGGGCTGTCTTGCCGCAACAGGCACAGACTTCGCCGCAAAATCGGTGCATGATAATAAAAAGGATCAAGCACAAATTGCCCGATATTTCCGCCTCTTCCATCATCCCCGCCTCCATTGAAGCCTCACCCGCGCAGGTGCTCGGCCCAGCCAGCCTGGCCGGTCTTTTTCCGCAGGCTGTACGCGTCTATCTGACCGACACCGGCGCAGCCTCGCAGGAAAGGCTGGTTGATGCGGCAAGACATCTGCGCGATCTCGGTTACGAACCTGTGCCGCATCTTGCGGCACGGCGCATCCCCTCGCGCGTGGAATTTGAGGAGCAGGTAAAGCGGCTGGCAGGTGAAGCCGGCGTATCGGATGTGCTGGTTGTCGGCGGCGGTGTCGACAGGCCGGCCGGTCCCTTCGCCTCCAGCATGGACATGCTCTCCACCGGTATCTTCGACCGTTATGGAATAAGCCGGATCGCAATTGCCGGCCACCCGGAAGGCAGTCCCGATTTCAGCGAGGAGACGGCCTTGACGGCGATGCGGTTGAAACGCGATTTTGCCGAAAGAAGCGATGCCACCATGCGCATCGTCACCCAGTTCGGTTTCGACCCCGCACGCTTCATTGCCTGGGCGGAAGGGCTTGCCGCATCAGGCATCGACCTGCCGGTGCATATCGGTGTTTCCGGCCCGGCCAAGATCACGACGCTGCTGAAATATGCCGCACTTTGCGGCGTCGGCAATTCCATCGCCTATCTCAGGAAGAATGCGCTGTCGCTCACGACTTTGGCCAAGGGGCATTCGCCGGAAAGCATCGTCGGGCCGATCGAACAGCACTGGCAGGCCAACCCGCAGGGGGCCATCCGGCAAATTCACGTCTTCCCCTTTGGCGGATTGCAGACATCGTCCGACTGGCTGGTCAAACGCGGAAGCTGGCAAACCGGAAACACGTCCCGTTCGACACCGCCGGATTCGCTGGCGGTTTGACGACACCACGCCCGTCTGCCCGGCCATGGCGCCGCCGCTCGGGCACCTGCCCTGTCACGCAGCCTTGGCGGCCTCTACGAAGGCATTGCGAATGCTTTCCGCAACCGCAAGCACCGGACGCGACGGCTTGTCGCCGGTGATCAGGCGGATATCGAAACAGCCAAGTTCCGGCAATCCTTCCTTGTCGCCCAGAATGACCATGTCGTTCTGCACATAGGACCGCGGCAGCGGCGCGATGGCGAGATCGGCGGCAATCGCCGCGCGCTGCGCCATCGTATGGCCGCTGAGATAGGCCACCCGGAAATTGCGCCCGCGCCTTTCCAGCGAATGGATCGCTTCCGAGCGCCAGATGCAACCCTCTTCCCAGATGGAGATCGGCAGCGGATCGCGCAGATAGGCGGTGCCGCATTTGGCCCCGGCCCAGACGAGGCGCTCGCGCATCAGCACCTCGCCGGTGTCCCTCAAGGGATGCGAGGCACAGTTGACGAGGGCAAGATCAAGCCGCTGCTCGTCCATGCGCTTGTAAAGATTGGAACTGGAATCGATGGTGACATCGATCATGATGCCCGGGAAAGCCTCGGCGAAACGCTTGAGAATGCCCGGCAACAGGCCACGCTCCCCAATATCCTCCGGCGCGCCGAGACGCACCACGCCGGAAAGCTCGGGCATGACGAAACGCGACACGGCTTCGTTGGACAGCGCGATCATACGGCGCGCATAGGTCAGAAGCGTCTCCCCATGCGCCGTCAATGTCACCGAGCGGGCATCTCGCAGGAACAGCGTCGTCTTCAGCTGCTCTTCGAGCTTCTTGATCTGCATGGAAACGGCTGACGGCGTTCTGAACACCACTTCAGCGGCGGTGGAAAAATTTCCCGTTTCCGCAATGGCGACGAAGGTTCTCAATATGTCGTTATCCAGCAACGGCAGCGGTTGGCGGAAAGTCACGGTCATGGCACGTACCTTCAAATATTTTGATTTATAGATGGATATCATTTCGTTTGATTGAATGTCAACAAGCGCGCACCATCACGGACATCGAATGAACAGGACCGGAAGACATATCGCCGAAGTGCGACGCGGCCCCACACGGGAAGCAGGACACATCCGGCAAGGCCACCTGGAAATCATTCGTATGATTGATGAATGACATAAAATTCATTCTCTTGTTTGATGGAATATGCAGGCGCATATCGACATCGCAAACCGATCGTGGTTCAGGAAAGGATCAAGACATGACCATGATACATTATCTTCCGGCGGCGAACCGTTCCACGCACCGCCCCTCGTCCGGCGGCTGGCTGCATCGGTTGTCCAGCCATGTTTCCGCCGCTTACGCATCATGGCGTCGCGCAAGGATGCTTCGCGCACTGGAGGCATTGCCGCCTGAAACACTGAAGGATATCGGATGGCCGACGACAGACAACAATCGCATAAGCGTCATCCGCAAATGACGACCAGCCCATGGCTCGCAGCCGTTTCGACACCTGCGAGCCATCTCCGGCCAATCCCAGAACACCCCGGCAACGGCGCAAAACGGCCTGCCTGTTTTACATGCGACACAACGCCTTTTTAAAAGGCTTGTCGTAAATTTTGCATATTTCAAAAGCGATTTTTTGACAGCCCCGATTCCAAGGCGTATTTTTCGTTAAAGATGTCGTAAACAGGACATCCAGAAGACCAATTCCAAGAGAGGAATTGCGTATTCGCAACGGAGCACGGGCAAATGAGCAAGAACTCCCAGAAGAAACGCTCAATCGTCTTTTTTCTCATTCCGCAATTTACCATGCTGCCCTTCGCCGCAGCGGTTGAAACGCTTCGCATCGCCAACCGAATGTTGGGCTATCAGGCCTATGAATGGCGCATCGCTTCGCTCGATGGCCAGAAGGTCATGTCGTCCAGTGGTATCTGTCTCGAGGCCGATACCTGTCTTGCCGACGAGCGGCGTTATGTCAGCGGCGAAAATCGCCCGGAGATGGCGATCATCTGTTCCGGCATCGATGTGGATCAGCACATCAACAAGTCCGTCAACGCCTGGCTGCGCGAAGCCTATAATCGCGGCATCGCCATCGGCAGCCTCTGTACCGCCGCCCATATCCTCGCGCAGGCCGGCCTTTTGAACGGCAAGCGTTGCGCGATCCACTGGGAGAACCTGCCGGGTTTTTCCGAGGCCTTCCCGCAGGTGGAAGTCTATGCCGATCTCTTCGAAGTCGACAGCAACATCTACACCTGCGCCGGCGGCACGGCGTCGCTGGACATGATGCTGAGCCTGATCGGGCAGGATTTCGGCGAGAACCTCGTCAACCGTGTCTGTGAACAGCAATTGACCGACCGGGTGCGCAGCCCCAACGACCGCCAGCGCCTGCCACTGCGCGCCCGCCTCGGCGTGCAGAACAGCAAGGTCCTGTCGATCATCGAATTGATGGAAGGCAATCTCGCCGAGCCGCTGTCGCTGCTCGATATCGCCGATGCCGCCGATCTGTCGCGCCGACAGGTGGAACGTCTCTTCCGTCAGGAAATGGGCCGCTCGCCTGCCCGTTATTATCTCGAAATCCGTCTCGACCGCGCCCGTCACCTGCTGGTGCAATCGGCCATGCCGGTGGTCGAAGTCGCCGTCGCCTGCGGTTTCGTCTCCGCCTCACATTTCTCCAAATGTTATCGCGAAATCTACAATCGCACGCCGCAGCAGGAACGCGCCGAACGCAAGCTCTTGATCAGTGCGTCGCGAATGGCGATGGCGAGCCAGGGTGGCAAAGCCGCGCATTGAAGACGCGGCCTTAAAAAGCCTCGGGCACGATGGCAGGCAGATCGAAGACAAAGCACCTCCGTCATGCCGGACTTGATCCGGCATCCAGTCACGGCGCGTCTACGCCGTGGGACGAGTCTTTAGCGATCAAGGACTTGATCGCGCTGGACCCCGGATCAAGTCCGGGGTGACGGAGTACGGATGATGGAACTGTGCCAAAAACCACAAGTTCAGCGAGCTGCTAGCTGCCCGCAGAAACTCGACCCAAATCCCTACCCCAACACCATCAGAGGGAACTCAGCCAAACGGCCGCACCGCATGGGCGAGATCCTCCGCCGTCATGCCGATCCCTGCCCTCTGTCCCGCCTCCCCATGCAGCCAGACACCGGCGGCCGCCGCTTCGAAAGCGGGCGTTCCCTGCGCCAGCAGCGCCCCGATGATACCGGCAAGCACATCGCCGGAACCCGCCGTGGCAAGGCTTGCCGGGGCATTGGTGTTGACCAGCGCCCGGCCATCCGGCGCGGCAATCACCGTATCCGCACCCTTGTAGACCAGCACCGCACCACTGCGCGCCGAAGCAGCCTGTGCCTTTTCGATCTTGCTCAGCGCCGACCCGGTGGCGAGGTCAGGGAACAACCGCGCAAACTCGCCCTCATGCGGCGTCAGCACGAATTTACCCGTGCCGGATGTGATCCGTTCAAACAGGGCTTCCGGGCGATCCCTGAACGCCGTGATCGCATCGGCATCCAGCACGACGGACTTATCACCAATCAGAGACACAAATTGCCGCGCTTTTTCGAGGTCACCGAAACCCGGACCTATGACAAAACTGCCGTGGCGCCCGTCGTCCAACCAGTCCTGCAGATCATCGCCATTATCCATGGGCGTGTTCATCACCGCCGTCAGCGTCACTGAAAGCACATCGAGCGCTGCCTTCGGGGCGGCAATGGTAACGATGCCCGCCCCCGCCTTCAGCGCCGAAAGCGCCGTCATGCGGCTTGCGCCCGTCGCATGGGCCGGCCCGGAAAACACGGTGAGGTGACCACGACGGAATTTATGCGTTTCCATATCGGCGCGGGGCAAGGCCTCCCGCCAGACAAGCGGGTCGTTTTCCGCCACAGATCCCGCGTGCGCGACAAGGATGCGGGAGGGAATGCCGATATCGAAGACCTCAAGCGCCCCGCACAGCTCGCGCCCCGGCATCAACAGATGGCCGGGTTTGCGCGCCATGAAGGTCACGGTCCGCTCCGCCCTGAACGATGCTCCGAGAGGCACGCCCCGCCGGCCGCAGAGGCCGGAAGGCAGGTCGACGGCAAGCACAGGCACGCCCGCCCCTGTTACCGCCGCAATCACCCCGGCAAGCTCTCCGGGAATATCACGCGACAAGCCGGCCCCGAAAACCGCATCGATCACCACGTCGCCGGCAACGGGCACATAATCGCCAAACGGCAGCGGCGCGACCCCGCTCCGCTCGAACGCCGTCCGCGCATCGCCCTTGAGCGCGGCGGCATCGCCGAGATGATGAACCGCAACCGCAGCCCCGCTTTCCAAAAGCACCCGTGCGGCCACGTAGCCGTCGCCGCCATTATTGCCGCCGCCGCACAGCACGACGAAGCGCAGCGCCTGCGGATAATGACGCAGGGCAGCCGCCGCGACCGCCCGGCCCGCCCGCTCCATCAGATCATAAAGAGGAATGCCGGATTGCCCCGCCGCAGCATCGATGCGGGCCATCACAACGGGATCGATCAGGAAGAGCTGCAAAGGGGATATCATGGCGCGATCATCCCTTCAAAACGCCGAAAAGGCAATCGATACAAAAATAAGCAGATAGCCGTGAATGAATTATAGTCAAATGCATAAAATATAATCATCAGACCAATATATCAGCGCCGGAACTCAAAATATTCAGAATTGCTAAAATAATACAAATCAACAGAAATGCTCATGGATTTTTCGGATTTTCGCGAGAAATCCCCCGGAAAACCGCAAAAAGCGAATGCATTTTGTGCCGGAAAGCCGGGGGAGCGAAGTTTTTTCTTCAAGCCCGCTTCCGATCTGGCACAATACGTGCATTCTTGTGGCAGAGCGGGAAGAACCTGCTTTAACGGGAGAAGCGGAGAGATATTTTCTCATGAAAAAGATCGAAGCGATCATTAAGCCTTTCAAGCTCGATGAAGTGAAGGAAGCCCTTCAGGAAGTCGGACTTCAGGGAATCACGGTCACGGAAGCAAAAGGCTTTGGTCGTCAGAAGGGCCACACGGAACTCTACCGCGGTGCAGAGTACGTCGTGGACTTTTTGCCGAAAGTGAAAGTCGAAGTCGTATTGGCGGACGAGAATGCGGAAGCCGTCATCGAGGCGATCCGCAATGCGGCGCAGACCGGACGTATCGGCGACGGAAAGATTTTCGTTTCCAACGTCGAGGAAGTCATCCGCATCCGTACCGGTGAAACAGGCGTGGACGCCATATAATCAAGAACGTCCCGAGCCGGGGAGGCTTGGGTTTTCACCTCGTCATCATCACACTCAAGGAAAACGTTTAAATGACGACCGCAAACGATATCTTGAAGCAGATCAAGGATAACGACATCAAGTTCGTGGACCTGCGCTTTACCGACCCCAAGGGCAAGCTGCAGCACGTCACCATGGATATTGTCTGTGTGGACGAAGACATGTTCGCCGATGGCGTCATGTTCGACGGCTCCTCGATCGCCGGCTGGAAGGCCATCAACGAGTCCGACATGGTGCTGATGCCCGATCCGGCCACCGCCCATATCGACCCGTTCTTCGCCCAGTCCACCCTGGTCGTCCTTTGCGACATTCTCGACCCGGTTTCGGGCGAAGCCTATAACCGCGACCCGCGCGGCACCGCCAAGAAGGCCGAAGCCTATCTCAAGGCATCCGGTATCGGCGACACCGTTTTCGTCGGCCCCGAGCCTGAATTCTTCGTCTTCGACGACGTGAAGTACAAGGCAGACCCCTACAATACCGGCTTCAAGCTCGACAGTTCCGAACTGCCGTCCAACGACGACACGGATTACGAGACCGGCAACCTCGGCCACCGTCCGCGCGTCAAGGGCGGTTATTTCCCGGTTCCGCCGATCGACAGCCTGCAGGACATGCGTTCCGAAATGCTGACGGTTCTGGCCGAGATGGGCGTCGTCGTTGAAAAGCACCACCACGAAGTGGCTGCCGCACAGCACGAGCTGGGCGTGAAATTCGACACGCTGGTCTCCAGCGCCGACAAGATGCAGATCTACAAGTATGTCGTGCACCAGGTCGCCAATGCCTATGGCAAGACGGCAACCTTCATGCCGAAGCCGATCTTCGGCGACAACGGCTCGGGCATGCACGTGCACCAGTCGATCTGGAAGGGCGGCAAGCCGACGTTTGCGGGCGACGAATATGCCGGCCTTTCGGAAAACTGCCTGTATTACATCGGCGGCATCATCAAGCACGCCAAGGCCATCAACGCCTTCACCAACCCCACCACCAACTCCTACAAGCGTCTGGTGCCGGGTTATGAAGCGCCGGTTCTGCTTGCCTACTCCGCGCGCAACCGCTCCGCATCCTGCCGTATTCCCTTCGGCTCCAACCCGAAGGCAAAGCGCGTCGAAGTCCGCTTCCCGGATCCGACCCAGAACCCCTATCTCGGTTTTGCGGCCATGCTGATGGCCGGCCTTGACGGCATCAAGAACAAGATCCACCCCGGCAAGCCGATGGACAAGGACCTTTACGACCTTCCCGCCAAGGAACTGAAGAAGATCCCGACCGTCTGCGGCTCGCTGCGCGAAGCGCTGGAAAGCCTCGACAAGGACCGCAAGTTCCTGACGGCCGGCGGCGTGTTCGACGACGACCAGATCGACTCGTTCATCGAGCTGAAGATGCAGGAAGTCATGCGTTTCGAAATGACCCCGCATCCGGTCGAATTCGACATGTACTACTCGGCCTGATCGGCCCTTGGAGCGCTCCCCTCGGGGCGCTCCATCATTCCGGCGGTTTTCCATGGAAAGCCGCCGTTTTCTTTTGAAGCCAAGCCTTAAATGCGAAGAATGTCGAACAAGCCAGCCTCTCAGCAAACGCGCCTCACGGACTGGCTCATCTTTCTGGCGGTGCCGTTCTTTTTCTCCAGCAACGTCATTTTCGGCCGTGGCGTCGTCGGCGAAGTCTCGCCTTTCATCGCCGCCTTCATCCGCTGGACCGGATCGACCCTCATCATCGCCCCCTTCATGATCGCCGACTGGCGGAACTGCCTTGCCTTCCTGCGCGACAAAACGCTGCTCTGGCTCGTTCTCGGCATTCTCGGCATGGGCATCTGCGGCGGTGTGGTCTATTGGGGTCTCACCATGACGACCGCCGCCAACGGCACGCTGATCTACACCACCTCGTCACTGTTCATCATCCTGTTCCAGCGCATTTTTCAGGGCCGTCGCATCAGAAAGCTCGAAGTGGTTGGCATGGTCATCGCCTTTGCGGGTGTGGCGGCCATCGTGCTCAAGGGCGATTTGTCCGCTCTGTGGCACATGAATTTCAACATCGGCGATTTCGCCATACTGACGGCGGCCATCGCCTTTGCCGTCTATTCGCTGCTGCTGCGCGATCCGGCGGCGCGACAGATGGCATCCTTCAGCCTTTTCGGCCTGATCGCGCTCTCGGGCGCGCTGGTGCTTCTGCCACCGGCGGCTCTCGAACTGGCGCAGGGCGGCATGCTGCCCGCCACGCCGATGGCATGGGCAAAGATCGGCGGCATCATCCTCTTCGCCTCACTTCTGGCCTTTTATTGCTTCACCCACACGGTGCGCGCCTTCGGCCCCGCCACGGCCGGTATCACGCTTTACATGATGCCGCCGGTCTCTATCCTCATGGCCACGCTGTTCCTCGGTGAAACCTTCGAGACCTACCATGCCATCGGCATCGTCCTCGTAACCGGCGGTGTGGTCATTGCAACAGCACCGATCGGCCGAAAGGCCTGAATTCGAACGCGTGCACGGAACGTGCAAAATTGGCCGGATACCCCTAGCCCTTGATATTTCGCATTCCGCCCCCAACTATTAGTGGGAAAGGAAGTTCATGCCATGAAACAAAGAAACGCAAAATTCACGCTTGGCGAGATCGTCCGCCACAAGGTGTTTCCGTTCCGCGGTGTGGTGATCGACGTGGATCCGGAATATGCCAATACCGAGGAGTGGTGGAACGCCATCCCTGCGGAAATCAGGCCGGATCGCGACCAGCCCTTCTACCATCTTCTGGCCGAAAACGAGGAGACGGAATATGTCGCCTATGTTTCGGAACAGAACCTGGTTCACGACGAAAACGAGACGCCGCTGAGAAACCCCAATATCGGCCGTATCTTCGACAAGGCGCCGAACGGCGAATGGCGTCCGAAAATGTCGACGGCGCATTAACGCCTGTCCGAAATACCCACCCCTCCCAGGGCATAAAAAAACCGGTCTGTCGCCAGACCGGTTTTGTCATTCTTGATGTTCCCGAAGCGATCAGGGCTTCGGCGCGCCCTTGGCGGCGTCCTGCGCGGCTTCGAGCTTCTTGCGAGCCTCTTCGGCCTTTTTCTGCATGCCTTCCTGCAGGCTGCGCTGGCTTTCGGCAAGCTGCGACTGCGAGATGGCCGGGCCGTCAAAAGCGCCGGTGAAGCCGGTGAGTGCGATCTTGATGGGGTTCGGCGCGCGGCGGAAGTTGATGGAGGTGAAGACCACCTCGTTGCCCTTCTTCAGCGAAGCGATCATGGCGTCCGTCAGCGGAACTTCGGCCGTGCACTTGTCGGGAAGGCAAACGGCGTAGTCGAGCTTCTGGCCCTTGCCGCCGTCGATCTGCATCACAACGCCCGGAGGGATGAGACGCGCGGTCGGGACGGAGACCTGCAGCAGCTTGCGGTTGACCTTGCCTTCAACGGTGATGAGGCCGACAGCGGTGATCATCTGGCCGTTCTGGGCAAGAACCACGTTCTGCACGACGCAGACATCGTTGTCTTCCTGCTTGGAGCAGGTCTTGAACCAGCCGA
Organism: Agrobacterium sp. OT33; assembly: GCF_017313365.1. NCBI lineage: Bacteria > Pseudomonadati > Pseudomonadota > Alphaproteobacteria > Hyphomicrobiales > Rhizobiaceae > Agrobacterium > Agrobacterium sp. OT33. The sequence continues at coordinate 127,459 of NZ_JAFLMZ010000002.1, read as the reverse complement.
GCGGCGGCGCGCCGGCGCCCTGAGCGGCGGGAGCAGCATCCTGCGCCTGCGAGATGGCCGGAGCGGAAACCGCGCCCAGAGAGAGGACCAGAGCGGACAGAGCCGTCCGGGTGAATGTGTTTGCCTTTTGCATCATAAGAGTTCCGTCTCCTGAATGTCTGCCAGAACCGGACCGCAAGGTCCCGTTCGCCGATGGCGGTATCCTTCTGCCCGTTCAACTGTCGTTTAAATGAGGCAAATGCGTGACCCGTCTCTTCCGGTCCCCCTGTTACATGCCGATCGCGGCGATATCCAGCACTTCTTTAACTTTTTCTTGAGCTGACCCAAGATTTCCCGCCCTCGCATGGGTCATGCAATGTCCGTGTGCTACATATCTGCCAGAATCATGACGATAAACCGGTCAGGTCCACATATCGGACGGACCGTTGAGACAGGATAGTGACATGCGCAACCTTGCGGCCCTCATCCCCGCATTGTTCCTTCTGGGATCATCCCTGCTTCCCGCCGGGACCGCCATGGCGCAGCCGCTTCACGGCATTTCCATGCACGGCACGCCGGCGCTGCCGGCAGACTTCCGGCATTTCCCCTATGTCAATCCGGACGTGAAAAAAGGCGGCCGCATCTCCTATGGCGTCGTCGGCACCTTCGACAGCCTCAATCCCTTCGTTCTCAAGGGAATGCGCACCACCGCGCGCGGCGTCTGGGACCCGGAATTCGGCAACCTGCTCTACGAACCGCTGATGCAGCGCTCCACCGACGAACCCTTCAGTCTCTACGGTCTGCTCGCCGAAACCGCCGAGTGGGACGAGGAACGCAGCTTCATCCAGTTCAACATCAATCCGAAGGCGAAATGGTCGGACGGCCAGCCGGTGACGCCCGACGACGTGATCTTCACTTTCAACCTCCTGAAGGAGAAAGGCCGCCCGCCTTTCAACAGCCGTCTGGACGGCGTGGCGAAGCTGGAAAAAATCGGCGATCACGGCGTCCGCTTCACCTTCAATGACAAGGCAAACCGCGAAACGCCGCTTATTCTTGCCTCCGCCACGCCGATTTTGCCGAAACATGCGATCGATCCGGAAAAATTCGAGCAGGCGGGCCTCGGCGCGGTTGTCGGATCGGGTCCATACCGAATCAAGACCCTGCGGCCGGGCGAGCGAATCATCTGGGAGCGGAACCCGGACTATTGGGGCAAGGACATTCCCGGCAAGGTCGGATTCGACAATTACGACGAGATCAGCGTCACCTATTTCCTTCAGGTCACCACCATGTTCGAGGCCTTCAAGAAGGGCGATATCGACATTTACCCCGAAGGCGACGCCATCAACGGCACCTCAGACACTTCCCATTGGGGACAGGCCTATAATTTCCCAGCCGTCCATCGCGGCGATATCGTCAAGGACGTCTTCCAGCCACGCCTGCCGTCCGGCATGTTCGGCCTGGTGTTCAACACCCGCCGCGCCGTCTTCGCCGATGAAAAGGTGCGCGAGGGCCTGTCCTATGCGCTCGATTTCGAGTGGATGAACCGCAATATCCTCGGTGGCGCCTTCAAGCGCACGCAGAGCTACTGGCAGAATTCGCCGCTTGGCGCCTTCGGCAATGCGGCCGATTCCCGCGAGCTTGCGCTGCTCGGCGATGCGGCAAAAACCATGCCGCCGGAACTTCTGGCAGGAACCTATGCCATGCCGACCACCGACGGCAGCGGCGCGGACCGCAAGGTTCTGAAAATGGCCGTCGACAAGCTGAAAGAAGCTGGCTACAGCATCAAGAACGGCAGGATGTCCGATGTAAACGGCCGTCAGCTTGCCTTCGAAATCATGACGCAGAACCCGGCGCAGGAGCGCATCGCGCTTGCCTATCAGCGCTCCCTCAACCTCATCGGCGTCGCCATGGGCATCCGTTCTGTCGATGACGGGCAATATCAGGCCCGCTCGAACAGCTTCGATTACGACATGATCATCCGCTCCCTGCCCTCCTCGCTTTCGCCGGGAATGGAGCAGCTCAACCGCTGGAGTTCGCTCTCACGCGATGCGCAGGGCAGCTTCAACTATGCGGGCGCCGCCAATCCCGATATAGACCGCATGATCGAGGCGTTGCTGCAGGCGCGCTCGACGGAGGATTTTCAGGCGGCCGTGCGCGGCTATGATCGCCTGCTGGTAGCCGGGCACTATGTCATTCCGCTCTATTACATCGGCGCACAATGGATCGCGCGCTGGAAATATATCGACCGCCCGGATATCACCCCGATATCAGGCAATCAGAAACAGACTTGGTGGGATGCGCGGGCGCAATAACCGCACCGCACCCATCCCCGGCAGAGAAAAGGGAAGATAAAACCATGGAACGCATCGTTATCGACGTCGTATCGGATATGGTCTGCCCATGGTGTTATCTCGGCAAGGCAAGGCTCGATCTCGCCATTGCCGAGGTGCAGGACGAAATCAGCGTCGACGTGAACTGGCGTCCCTACCGCCTCAACCCGGATTATCCGCCCGAGGGCGTCGACCAGAAGGCCGCCCTTGAGGAAAAGCTCGGCAAGGAGCGGCTGGAACAGGCGCATGTCACGCTGGTGCAGCTCGGACGGGAAGTCGGCATTCACTATGATTTCGATGCCATCAAGATCGGTCCGAACACACTCGATGCACACCGCCTTTCGCTCTGGGCCCATTCCGAAGGCCGCGACATCCAGGAAAAGGTCGTCACCGCCCTGTTCAAGGCCAATTTCGAGGAAGGCCGTAACATCGGCGATCACGCCGTGCTGATCGATATAGCCGAAAAGGCCGGTATGGACGCCAAGGTGGTGGCGCGGCTTCTGGCATCAGACGCGGACAAGGATACGGTTGTCGCCGAAATTGATGCGGCGCAGCAAATGGGCGTCGCCGGCGTGCCGTTTTTCATCATCGACCATAAATACGCCATCAGCGGCGCACAAACGCCCGATGTATTGATTGCTGCACTGCGGGATATTGCAAAAATCAAGGCGGACGAGCATAAGTCGATGAACTGACGGTCGAACCACCGGCAGCTTACCCTAACCGATAAACTGTTGGTGTTTTCCCGTGTCGGACCAGACCCTGAAAGGCATTCTGCTTGCCTTTGCCGCCTTCGCTGCCTACGCATGGAGCGACGCGAGCGTTAAACTCATAGAAGGCCAGATTTCACCGATCGAATCGGCCTTCTTCGGCGCCCTGTTCGGCCTCATCGCCCTGCCCTTCATCCGCAAGCGCAACGACCGCTGGGCGGATGTCGTCAAGACGACGAACCGTCCTCTCTGGCTCATCCGCTTCTTCGCCTCCGGCATCGGCGCGGTCGGCAGCGTCACCGCCTTCACGCATCTCTCCATGGCCGAAGCCTTCGCGCTGATCTTCCTGCTCCCCTCCTTCGTCACCATCATGTCGGTTGTCTTCCTGAAGGAACAGGTCGGCATCAAGCGCTGGTCTGCGGTCATCATCGGCTTCGTCGGTGTGCTGATCATTCTCAGACCGGGTTTCCGCGAGCTGGGCATTGGCCATCTCGGCGCGATCCTCGGTGGCTTGAGCGGCGCGCTATCCATCGTCATCTTCCGCGCCATGGGGCCATCCGAAAAGAATGTGTCGCTTTATGGCGCCGGCGTGCTGGGCTGTCTGGCGATCAGCGGCCTGGCCATGATCCCCACCTTCGTTCCGCCAAACGGCGGGCAATGGCTGCTTCTGGCCGGTTACGGCCTGTTCGCCGCGGTCGGCAACGTGCTCGTCATGTATGCCGCCCGTTATGCCCCGGCAGCGATGATCGGACCGACGCAATATAGCCAGATGCTCTGGGCCATCTTCTTCGGTTACCTGATCTTCGGCGACCATATTGATAGCTGGATGCTGGTCGGCATCGCCCTCATCGTCGGCTCCGGCCTTTTGACGCTCATTCGTGAAAAGCAGCGAAAAGTGCCGATGCCGGCGTCAATTGCCGCGACCGACCAGAACGTCGCTGTCGGCATCACGCCGGAAGACGCGCCGCGACCCATTTAGTCCCGGCGCGTTCCTCCATCGCTATTTTCGCTGCTGGCAGCGGAGGGCTCAGTCGCAGACCCGTGCGCGATACATGTCGCCCCAGGCATTCTGCCGCCAGACGACGTGGCAGCGCGGATATGCCGGCTGATAGATTACCGGAGGGCCGTAAACCGGCGGACCGTAAAAGGGTTCGCCATAATAAGGGCCGCCATAGGAATGCCGCGCCCCGGCGACGATAGCGCCACCGATAATTGCGCCGGCGATACCTGCGGCAATGCCGCCGCCACCATGCCCGTGTCCGAAGTGGTTGCGCGCTTCCGCCTGGCTGGTGGTGGCAATTGTGGTGCCCGCAATTGTCAAAGCAACCAGACCTGCGGAGACGAACCTGTTCATGTTGGTCCACATCGTCTTGCTCCTTCGTCTTCCCGCCCGCGCGTCATATTGGGCGCAGTGCAGGAGATGAAAACAAGACTACGCCCGCCGAAGCTACCGGCGCATGTCCGTTTCATTACATCCCGGTAATGTTTGCAGAGCCGCGGGGCCGGGAGGCCCGGTAAAGCAGATGGATGTCGGGCCCTTCCATTTTCGTTCGTCCGGGAGTGCTTTAGGTTTTGGCTTTCGGGAGGTTGTTTGTTGGCAGCGGGCCGAAGGCGTGTGGGGCTTACCCCCCTCTGCCCGGCAGGGCAGAGGGGGGTAAGCCCCACGCGCCCCGGCCTGCCGTAAATGCTCCCCAAAAGTTCACATCTAGGAACGCGCCAGTTCCGCCAGCTGCGTCATGATCATCGCCGCACCCGTCAGCCGTTTTTCCGGCGTCGGCAGATCGCGGGTCAAAAACAGGCTGTGGTCGGGCCGGATCTTCGCCATCGTGCCCTGCTTGCCGATATAGGCGACAAGCGCTGCCGGATTGGGGAATTCCTTGTTGCGGAACTGCACAACCACGCCTTTCGGCCCGGCATCCACCTTCTCGACATTGGCGATGCGGCAGAGCGACTTGATGTAGACGATCTTGAGGAGATGCTGCACCTCTTTCGGCAGCGGGCCGAAACGGTCGATCATTTCCGCGCCGAAACCATCGATCTCGCTGATATCGGCAAGCTCGCCGAGGCGGCGGTATAGACCCATGCGCAGATGCAGATCGGGAACGTAATCTTCCGGGATCATGACAGAGGTGCCGACAGAGATTTGCGGCGACCAGCCGCTATCCTGCACCTGCTCGTCGCCCTTCACTTCGGCAACCGCCTCTTCCAGCATCTGCTGGTAAAGCTCGAAACCGACTTCCTTGATATGGCCGGACTGCTCCTCACCAAGCAGATTGCCCGCGCCGCGAATATCAAGATCGTGGCTTGCAAGCTGGAAGCCGGCGCCGAGTGTGTCGAGCGATTGCAGCACCTTCAGCCGCCGCTCCGCCATCGTCGTCAGCACCTTGTTGACCGGCAGGGTGAAGAGCGCGAAGGCGCGCACCTTGGAACGGCCGACACGACCGCGCAGCTGATAAAGCTGGGCAAGGCCGAACATATCGGCGCGGTGCACGATCAGCGTATTGGCAGTCGGCACATCAAGACCGGATTCGACGATGGTGGTCGACAGCAGCACATCATATTTGCCGTCGTAGAAGGCATTCATGATGTCTTCGAGTTCGCCCGCCGGCATCTGGCCATGCGCCACCGCCACCTTCAGTTCCGGCACGTCCGATTGCAGGAAAGCGTGGATATCTGCGAGATCGGCAAGACGCGGGCAGACATAGAAGCTCTGGCCACCGCGATAATGTTCGCGCATCAGCGTTTCGCGGATCACCAGCGGATCAAACGGCGAAATGAAGGTGCGAACCGCCATGCGGTCCACCGGCGGCGTGGTGATGAGCGACAGTTCGCGAACACCGGTCATGGCCAGCTGCAAGGTACGCGGAATGGGCGTCGCAGAGAGCGTCAGCACATGCACGTCGCTTTTCAGCTCCTTTAGCCGCTCCTTGTGCTTCACGCCGAAATGCTGCTCTTCATCGATGATCAGCAGGCCGAGATTGGCGAAGCTGATGCCCGCGCCGAGCAGCGCATGGGTGCCGACGACGATATCCGTCTTGCCGTCAGCCACTTCCTTTTTCGTCAGCGTCAGTTCCTTGGAGCCGACAAGTCGCGAAGCCTGCTGCACCCGGATGGGCAACCCACGGAAACGTTCCGAGAAGGTGCGGAAATGCTGGCGGGAAAGCAGCGTGGTTGGCACCACCACCGCCACCTGCACGCCATTCATGGCCGCGAGGAACGCGGCGCGGAGCGCCACTTCCGTCTTGCCGAAACCGACATCGCCGCAGATCAGTCGATCCATCGGCCGGCCGGCACCGAGATCTTCGCGAATGGACTCAATCGCGTTCAGCTGATCTTCCGTCTCATCATAGGGGAAACGGGCGGCGAATTCGTCGTAAAGCCCATCCGGCGCCGTCAGCACCGGCGCGTGGCGCACCAGGCGCGCGGCTGCGATGCGGATAAGCTCGTCGGCCATGTCCAGCAGGCGTTTCTTGAGCTTGGCCTTGCGCATCTGCCATGCGCCGCCGCCCAGCTTGTCCAGCTGCGCTTCCGCCGCATCCGAGCCGTAACGGGACAGAAGATCGATGTTTTCAACCGGCAGGAACAGCTTGGCGTCGTCGGCATAATGCAGTTCCAGACAGGCCCGCGGCGCACCCGCCGCCTCGATTGTCCGCAGGCCGACGAAGCGGCCGATGCCATGTTCGGCATGGACGACCAGCGAGCCCTCATCCAGCCCCGCCACTTCCGAGATGAAATCCGCGCCGCGCTTGCGACGCTTGGAGCGGCGCACCATGCGGTCGCCGAGAATATCCTGCTCGCCGATAACGGCCAGCGTCCCGGTTTCGAAACCCGCCTCAAGGCTCAGAACCGCCGAGGCCGCCTCACCCTTGCCAAGCTTCTCCACCTCTTTCAGCGAAGTAACCGGCTTGATCTTCTCAAGCCCGTGCTCGTTCAGCACCTGCAACAGCCGGTCGAGCGAACCTTCCGACCAGCCTGTTATCAGCACCTTCCAGCCCTTGGCGCGGCGCTCGGCAATGTGCTTCACCGCCAGATCGAAAACATTGACCCGTTCTTCGCTCTCGCCCTCGGTTGGCGGGCGCGCCCAGCGCGGCCCGACATGGGCGTCAAGCGTGGCGACTGGGCGGCCTTCGCTGTCCTGCTCGTTGAAAGGCGTCAGGCGTACCGCATTGACGGCAGCCAGTGCGGCATCGAAACTCTTGCCGTCGAGATAAAGCTGGCCGGGCGAAACCGGCTTATAGGGCGCGCCCTGCGTCGAGCCCTTGGTTTCGCCGGAGCTGCGGCGCGCATCGTAATAATCGAGCACGAGCTTGGAGCGTTCTTTCGCCGCCTCCCGCGCCGTATGGTCGGTGACGATGCGGAAGCCCTTCAGATAATCGAAGGCAGTTTCCAGCTGCTCGTAAAACAGCGGCAGCCAGTGCTCCATGCCGGCATAACGGCGACCTTCGGAGACGGCCTGATAAAGCGCATCGTCGCGCGTCGCCGCACCGAACAGCGACAGGTAATTCTTGCGGAAACGGCTGATCGTGTCCGGCGTCAGCGTCACTTCGCTCATCGGATTCAGATCGAGCGAGCGCGCCTGTCCGATGGTACGCTGGCTGGCCGGATCGAAGGTGCGGATGCTCTCCAGCGTATCGCCGAAGAAATCGAGCCGCACCGGCTCTTCCGTGCCCGGCACGAAGACATCGAGAATACCGCCGCGCACGGCGAATTCACCCACTTCGCGCACCGTCGCCACCCGGTCGAAACCGTTGCGCTCCAGCCGCGCGGCAATCTCCTCCATGCGGATCTGGTTGCCGGGTTTGGCAGAAAAGCCGAGGCTCTCGATAATGTCGCGCGGCGCCATCTTCTGCAGCATGGCGTTGACGGTGACCAGCACGATGGCCGGATGCGGTTTCTTCGCATGGGCGATGAGACCGGAAAGGGCCGCCAGCCGGCGCGCCGAGGTATCGGCGCTCGGTGACACGCGGTCATAGGGAAGGCAGTCCCAGGCCGGCAGCGTCATCACCGGAATGTCAGGCGCGACGAAACCGAGGATCTGTTCAAGATCAGCGACCCGCTGGCCATCCGACATCACGTAAGCGACCGACGTGCCCGCCCGCGCCATATCGGCAAGCAAAAGGGCTTCCATGCCGGAAGGCACGTTTCCGATGGTCAGCGGCGTATCGGCCGACGACACCAGCTTTGCATCGAATCCGGCTATCATATTCTCAGGCTTTCAGGGTGTCTGTGGTGACGAGATCGAAATCGGGACGGTAGGAGGCGATCTTTTCAAACAGCGGGGTCTGGAATTTTTCCGGTATGGCAAGCGCGCCGGTCACCATCTTGACGAGGTCGTTATCCTCTTCCGCCATGATGATCTCAAGCTCATCCAGCTGATCGTCGGAAAGCCCGGCAATATTGTCTTCCGCAAATTGCCCGAGCACCAGATCCATCTCGCGAATGCCCCGATGCCAGCAGCGGTAAAGAATCCGCCGGCGTCTCGGATCGAGGTCGGCACTCGTGCGCACCAGTCCAGTCATCGCATTCACCTTTCGGTTGGCTATTCAACAGGATGTTGACTGCGACCTCCTATAGAACAGGAGGCGAACGCTTGGGAACCGGTTTTTATCGAAATAATGCCGCAGTAGTGAAAATCTGCCGGTGATAACCCGCCTTTGTGGCCAGTGAAGTCTTGCATAAGCCGCCCCCTTCCCCGATTTTGCTGACCCATGCGCCCGGCCATTCTCGATCCGCTGTTTGCCTCCGTCTCCACCCTTGCCGGTGTGGGGCCGAAGCTCGCCGATCTTCTGGCCAAGCTCTTGAGCCGGGAAAGCGCCGACGACACCCGCGTGATCGATCTCCTGTTCCACGCGCCATCCAACGTCATCGACCGCCGCAACCGCCCCGGCATTGCGCTGGCGGCCCCCGGAGCCATTGTCACCATTCAGGGACGCGTCGACCGCCACCAGCCGCCACCGCCGGGAAACCGCAACGCGCCCTATCGCGTCTTCCTGCATGACGAGACCGGTGAACTGGCGCTGACCTTCTTCCGCGCCAAGGGCGACTGGCTGTCCAAGGCCCTGCCTGTGGATGAGGAGGTTCTTGTCAGCGGCAAGGTGGACTGGTTCAACGGTCGCGCCTCCATGGTGCATCCGGATTTCATGGTGAAGTTATCAGAGGCGGAAAACCTACCTTTGGTGGAAGCCGTTTATCCCATGACCGCCGGGCTGTCTGCCAAGGTGCTGCGCAAGGCAATCGAAGGCGGGCTTTCAAAGCTGCCGGTCTTTCCCGAATGGATCGACGAGACACTGAAGACGAGGCAGGGCTTCGGCGATGTCGCCTCAAGCTTCCGCGAATTGCACGACCCGCGCGACAGCGCCGATATCGAGCCGCAAGCCCCGGCGCGCAGGAGGCTGGCTTATGACGAATTCCTTGCCGGACAGCTGTCACTGGCGCTGGTGCGCCAGCGGTTGCGCAAGGTGGCGGGCCAGCCGATCCGCGCCAAAGGCGATATCGCCGCCAAGATCCTGTCGCAGCTGCCCTTCTCGCTGACGGCAAGCCAGAGCGCTGCGGTGAAGGATATCCTGACCGACATGGCCGGTGAAGACCGCATGTTGCGGCTGCTGCAGGGCGATGTCGGCGCCGGAAAGACATTGGTGGCGCTGATGGCCATGGCAACGGCGGTGGAGGCCGGCGGACAGGCGGTGCTGATGGCCCCGACCGAAATCCTCGCCCGCCAGCACTACGCCACCATCTCCAAACTCGCTCAAGCAGCGGGCATCACCGTCGAGGTCCTGACCGGCCGCACCAAGGGCAAGGAGCGCCGCGAGATCGAGGAGCGCGTCGCATCAGGCGAAGCGCAGATCGTCATCGGCACCCATGCGCTGTTTCAGGACAGCGTGAGTTACAAAAACCTCGTGCTTGCGGTGGTGGACGAACAGCACCGTTTCGGCGTGCACCAGCGTCTACGCCTCACCGCCAAGGGCATCACGCCACACATGCTGGTCATGACCGCCACACCCATTCCGCGCACGCTGGTTCTGGCCGCCTTCGGCGACATGGATGTTTCCAAGCTCACCGAAAAGCCCGCTGGCCGCAAACCCATCCAGACGGTGACGATCCCCACGGAGCGGATCGGCGATATTGTCGAGCGGCTGCGTGCCGCGCTCAAAGATGGCAAGAAGGCCTACTGGATCTGCCCGCTGGTGGAGGAGACGGAAGAATCCGACCTGATGTCGGCGGAGGAACGCCACGCGGTTCTCTCCCAGATGCTCGGCGCGAATATCGGCCTCATCCATGGCCGCATGAGCGGCCCGGAGAAGGACGCCGCCATGCTGGCCTTCAAGAACGGCGAAACCCGGCTGCTGGTGGCGACAACAGTGGTGGAAGTCGGCGTCGATGTGCCTGACGCGACAATCATGGTCATCGAACACGCCGAACGTTTCGGCCTTGCCCAGCTGCACCAGCTGCGCGGCCGCGTGGGGCGCGGCGACGAGGCCTCCACCTGCATCCTGCTCTATAAAGGCCCGCTCAGCGAAAACGGTCGCGCCCGGCTCTCCATCCTGCGCGACAGCGAGGATGGCTTCCTGATCGCCGAGGAGGATTTAAAGCTGCGTGGCGAAGGCGAGCTGCTCGGCACCCGGCAATCGGGCACGCCGGGCTTCCGCATCGCCAGCCTCGAGGCCCATGCCGACCTTCTGGAAATCGCCCGCAAGGATGCAGCCTACGTGATCGAGCGCGACCCCGAACTGACAGGCCCACGCGGCAATGCGCTGCGCACCCTGCTCTATCTGCACCGCCGCGACGAAGCGATCCGCTTCCTGCACGCCGGCTGAAAGTGAACACCCATGAACATGATCGACCCGCGCCGCCCGCCACCCGCCTTCCGCAAGGGCTACGCGCTCTGTTCGCCGCAGAATATCCTGCAACCGGAGACATTCGCGAAGAGCGAAAAAAAGGCGATCGACAAGGCGTTCAAGAAGCCCGGCCGCAAGAAGGCGTGGAGCCAGGCGATGGAAGAAGGCTGGAGCGTGCGGCTGGTCTATATGCGGCTTTTCGTTCCCGTATTCCACGCCACGACCACCGGCACGGAAGTGGATGATCTGGATGACGAGGATTGACTATGAAATCCGGAGACTGTTGGCTAAAGCGCCGAAGGCCACCGCTGCGATGTGTGGATGATCGTCAAAATTTCGATATCCCCGCCCACGCGATAGGCAATGATGTAGGAAATGTCGGGAAGCACAGCTTCCCGTGTTCCTCTGATGCGTCCGACGCGCCCCATGGCTGGCTGTTCCACCAATATATTAACCGCTGAAACAATGCGGGAAATCACCCGGGCCGCAGCCGCTGGATTATCCTTTTCGATATGCACACCAATTTCATCGAGCCGTCGCAGCGCCCGTAAGGTCCAACGAATTCGCCGGTCACTCATGACGGCCGGGCAGACTTGACGTATTTTCCGACAATGTTTGCGAGATCTTCGGGTGTGCCAAACTCGCCGCGATCCGCTTCCGCCAAACCGGCCTCGATCTCGGCTAGCTGCCACTCCTCACGGGCAACATAGTCCTCAATCGCCCGCGCCGCCATGTAGGACCGTGAGCGTTCAAGCTTCTCAGCAAGCTGATCGAGCTTGTCGGTAACCTCGTCCGGCAAACGCACCGTGAATGTGGTCATGATCGCAACCTCCTTGGTTCACTATGATTATTAGTGAACCACATTGGTTCGTCAAGGTTCAGAACCCGTCGTATTGATACGGTCCATTAAATGGACTATTTTGAAAATTGAGAGATAATTCGGGAAATCGCCATGCAGATATCCGTAACTGACGGAAAGGGCCAGCTTACAGAATTGGTGCGTCGTGCCGAGGCAGGGGATGAAATCATTCTCACCCGCCATGGCCACGCAGCCGTACGTCTGGTTCCGGTCACTGCCGTGGCGGATAAAATATCCCGTAGAGCCGCGCTCGCAAAAGTGCGCGCGACTGTCGCCAACAAAGCCGATCATGGCCCGGATGCCGAACATAATCAGGATTTTCTCTATGACGAAGACGGCCTTCCGAAATGATCGTTATCGATACGTCGGCTCTGATGGCGATCCTGCTTGATGAACCCAAAGCGGATGCCTGCGCCGCAGCGCTCGAAACGGATGAACCTCTACTCATTTCAGCCGGTACGCTTGCGGAAACCATGATCGTGGCGCAGCGGTACGACCGCAGCCGGGAGTTAGAGATGCTGATCGAAGGTCCGAGCGCCGAAATCAGACCCGTCACCCCAAAATCGGCGCATGGCGTTTCCGAAGCGTACCGCATCTGGGGCAAGGGCACTCATCCCGCCGGAATGAATTTCGGCGACTGTTTTGCCTACGAGTTGGCGAAAACCGAGGGTTGCCCCTTGCTTTATGTCGGCAACGACTTTTCGCAGACGGACATCCTCGGCGTTATCTAGCTCAAACCGGCGCGATCATCTTCGGCGGCGTGAAATCGGGCGCCACCAGACCACCGGATATCAGCAGTTTCGCCGCATCTTCCGGCGTCATGTCCAGCATCACGATCTTGTCTTTCGGCACGAACAGCAGGAAACCGGCCGTCGGCACCGGTGTCGGGGGCAGGAAAACGGCGACCATCTGCTGGCCCATTTCATTGAAACGATGGGCAAGCTCGCCCTTGGCGTCGGAGGCGACGAACACCATCGCCCAGGTACCAGATGAAGGAAACTCGATCAGGCCGACCTTCTTGAAGGAGTTCGAATGCTCCTTGAGGACGGATTCGAACAGCTGCTTGATGCTCTTGTAGATCGGCCGCACCAGCGGCATGCGGTTGAGGATGGATTCACCGAAACCGACGATCCACTTGCCGATCAGGTTGTTGCCGAGAAAACCGATGAGCGTGATGCCGATGACGGCGATCAGCAGGCCGAAACCGGGGATAGCCACATCGAAATATTGCTCGGGATCGTAACGGGCGGGGATATAGGGTTTCACCCAGCTATCCGCCCATTGCAGGAAACTCCACACCAGCCACATGGTGATGGTGACGGGCGCAAGGATCAGGACACCCGTGAGGAAGCTGTTGCGCAGACGGGCTGCGAAGGAGATTTTTACTGGAATATCGGTCATTTACCGTTCGGAATTAAGCGTTGTCGCTATCGAAACCCGGATGAAAACCGACAATGCCGGATGGAGTTCCACCATGCAAGCGCAAGGCCAACAAATATTTGTCAGGAATGCCTTTACTATGCAGGCCATCGAAACGCTCGAATCCGAACCGGCCGTAATAGGCAGGACTGCCGGCCAGAACGCAGCCGGCAGCCCCGAGCCGTTCCAGCATTGCAAGTCCCTCATGCACCAGCTGCGACCCGATGCCCTGACTTTGCCTTTCGGGAGAAACCGAAATCGGCCCGAGCGCGAACCAGCGGCCTTCCGCGCCGGAAATCGTGGCCGGCGAAAAGGCGACATGGCCAACGATGTCCCCGGCCTCCTCCGCCACCAGAGAAATGGTGAGCGCACCTGCCTTGCGCAGCCTGTCGACGATCAGATGTTCCGTCTGGTCACTGAAGGGCATGTCCCGGAACGCCGCTTCCGTCAGCGCTCCGATCGCCTCTTCATCGCCCTGCCGCTCCGGTCGGACGATCATTCCACCGTCACCGATTTCGCCAGATTGCGCGGTTGGTCCACATCCGTACCCATGAAGACGGCGGTGTGATAGGCGAGCAGCTGGATCGGCAACGAGAAGACGACGGGCGCGATCAGCTCGTCGACATTGGGCAGCGTGATCGTCGCCATCGTGTCGAGCGTGGAGGCGGCAGCCCCCTTCTCGTCGGTGATGAAGATGATCCTGCCGCCACGCGCGGCGACTTCCTGCATGTTCGATACGGTCTTTTCGAAGAAGCGGTCATGCGGCGCAATGACGATAACAGGCATGTTCTCGTCGATCAGCGCGATCGGGCCGTGCTTCAGCTCGCCGGCGGCATAACCTTCGGCGTGGATATAGGAAATTTCCTTGAGCTTCAAAGCACCTTCCAGCGCCAGCGGGAAGCTGGTGCCCCGGCCGAGATAGAGCACATCCTTGAAGCGCGACAGATCGCGCGAAAGCGCCTCAATCTGCGGCTGGATGACGTTCAGCACCTTGCTCATGATACGCGGCATCTCGATCAGATGCTGCACGAGTTCCTTTTCCTGACCGGGCTTCAGCGTGCCGCGCGCCTTGCCGGCGGCAATGGCGAGCGAAGCGAGCACCGCCAGCTGGCAGGTGAAGGCCTTGGTGGAGGCGACACCGATTTCCGGGCCGGCGAGGATCGGGAAAATGGCGTCCGATTCACGCGCGATGGTCGATTCCCGCACATTGACGATGGCGCCGATCTTCAGCCCTTCGTCCTTGCAATAACGCAGCGATGCCAGCGTATCGGCAGTCTCGCCCGATTGTGAAATGAAGAGCGCCGCCTGCGACGGTTGAAGCGGCATTTCGCGGTAGCGGAATTCCGACGCGACATCGATTTCCACCGGCAGGCGCGCATAACGCTCGAACCAGTATTTGCCGATCAGGCCGGACAGATAGGCCGTGCCGCAGGCGGAAATGGCAAGGCCGGAGAGCTTCGAGAAATCGATGGCCCCGTCAGCATCCTTCACTGTCCTGGAGGCGAAATCCACGTAGTGGCTGAGCGCATGGGAAATGACTTCCGGCTGCTCGTAGATTTCCTTTTCCATGAAGTGGCGGTGATTGCCCTTGTCGACCACATAGGCCGTCGCCTGCGAAATCTGCCGCTCGCGCTTCACCGGCTTGCCGGAGAAATTGATGATTTCCGCACCCTGCCGGGTCACGATGGCGCAGTCGCCATCCACCAGATAGGTGATCTCGTTGGTGAAGGGCGACAGCGCGATGGCGTCCGAACCGAGGAACATCTCACCACGGCCATAACCGACGGCAAGCGGCGGGCCGGAGCGCGCCGAAAGCAGCGTGCCGGGATCATCCTGGAACATGACGACCAGCGCATAGGCGCCGGTAACGCGGTTCAGCATCTTCAGCATCGCTTCGCGATGGCCAAGGCCCTCGCGGGTATATTTCGCCAGAAGCTGCGCCACCACTTCGGTGTCGGTCTGGGTGGTGAAGGTCGCACCCTCGGCGGTCAGTTCTTCGCGCAGTTCGGCAAAGTTCTCGATAATGCCGTTGTGGACGACGGCAACACCTTCAACGAAATGCGGGTGGGCATTGGTCTCGTTCGGCACGCCATGTGTGGCCCAGCGCGTATGCGCAATGCCGACGACGCCCGGCAGCGGCTTTTCCGAAACCAGCTTCTCCAGATTGAACAGCTTGCCTTCAGCCCGGCGGCGATCCATCGCGCCATTGTCGATGGTGGCGACACCAGCCGAATCGTAACCGCGATATTCGAGACGCTTCAGCGCATCGACAAGCCGTTCAGCAACAGGCTGATTTCCGACAATTCCGACAATTCCGCACATATATTTCTCCAGACGGCGATCTTTTCACCGAAACTATCAGAGTATTTCCGCCTTTCCCTGAAATGCGAAAATACTCCACCTTTTTGTTCTCAAGCCCTTCCTGATGTAAAACCGCTGCACAGCTTTACCGGAAATGCTTTATCCGTTTCCCGGAAATCGGCAATTGTGCCGCCGGTCACTTTCAGTATCGTTTGGTAACGTCTCTCAGGACGATTTTTTCTTGGCTTCCTTCAGCGCCTTCGCCCGCTCACGCACCACGGTCGCCCGGCCCGGTTTCACCTCCTGGCGCGCCCGCCCGAAAGCCAGCGCATCATCGGGCACGTCATCGGTGATCACGCTGCCGGAAGCGATATAGGCGCTTTCGCCAATCGTCACGGGCGCAACCAGCGACGAATTCGAGCCAATGAAGCTGTTCGCACCAATCCGCGTTTCAGCCTTGTTGTAACCGTCATAATTGCAGGTGATGGTGCCAGCACCGATATTGCTGCCGGCGCCGATGAAGGCATCACCGATATAGGTCAGATGGTTGACCTTGGCGCCCTCGCCGATCTCGGCCTTCTTGACCTCGCAGAAATTGCCGACCTTGGCATTGGCATGCAGGTTCGCGCCCGGACGCAGCCGCGCATAGGGGCCGACAGTGGCACCTCCGGCGACATGCGCCCCTTCCAGATGCGAAAAGGCATGGATGACGGCGCCGGACTCGATCGCCACACCGGGACCAAAAACGACATTGGGTTCGATCAGGGCGTCCTGCCCGATCTTTGTATCGTAGGAAAGGAACACCGTCTCGGGCGCGATCATCGATACGCCATCGACCATCAGTTCGTAACGGCGGCGCTCCTGCCACAACTTCTCGATAAAAGCCAGTTCGGCACGGTTGTTGCAGCCGACCAGCTCGGTTTCCGGCGCATCGATGGCAACGGCGCGACGGCCGAGCGAACGGGCGATCTCGACGATGTCGGTCAGATAATATTCGCCCTTTACATTGGCATTGCCGATCCGGTCGAGCAGGTCCAGCGCGCTGCGGCCGTTAATCGCCATCAGACCGCTGTTGCACCAGGTCACCTTGCGCTCTTCGTCGGTGGCGTCCTTTTCCTCGCGGATCGCCACCAGCTCACCATTCTCGACCAGCAACCGGCCATAACCGGTGGGGCGCTCGGTATGGAAACCGATCACGGCGACATCGGCGCCGGCGGCAATGGCTTCCCGCGCCCGGTCAAGCGTGGCGGAGCTGATGAGCGGCACATCGCCATAAGCGACGATGAGATCGTCAAAGCCGCGTTCGATGGCTGCGCGGGCGGCGAGAACGGCATGGCCGGTGCCCTTGCGTTCCTTCTGCAGAAAAGCCTCGACCTGAAGGCCCGGCAGGCTTGCGGCCGCAGCGACATTGTCGGCATCGCGCCCGACGACGAGTGCAACCGAGCCGACTCCCGATCCAGCCACCGCCTCCACCACATGCGCAATCATCGGACGCCCGGCGACCGCGTGCAGCACCTTGGACTTTGATGACTTCATGCGCGTGCTGTCGCCCGCAGCGAGAATAACGGCTAGAGAGCTGCGCTCCATAAGACCTCCAATACCCCGTTACCGGCCGCAGGGCAGCCGGGACAGCGGCATATGTTTGACTTTACGCCAGCCGGTTGAACAGACAGGCGCTTCGGTAATTGCGTTCCGGCATTGCTATAATGGCGGCCCGCTTAAGAAACCATGCAAATCCGAACCAAAATTCCGCACCGATTTTCATCAAACGTGATCGGCGGCCGGATGACGTGATCTATCGGCGAGGATTGCGGGCGGTGAATTGCAATATCTGCTGACGGCCATTTTCAATCAGCCGCTCCATTTCACGCCGGGCCGCAGCCTCGTCGCGCAGGCGAAACGCTTCGACGAGCCTCAGATGGGAGGCGGAAACATCGGAAATCTCGGCGGGATCGGCTTCAGGATTGCTCATCCGGAAAATGCCCGCCAGCGCCGCCTTTATCAGCGAACCAACGGTGCGCATGAACGGATTGCCGGACATTTCGGTGATGAGAACGTGGAAATTCATATCCGCGAGCGCCCGCTTTTCCTTGGAATAGGCCGTATTGCCCATCTCGTTGGCGTAGGCGGCAAGCCTTGCAATATCGGCATCCTTTGCCCTGATGGCGGCAAGCCCCGCGCCATAGGGCTCAAAAGCCTGACGGATATCATAGAGATGCAGCAGGAATTCGTCGCTGACACCCGCCTCGAAGTGCCACAGCAGCACCTCGCTGTCGAACATGTTCCAGCTTTCGCGCTCCGTCACCCTTGTGCCGATGCGCGCCTTGGGGGAAATCATGCCCTTGGCGGTCAGCGTCTTCATCGCCTCGCGCAGCACCGTGCGCGATACTTTCAGCCGCTCCATCAGCTCGGCATCACCAGGCAATATCTCACCCGTCTTGAAAGTGCCGGAGACGATATCGAGACCGAGCTTGTGAACGACCTGTGCATGATTTGTCCGCAGCTTTCGAAAACCAATCGCCGCATCGAGCATTCCGCGCTGCAAGTGCCATGTCCTTCCGTTCGGTTGGCGATCTTGAAAAAAATCGCGCCAGACGTGTGTATCTCAAGTCAGATTATAGTGAAAAACATCAAGTCGCGTGAAAAGCAAAGGCAAACTGCATCCACGCGGTAAAACGCATGAAAATAAGCAAGGCCGCACATGACACATGTGCGGCCTTGCTTCAGTAGCGATGGATAATCCGCATTATTGCGGCAGCTTGTCGTCCACGCCGGCAACGTAGAAGTTAAGGCCGAGCAGAACCTTGTCCTCAGCCTTTTCGCCAGCCTTCAGCCATTCCGAGCCGTCCTGCTTCTTCACCGGGCCGGTGAAGGGATGCAGCTCGCCCGACTTGATCTTGGCTTCGGTGTCCTCGGCCATCTTCTTCACGTCGTCAGGCATGTTGGTGTAGGGCGCCATGGTCAGGATGCCGTCCTTGAGGCCGTCCCAGACGGATTCGGACTTCCAGGTGCCCTCGAGAAGCGCCTGCGTGCGCTTGATGTAATAGGCGCCCCAGGTGTCCTTGATGGCGGTGAGCTGCGTCTGCGGACCGGCCGCGATCATGTCGGAAGCCTGACCGAAGGCCTTGATGCCACGCTCAGCTGCAACCTGCATCGGTGCCGTCGTGTCGGTGTGCTGCGTCAGGATATCGACGCCCTGGTCGATTAGCGCCTTGGCGGCATCGGCTTCCTTGCCGGGGTCGAACCAGGTATTGGCCCAGACGACCTTGAGCTTGAAGTCCGGGTTGACCGACTGTGCGCCGAGCACGAAGGCGTCGATGCCCATCACCACTTCCGGGATCGGGAAGGAGGCGATGTAACCGGCGAGACCCTTCTTGGACATCTTCGCGGCGATCTGGCCCTGAATGTAACGGCCTTCATAGAAGCGCGAATTGTAGGTCGCGACGTTTTCAGCGGTCTTGAAGCCCGTGGCGTGCTCGAACTTCACCTTGGGGAACTTCTGGGCAACCTTGATGGTGGCGTCCATGAAGCCGAAGGAGGTGGTGAACACCAGCTCACAGCCCGAGCGGGCCATGCGCTCGATGGCGCGTTCGGCATCCGGGCCTTCCGGAACGCTTTCGAGGAACGGCGTTTCGATCTTGTCGCCGAAGTGCTTCTGCAGCTCTTCGCGACCGATTTCATGCGCCTGTGTCCAGCCGCCATCGGTGCGGCTGCCGACATAGATGAAGCAGACCTTCTTGGCGTCGGCGGCTTCCGCCGAGGAAACGACGCCGCCGAGCGCCGCGACGGAAGCGGCAAGTGCGATGACCAGTTTTTTCATTTTTACCCCTGTTGGTTTGGAGACTTGAGGATTCTTCTTCACCTGTCCGGCACGAAGGATTTGCCCAAAGATGCCGGTGTGTTGATCAAGGTCGTGCGGCGATTATGCGAGATGATGACCAGCACGACAATAGTTGCGAGATAAGGCATCGCCGAAAGCAGCTGCGACGGCACGCCGATGCCGAAGGCCTGCGCATGCAACTGGCCGATGGTGACGGCGCCGAACAGATAACCGCCCGCCAGCAGGCGCCACGGACGCCAGGAGGCGAAGACAACGAGCGCCAGCGCAATCCAGCCACGCCCGGCCGACATGTTTTCCACCCATTGCGGCGTATAGACCAGCGACAGCTGTGCGCCCGCAAGGCCGGCGCAGGCGCCACCGAACATGACCGCCAGATACCGTGTGCGGATGACATTGATGCCAAGCGCATGGGCCGAAGCGTGATTGTCACCGATGGCGCGGATTTTCAGACCCGTGCGGCTTTTGAACAGGAACCAGCTGATGCCGAACACCAGCGCGATGGACATGTAGAAGATGAGGTCCTGCCGGAACAGCAGCGGACCAAAAAACGGAATCTCCGACAAGACAGGAAAGACGATCGGCTGCAGCTTGATACCAGGCAGGCCGACGAAACTCTCGCCCAGCATGCCGGAGACGCCGAGGCCGAGAATGGTGAGCGCAAGACCCGTCGCCACCTGGTTGGTGACAAGCGTCAGCGTCAGGAAGCCGAACAGCAGCGAAAACACCGCGCCCGAAGCAATGCCGGCCAGAATGCCAAGATAGGGCGAACCCGTCATATGCGTCGCGGCGAAGGCGCAGACCGCGCCCATGATCATCATGCCCTCAACGCCGAGATTGAGCACGCCTGAACGTTCCGCCACAAGCTCGCCCGAAGCGGCAATGACAAGTGGCGTGGCAGCGGTGATGACGGTGAGAAGAATGGCCTGAAGCATATCCATCATGCCGCTCCTTCTTTACGATGTGTCCTGCCGGCAAAGACCACCCGGATGCGATAGAAGATCAGCGTATCGCAGGACAATACGAAGAACAGCATCAGCCCCTGAAATACCCGTGTCACCTTGTCGGAGACGCCGATCGAAAGCTGCGCCGCCTCGCCACCGAGATAGGTCAGCGCCAGCACCAGCCCGGAAAGGATGATGCCAAGCGGATTGAGGCGGCCGAGAAAGGCGACGATGATGGCGGTGAAACCATAACCCGGCGAAATGCTGGGCTGCAGATGGCCGATGGAACCGGAAGCTTCCGAAATGCCCGCAAGCCCGGCCAGCGCGCCCGATAGCAGCAAAGAAAACCACACCATGCGGCTGGAGGAAAAACCGGCAAAGCGCCCTGCCCGCGCCGACTGGCCAAGTACGGTAACTTCAAAGCCCTTGAGCATGTAGCGCATCATGAACCACAGCGCGATGGCTGCGACAATGGCGAATACGAAACCCCAATGCGCCCGGCCCGAGGCCAGCATTTCCGGCAAAACCGCGCTGTCGTTGAAGGGCTTGGTCTGCGGGAAATTGTAGCCGCCGGGATCGCGCCAGATGCCGCGCGTCAGCCAGTCGAGGAAAAGCTGCGCGACGTAGACCAGCATCAGGCTGACGAGGATTTCATTGGTATTGAACTTCGTTTTCAACAGCGCCGGAATACCGGCATAAAGCGCACCGCCGACAGCGCCCATCACCATCATCAGCGGGAGGATGAGCGGCGAATGCCAGTCCGGATAAAGCACCGGCAGGATGGAACCGGTAATCGCGCCGATGGTGAATTGCCCTTCCGCGCCGATATTCCAGTTATTGGAGCGATAACAGATCGACAGGCCGACGCCGATCAGGATCAGCGGCGCAGCCTTGATCGCCAGCTCATGCAGCGACCAGACCTCCAGCAACGGCTCGACGAAAAAAGCGTAAAGCGCATGGGCCGGATTTTTGCCGAGCATGGCGAACATGACAGCGCCGACGAGCAGCGTCAGCACCAGCGCCAGAAGCGGCGAAAGCAGGGTGAAGAGCTTCGAGACCCCTGCGCGTTTTTCAAGCTCAATGCGCATGCTGGGCGGCTCCCGAATGTGACGTGTGAATGCCGCCCATCAAAAGGCCGATCTTTTCAAGCGTCATCTCCTCCACCGGATGGGCATCGGAGAGCTTGCCGTCGGAAATGACCGCGATATTGGTGGCGACCTCGAAGATTTCATCGAGATCCTGGCTGATGACGATGACGGCCGAGCCAGCCTTGGCAAGATCGACCAGCGCCTGGCGGATACGGCTGGCCGCCCCTGCATCCACGCCCCAGGTCGGCTGATTGACCACCAGCACCGCCGGCTGACGGTCAAGCTCGCGCCCGACGATGAACTTCTGCAAGTTGCCGCCGGAAAGCGAGCCCGCCAGCGGATCGGCACCGCTCTTGCGCACATCCATGGTTTCCGAAATGCGCCGCGCTGCCGCCCTGATGGCCGAGCCGCGGATGATACGCAGGAATCCGCCGGTCAGAAACGCCTTGCGGTCGGAACGTGCCCGCGCCAGCAGCAGATTGTCGGAAAGGCTCATGCCGGGAACCGCAGCGTGACCGTGGCGCTCCTCCGGCACGAAACCGGCACCCATCAGCCGCCGGCCATTGATGCCGATGCGGCCGACCGGCTTGCCCCGCAGATGGATGGCGTCATTATTATAGACGGGATATTCGCCCGAAAGTGCATCGAACAGTTCGCCCTGCCCGTTGCCGGCCACACCGGCAATCGCCAGCACTTCACCGGCACGCACATTCATTGAAATCGATTTCAACGCCACGGCAAAAGGCGTGCGCGGCGCAACCGAAAGCGCCATGACCTCGATCTGCGGCGCGCCGAGCGCTTCCCCCGTTGCCCGCGAAACGCTTGCGACATCGCTGCCGACCATCATGCGCGCCAGGGACGCCGGCGTTTCCTTGCGCGGATCGCACGCACCCGTCACCTTGCCGTGACGTAGGACGGTGGCGCGATCACAGATGCGCTGCACCTCTTCCAGACGATGGCTGATATAAAGCACCGAACGCCCTTCGGCCTTCAGCTTCTCCAGCGTCTCGAACAGTTTGTCAGCCTCCTGCGGTGTCAGCACCGAGGTCGGCTCGTCGAGAATGATGAGGCGTGGGTTCTGCAACAAAGCGCGGACGATTTCGATGCGCTGGCGCTCGCCGACCGAAAGATCGGCCACATGCGCGTTGGGGTCGAGCGGCAGGCCATAGGCACGGGAGAGCGTCTCCGCTTGCCCGGCGATTTCCTTCAATGAAATTTTCGGATCGAGCGACAGGGCGATGTTTTCAGCAACCGTCAGCGCCTCGAACAGGGAAAAATGCTGGAACACCATGCCGATACCGAGCCTGCGGGCCTCGCTTGGCGAGCCCACCGAAACCGGCTGGCCCTGCCAGACAATATCGCCCTCGGTCGGTGCGAGAACGCCGAACAGCATCTTGACGAGCGTGGATTTGCCAGCGCCGTTTTCCCCCAGAAGCGCATGGATTTCGCCAGGGGCAATATCGAGATCGATGCCGTTGCAGGCGGCGAAATTACCGAACAGCTTGGTCAGCTTGCGAACGGACAGGAGAGGCACGGCCTCCGGCGCCAAAGTTCCAGTCACGAGTTCCCTCTTTCACCAACCGCCCATGCCTTCTTCGAGGCGTTTCAAACGGTCGCGGTCATTGTTCCCAATCCCGCATCAAAAAGTATGCAATGACACGCGATCAGAACTTATTGATAACGGTTTTGCTGCTGCGCACAACTGAAAAAGAAGCTGCTTAAATGCAATTTGCACAAGCAATAAACGGCTTTACCTTTTTCCTATTTCGCACCGAGCGAGGGGAAAAACTGCAATATTCCACCGATGCAATAAAGATAGATGCCGCTCGCCACGAATGCGACCACCGCCCATGTCGGCGTTTCGAAATGCATCAGCAGCGAATAACCGCCAAGCGCGCACCAGATGAACACGACAGCGAGATTGAGCGGTCGCAATCGCTTCACCCGCACCGGATGCAGGAAGTTGATCGGCAGGAATGTCAGGAACACCGAGATGGTGACGACGGTCATGGCCGTGGTCGCGCTCGCATCCATGACGAACAGGGTAAACACCACCATGTTCCACACCACCGGAAAGCCGGAGAAGAAATATTCATCCGTCTTCATCCCCATGTCGGCATAATAGATGGCGCTCGACACCACGATCATGCCGGCCGCCACGAAGGATAACGGCTCGCCGATCATGCCCTTTTGATAAAGCGCAAAGGCGGGCAGCAGCACATAGGTGACATAGTCGATGATATTGTCGAGCGTATCGCCGGACCAGTTGGGCAGCACTTCCTTCACCCGCACCTTGCGGGCGATGGGTCCATCGATGCCATCCACCAGAAGCGCAAGCCCGAGCCACCAGAACATGTCGACGAAGCGGTGTTCGGAAGCGGCAACGACGCCGAGAAAAGCCAGGAACGATCCCGACGCAGTCAAAATATGAACGGAAAAGGCGCGAATTTCCGCGTAGGGAACACGCTTGTAGTTGAAGATTTTCATGGTCAGCGTCTGCGCCCCGCTTTTCATCCGCCCTGTTCATTCCGGTATGCGGCCATTCACCACGCTTTGCAACCGGCTCAATCCGCTTATCCTAAGACTAATATAGTGGCGCAACCAACGAATGTATGTGGCCGGATGTTCCGGCGTCCAAGTGGATTTACCTGCGCAAAGCCTTTATGATGCTCTGGAAATAACAACGGATCAGGACCATGAGACACTTCGATATCGCCATCACCGGTGCGGGACTTGCGGGCCAGATTGCCGCCATCGCGCTGGCGCGGGCCGGCCGCCATGTGGCGCTCGTCGCACCGTCCAGCGAAAAGAAGGACCAGCGCACCACCGCACTCATGGACCAGTCGATCCGCTTCATGGACCGTCTCGGCCTGTGGTCACGCATCGCACCGTCGGCCGCCCGTCTTTCCACCATGCAGATCATCGACGGCACCGACCGGCTGTTGCGCGCGCCGACGGTGCAGTTCCGCTCCTCCGAAATCGGGCTTGATGCTTTCGGCTGGAATATTCCCAATGAGGCACTGCTCGGTGTTCTCTCAGAAGCAGTCGAGCAGGAACACAATATTACCCGTCTCGACACTTTCGCCGAAACGATCGACATCGGTAATGATCGCATAACGGTGACGCTGGCGAATGGCGAAACGCTATCGGCCGATTTTCTGATCGGCGCGGATGGCAGGAAATCGATGGTGCGGGACGCGGCCGGTATCGGCGTCAAATCCTGGTCATACCCGCAGACCGCCATTGTCCTGAACTTTGGCCACGGCAGGCCGCATGGCAATGTCTCGACGGAATTCCACACCCCCACCGGGCCCTTCACCCAGGTTCCCCTGCCCGGCAACCGCTCCAGCCTCGTCTGGGTCGTCACGCCGGAGCAGGCCAAGGAGCTGACGGCCTTGCCGCTGGAAGCGCTGAGCCTGAAGGTCGAGGAACGCATGCAATCCATGCTCGGCGCGGTTACCGTCGAAGACAGCGTACAGGCATGGCCGCTGTCTTCCATGACGGCGCACCGCTTCGGCAAGGGCCGCGTGGCCCTGATCGGCGAAGCCGCGCATGGTTTCCCGCCCATCGGCGCGCAGGGACTGAACCTCAGCCTGCGCGACATCATCGTGCTGACGGAACTGCTGGGCGCCGTCTCCGACCGGCCGATCGCGGCGGACGCCGGCAGCAGCTTCGACCGCAGGCGGCGGGCGGATGTCTATAGCCGCACACTCAGCGTCGATCTCCTGAACCGCTCGCTGCTTTCCGATTTTTTACCGGTGCAGATGGCGCGTGCCGCCGGCCTGCATGTGCTCTCCGGCATCGGCACGCTCAGAAGCATGGTCATGCGCGAAGGCATCGAGCCGGGCCGCGGGCTGAAGGCCCTGCCCTCGCTGCTGTTCGGCAGCTTCAAAAAGGCTGGATGAAATACACCACGCCCGTCAGCGTGAAGACCGACAGCACCGTCGAGATCAGGATCGTTGCCGAAGCCCGCTCCTGCCAGACATGATATTGCTGGCCGATGACGAAGACATTCGTCGCGGTCGGCAGCGCGGCGAGCAGCACGGCGGAATAGATCCACACCGGCTCGAACCGCCCGAGCGCCGAGAGCACAAGATAAGCGGCGAGCGGATGCAGGATCAGCTTTGCCGGCACGATATAGCTGATTTCCACCGGCACCCGTTTCATGGGCCTGAGCGCCAACGTCACGCCCATGGCAAACAGCGCGCAGGGTGCCGCCGATTGCGCCAGATAATCCACCAGCCGCTGCACCGCCTCCGGCGGTTGCCAGGATAATGAGGCGGCCAGAAATCCGGCGATGACGGACACGATGAAGGGATGGGTGATGACCTTGCGCGCCACATCCAGCGCAAGCCTTGGCGGGGAGCGTTTGTCGCCGCCCGCCACCGCCATCATCGCCGGCGCGACGATGAAGTGCGCGGCGTTTTCAAGGCAGACGATCAGCGCCACCGGCACCGCCGCCTTTTCGCCAAGCGCCAGAAGCGCAAGCCCCGGCCCCATGTAACCGATATTGCCGTAACTTGCCGCGAAACTCTGGATCGTGGTTTCGGCGAGGCTGTTCTTGCGGATAAACCGGCCGATCAGGAACACCAGCAGAAAAATGCCATAGGTGCAGGCAAGGCTGGCGGCGACGAAATCCATGCGCGCCAGCTCTTCCACCGGCGTCTTTGAAACAAGCTTGAAAAACAGGGCCGGCAGCGCGGCATAGATGATGAAGGTATTCAACCAGCCCATCGCCTCGACCGGCTGCTTCGTTATGCGCGCTGCGCCATAACCGATGAAGATCAGGCCGAAAAACGGCAACAGCAGTCCGACGATACCCGTCACTATGTTTCCCCCGCAAGCAACTCCAGCGGGAGGCTTAGCCGATTTTCATCAGGATCGGAAAGGTCTCCTGGAACCAGATCGCCACATTGGTGATAAAACCGGACATGAAAGCGAGACCGGTGAGCACCAGCAATATGCCAAGCAGCTTCTCCACGAGACCGAGATGGCGGCGGAAACGGACGAGGAAACGCATGAAGGAACCGGAAAACGCCGCCGCGATCCAGAACGGCACGGCAAGGCCCAGCGAATAGACCGCAAGCAGCACCGCACCGTCACCAACCGTATCCCGCGAAGCGGCAACACCGAGGATCGCCCCCAGAACCGGGCCGATGCAGGGCGTCCAGCCGAAAGCGAAGGCGAGACCCATGACATAGGCCCCGGAAAGCGTGGCCGGCTTGCCCGCCCCCTGGAACCGCGCCTCGCGCGAAAACAGGCCAATACGGAAGACGCCGAGGAAATTCAGACCCATGAGGATAATGATGAAACCGCCGATCTTGGCGAGAATATCGAGATTCTGGCGCAAAAGCGTGCCGATCGTCGAGGCCCCGGCCCCAAGCGCCACGAAAACGGTGGCGAAACCGAGCGTGAAGAAGAAAGCCGAAAACATCACGGCCCTGCGGATCTCCGGCCGCGGCGCGGTCTCCTCCGTCTTGAACTGCTCGACCGAGACACCCGCCATATAACAGAGATAAGGCGGCACCAGCGGCAGCACACAGGGCGACAGAAACGAAAGAGCGCCGGCCAGAAGCGCGCTGAACAGGGAAATATCGGCAATCGACAAGAGGAACTCCGCATCCCGCAAAGCGACCACGATTTTGAAGATTCGCCGGCACTTCACGCTTCATTTTCATGCATGTCATTGCTGCAAAAGGATTTCACCCGTCTGGCCGACATGTCTGAAGCCGGTTTTATCCCCAGCTGCCCCCTCTCTCCAATCACCTTTTCGGGGGTGCGACAAAAAAAACCGGATTGATTGTAGAAAGCGCTTTTTTTGGGTTGACCGAACGGATCGCTCTACATATGTTCCGCGCACTTCCGAAGGGCAAATCAGCCCCGACACGGGAGAGCGTAGCTCAGCCGGTAGAGCAACTGACTTTTAATCAGTAGGTCCAGGGTTCGAATCCCTGCGCTCTCACCAATAAAATCAAGCACTTACCGTTGCCCGCTGAAGTAAGCAGGAATCATCCTCCGCAGCCTGAGAGATGAAATGATTTCGCCTAGCGACAACCGGGGCGGCAAATTCCGGCGGTTATCTGACCGCCACGCTCAGCGCAATTGTCAACGGCCATAAGCAGAGGCAGATCGGCAAGCTCTTGTCGTGGAATTGTCCCGTCGCGTAGCGCCTGCCCAGCAATCGTATTCAGCCCAAAGCAGCCTGCACGCAGCATTCCTGTACGCAACCGTCCAAAGCGCGCTAATCCACCGAGCTGTCGGCCGCCTTCGAACGGTTGCGCTCAACCTCGGCGATATTCTGCAGAACCCACGCGGTAAGCTGCGTGAGAGGTTCGGCGAGAGACTTACCAAGGGTGGTCAAGCTGTATTCCACCTGCGGGGGGATCGTGGGGTAGACCCTTCTCGAAACGAGGCCGTCATTCTCCAGGGCGCGGAGCGTTCTCGTCAGCATTTGCTGGCTGATGCCCCCGATAGCCCTGCGCAGCTCATTGAACCGTTTTGGGCCGTCGAGCAGCATTGTAATCGTCATGATGGTCCACTTGTCACCGATGCGGCCAAGCATCTGGCTGATGGGGCGGCAATCCGCGCTCGTTCCCGGTTGTTGCGGTGGGGTGGGTAAATCCATGTGACCAGGCCCTAAAATTATGCGTTCTTGTGCTTTTGCCAGTCTAACAGACATATCTAGTCACGAAAACATACCATCATAGGAGATGTCATGACTGACAGGAAAACAATTGCAATCTTCGGAGCAGGGACCGGGCTTGGCGCGTCCGTCGCAAGACGTTACGGCAAGGCTGGATTCCGCGTCGCCCTTGTCGCCCGCAATGCCCAATCACTCGGCCAAAGGATAGCCGAGCTATCGGCGCAGGGTGTGGATGCCACGGCCTTCCCAGCCGACCTCAATGAGATTGATGCAATCCCGGCCCTGACCCGCGAGATTGAACAGAAGTCAGGTCCTATCCACACCGCAATCTTTGCGCCTCTCGGCAACTTCCGCATGCTTCCAGCGGTCGACCTGACAGCAGCTTCACTCAAGGAACTCGTCAACATTCTGACCCTGGCTCCGGTTGAGGTTGTTCGGGCCGTGCTGCCGGGGATGCTCGCTCGCGGCGATGGAGCGATCATCGTCGCGGATGGTCTTTCGGCCGTGACGCCAATGCCGGGGATGAGCGGCCCAGGTCCCGCATTTGCCGCCACGCGCAACTACATTCTGGGTCTTCACGAGGAGATCAAGGGGCACGGCGTATTCGCCGGAATGCTCCACATTGGTGCGATGATCGACAACTCCACGGGCCTTCGTGTAGCAGCGGCCAATGGCCTGCCAGTCGATGACCCGCGCTTCGCTACCATCAATCCCGACGTGCTTGCCGAGGAAATCTGGTCGCTTGCAACCGGGCGCTCCCGTGCCGAGTCGATCCTGCCTGCCGAACATGCCGCGCATTGAGCAATATCATCATTGAAAGGGGCAGCGGTATCACCGCTACCCCTTTTTCAAAAGGGCTCTGCTATTCACCATCATGCTGGTCGGGCAATACTGCGATCAGGAGCCACAACAAAACCGGGGAAGGCGCAGGAACACCCCGCCCCTAGCGATAGGCATAAACATACCGCGCGATATTGTCGTAAAAGCTCGAAAGATAGGCCGGAATCCGTTTGAAACGGGCGAACTTGCTGCCGCGATATTCGGCCCGCGTGCCGATCAGCGTGTCCGGGTCGCCGAACGGCAGGAAATCCCTGTCGGTGACATAGACTTCCGTGCCGTAACCCCAGCCGCAATCCAGAGCGCGGTCGAAAGGCAGCGTCATCACCCTTGCCGCTTTGAGAAACTGCTCCGCTCCGCCACGCGAAATGATGTAGCAGGCCGATGATCCCTGCGGACCGTAGATGCAGCGGCCGAGCGTATCGCCAAGCGCGCTGGTTTTCCGGCCCTTGAAACCGCTGCGGCGGTGGTTGGTCAATTTCACGATCGCATTTTCCGGCATCACCGCAACCATGGCCCTGACCCGCTCGGAAAATTCCGGCGTGAAGGCAACGTCGTCTTCAACGATCACCGCCACCGGCGCATCGGTGGCAAGGAATATCTCCAGCGCCTTTATATGGCTGGCATAGCATCCATATTCACCGGCAAGCGCATGGCGGCCATTGCGCAACTCGAAACCGCGCCGGTCGAAATCCGTCCAGTCGGCGGGCGCAACAGCCTTGCCGTCGACGCCCTCCACCGGGCGCAGATCCAGCCCGAGACCGGCGGCGCCATCCAGCATCTTTTCAAGCCTTGCCCGCGCCCGGGCAATGGAAATGATGTAGATGGGGAAAGTCGGGATCGGCAGCATTCGCAAAACACCATGCACGTGAAGACGGGAAACCGTCTCCTACAGCAAGGTGCAAGCGCCGTCCATTCGGACACCCGAAAGACGCGGCTCCATCAGCTCTGCGTGAATGGATTTCCGGGCGGGCGGCCCAAGCTTTGGAACGCCCCGGTTTGATCGCTCACAGCACGCGGCGGGAGATTATTTGCGGGCTGCGGTGCGGCGGCAGCGCCAGTTCCAGTCTCTCGGTTCACCCGTGTCCATGTGGACCGATTCGGTGTGGCAATAGGTGCCGACGCCACCACGGTCAGGCAGGGAGCGCAGATAGGTGGCAAGCTCCCATTTGGAGACACCCTTGATCTGGATGTCGGCGGCATCGCAGGTATAGTGCTTGGAACCCTGCCTTACGCGCTTGGGCGGGCGATAGCCCGAGGTGACGATCGCGGGGCTGTTATAGTGACGCTCGACATCCTTGATCATCCGGATCAGGTCGGGCTTGAAACAACCCACTTCGACACGGTCCGTCTGCAGGAGAAGCCCGTTCGGGGCAACGCGGGTCAGACCGGAAAGCGAGGCCAGCTTCATAAGGCCGGTCGGCTCGTTATCCTCGTCATCGAGATGGGCGTCATCAAATTCGTCCGACATCATCGAGCGGCCGGAAAGCGCAATGCCCATCGTCCTGTCCGCCGCGCCGGGCAGCGCCGCCACCTCGGTATTCACGGCAGCGCCGTTTTCGATCATTTTCGGAAGCCGCTTCTTGGCGGCTCCGGCGAAAAATGCCGCAAGCGTTACGCCAGTGCCCTCGCCTTCCTGTTTTTCGCCCCCGGACACCGTGTTTGCGGCAGGTTGAGCAGCAGCGGCCGCAAGCTGCTGCGGCGCGGGGACCGGAACGGGCTCGCGGTTCTCACTGTGCTGTTCCGCCACCGCCGCCGCAACCGGTGCGGATGCTGGCTGGAGCTGCGCCGGCGCCGAATAAACGCTGCTGACGGCGGGAACGATTTTCTGCGACGGCGTGGCGCCGGCAGCGGCGGCATCTGCCGCTGCGGAAGGCACTGCCGCACGGGCGGTGGAATAGATGCTGGAGGTACCGGCGGAAATTGCCGTCGGTTGCGTCGTCAGGCCGCCAATATCGGCCGCAGCGCCATATACCTGCGCCGGGCCGCCCGGTGTCTGCTGCTGGGCCGGCATGGCCCCACCGGAGGCGGACGCCACGGCAGGGTCGACATAATGCCCCGGCTGAGCGCCGGCCGCAGGTGCGGCGACGGCCGCCGCGGCCGTCTGCGGCTTCTGCTGTGCCGTAATTTCCGGCTTCTTGGCATTGGTCGCCATCTCGTCATCCGTCACCGCCGAAACGCAGCCGGCAAGTCCGAGCAGCGAAACCGCAACGACAAGACGCTGACAGGAAACGCGTCCTTTCGCGCCCTCGACAGTTTTCATGGATGGCCTCCGTATCTTGCATTTCCAACAGCAGCACGGGAACGGAATCGTGTGCTTTCCCCAAACGGGACGGACCGTTTCGATTCGCGGACTATGCCTCATCCCGTCGGGACAAGGCAAGAGCGCCCGAAAACGCCGCTGCTGGCCGGGAAAATCCCTTACCAAGAACCGCTATTCTGCATAGATATCCACGGTTCGGCTGGTGCGAGGCTTTCGCCCTTCTGCAGAATCTCGAAGGAAATACCGTCCGGTGAACGGACGAAGGCCATGTGCCCGTCGCGCGGCGGCCGGTTGATCACGATGCCATTCTGCTGAAGCCTGGCGCAGAAGTCGTAGATATTGTCGACTTCGTAAGCCAGATGGCCGAAATTGCGGCCGCCGGTGTAATCCTCGGTATCCCAGTTATAGGTGAGTTCGAGGCTCGGCGCCTTTTTTTCCTTCGCCGCAGCAATGTCGTCGCGCGCGGCAAGAAAAACCAGAGTGAATCGGCCTTTTTCGTTTTCGATTCGGCGTATTTCCGTAAGACCCAGCAGGTCGCAATAGAATTTCAGTGATTCGCCAAGGTCTTTGACGCGAACCATCGTGTGCAGATACCGCATTTTCTTCCTCTCCAATACACGGGTCCGGGGGCACTAAACGCCAGATGGCAAGCCCCGGACAAGGACCGCGACATAAAAGCAGCTGCGCAAATCAAAAACTAGGGCTTGCGTCGAACCGTTACCAAGATGTTAATCTGGCGCACAGGAATCAGTTGACCGATGTATGGCGCGTAATCGAGGGGTTGGCAGGATATGGCTGATAGGATGTCATCGAAGACGATAGTCGATCTCGAGGACCTTTCGGGCGATGCCGTGGACCTGACCGAAATCACCGGCGTCGTGAAGTGGTTCGACGTCGCCAAGGGTTTCGGCTTCATCGTGCCTGACAACGGCACGCAGGATGTGCTGCTGCACGTCTCCTGCCTGCGCCGTGACGGATACCAGACTATCCTCGAAGGTACGCGCATCGTCGCCCTCATCCAGCGGCGCGACCGCGGCTTCCAGGCTTTCCGCATCCTGTCCATGGACCAGTCGACCGCCGTTCACCCTTCGCAGCTGCCGCCGGTGCGCACCCATGTGCAGGTGACGCCGTCCAGCGGGCTGGAGCGCGCCATCGTCAAGTGGTTCAACCGTACCAAGGGTTTCGGCTTCCTGACGCGCGGCGAAGGAACGGAAGATATTTTCGTGCATATGGAAACGCTGCGCCGTTTCGGCCTGACGGAGCTTCGTCCCGGCCAGGTGGTGCTGGTGCGTTATGGTGATGGCGACAAGGGCCTGATGGCCGCGGAAATCCATCCCGACAACCCCGCTTCCATCGGGATGTCGCATTGATGGCCGCCCTGCGTGCCATGGTGAAAAGCGCCGTCATGGCGCTTCTTTTTTTCACCCTCGCCGGCACCGCCCAGTCTCAGGAACGGCAGACATTCTCGTCCGAACCGCTGACGGTCGAAACCGCTTCCGGTAAAACCCACGACTTCGTTGCCGAACTGGCGCTCGACAATGCCCAGCGCGAACAGGGCCTGATGTTCCGCAAGTCCATGCCGCCGGAAAATGGGATGCTGTTCGATTTCGGTGAGGCGCGGGATGTGGCCATGTGGATGCGCAACACCCTCATCCCGCTCGACATGCTGTTCATCGCACGCGACGGACGCATCACCCATATCCATGAGAATGCGGTTCCGCATTCGGAAGCGATCATCAGCTCCCGCGGTCCGGTAAAATTCGTGCTTGAACTGAATGGCGGCGCTGCAAAACGTTATGGCATCAAGCCGGGCGATATGGTCCGCAGTGCGCAGATCGGCAACCGGAAGTGACATTGCCGCGTTGTTGTATCTGAACGAGCCGGACGAAGCCCGTCCGGCTGTCGCAATGTTCAGTAGACCGGCTCGATGTGGCTCAAAATCCGGCAGTTGGAAATGGAAGCGGCAAGATTGATGGCAATGTCGATCGCCTCGACCGAATCGGCCGTACCTTCCAGATAGATCACATCATTTTCAACGGTTGCGGAAATACGCGACTTTTCGAGACCCGATTCAAAGGCCAGGGCCGAGGTGATCGCCTGGCAAACGCCGGCCATGCGGTCTCCGAAGAAGCTTTCCTGAATGCCTGACAAATTGAACATATGCGTTCTCCTTCTTATGGACACAACAACGCCTGACAGGCGGTTTTGTTCATCTCCGGTTCATCTGTTTGTTCATCTTCCATTCATCTTGCAAAATTGGAACCCCCCGATCGATCACATTTTAGGTGATCGGGAACCATTTCGTGAGGCGGGCATTTCGCGCATGAGAGTAAAAACCGCCATGAAGGCGCGTGAAACAGGGAGGAGAATGACATGCTGATCAACAGAACGGAGCCGTGTCACCACGCCTCGTGGATGAAGCCGGTGGCGATCCACCTGCCGCTGTGCGTGGCCGTGGAGATCTACAGCCCGCTGGTCGCACTCGACATGCTGATGTACCGCTGGCCGGAAGAACACGGGCCGGAATATGAAGAAGCGCGCAGAAACTGCCTCGATGCCATCGCCGGCAAATGCGATATCGAAAAAGCCCGGGAATCGTTTCTCGTCGCAAGCAGTCACGCGCATATTCTGAACATCCACTAAAGTTCATTGCCCGTGGTGACGGATTGGGCCCTTCCCTGAGAAGGGCTTTTCTTTTGCCGGCAGCCAGATGCCGAAGCGCCATTTGCCACAGCACGCTCGCTGCCCATCCGTGGATGATGACATGTAACTGTCACCTAAACGTTATAATCGGCAGGAACGAATTCCATGGAATCGGTAGGCGGACAGACCGCCGGAAGCTAGGGAGTGGAACTGGCCAGCATGGAAACTGTCTTTGCCCTTTGCGCGATCCTGCTCCTTGCCTTCAATCTTCTCGGCGTCCTGCTGGCCGCATGGCGGCTAACACGGCGCGACGCGGACAACATGCTTGCGCGGCTAAAACCGCCGGTCTCCATCGTCGTGCCCCTGCGTGGGGTGGAAAGCTTCACCCCGCTGACGCTGTCGCGTGCCTTCGAGCTCGACTGGCCGGATTACGAATTGCTGTTCTGCGTCGCCGATGAATTCGATCCGGTGATTGACGAGGTGCGCCGGGCGAGCGCCGCCTTCCCGGCAATCGCGGCGCAGATTCTTATCGGCGACGACCGCATCAGCGCCAATCCCAAGCTGAACAATTGCGTCAAGGGCTGGCGCGCGGCCCGGCACGAATGGGTCATCCTCGCCGATTCGAACGTGCTGATGCCGAAATCCTATATAGCGACCATGATGTCGGCCTGGCGGCCAGATAGCGGGCTGGTCTGCTCACCGCCGCTCGGTTCGCGGCCGGCAGGCTTCTGGGCGCATGTGGAATGCGCCTTCCTCAACGGCTCGCAGGGCCGCTGGCAATATGCGGCGGAAGCGATCGGCATGGGTTTCGCTCAGGGCAAGTCGATGTTGTGGAACAAGCCGTTTCTGGAAGATCACGGCGGCATCCGTGCACTCGCCGCTGAAATTGCCGAGGACGCCGCCTCGACGAAACTGATCAGAAATGCCGGCCGCAAGGTGCATCTGGTTTCCGCCCCTTTCGAGCAGCCCCTCGGCCATCGCCACGCCGGCGAAATCTGGTCGCGCCAGACCCGCTGGGCACGGCTGAGACGCGTGACCTTCCCGCAATATTTCGCACCGGAAATCCTCACCGGCGCGCTTCCCCCGCTTCTCTTCGCACTCGCCGCCGCTGCCATGATGGACGTGGACCTTGCCCCAACCGCCTTTGCCGTCCTCGCCATCATGTATGTCCCGGAGCTGGCGCTCGTCGCCCTCAACCGCTGGCCGCTGTCCCTTTATACGCTGCCCGCCATGATCGCCCGGGATATGATCATGCCCGTCGTCTGGGCCCGCAGCTGGATCGGCAGCGCGGTGGCCTGGCGTGGCAATGTCATGACGATCGGCACGGCAGAGAGCACATTGGCTGGACCTTCTGCAGACTGAACGGAAAATTCTTTGAAGGGGTTACGCCGGAAAGCTGATTCTTTGCTTTAAAATGGTCGGAGTGGAGAGATTCGAACTCCCGACCCTCTGGTCCCAAACCAGATGCGCTACCAGACTGCGCTACACTCCGCCGAGGCGATGGCTGGGGAATACACGGTTCACCTGAAGTCCGCAACAGGGAAATTCATCTTTGTTCAGCCTCGGCCCTCATCGACGAAATCTGCCGCCGGCGGCGGCTGCGGCTGCAAAGGACAGCGCGGGATAATCGTCTTGACTCTCACATGAAGTCGGTCCATTTCAAATTCAGCGTTCCTGACACGATTTGGTTATTCTATTCAGGTACGTGAAGAATAATCCGGGGCGTCATGCCCCGCCGCCCAACCGGAGCAGTTTCGACATGTCTGCGAAGATTTACCGCCCTGCAAAAACCGCCATGCAATCCGGCAAGGCGAAGACCAATGTCTGGGTTCTGGAATTCGACGCCGAGGTTCCGCGCAAGATCGATCCGATCATGGGCTACACCTCCAGCTCCGACATGAAGCAGCAGGTCAAGCTGACATTCGAGACGCAGGAACAGGCCGAAGCCTATGCGCAGCGCAAGGGCATTGAATACCGCGTCATCCAGCCGAAAGAAACGACCCGCAAGGTGGTTTCCTACACGGATAATTTCCGTTTCAACCGCACACAGCCCTGGACGCACTGAAACACGACGATCAAAGTTTTTGCCGGAGTATCGATTGCCCGGCATGACGGCCCCTTAGCTCAACTGGATAGAGCAACTGCCTTCTAAGCAGTAGGTCGCAGGTTCGAGTCCTGCAGGGGTCGCCACCGCTTCTCACATTATCCATGAATGACTGGTTTGGGTCAGATCGCAGCGCGCGATCAGTCTGCGTTAGTATCGCGGCTATTCTTCATGTTTCTCCATTTCACGAGATAGCCGAAACCCGGTCCGATCAGCATGCCGCCGATAACCCACTCGGCAAGCGTCAAGGGTCGCTCATCCGGGTCGTGGCCTGTCACGTAGAGGAAGAGAAAAAACACGACCACGCCGCTGATCAGGAGGGTGATCGGAAAAAGCACACTGTCGCGAAAACCTTTCATACATTCCATCTCCCTTGGCCGTTTTGATTGAGCGGTATTGTACCATAGCTGTCGCCGCGGTGCTCGCTGTCCTGATATGAGGTATTGCACCGGCGTATTACGTAACTTATGTTGTTACGATAGACGCAAAAAAGGAGTTGTCGCTGTGGGTACATTTGATGGAAGGCAGGCTGATTATATCGAAGGAGCTAGACGCAACGTTCCAGGGCTCGATGGACTTCATCGCATGGCAGGACTGCTTTTGGCCGAACGGGTGCCCCAGGACGGGCGAGTGCTCGTGGTCGGTGCGGGTGGTGGCCTTGAACTAA
Source organism: Agrobacterium sp. OT33 (assembly GCF_017313365.1). Classification (NCBI taxonomy): domain Bacteria; kingdom Pseudomonadati; phylum Pseudomonadota; class Alphaproteobacteria; order Hyphomicrobiales; family Rhizobiaceae; genus Agrobacterium; species Agrobacterium sp. OT33. The sequence goes on along the minus strand of NZ_JAFLMZ010000002.1, from coordinate 90,999 downwards.
AAGCACTGTCTGAACAGCAGTCAGGTTGGAAATTTGATGGTGTCGATCCGTCATCGGACATGCTTACATTGGCACAAAAAACGATTGGAAACCTTAGTGAGCGCATAGCTCTTCACAATGGCAACATCTCTGTTGCACCCGCTGGGCCTTTCGATGGTGCAGTATGTCTGCTCGTTTTCCACCATATCTCGCCCGAGGATAGGAAGGTCACGCTTGATGGCATTCGCCAGCGTCTACGACCGGGCTCGCCGTTCGTTCTAGCTCACGTCAGTTTCCCATTGAGCGAACCAGCTTACTCAACCTGGATCGAACGGCATGTCAAATTTGGCGCTTCTTCACAGATGGACGCCGATAGACGTAACGCAGCGAAGATAGGGATGAGAAAAGCCTTCATAAGGTCACCGGAAGAAGAACGAGAATATCTGCAGGAAGCAGGTTTCACGAGCATCACACAATTTTATCAAGCAATCAGTTTCCGCGGCTGGGTAGCCTACGCATGAGCGAACATAATTTCTTGCAAATGATATCCGTTCAGGGCCACACAGCGACTAGCGTGCTATAGTCCGACTGCCTGACGGAGGCGACGGGAGGAGTGGCGGAGGCTTTGGTATGGACACCGCCGTACTGCGTAATCGATGCCTGCCTTAATCGTTATGCAAAAGGAAGCCGGCTACCCCTCCTGAGATGAGCTAACCCCTCCTGCAATGGCCGCTTCGTGTATGAAGGTCATGACCGCTATGGGCCAATAGCCGTCATCAAAATCAGCGACGCCACCCCTAGGTCCAAATCGTCTCCAGAGACACCCGTCTTGGCCGTCTTGAATACTTACGCCGTCCATTCCGCCCCAAGCAGGAGCGCCAACGCCGGCCGTCTCGCCTACCCCTGCCCCATCAGCGTGAAGTAGCCCCACACTGCCACGAAAAACACGATGACAGCCGCAATCGCCAGCGCCTTCTTCGCTTTCGGCCCCAGCGGTTCGCGCGGCTTTTTCGGTGGCACCGGTTTGCGGAACTTCACCACGTTGTCGTTCATTTCATCATCGTCCTGAATGTCGCTGCTGAAACCTCTGCCCTAAAGGTGGCATCGGCCTTTCCGGTGTTTATCTCTAACAGACCAGAACTATCATAAATATTACCAAGTTTTCACTTCACCCTTGAGGCAAGCTATGTCACTTCCCACAATCAGAGGAATACAGAACGACAGATGGATGGACAAATCCGAGAGCGGTGACAACCCTCTGTGGTATTTTGAATTTTGCGGGTGACGAGAATGAATGACGCCAATACGAGTGGCAGCGACTCAAAAAACAGCCAGCCCGATCTGCGCGAGATTCTGGGAACGAACAGAAACGGCCGCAAGAAAAAGTCGCGTCGGTATCTCTATGCCGCAGCAGCCATCGTGCTGATTGGCGGCGGCCTTGGCTATTATTACCAGTCGCGCGCGGCAGGTGTCGCCTACAGCTACACGACCGAAGCCGCGCGTCAGGGCGATCTCTCGGTCATCGTCACCTCCACCGGCTCGGTTCAGCCGACGGATCAGGTCGATATATCGAGCGAACTGTCGGGCACCGTGCGCAAGGTCAACGTCACTTATAATAGCCCGGTCAAGGCCGGGGACGTATTGGCGGAGCTGGATACAAACAAGCTCGAAGCCGACGTGCAGAGTGCGCGCGCCAAGCTCGCCTCCGCCAAGGCCAGCGTGCTGAAGGCGCGCGCCGATCTCGGTTCGGCGAAAACCTCCATGGAGCGCCTGAGATCGCTGGTGCAGAACCGGGTCTCCAGCCAGCAGGATCTGGATGCGGCACAGTTCAGCCACGATGCCGCCGCCGCCACGCTTGACGTCAACGAGGCGACCGTGCTTTCGGCGGAAGCGGATCTGAGGCTCGCCGAGGTCAATCTCGGCAAGGCCAAGATCGTCTCGCCCATCGATGGCGTCATCCTCACTCGCAGCGTCGATCCCGGCGCCACCGTCGCCTCCTCGCTGAATGCCCCTGTCCTCTTCACCATCGCCGGCGATCTGCGCCACATGGAATTGCAGGTCTCGGTGGATGAGGCCGATGTCGGCAAGGTCGAAACCGGCCAGAAGGCCAATTTCAACGTCGATGCCTATCCCGACCGCAGTTTCCCGGCCGAGATCGAGACCGTGCGTTTCGCCTCCGAAACCGTATCCAACGTAGTGACTTACAAGGGCATATTGACGGTGGATAATGAAGAACTGCTGCTGCGCCCCGGCATGACGGCCACCGCCAATATCATCGTCGAGGAAATCAAGGATACGCTGCTGGTGCCGAATTCGGCGCTTCGTTATACGCCGCCGCGCGAATCCGCCTCCCGTGGCGGCGGGTTGATGAGCCTGTTCCGCCCGCCCCGCATGGGCCGCTCGCAGAACCGCGACGCCGGCCAGGCGGCCGCGGGCAAAAGAACGGTCTGGGTGCTGCGCAACAACAATCCAGTCTCCGTCGCCATCGAAACCGGCTCCACCGACGGCCAGCATACCGTGGTAAAATCGGGCGAGTTGAAAGCCGATGACCAGGTGATTACCGACGCAACGGCCCGCAACGCCGGCTGACGGAGGAAAACCCATGCAACAGCCGCCGCTCATCGAATTCCGCGATGTCGTCAAGCAATATGGCCGCGGCGAAGCGACGATCCGCGCGCTCGATGGCGTCAGCCTCTCCATTCATGAGAAGGAATTCGTCGCCATCATGGGACCGTCCGGTTCCGGCAAATCCACCTCGATGAACATCATCGGCTGTCTGGATGTGCCCACAGCTGGCGAATATCTGTTTCAGGGCGTGCCGACCAGCGGCTTCGACAATGAGCATCTGACGCTGCTGCGCCGGCATATGCTGGGTTTCGTGTTTCAGGGCTTCAACCTTCTGTCACGCACCTCGGCGGTGGAAAATGTCGAGCTACCGCTGATCTATCGCGGCATGAAGGCCTCGGAGCGGCGCGAGCGCGCCATGGAGGCGCTGGCGCAGGTAGGCCTGAAAGGCCGCGAGGACCACACCACGCAGGAGCTTTCAGGCGGCCAGCAGCAGCGTGTGGCCATTGCCCGCGCCATCGTCACCCGCCCCGCTTTGCTTCTGGCCGACGAGCCGACCGGCAATCTCGATACCAAGACCAGCATCGAGATCATGGAACTGATCACCGCACTGAACCGCGATAGGGGCATCACGGTGGTCATGGTCACCCATGAAGAGGATATCGCCGCCCACGCGGGACGCCTGCTGCGCTTTGTCGACGGCCATCTCGCCTCCGACAGCGCCGCGGACGAAAAGGAGACATCGGATGTTCTTTGAAACGTCGCGTCTTGCGCTGCGCGCCATCAGCCGCAACCTCCTGCGCTCCTTCCTCACCGTGCTCGGCGTCGTCATCGGTGTGGCCGCCGTCATTGCCATGGTCACCATCGGCAACGGCACGACCGAACAGGTGAAATCGGAACTGTCGCGGCTCGGCACCAACATGCTGTTCGTTCGCCCCGGCCAGTTCGGCCCCGGAAGGGCCAGCACCGAGGCGAAACGTTTCGATGACCGCGATGTCGAGGCCATCCGTAACCAGATATCCGGCATCCGCGCCGTCGCGCCACAGAACCGCAGTTCCGCCGCCACAGTCATTTTCGGCGGCAAGAACCACCAGACAAGCGTCATCGGCACCACCAACGACTATCTGATCGCGCAGGACTGGACCATTGCGCTCGGCCGCGAATTCCAGCCCGCCGAAGATCGCGGTGGCCAGATCGGCTGCATCATCGGCGAAACGGTGCGCCAGGAACTCTTCGGCGCGGAAAACCCGGTGGGACAGACGGTTCGTGTCAGCAATATCTCCTGTCCCGTCATCGGTGTGCTGGCCAGGAAAGGCCAGTCCGGCCTCGGCGACGATCAGGACGACACGATCATCATGCCGCTGAAAATCCACCAGCGGCGTATCGGCGGCACCACCACCATTTCATCTATCATGGTCTCGGCACAGGATGGCGTTTCCACCGCCAAGGTGCAGAGCGACCTGCAGAACCTGCTGCGCGAGCGCCGCCGCATCAACATTGGCCGCGAGGATGATTTTACCGTCAACGATATGACACAGATCGCCTCGGCCATGACCGGCACGACGACGCTGCTGACCGGGCTTTTAGGCGCGGTCGCCGCCGTCAGCCTGCTGGTCGGCGGCATCGGTATCATGAACATCATGCTGGTTTCGGTGACTGAACGCACCCGCGAGATCGGCATTCGTCTCGCCATCGGCGCACTGGAAAAACAGGTGCTGACGCAGTTTCTGGTGGAAGCCGTCATGCTGTCGGCCTTCGGCGGTCTTGTCGGCATCTTGACGGGCCTCGGCCTTGCTTATGCCGTCGTCGGTTACCTCAACGTGCCCTTCGTCACCAGCCCGTCGATCATCTTCCTTGCCTTTGCATTTTCGGCGGCCATCGGCGTGATTTTCGGCTATTTCCCGGCACGGCGGGCGGCGAGTTTAAGCCCGATCGAAGCATTGCGGCATGAATGAAAGCCGGCGTTCAAACCGCAACCGGCTTTTTGTGAGAAGAAATCGCAACCTCCACGTCTTCCTGGGGGATTGACCCGATCCGCTCTAATCGCTCGCCGGGGAATGTGCACTATCCCACCCATTCTTCGAGCGCGCGCTCCACATCGTCCTGATAGGACGGCAGGTTTTCCTTTTCACTGATGGCGCGGAGATACATTTCCACGGCATTTCGCTGCAAAGGGGTCAATAAGGAAAACGTCTCCTGGCATCCGCACAAATAGGGTGCGAATTCGTGCCTGTAGTCGCCATCGAGATCGGCGATCATATAGGCGGGCAAATGAAATCGCATTCCTTCAGCATCAAGGAAGGCGGGGCTGCCGGAATGTCTGTTGAGGTCCTTTAGCGGGATCGCGGCCCAATCATTCTTCTCATCGCCAGCACGACATGCGGCGCGAACCTCATTGCTTGCATAGTCGTCAAGCGCCTGCGCCTCGGAGAGACCAACGCCGCCACCCAGGGTAACATCCGCGAATGCCTTTCGCACCGCGGCTTTCGCATTTGCGATATTATCGGGTTGCGGCCTCATCAAATCGTCTGACTGTTCAATGATGTGCTCCCCCACTCCCGTCACCATGCACTGTCGGCCAGTCTCCACCCTCGGTCCGCTCGAGCGGGGGACTGTTCAACGCGTCACCCTTGGACGCCGCAGATCCCTTTATCTCCTCCCAGTAGAACGCAAGGCAAACAATACCGGCAATCAGCGCCAGGCCGGCCACGACGCTGGCGACGATCAGCCCTATCGTCCAGATATCAATCGAGGCGCTGCTGATATCCATCCCGTTCACCCCACGATCAATCCTGCCGGCGGTCCGAAACGCCTTCCAGCATGGGCGGCAGGAGGTTCCGCCCCTCCGCCAAACCTCGCAGAATATCCGACAACCTTGCTGGTCTTGCGTCAGGGCGTCAATCGGATAGGCTCGCCCTCAAGTTTACCGGATGGAGTTTGGATGTTCAAATCGGTATCGGACAGCGCCGCTGCCGCAGACGGCGGTTCGCTCGCCCTCTTCGTCGAACGGATTGACGGACAGACGGAGCTGTTTGTGATCAATCGCTCCCTCGCGTCACGCGGGACGCCCGACTACAACAAAGTCAGCTCAAGCCTTCGGTCACTTGCCGGGGAGGATTGCGGGAAGATCGCTGCGGCTCTCGAGTCGCTGTTGATGACGACGCCATCGATTCATCCGCTGGCGGATTTTATCGATACGCTGAAACAGCAGTCATCGTCCTCCGAGAACTGATTTCCGGTGACAATCAGTTCCGGGAAACGGAAGCTCAGACCTGTCCTCCGTCATCCTCGGGCTTGACCCGAGGATCTACGCACATTTCATGCGATGTGAGGGGAATGGATCCTCGGGTCAAGCCCGAGGATGACGTCGCGTTTGCAGGAATGCTGCGTGCACAATGAAAGGCCCCCCGCGCCATCGAAGAGCCCACGCAAGCGATCAAACGCTCGCTTCAGCCTCACGCTGCTTCGCCAGCGCCGCCAGATCGGCAGGTTTCAGCTCAACCGATTCACCGCAGCCGCAGGCGGATGTCTGGTTCGGATTGTTGAAGGTGAAACCGGAGCGCATCTTGGTCACTTCGAAATCCATCTGGGTGCCGAGCAGATAAAGCACGGCGGAAGGCTGAACCCAGACCTTCGCCCCTTCGAATTCGACCAGATCGTCCTTCGCATCCGGCTCGGTCACGAGATCGATGGTATATTCCATGCCCGCGCAGCCACCCTTCTTGATGCCGACGCGCACGCCCCTGGCATCCGGTCCGGAATTTTCGACGATTGCTTTAACACGCGAGGCGGCAGCCCCGGTCATGGTCATGATCGCAAAGCCCATGGGCCCATTCTCCTTCGACAATCGAGTTCAAGGCTCGATGCTTATGGAATTCAATTTAAGTGCGCCGGACGATGTCATCAAGGGATGACATCCGTCAAAATCACGTCAGTACCAGCCGACGGCGACCTGTGCTTCTTCCGACATACGGTCCGGTGTCCACGGCGGATCGAAGGTCATCGATACCTCGACGCCGGAAACACCCTCGACAGCACCAACCGCGTTTTCCACCCAGCCCGGCATTTCACCGGCCACCGGGCAGCCGGGCGCCGTCAGCGTCATGACGATCTTCACCATCCGGTCATCCTCGATGTCGATCTTGTAGACGAGACCGAGTTCGAAGATATCGGCCGGAATTTCCGGGTCGTAGACGGTCTTCAGCGCCGCGATCACATCGTCGCTGAGGCGTGCCAACTCATCCGGCGGAATGGTCGAAACCTTTTCCTGAGCTTCGGTCGCATCCTGGGTCTTTGCAGTGGCTTCGGCAGTCATGGTCTTAAACCTCAATCCTGATCTCTCAAATCCCGATATCAGGCGAAAAATTTGCGCGCATAGTCCAGCGCCTCAACAAGAGAGTCTACTTCGGCGCGGGTATTGTAAAGGCCGAACGATGCCCGGCATGTGGAGGTGACGCCGAACCGTTTCAAGAGCGGCATGGCGCAATGGGTGCCGGCCCGCACGGCAACGCCGCGCCGGTCGATCACCATCGAAACATCATGGGCGTGAATGCCCTCAAGCTCGAAGGAGAAGATACCGCCCTTATCAGGCGCATTGCCGATGATGCGCAGCGAATTGATCTCGCGCAGGCGCTCCGCGGCGTAAGCGGCAAGATCGGCCTCGTGAGCAGCAATCGCGGCACGACCGAGATTGTCCATGTAATCAAGCGCGTAACCGAGGCCAATGGCCTGCACGATAGGCGGCGTGCCCGCTTCGAAACGGTGCGGCGGCTCGTTGTAGGTCACATTGTCTTCGGAAACGTCGAGGATCATCTCGCCGCCGCCCTGGAACGGCCGCATCTCGCGCAGGCGATCCGCCTTGCCATAGAGCACGCCAATGCCCGAGGGGCCGTAAAGCTTGTGGCCGGTCATCACATACCAGTCGCAATCGATATCGCGCACATCGACCGGCATGTGAACAGCGCCCTGGCTGCCATCGATCAAAACCGGAATGCCGCGCTCATGGGCGATGCGGCATATTTCCTTGACCGGCACGATGGTGCCGAGCGCATTCGACATATGGGTGATGGCAACGAGCCTGGTGCGCTCCGTCAGGCTCTTTTCGAAAGCCTCGATGTGGAACGCACCGTCATCGTCCACAGGCACCCAGACGAGCTTGGCGCCCTGCCGCTCGCGGATGAAATGCCACGGCACGATGTTGGAGTGATGCTCCATGATCGAAATGACGATCTCGTCGCCCTCGCCGATCTTGGGCATGCCATAACCATAGGCAACCGTATTGATCGCCTCGGTGGAGGATTTGGTGAAGACGATCTCGTCCACCGAACCGGCGTTCAGGAACCGGCGCACCTTTTCGCGCGCCGCCTCATAGGCGTCGGTTGCGGCATTGGAGAGGAAATGCAGGCCGCGATGCACATTGGCATATTCGTTCGCATAGGCATGCGAAACGGCGTCGATCACCACCTGCGGTTTTTGAGCGGACGCGCCGTTGTCGAGATAGACCAGCGGCTTGCCATAGACCTCGCGCGACAGGATCGGGAAATCCCGGCGCACGGCTTCGATGTCATAAGGGGCCGCCACTGCGGCGCGTTCGCTCTCAGGCATGATGTTCCAGCCAGCCGGAGATGATCGTCTCCAGCGCCTCTACCAGATTTTCTTCTTCCAGTTCCTCGACGATCTCGGCGACGAAGGCGTTGACGAGCATCGCCCGTGCCTTTGCCCGCGGTACGCCGCGCGCCATCAGGTAGTAGAGATGGTTGTCGCTGATATCGGCAACCGTCGCACCATGGCCGCACTGAACGTCGTCGGCGAAGATTTCCAGTTCCGGCTTTGCCGAAAACTCGCCATCGTCGGACATCAGCAGCGTATTGCAAGCCATCTTCGCGTCGGTCTTCTGGGCATCGGGCGCCACCCGGATCATGCCCTGGAAAATGCCCTTGGCACGGTCGAACACCACGTTGCGGAATACTTCCGTGGAGGTCGTGTTCGGCACGTTGTGGCCAAGAACCATCGTCACGTCGGTATGGGTTTCGCCACCCAAAAGGTTGACGCCACGAACGATGAGGTCCGTGCCCTCGCCTTCCACATCGATGCGCAGTTCCTGTCGCACCAGCTTGCCGCCGGCATTGACAATGAACAGGCGAATCTTGGCGTCCGCCCCGATTTTCATGCGCAGCTGGCCAAGGTGGATATCGGCGGCACCCTGCTGCTGCAGGATGATCCAGGTCACTTCCGCGCCGTCTTCAACGACGATGTCGGTAACGGAGGAAACAAAGGCTGCATCCGAAGTCACCGAAAGGTGACGCTCGATGACGGTTGCCTTGGAACCCTTGCCGAAACGGACCGGGAAGCGGCTGTGAACCTGGCCTGCGCCATGGACCGCCTGCAATTCGATCGGCTTTTCTATCTCGGCATCATCAGGAATCTCGAGCACCAGACCATCGCGCACGAAGCTGCCGTTGATGCGGCCGATCGCGTCATCCTTGCTGGCTTCCGCAAGACCTGCGGCAGCGGAACCATCAGCCAGGCTCTCGGCAAAGCGCGACACGCGGATGTCTTCAATCTTGCCGATATCGGCCGTGCCGTGCTGCATATAGGCAACCAGCGAACCGGCAATCGTCGGCGCCTGCTTCTCGATAACCGGCGCGGGCCGGTCTTCCGGAACGGCACGCAGCAGGCTTTTCAGATCGGTATAGTGCCATGCTTCGATGCGGCGGGTCGGAAGACCGCCGGTCTTCAGATCATCAAACAGCACGTCACGGGCGGCAACAACAGCGCCGTCGCCCGGCAGTTCGCTGAACTTGGCGGTATAGGCATCGACCAGCGCGGTTTCCGCTGGCGTCAGCCGATTGGTAGCTTGAATGTTCATGGACATCACCTCCTGGCCTCTGGCTTAGGCCGCTTCACCGATGATGTCGGCGTAACCGTTGTTTTCCAGCTCCAGCGCCAGAGCCTTGTCACCCGAGCGGATGATCTTGCCCTTGTAGAGAACGTGAACGCTGTCAGGCACGATGTAATCGAGCAGGCGCTGATAGTGGGTGATGACGACGGTGGCGCGATCCGGCGACTTCAGCGCGTTGACGCCGTCAGCCACGATCTTCAGGGCGTCGATGTCGAGACCGCTATCGGTTTCATCGAGAACGCAGAGCTTCGGCTCCAAGAGCGCCATCTGCAGGATTTCGGCGCGCTTCTTCTCACCACCGGAAAAGCCGACGTTGAGCGGACGCTTCAGCATCTCCATGTCGATCTTCAGATCGCCGGCGGCTTCCTTGACGCGGCGGATGAAGTCCGGCGTCGTCAACTCAGACTCGCCGCGCGCCTTGCGCTGCTCGTTCATCGCAACCTTGAGGAACTGCATGGTGGCGACGCCGGGAATTTCGACCGGATACTGGAAGGCAAGGAAAATGCCTTTGGCAGCGCGTTCCGCCGCATCCAGTTCCAGAATGCTTTCGCCGTTATAAAGAATGTCACCGGAGGTGACTTCATAGTCCTCACGGCCCGACAGGATGTAGGACAGCGTCGACTTGCCGGAACCGTTCGGCCCCATGATGGCGGCGACCTCACCGGCGGCAACCTTCAGGTTGAGACCCTTGATGATCTCGGTTTCGGTATCGGCGATCTTTGCGTGCAGGTCGATGATTTCAAGCATGGTTTTGTTCCTGTTCATGGTGCGGTTTCAAGGACCGCCTCGTGCGCCCCGTCAGGGCTTGTCTCAAATCTCTCATCCGTCATCCTCGGGCTTGACCCGAGGATCCAGGAAGTGGGTTGTCTCTGCTCAGGCCAAGGGCCGTAGATCCTCGGGTCAAGCCCGAGGATGACGTTGAGCAAGAGTTAACCCACGCTTCCTTCCAGCGAAATGCCGATCAGCTTCTGCGCTTCCACGGCAAATTCCATCGGCAGCTCCTGAATGACTTCCTTGACGAAGCCGTTGACGATCAGTGCGATCGCCGCTTCCTCGGGAATGCCGCGCTGCAGGCAATAGAACAGCTGGTCTTCGGAAATCTTCGACGTCGTCGCCTCATGCTCGAAATGAGCGGAGGAATTCTTCGCCTCGATATAGGGCACAGTATGCGCGCCGCACTTGTCGCCAATCAGCAAGCTGTCGCACTGCGTGAAATTGCGCGTGTTGGTCGCCTTGCGGTGGGCAGACACCTGGCCGCGATAGACGTTTTCCGAAAAACCGGCGGCAATGCCCTTGGCGATGATGCGGCTCGACGTGTTCTTGCCGAGATGGATCATCTTGGTGCCACTATCGATCTGCTGGTGGCCGTTGGAGACCGCGATCGAATAAAATTCGCCACGGCTGTCATCGCCGCGCAGAATGCAGGACGGGTATTTCCAAGTGATGGCCGAGCCGGTTTCCACCTGCGTCCACGAAATCTTCGAACGGTCACCACGGCAATCACCGCGCTTGGTCACGAAGTTGTAGATGCCGCCCTTGCCTTCCTTGTCGCCCGGATACCAGTTCTGGACGGTGGAATATTTGATTTCGGCGTCATCAAGCGCCACCAGTTCGACAACGGCGGCGTGAAGCTGGTTCTCGTCGCGCTGAGGCGCCGTGCAGCCTTCCAGATAGGAGACGTAAGCCCCCTCTTCGGCGATGATCAACGTGCGCTCGAACTGGCCGGTGTTCTTCTCGTTGATGCGGAAATAGGTGGAAAGCTCCATCGGGCACCGCACGCCCTTCGGCACGAAGACGAAGGAACCGTCGGTGAAGACGGCCGAGTTCAGCGTCGCGTAGAAATTGTCCGTCGTCGGAACGACCGAACCGAGATATTTCTTCACCAGTTCCGGATGCTCGCGCACGGCTTCCGAAATCGACATGAAGATGACACCGGCTTTCGCCAGTTCCGCCTTGAAGGTGGTGACGACCGAGACGCTGTCGAACACGGCATCCACGGCCACCGGGCGCTTTTCGACGCCGGCGAGGATTTCCTGTTCCTTCAGCGGAATGCCGAGCTTCTCATAGACCTTCAAAAGCTCCGGGTCGACTTCATCGAGCGACTTCGGGCCGGGCGCGGTCTTCGGCGCGGCGTAATAATAAAGGTCGTTGAAATCGATCTTGGGGTAGCTGACGCGCGCCCAGGTCGGCTCTTCCATCGTCAGCCAGCGCTTGTAAGCCTCAAGACGCCATTCCAGCATCCATTCCGGCTCCTGCTTCTTGGCCGAGATGAAACGGATCACCTCTTCCGAAAGGCCCTTCGGGGCCTTGTCGACTTCGATATTGGTTTCGAAGCCGTATTTATACTGGTCCACATCGATCTGGCGGACCTGATCGATCGTTTCCTGAACCGCTGCCATGTCGTTCTCCAATCTCGCCGGAGCCAAGGTCCGGTGGCTTGTCAACGTATCAAGGCGGAAAGCCGCCTTATTCATCTTCGGGCAAATCGTTCCGAGCCGTCAGCCGGGGCGGAGCTTATACCCATGTAGGTGCGGGATGGCGCTTTTCACACATCCCGGCAAGCGGAAATTTGCGATTCCGCAATTCTTTGCCGCTTTTTCAAGCGGCCTGACCGGAAAGCTTGCGCCGCCCGGCAATCTTCGTGAACGCCGCAAGCGTCCTGTCTATGTCCGCCTCGTCAGTCGCATGGCCAAGCGAAATCCTGAGCGCACCGAGCTTGGGATCATGCCCCATCGCGCTCAGCACATGGCTTTCCCCCACCTTGCCGGATGAGCAGGCCGAACCGGCAGACAGCGCAATACCTTCTATATCGAAGGCGATCTGCCCCGTTTCCGCCTTCAGGCCAGGCAGGGTGAAAAACGTGGTATTGCCGACACGGGCGACATCCTCGCCGTGAATGATCACGTCGGGCGCACTCACCCGCATGCCGTCCTCCAGTCGCGCCCGCAAAGCGGCAAGACGCGCCGCTTCAACGCCCACATTCAGGGTCGCAACAGCCGCCGCAGCACCGAAACCGATGACGGACAGGGTATTTTCCGTACCCGAGCGATGCCCCTTTTCCTGCCCGCCGCCATGGATCAGCGGCTTCGGCATCATCACCTCACCGCGCGAAATGAGAGCGCCGGCACCCTTGGGGCCGCCAAGCTTGTGGGACGAGACGACGAGGAAATCGGCGTCGAGAACATTGATATCGAGTGGAATGCGGCCTGCCGCCTGCACGGCGTCGACAACCATCAATCCGCCCGCCGCATGTACCAGCCGCGCCGCTTCCGCCACCGGCTGAACTATGCCGGTTTCATTGTTCACCAGCATGCAGGCAACCATCGGCAGACCGGCAGCGGCATCGTGTGATGCCAGCAGCGCCTCGAGCGCCGCAAGGTCGAGAACGCCCGCTGACGTAACAGGAATTTCCGTTACGTCATCCTTGCCGAACCGCCCGCCTTCGCGGAAAGCCGGATGTTCAATGGCCGAAACGTAAAGGCGACTGACCCGCACCGGGCTGCGCCCCATTTTGAACTCGGGTGTCAGCACCAGATTGGCGGCTTCCGTCGCTCCGCTGGTAAAGGTGACATGGGCAGCCTGCGCACCGGCAAGTGCCGCAACCTCGCGCCGGGCGGCCTCGACGGCCGCACGGGCCGCGCGCCCTTCCCGGTGAACCGAAGACGGGTTACCGGCAAGATCGAGCGCGGAGACAAGAACATCACGCACGGCGGGCAGAAGCGGCGCCGTGGCGTTCCAGTCCATATATGTGCGCGTCAAACCCGTCATGGCGGTGAGGCTTTATCCAATCTTCAATGCGCAAAAACGCATTTTTCTTGAAATTACAGTTGCGCTTGCCTTATGACACCACCCGAGTGCTTAAGCACACGCAAAGTTTCGAATTGTTCTAAACTGCGTTCTAGAAAAGCTGACACAGTTCGTCAAGTCTTCTCATTGGCAGAATGCGGTTCGGGAACGAAAAAACACGGACCGGAGTACCAATGCCCGAAGTCATCTTTAACGGCCCTGCGGGTCGCCTCGAAGGCCGTTATCAACCCTCCAAGGAAAAGAGCGCGCCGATCGCGATCATCCTTCATCCGCATCCGCAATTCGGCGGCACGATGAACAACCAGATCGTCTATCAGCTGTTTTATCTTTTCCAGAAGCGCGGTTTCACGACGCTCCGGTTCAACTTCCGTTCCATCGGCCGCAGCCAGGGTGAGTTCGATCACGGCGCCGGCGAACTTTCCGATGCCGCCTCCGCGCTCGACTGGGTGCAGAGCCTGCATCCCGATTCGAAAAGCTGCTGGGTCGCGGGTTATTCCTTCGGTGCCTGGATCGGCATGCAGCTTCTGATGCGCCGCCCGGAAATCGAAGGCTTCATGTCGATTGCGCCGCAGCCCAATACCTACGATTTCTCCTTCCTCGCTCCCTGCCCTTCCTCCGGCCTCATCATCAATGGTGACAGCGACAAGGTCGCGCCTGAGAAGGACGTCAATGGCCTCGTTGAAAAGCTGAAGACCCAGAAGGGCATCCTCATCACCCACCGCACCGTTCCCGGCGCCAACCACTTCTTCAACGGCAAGGTGGATGATCTGATGGGCGAATGCGAGGATTACCTCGACCGTCGCCTGAACGGTGAGCTTGTGCCGGAACCGGCGGCCAAGCGTATTCGGTGATTGGCCGCACCTTTCTAACGCAGGTCTCGATTTATCTACAATGATCGACGGTGGGTGTGGCTTACCCCCCTCTGCCCTGCCGGGCATCTCCCCCTCAAGGGGGGAGATTGGCAGGAGGCTTACTCTTCGCCTCAGCTGCGACGTTCAAGATGGTCGAAAGGCTGCCGCGATTCGATCTCCCCCCTTGAGGGGGAGATGCCCGGCAGGGCAGAGGGGGGTAAGCCACACCCGCCGCCGTCTATTAAACCCTCACCAAAACCCCACCCGTCACCGGCTCCCTCACCCCCGTCGTACCGGGATAGGTCAGCGGCAACCCCTTCAGCGAACGCACGGCCAGATAGGCCCAGGCCTCCGCCTCCATCGCCCCGCCATCAAAACCCGCCTCTTCCGCAGCGATCACCCGCGCGCCCACCTTTGCGGCAAGCTCGGCAAATTCCGCCATGATGACCGGATTGAGCCGCCCGCCGCCACAGACCACATAGGTCTTCGCCGCCTCCGGCAGGTAACTTGCGGACTTGAGGATCGCGGCACCAGTCAGATGCGCCAGCGTCCGTGCCCCGTCCGCCAGCGAGACTTCCCCTTTTTTCGGCGGCAGAAAATCGCCACGGTCCAGCGAACGGCGGATGTTGGCCGAGAAGAACGGGCTTTCCATATAACGCGCCACCAGCGGCGCCACGACGCTGCCGCCCGCCGCCGTTCTACCGCCCTTGTCGAAAGCCTTACCCGTATGCGCTTCGATCCACTGGTCGATCAGCATGTTGCCGGGGCCGCTATCGAAAGCGGCAAGCCGCCCCGCCTCACCGATATAAGTCAGATTGGAGATACCGCCGATATTGACGAAAACGGCGGGCGTTTCGAACCCGTCAGGCAAGTTGGCGGAAAGCGCCATGTGATAAGCGGGGATCAGCGGCGCGCCCTGCCCGCCATGGACCATGTCGTTGGCCCGCATGTCGTACACCACGTCGATGCCGGTTTCGGAGGCTAGCAGCGCGCCGTCGCCGATCTGTACGGTCAGTGCCTCATCCGGCCGGTGCAGCACGGTCTGTCCATGAAACCCGATGACATCGATATCACCGGGCAGAAGCCGGTGACGGTGGAGGAAGGATTTCACCGCCGCCGCATGGGCAAGCGTCAGCTTGCGCTCGGCCTCCGCCAGATCGCCGGGACGTTCGCGCCGCTCACGAATGGTTTTGGCCGTAACCAATGCCTTCTGCCAGATGGCGCGCAAGCCCGGATCATAGGGGAAATATCCGCTTGGCCCATGCCGCACCACGCTTTCGCCATCCGTGCGCAACAGGGCGATATCGATGCCGTCCATCGATGTGCCGCTCATCAGCCCGATCGCCGTTTTGACCTCGCCCACCTGCCGCTCCCCTGCAATCTCGAATCATCATGGAGTGAATCCCGATATTCATGGCCGAAACGGGTGCACATTTCAAAAAACAATGATAAAGCCGCGACGTTCATTGGTTCTCGATGACGGCAAAGATCAAACCAGAAAGTAAAAGGTTATGTCCAGGTTCAAGTCCGATTTCCTCCGCACGCTCGATGAGCGCGGCTTCATTCACCAGATCTCCGATGAGGCAGGTCTCGACGAACTGTTCGCCAAGGAAACCGTGACCGCCTATATCGGCTATGACCCGACGGCTTCGAGTTTGCATGTCGGCCACCTCACCCAGATCATGATGCTGCACTGGATGCAGAAGACCGGCCACCAGCCGATCTCGCTGATGGGCGGCGGCACCGGCATGGTGGGTGACCCTTCCTTCAAGGAAGAGGCCCGCAAGCTGATGACGATCGACATGATCGAGGACAACATCACCTCGCTCAAGCATGTCTTCGCCAATTACCTCGATTACGACCGCGCCACCAATCCGGCGCTGATGATCAACAATGCCGACTGGCTGCGCGGCCTCAACTACCTCGAATTCCTGCGCGATGTCGGCCGCCATTTCTCGGTCAACCGCATGCTGTCCTTCGACAGCGTGAAGACGCGCCTCGACCGCGAGCAGTCGCTGTCCTTCCTCGAATTCAACTACATGATCCTGCAGGCCTACGATTTCGTGGAGCTGAACCAGCGCACCGGTTGCCGCCTGCAGATGGGCGGTTCGGATCAGTGGGGCAACATCATCAACGGCATCGATCTCGGTCACCGCATGGGGACGCCGCAGCTTTACGCGTTGACCTCGCCGCTTCTGACCACCTCTTCGGGTGCGAAGATGGGCAAGTCGGCATCGGGCGCCGTGTGGCTGAACAAGGACCTGCTGCCGGTCTATGATTTCTGGCAATACTGGCGCAATACGGAAGATGCCGACGTCGTTCGCTTCGCCAAGCTCTTCACCACCCTGCCCATGGATGAAATCGCCCGTATCGCCGCCCTTGGCGGATCGGAGATCAACGAGGCGAAGAAGATCCTCGCAACCGAAGTGACGGCGATCCTGCATGGCCGTGCCGCAGCGGAAGAAGCGGCCGAGACGGCGCGCAAGACCTTCGAGGAAGGTGCGCTCGCTGAAAACCTGCCCTCCATCGAGGTTCCGACATCCGAACTCGAAGCCGGCGTCGGCGTCCTCTCCCTCATCGTCCGCGCCGGCCTTGCCGGTTCGAACGGCGAAGCCCGCCGTCACGTTCAGGGCGGCGCGGTGAAGATCAACGATCAGGGTGTTTCCGACGAGCGCCAGATGATCGGCACCGGTGAAGTGACCGGCGACGGCGTCATCAAGCTGTCGGTCGGCAAGAAGAAACACGTTCTGGTTCGCCCGGCGTAAGACTTACAAAAACATCGCATCGAGGACTGCGGAAGCGGTCCTCGATGCACCGATACCCCCAATTCCGTCATGCCGGACTAGATCGGGCATCCAGCCATGGCGCGTCTGCGCCGTGAAAGGGCTCTCGCGCGATCAAGGACTTGATCGCACTGGACCCCGGATCAGGTCCGGGGTGACGGAGTGCGAGTGACCAGTTCTCGCCAAACAGCCGCTTGCGCCAAGCTTTGCGACGCTCCATTCACTGAAATTCGAAAATCTGCCGGAAGACGCCAGGCGCGATCAGCGACAGCGGGTTGATCGTCAGCTTCGGCTGGTCCGTCTGGCCGGACAGTTTGAAGGTGATGCCGAGCAGACCCCGGTCGCGGCCATTGCCGAGAAAGATGCCGATAAAGGGCAGCTCGCCGAACAGCCGGTTCAGGCCATAGGCGGGCATGAAGGTACCGGTCATGTCCATACGGCCGTTCTGGTCTTTCAGCAGACCCTGGAAGGTCGCGCCGATCTGCTCGCCGCGCACCACGCCGTTTTCCACGGCAACCGAACCGTTGACGTAGACGACCCGGGCAAAACCGCGCTGGAATTTCTCCGAACTGACATCGATATTGCGGCGAACGGCATTGTTGAGGCTCCTGCCGTCCTCACCGGTTGGCGTGGCGACAATGTCCTGCAGCTTGGCTTCATTGACGACGGCAAAATTGCGCAGGTCGAGCGAGCCGCTCCAGTCGCTGCCATTGGAAGTCGTCAGCGCAAGGTTGAGAAGGCCGCCGCGAATGCGGCTGTAGATATTGGCAAAACGGGCGAGCGACCCGGCATCGCTGCTGGTGAGCGCCACTGTTCCCGTGGCTCCGCGATTGGTGGTCTGCGCCACAACCGCCTGGCCGTTTCCGGTGACACCGCGAAAATCGATCGAACGGACCTTGCCGTCGCGCACGCTGACATCGGAAGTGACATTGGCCAGGACTTCATCGTTGAAACCATAGACCTTGTCGAACTGCGTCTTGATGGCAAGCGACGGCTGCGAACGTGACGCACCATCACCGCCCCCGGAAGAGCTGCGCAGCTTCGAGAGGAAAGGCCGGACATCGGCGGATTTCCCGGAAGCATTGATGGTGTAGCCGTTCCTGGATGCCGCGACGGAAACGGCATAATTATCGGAAGGCGACAGCTGCACGCGGCTGAGATCGGCCGAAATCAACCCGTTCTTGGTGAAGGCAATATCGCCGGCGGCGCCAAAGCCGTCACCGTCGAGGGAAAAACCGCTGATCGTCGTGCGGCCATCCGCCGCTTCCATGGTGAAGGCGGCTTTTGCCGGAATGCCGATGCCCTTGCTCCAGCCGAGCCCCGGCAGGATGATCGACGCCCTCGTCAGATCGAGCCGGATGTCCTGCCGTTTCGGGTCCGCACCGTTGACTTCCATCACCGTCGTACCACCCAGAACGGAGGACAGCTCCGGCGCAAGCTTGGCGACCTGTGTCTCGTTCAGCGTCGCCTTGAGAGAAAGCGTCGGGGGAACATCGCTGTTCTTGCGCACCGGCTCCGTCATCTCGATATCCATCGGCACGTCATCCACCCGGCCCTTGCCCTGGAGCAGAAGTTGCCGGTCGTTCAATGCCATGAAACCGTCAAGCGCCGTCACCTTATGGCCGGCAAAGGGCTTCGTCAGCGACAGGTTCTTCAAGTCGAGATCGGCCGTCCACACCGGCGGCGGCGGGTTCTGGCTGGAAAGCAGGCCGACGGTCAGTTTCGCATTGGCCTTCACGTCGCCGGTGAAATCCTCGGGCTTGAACCGGGTGTCTTTCAGCGCATTGATCGGCTTCAGCGTCGCAAGCTCGGCGACGGCATCGGCGGCACCGGCAACGTTCAGCTCGACATTTCCGAGCAGCGGCTTGTCATAGACGGAAGAGATGAGGAAACGGCTGTTTTCCAGCTCCAACGACCGGTTGGACGGGAAATAGGACGTCGCCCGCTTGATATCGACGATCATGCCGCCACCGACCAGATTGAAATGCGCGTCGACATCCCGAAGCGGCGGAATATCTCCCGTGGTGTTGAGCCGCGTATCGTCAATATCGAAGCGGATCTGCATTTCACTCTCGCCGAGCACCAGCGGGCAGCCGGGACCGCACATCCGTCCCTGCGGAATGAAAATCGCGATCGAGCCATTGGTAACGGTGCCGCCATAAAGGTTGGACACCACCCAGTCGCGCGGCTTGTGCGCCATCCAGAACGGCCACAACTGCTTGACCGCCGTGGCCTCCATCTTGGGAATCTGCCCGCCGAAGCTGATTTCCGGCGAGCCCTCCCCGAAGCGTATTTTCAGCGATCCCGCCATGTCTCCGAGCGGGCCGCTGACGTAAAGCGAGGGAACCTCCAGCTGCTTCGTCGCCGCCGTGTAGTGGCCGTCCGCCTTCAGGCTGAAGGGAACCGGTTCCTCGCCCGAGGCTTCCGCCGAAGCAATTCCGTTGTCGATCCGGAGCGAAAGGCCGAAACCTTCCTCCGTATCCCTGATTTCGCCGGCAACCGGTATAATCGTTCGCCCGAGTTCCAGCCGCGAATTGGCGATCACCAGGGTGCTTTTCTGAAAATCATAATGCGCGTTGACATTGCCGGCCGTGAAGGGCTGGGCCTCGCCGCCGATCAGAAGCGTTCCGTTGCCCATGCCGACCGATACTTCCAGCTGCGGTTCGCGCCCTTCCGCAGCCCGCCGGGCAAAAATGCTGACGCCGGTCTTGACGTTCAGTCCCTCATGAAGATTGCCCTGCGGATCATATTTCTCCAGAAACGGACCGATGTCGAAACCATCGATCCGCGCCTGAAAGCCGTCGATCACGCCGCCCGAACCGGATGTGGTCAGCGCGACGCTGGCGACCTCGCCATTAAACAGCGTCTCGCCATCAAGCGAATATCCGCCCTGCTGGTCAGGTGTCAGCGACAGTTCGCGTATCTCTATGGTGCGCGGTTTCCCAAGCTCGCCGGGCGGCAGATGCACCGAAACGCTGGAAATGTCGATTTCCTCGGTCCCGCTGCTCAAGAATGCCTGGGCAAGCCTGTCGAGCTGCTCGAACGCCCCCTGCAATTGCTGCGGCACGGCATCGAGCTTGATACTGGACAGGTCGAAGCCGTTGCCCTTGGGCAAAAGCGCCGTATCGAGCTCCATGCCATCGGCTTCGAGGCTTTGCACGGAGATACGGCCGGTCAGCAGCGCGAGCGGATCGAGCGCCATGCCGATGGCCCGTGCCCGGCTCAAATGCTGGCCGGATTCCTTCTCGACGATATCCACATCCTCGGCCACGAGCGCAAGCTGAAGCCCGGTCGAAAACCTGATGGCAGAAGAGCCGATCCGCGCGCTGTAATGGGGGCCAAGCGCCCGTTCCAGCGCCTGCTGCGCCTGGCTGGAAAGCGTCGTGTCGATCGATCCCGTCTCGACGGAAAGAATGATTCCGCCGATGGACAGGAAGGCGAGCACAAAAAGCGCCGTAAAAATCTTGACGAAGGCGCGCACCATGGAGCGCGGCGGCGGGCAATGCACGATGATGGGATCTTCGGCCTGTGCCGAAGGAAGATCGTGCAGCGCAACGATATCGCGTCTGCCGAACTTGACCTTTTCACCCCTGACTTCAGCCATACGCCCGTGCTTGCCCCTGAATAGCTTTCGTTTCGCCGCAACACCGGAGCGGGATGGCGAAAAGTGTAAGCGGTTTTCGTCTGGAATCCCGCTTTAATTCCTTAATCCAGATCACGATTGAGATTTCAGACCGATTAGACCTGAAATCTCAATCGTGATCTGGACGATGCGCGGTTTCGCTATATATCGAATGTGGCGACTTTCACTCAACATCCCGGCGAAAGAAAGGTAGATTATGACAGACTTGACGATTGGCAGCCCGGCTCCGGATTTTACTTTGCCCCGCAACGGTGAAGGAACGGTGACATTGTCCAAACTGCAAGGCAAGGCGGTCATTCTTTATTTCTACCCCAAGGACGATACGTCAGGCTGCACGGCCGAAGCGATCGACTTCAGCGCGCTGGGCGGTGAATTCGAGGCGGCCAATGCCGTCGTCATCGGCATTTCCCCCGACAGCGTCAAAAGCCACGACAAATTCGCCGCGAAACATGCATTGTCCGTCATGCTTGCCTCGGACGAAGACCGGACGGCTCTTGAAGCCTATGGCGTCTGGAAGGAAAAAAGCATGTATGGCAAGAAATACATGGGGGTCGAACGCACCACCTTCCTTGTCGCGCCGGACGGCAAGATCGCGGAGATATGGAACAAGGTCAAGGTTGCGGGCCACGCGCAGGCCGTTCTGGAAGCGGCAGGGAAACTCTGAGAGACGGACCCGTTGTGACGCCTCCGTTCAAGATCACCTCCCTGCGCGGCGGGGCGACCGACGCCATAGCCAGCGCCGATCTCGACCGCAAGACCGCGCTTGCGCAGGAAACGGCGACACGGTGGTTTGAACGCCGCCTGTCACTGCGCTCCCCGCTCGACCCGCCCCTGCCGGAGCGGCCGGGCAGGCCGGAAAAGCCCGATCTCGTTCCGCCAACCGCCGTGGAGCGCCGCTCGCTTCACAGCGTCAAGGGCCGCATCGCGCTGCTGCACGCCATCGCCCATATCGAACTCAACGCCGTCGATCTCGCGCTCGATATCGTCGCGCGTTATGCCAGCGAACCGGTTCCGCATTCCTTCTTCGATGGCTGGATGCAGGTTGCCTTCGAGGAGGCGAAACATTTTCGGCTGGTGCGAGACCGGCTCAGAAGCCTCGGGGCTGATTATGGCGACCTGCCCGCCCATGACGGGCTCTGGCAGGCGGCGCATTCCACCCGCAACGACCTGACCGCGCGACTGGCCGTCGTGCCGCTCATTCTGGAGGCGCGCGGACTGGACGTCACGCCTTCCCTGCAGGCCAGGATGCGGGAAACCGGCGATCTCGAAAGCGCGGCCGTCCTCGACATCATCTATAATGATGAAAAGGGCCATGTCGCCATCGGCGCCAAATGGTTCCGGTTCCTCTGCGCCCGCGAAAGGAAGGACCCGGCCGCGACCTTCAAGCAGCTGGTACGCGCCAATTTCCGCGGGCCGCTGAAACCGCCCTTCAACGACCTCGCCCGTGCCGAGGCCGGCCTGACACCGTCCTTCTACCGCTCGCTGACCTCCGTCAGCCAGAGCTGACACTGTCCTTACCAGCGGGATACAAGCCAGACGGATACCTCCGGCAAAACTTCGTTAACCTTAACGAATTATGATTTCCGTTGAGAAATCGGCCAGTCCGGAGAGAGATTTTGACTGATACAGCGGAAAACCGGGTATTCGGCAAAAAGCGGTCGCAGCACGTCCTTATTCTGGCGAGCGGCGAGAAGGTTCGGCATATGACGATCCGCCCGTGGATGACCGCGCTTGCCGGTTGCACGATCGGCCTGTTTTCGCTCGGCTATCTCGGCGCCACCGGCTATCTCATCCTGCGTGACGACCTGATCGGCGCGACCATGGCGCGCCAGACCCGCATGCAGAACGATTATGAAGACCGTATCGCAGCACTCAGGGCGCAGGTGGACCGCGTCACGTCGCGGCAATTGCTTGACCAGCAGGTTGTTGAAAAGAAAGTGGAAAAGCTGCTGGAACAGCAGGCGGCGCTGACCTCGCGGCATGGGCGCATGAGCGAATTGCTCGAGCGCGCCGAAAGTTCCGGCATCGCCGCCTCCCCGGCCGCGCCCTCTTCCCTTTCGAACGCCATGGCGCCCGAAAAACGCGCCGATCTCTCCGGCGGCCTTTCCGCCATCGAAAAGCTGATGACGCCACGCAAACAGCCGCCCGAAAAGCCCGCGGCAACCGACAGACGTGCCGCTTACGTGCCTGAAGCCGGCGAAACACCCTCGGACCGGGCCGACCGGGTATTTTCGCGGGTGACGCTTTCGCTGAAGGATATCGAGCGCCAGCAGATATCGCGCATAGCCAGACTGACCAGCGATGCCGAGGACAAGGCGAGCGCGATGCAGGACATCATCCGACAGGCGGGTCTGAAGATAGAGGAAAACGGCACGGAGGATATCGGCGGCCCCTATGCGGATCCCGAGCGCGGTGAGACCGATCCCTTCAGCCTGTCGCTCACCAATCTCGACAATGCGCTGAACCGGCTCGATACCGTCAAGGAAACCGCAACCACCCTGCCCTTCGGCAACCCCGCCCCCGGCCGGGCGATCACCAGCCGGTTCGGCAATCGGATGGATCCGTTTCTGGGTCGGCCGGCCCTGCATACCGGCATCGATTTCCGTGCCGAAACCGGGGCCGACGTCAAATCCACCGGGGCCGGCAGGGTAACTGTCGCGGAAAATTCCGGCGGCTACGGCAATATGGTCGAGATCGATCACGGCCAGGGCGTCTCGACGCGATTCGGTCACCTCTCCGCCATTCTGGTCAAGGCCGGAGACCGCGTCGAAGCCGGCGACATAATCGGCCGCGCCGGTAGCACCGGCCGCTCCACCGGTCCACATGTGCATTACGAGGTGCGCCGCAACGATACGCCGGTCGATCCGATGCGGTTTCTGGTCGCCGGGGCGGAGCTGAAAACCTACCTGAAATGACAGGCCGATTTTAACGCTTTTTTTGCGCTTTTTACGATAAATCGCCCGAAACCGCGCCACAGGCCAAAAAGCCTCGCCCGAACGGCGAGGTTTCGCGCGCTTTTCCCGTTGTTTCCTTGACTTTCCGGCAATTTGGGCATATCCCCGCGCCAAGTCTTTGCAAGTGTCGTCGCGGCACGCAGGTGTTCTTACCGAACCAGAACGGAAAAAGTTCTTCCTTTGACAACATTCTCTGATCTTGGCCTGAGCCAAAAAGTTCTTTCCGCTATTGCAGATGCCGGCTACACGACGCCGACACCCATTCAGGCTGGCGCCATTCCGCCGGCTCTGGAAAAGCGTGATATCTGCGGTATCGCACAGACCGGCACGGGCAAAACCGCGTCCTTCGTTCTGCCGATGCTCACCCTGCTCGAAAAGGGCCGCGCACGCGCCAGAATGCCGCGCACGCTGATCCTCGAGCCGACCCGTGAGCTTGCAGCGCAGGTGGCGGAGAACTTCGAGAAATATGGCAAGAATCACAAGCTGAACGTTGCCCTTCTCATCGGCGGTGTTTCCTTCGAAGATCAGGACCGCAAACTTGAGCGTGGCGCCGATGTGCTCATCTGCACGCCCGGCCGCCTTCTTGACCATTGCGAACGCGGCAAGCTTTTGATGACCGGTGTGGAAATCCTCGTCATCGACGAAGCCGACCGCATGCTGGACATGGGCTTCATCCCCGATATCGAGCGTATCGCCAAGATGATCCCCTTTACCCGCCAGACGCTGTTCTTCTCGGCCACCATGCCGCCGGAAATTCAGAAGCTGGCCGATCGCTTCCTGCAGAACCCCGTTCGTGTCGAGGTCGCCAAGCCCTCCTCCACGGCAAAGACCGTCGCCCAGCGCATCGTCGCGGCCCACAACAAGGATTATGAAAAGCGCGCGGTGCTGCGCGATCTCATCCGGGCCGAAGAAGCGGAACTGAAGAACGCCATCATCTTCTGCAACCGCAAGAAGGATGTGGCCGATCTCTTCCGGTCGCTCGACCGGCACGGCTTCTCCGTCGGCGCGCTGCATGGCGACATGGACCAGCGGTCGCGCACCACGATGCTGCAGAACTTCAAGGACGGCAATCTGAAGCTGCTCGTCGCCTCCGATGTCGCGGCGCGCGGACTGGACATTCCCGATGTCAGCCACGTCTTCAATTTCGATATCCCCATTCATTCGGAAGACTATGTCCACCGTATCGGCCGTACCGGCCGTGCCGGCCGCTCGGGCAAGGCCTTCACCATCGTCACCAGGAGCGACACCAAATATCTCGACGCGATCGAAAAGCTGATCGGCGAAAAGATCGAGTGGCAGAACGGTGATCTCTCCACCCTGCCCGCACCGATGGAAAGCTTTGAAAGCAATTCCGGCCGCCGCGGCAAGGAACGGGGCGGCAGGGGTCGCGACCGGAACCGTCGCGACGCATCGCCGGCCGAAAACATCAATCAGGGTGCACAATCCGCTGCGGACACGGACATCGCGGCTCACGGAGACGACAAGGTGAAAGCAGAACGCAGACCGGAAAAGACCCCGCGCAATTCCGAGCGCAACATTCGTAACCCGCTGCACGCCAATGACGACAACCGTGACCGTCGCCGCCATTATCGCGACCATGACGATGGCCCGACCCCCGTCGGCTTCGGCGACGACATTCCCGCATTCATGCTGATCGTGGCCAACGCCAAGGGCTGAGGCCGGCACGAACATGACGCCGACCATCAAACCAGGCCTCGATTTCCCGGGTGTCGGCGTCGGTCTTGCGATATTGCGCGACGACCGGCTGCTCCTCTGCCGGCGCCTGAAAGCGCCGGAGGCGGGGTACTGGAGTATTCCGGGAGGCAAGGTCGATCACCTCGAAACCTCCCTCGCCGCGGCACGGCGGGAGGCCGAGGAAGAGACCGGCCTGACAATCGGCAAGATCGAATTTCTCCGTCACAGCGAATATATCGATACTGCGGAACGGCATCACTGGGTGTCGTTGATCTTCGTTACCCGGGACACGCAGGGCGAACCGGCATTAACCGAACCGGACAAGCTTTCCGAAATCGGCTGGTTCCATCCCGACAGCCTTCCCGAACCCACTTCCCTTTTTGCAAAAGACGCGCTGGCGGCCCTGAAACAGGCCGAATAACCGGCAGGCAGGCAAACCGATTCCGTCGGGTATGAAGCCGTGACACGACCGTCCTGAAATCACGAGCGGGTGCGGTGAAACGGTCCGGAACGGACCCTACCCGCACTCGCCCCAGGCCGGCTGCGCGATTTATTTTCAGCAAATATAATAATAAGAGAATGGCTTTGCGTGAATATTTTCAAATTCAATTTTAAATTGCTTAAATTAGAACCATGTAAAAAACCGCCCCAGTTTCCCGGAGCGGTTTATACGTAATGAAAATAATAGAATATAGAATGTAATATAGTCTGGCAGTGCTTATAACCGGAACACTTTCCGAGGCTTGTTACAGCCAATTTCAGTCGTCCCCTGAAACAGGTATATCTAAGCTAAACATTTACTTTCCGTCAAGCAAATCTTCTCGCAAATGCGAAAAAAGGCCCGGAGAAAAAGTGACACCACGGAGAAAAGCTAAATATTAGTATTAAATATCAACAAGTTAAATATGTGAAAACAAAATGGGCAGTTTTTGCGACTGCACTTTAAGAGGCAAAACAATAATCCGTCCTTGCTAAACTGTGCTTATACGCACCACATGTTACAGTTTTATAAAGTAAAAATCCTCGCAACTGATAATGAAGATACTTCTCCATTCACAGAATGCGGGAGCGGCTTACAAATCCGCAAAAATTAAGCTGGAACAGAGACAATAATATCGAATGGCAACAACTACAACGTGCTATCACCTCCCGCGCCCTTGATTCGGATAGCGGGCGGTCAAAACCGCCGCCGTGCAGACGGCGATATGCGATTATGCCGGGGTTGCGGCGATTTTTCCTTTGGAAAACCGTTTGTTGCCGATAAACATCAAGCGGAACAACAGGATTTCGATCACGTCATGCTTTCACTTCGCCTGCTAACGATCATCGCCGGTTTTGCCTTTGCGGGCTCAGCAAGCGCGGCGTCGATCGGCATTGTTGCTCCGCAGAACGGGCCATATGAGCTTCTGGGGCAGCAGGTTCGGCAGGGCGCGAAGGCGGCTGCCGCCAAACTCGGGCTCGATGTCGTCGAAATCCACGAGAGCTGCGAGGATGGCAGCGGCGGCGCAATTGCCGACGGCCTCGTGGCCGCGAAAGTCAGCGCGGCGATCGGCTTCCTGTGCACCGAAACGCTCCAGGACGTTCTGCCGCCGCTGAAAGCGGCCGCCATTCCGGCCATCACGCTCTCCAGCCGCACCCCGATCCTGATGGAAGACGCCCTGAAATACGGCTGGCCACTGTTCCGTTTCGCGCCCTCGGACAAGGCCGAATCGGAAAGGGCGGCCGAGATCATGCTGCGCGACTGGAAAGGCCATTCCATAGGCCTTGTGGATGACGGCACCATCTACAGCCGCGAATTGATCGACCGTATCCGCTCGACGCTGGAGGAAAACGGGCTGAAGCCCACCTTTGCCGATACGATGCGGCCGAACCAGGAGCAGCAGGTAGCGCTGGTGCGCCGGCTGGCGCGAACCGGCGTCACCCACGTTTTCATCGGCGCGGAACGCAACGACATCGCTATCGTCGCCCGCGACGCCGCCTCGGAAAATTCCTCCCTCACCATCATGGGCGGCGATGCGCTGGATGCCGCCAACAACCCGGTTCCGCTTACGGCAAATGTGCTGGCCATCACCCGCCCGGCCTATGACACATTGCCATCGGCGCAGGCCGTCACCGGCGAATTGCGCGCCGCCGGCATCGAACCGGAGGGCTACGTCCTGCCCGCTTATGCGGCAGCGGAACTGACGGCAGCGCTCGCGGAAGCGGCACAGGCGCAGTCGAAACCCGCGCCGGAAATACTGGCGACCGGAACCGTCTTCAAAACCGTGATCGGCGATCTCGGCTTCAACCCGTCGCACGAACTTTCGGACAACCCCTACCGCCTGCAGCGCTGGAACGGCCAGCGCTTTGAGCCCGCGGACAAGGCCGAAAGACAATAGCTGACGTGAGCACGGCGGGAAATTCGGCAAGGCGCGGCTGAAAACCATCGGCAACCGCACGGCAGACCGTTTCAAACCCGGATACTTGATGCTAAAGGCAGCTTACGCAACGCGTCGAGAGGAGTTTGCCCATGTCCCTGCCCGTCCGGATAGCACCGTCAATCCTTGCTTCCAACTTCGCCAAGCTCGGACAGGAGGTCGCCGATGTCACGGAAGCCGGCGCGGACTGGATCCATCTCGACGTCATGGATGGCCATTTCGTGCCGAATATTTCATTCGGGCCTGATGTCATCAAGGCGCTTCGTCCACACAGCAATGCCTTTTTCGACTGCCATCTGATGATCGCCCCCGTCGACCCCTATCTCGAGGCTTTCGCCAAGGCGGGCTGCGATGGCATTACCGTGCACGCGGAAGCCGGACCGCATCTGCATCGCTCGCTGCAGACCATCCGCACGCTCGGCAGGAAGGCCGGTGTTACGCTCAACCCCGCCACGCCGCTTTCCGTCATTGAAAACGTGCTCGATGATGTCGATCTCGTCCTGATCATGAGCGTCAATCCCGGCTTCGGCGGTCAGAAGTTCATTCCGGCCATGCTGGACAAGATCCGTGCCGCCAAGGCGATGATCGGCAATCGGCCGATCGAACTGGAAGTGGATGGCGGCGTGACGGCGGAAACCGCCGGCGCAATCATTGCCGCCGGCGCCAATGCACTGGTGGCGGGTTCGGCCGTCTTCAAGGGCGATGGCGTCGAAGATTACCGCAAGACGGTGACGCTGTTGCGCACGGCGGCGGAAGCGGCAAGATCCTGATTTAAAATGGAGATGCGCTGCAGGCAAGGCGAGAGGGCGTCCGGATGAGGGCTTGATGGACAGCGATACGCAGGACTTCCGCAAGGTAATCTCGAAAGCGCTGTTCCCGCTCCTCGCTTCGTTTGTCTGGGCTCTCTGTTCGGCGGCCGTCGCCACGCTCGGCCTTTATCTCAGGAACCGGCTGGAAACCGACCATGCCGACGAGATCGCAGCGCTGTTTTTTCTCGGTGGTCTGATCGGATGGCCGCTGGCGACCGGCGCCTTGCGCTTCCTTCCCGCCTCCATCGCCCTGCCGCTTCGCTTTGCGGCAAGCTGTCTTGCCGTCACCTTCTTCACACTGGCGGCGGCTGCGGCATTTTTCGCTTTGCAGTATCGCATGTTTTATGCGCAATGGCATGCGCCGGCGCTCTCCCGCATCTGGTTTTTCCAGCAGCTCTTCACCTCGCTCGGCGCGGTCTACCAGTTCGCCATTCTCGGCCTCGGCCTCTATTTTCCGTTCGCCGCCATTCCGCTCGCACTGGCAGGCGCAGTCCTTTGCCGGCGGCGGCACCGCGCTTCTGAGTTCATAGATTGAGATTACCGGAACACTTTGCTAAACGGGCAGCAAAATCCCTCCACCAAGCCAAGCCTCTCTACGAAGAAAGTCATTGCCATGATCCCTCGTTACTCCCGGCCGGAAATGGTCGCCATCTGGTCGCCGGAAACAAAGTTCCGCATCTGGTTCGAGATCGAGGCGCATGCCTGTGACGCACTGGCGGACCTCGGCGTCATTCCGAAATCCGCAGCGCAGACCATCTGGGAAAAGGGCGGCAGCGCCACCTTCGACGTTGCCCGCATCGACGAGATCGAGGCTGTGACCAAGCACGACGTCATCGCCTTCCTGACTCACCTTGCCGAATTTGTCGGCCCCGACAGCCGTTTCGTGCATCAGGGCATGACCTCGTCCGACGTGCTGGACACCACGCTCAACATCCAGCTCGTGCGCGCAGCCGATCTGCTGCTGGCCGATATGGACCGCGTGCTCGCCGCGCTGAAGACCCGCGCCTTCGAGCACAGGAACACGGTGCGTATCGGCCGCAGCCACGGCATCCATGCCGAGCCGACCACCATGGGCCTGACCTTTGCCCGCTTCTATGCCGAAATGCACCGCAACCGCGAGCGCCTCGTCAACGCCCGCGCCGAAATCGCTACCGGCGCGATCTCCGGCGCCGTCGGCACCTTCGCCAATATCGACCCGCGCGTTGAGGAACATGTCTGCGCCAAGCTCGGCCTCATCCCCGAGCCGGTTTCCACGCAGGTCATCCCGCGTGACCGCCACGCCATGTTCTTCGCGACGCTTGGCGTCATCGCCTCGTCGATCGAAAACGTCGCCATCGAAATCCGCCACATGCAGCGCACCGAGGTTCTGGAAGCGGAAGAGTTCTTCTCGCCCGGCCAGAAGGGTTCCTCGGCCATGCCGCACAAGCGCAACCCGGTTCTGACCGAGAACCTGACCGGTCTTGCCCGTCTGGTGCGCATGTCGGTCGTTCCGGCCATGGAAAACGTGGCGCTGTGGCACGAGCGCGATATCAGCCATTCCTCCGTGGAGCGCGCCATCGGCCCCGACACGACCGTCACGCTGGATTTCGCCCTGAACCGTCTGGCCGGCGTCATCGAAAAGCTGGTGATCTACCCGGACAACATGCTGAAGAACATGAACAAGTTCCGTGGCCTCGTGCATTCGCAGCGCGTTCTCCTGGCGCTGACGCAGGCCGGCGTTTCCCGCGAAGACGCCTACCGTCTGGTCCAGCGCAACGCCATGAAGGTCTGGGAACAGGGTGCGGACTTCCTTGAGGAGCTGCTGGGCGACGAGGAAGTGCGCGCCGCACTTTCCGAAGAGGTGATCCGCGAGAAGTTCGACCTCGGTTACCACACCAAGCATGTCGACACGATTTTCGCCCGCGTCTTCGGCAACGCCTGAGAAAACTCCCTGAAGTTAATGCCGCCGCGGCCTTGATCGCGGCGGCATCACAACACAGATATGGGCGCATGAAAGTTTCAGAAGCAGATATCCTCATCGTCCCGGGCTATACCAATTCGGGCCCCGACCACTGGCAGACCCGCTGGGAGCGCAAGCTTTCCACCGCCCGCCGTGTCGAGCAGGCGGAATGGTCCAAACCCGTGAAGGAAGACTGGGTCGCCCGGCTGGTGGAAGAGGTCAATGCCTCCACCAGGCCCATAGTCATCGTCGCCCATTCGCTCGGCGTGCCGACGGTGATCCATGCGTTGCCGGAAATCGGCAGGAAGGTCTCGGGCGCGCTGTTCGTCGCGCCGCCCGATGTCGCCAATCCCGATATCCGGCCGAAACATCTGATGACCTTCGGACCTTATCCGCGCGATCCGCTGCCGTTTCCGGCCATCACCATCGCCAGCCGCAACGATCCCTTCGGCTCCTATGAACACGCCGACGACATTGCCGCGGCCTGGGGTTCGCTGCTGATCGATGCCGGCATGTCGGGCCACATCAATGCCGAGTCCGGCCATGGTCCGTGGCCGGAAGGCGGCATGGTATTCGCCCAGTTCCTGAGCCGCCTGAAGGCAGTCGACCCCTGACGGTCGCAGTCTGTGCGGCTCACCCTGCTCCCGGCCCTGTTTGCCGGCGGGCGTGGCCCTATCCGCCCGACACAAGAATTGAAGGGAAGATAGGCCAGCTGCATTGTAGTATGCGCTCTTTTCCTTTATGGGACCGCTTCAAAGACCAAACGCAACGCCACCAGAATCGGCGTCAACCAAGAGACCTGCTATTATGAACCGTCGCCGCCGTATTTACGAAGGCAAGGCCAAGATCCTCTACGAGGGTCCGGAGCCAGGCACGCTTATCCAGTTCTTCAAGGACGATGCGACCGCCTTCAACAAGAAGAAGCACGAAGTCATCGACGGCAAGGGCGTGCTGAACAACCGTATCTGCGAATATGTCTTCACGCATCTGAACAAGATCGGCATTCCCACCCATTTCATCCGCCGCCTGAACATGCGCGAGCAGCTGATCAAGGAAGTGGAGATGATCCCGCTCGAGATCGTCGTGCGCAATGTCGCCGCCGGCTCGCTCTCCAAGCGCCTCGGCATCGAGGAAGGCGTGGTGCTGCCGCGCTCCATCATCGAGTTTTATTACAAGTCGGATGAGCTGGAAGACCCGATGGTCTCCGAAGAGCACATCACGGCTTTCGGCTGGGCCAACCCCGCCGAGCTTGACGACATCATGGCGCTTGCCATTCGTGTCAACGACTTCCTCTCCGGCCTGTTCCTCGGCGTCGGCATCCAGCTCGTCGATTTCAAGATCGAATGCGGCCGCCTGTTCGAAGGCGACATGATGCGCATCATCCTGGCCGACGAGATTTCGCCCGACAGCTGCCGCCTCTGGGACATCGAGACTCAGAAAAAGATGGACAAGGACCTGTTCCGCCGTGACATGGGCGGGCTGGTGGAAGCCTATTCCGAAGTCGCACGCCGTCTCGGCATCATCAATGAAAACGAACCGATCCGCGGCACCGGCCCAGTCCTGGTAAAGTAATATCGGCTCGTGAAGTAATATTGGCCTCTTAAGGTAAAATCAGGAGAAGATCAGGTGATCAAGGCACGGGTGACTGTTACGCTGAAGAACGGCGTTCTCGATCCGCAGGGCAAGGCAATCGAAGGCGCGCTCGGCAGCCTCGGTTTTGGCGGCGTCGGCCATGTCCGTCAGGGCAAGGTCTTCGATCTGGAACTGGAAGGTGCCGACAAGGCCAAGGCCGAGACCGACCTGAAGGCAATGTGCGAAAAGCTGCTGGCCAATACGGTCATCGAAAACTACGCTATCGCCATCCTCTGAAGCTGCAGGAGCCGCCGTCCATGAAATCCGCTGTCGTCCAACTTCCCGGCCTCAACCGCGACCGCGACATGATCGCGGCCCTGACGAAAATCTCCGGAAGCGCGCCCGTCACCATCTGGCAGACGGAAACGGATATTCCCGATGTCGACCTGATCGTCATTCCGGGCGGCTTTTCCTATGGTGATTATCTGCGTTGCGGTGCCATCGCCGCCCGCATGCCGGTCATGCAGGCCATTCGCGAAAAGGCCGAAAAGGGCGTGAAGGTTCTTGGCGTCTGCAACGGTTTCCAGATTCTCGTCGAAGCGGGCATGCTGCCAGGCGCCCTGATGCGCAACGCCTCGCTGAAATTCGTCTGCCGGGAAGTGAAGCTCGAAGTCGCCAATAACGACACCGATTTCACCCGCGCCTATGACAAGGGCCAGATCCTGCGTTGCCCCGTCGCCCATCACGACGGCAACTATTTCGTCGAAGCCGAAGAGCTGAAGACGATGGAAGACAACGGCCAGGTGGTGTTCCGTTATGCCGACGGCACCAACCCCAACGGCTCGCTGAACGACATCGCCGGCGTCATCAACGCCAGGGGCAATGTCCTCGGCATGATGCCGCATCCGGAAAACCTGATCGAAGCCGCCCATGGCGGCAATGACGGCCGCGGCCTCTTTGCTTCGGCGCTCGGCGTCATCGCGGCCTGACAGACCGGGCGGGCTTCAAGCCCGCCTTTTTAATGCCCGCTCGCGGCTGCCGTTTCGGCCTCTCTTCTGGATGACCTGATGTCTCTTGCTTTTCGACTGAATGCCTACAAAGCGACCGGACTGATCCTCGCTGCCGCCGCACTCGCCGCCTGCCAGCCGAAACCGCAGCCAGCTGCCTCCGTATCCCGTGCCGCCCTGCCGACGATGGAGCGGATCGCGCTTGGTGCCAATGCCTGCTGGTTCAAGTCGGGTGATGCGGCCTTCAAGGCCTATCGTCTGGCCCCGGAACTCAATTCCTTCTCCGGCCGTCCGCGCATCCTGCTCGTGCCCCGCAACAGCCCGGAATCGCGCCCCATGCTGGTGGTGCAGGCCGAAGGCAATCCGGCAAAGCTCGATGCTTTCGGACCCGTCATGAACGAGGCCATTTCCGGCCGCATCGCAACCGATGTGAAGCGCTGGGCGAATGGCGGCAAAGGCTGCTGATCTAGAAACGTCTACGTCAAAGACGTCAGTCTCGCCCCTGTGCCGAGGATCTGATCACCTCGAATAAAATCAATCCGTCGCAGATCCTCGGGACAAGCCCGAGGATGACGGGGGCCATTTTCCTGCATCCCCGCGCAAATCCCATAAAAAAACCCGCCGACGCCGGTTGGGATTGGCGTGGCGGGCTGCCGAATGGCTTGATGGCGCCGGGGAAAGAAGGCACCGCTCTCCGACAAAAAATCAAAGCGACCGGGACGGCCAGGAGAGAAGCCGCGATTTTGCGGCCTCCTTGAGAGCCTCATCCCGTGTAACGCCGATATCTTCCAGAAGATCGTCGGACAATTCCCGTAAGGCGAGCCGTCCCCGTCGTTTCTGCTGCCAACGGGCCATGCCCGCAATCAGGCGACCAATAAGCGTGTGGGCGATCCTGGCCGGAAAGGGCGCCGGTGCGACCATGTCGCCGGCATCGCGGAACACGCGTTCCCGTTCGTAACCGTCAGGATAGAGTGTATCCGCTGTCGAAAGGTATTGATCCATCTTGCGCATATTGCACCTATTGTCTCCGTGCGTTTAGCCTCATTCAATGCAGACAATAAATACAATTGACTTATGGATAGATACAATGCATAAATTGTCACCATGACAAATTGGCTTCCCGACATTACCGAGGGCGACGGCCCGATTTATCTTCGCCTTGCGGACAGCATCGAAGGCGCGATTTCCGATGGCACCTTGCAGGCCGGCTCGAAATTGCCGCCACAGCGCAATCTCGCCTATGATCTGGGTGTGACAATCGGCACAATCAGCCGGGCCTATGCGCTCATTCACGAGCGTGGCCTCGTCAGCGGCGAAGTCGGCCGCGGCACCTATGTCAATGAGCGCAAGACCCCTGCCCCGTCCCTGCCTCTGGAACCGGCAGCGGCGGCCTTCGGCAGCACGCGCCATGCCGTCGACAGCAGCGCCGAGTTCCGACTGAACACGACGGCCGCGCCCGATGTCGGCCAGAGCCTGCTGATCGCCAGGCACATCGAGGCCGTCACCCGGGAGCACACCTACGACATCACCAATTATGCCCGCTCTTTTCCCGACAGCTGGTGTATGGCGGGTGTCCGCTGGCTTTCCCAGAACGGCTGGTCGCCGAAGCCGGAAAACATTGTCTCAACGCTCGGCGCCCATGCGGCGGTGATGAGCGTGATCACGGCCATGACCGCGCCGGGCGACCGCATCGTCTTCGAACCGCTGACCTATTCCCATATCAGCCGCAGCGCCACGCTTGCAGGCCGGCGGGTGACGCTGGTGGAGGCCGATGAGAACGGTATTGTGCCTGATGATTTCGAACGCGTCTGCGCCCAGCAGCATCCGAAAATGATCTTCCTGATGTCCGCCGGCCAGAACCCGACCTGCGCCACCCTGCCGGAAGAACGCCGCCGCGCCATTGCCGATATCGCCCGCCGATACGGCGTCTGGATCGTCGAGGACAATCTCTATGGGGCGATGACCCGCGAGGCGATCCCGCTGATCGCCGAATTCGCACCCGACATCACCTTCGTGGTCGGCGGCCTGTCGAAATCCGTCGCCGCCGGTGTCCGGGGCGGCTGGGTCGCCTGCCCGGCGCAATATTCCTCGCGTATCCGGATTTCGCATTCGATGATAACGGGTGGCCTGCCCTTCATGCTGGCGGAACTGAATGCGCGCCTCGTCAACAGCGGCGACGCGCATGATATCCGCAAAGACTGCATTGCCGAACTGAACGGGCGCGAGGCGATCGCCCGGCGCGTCTTTGCCGGGCTGGACTTCAACTCCCTGCCCGATATCGCCTTCATGTGGCTGCGGCTGCCCGAACCCTGGCTTTCCGGCACCTTCCGCAATGCGGCGATGAAGGAAGGCGTGCTGATCGACGACGAGGACGAATTCAAGGCCGGGCGGGCGGAAAAGGTCTTCCACCGTGTCCGCATCAGCTTTTCCGGGCCTTCCAGCCGCGAGGAACTGACACACGCCTTCGGCATTCTTCGCCATCTGCTCGATAATGGTTCAGCCGGCTATGAAAGCGTGGCCTGATACCGGCCCCGGCCCTGCGGGCACCGCCCGCAGGTCGCCAATATCGGCATAAACCGCCAATTAGCGGACAAAGCGGCGCATTTTCCTGTCGCACCATTGAGCCTCTTGCGCTAAAGAACCGGAAACTTTCCTCGGCTCGAACCGCGTGAGACCTATGTCGATTCCAAACTCCATCAAGATCACCCCGGAACTCGTTGCATCCCACGGGCTGAAGCCCGACGAATACCAGCGTATCCTCGACCTGATCGGACGGGAGCCGAGCTTTACCGAGCTTGGCATCTTCTCGGCCATGTGGAACGAGCACTGCTCCTACAAGTCCTCCAAGAAGTGGCTGAAGACCCTGCCGACCAAGGGCCCACGCGTCATTCAGGGCCCCGGTGAAAATGCCGGCGTGGTCGATATCGACGATGGCGACTGCGTCGTCTTCAAGATGGAGAGCCACAACCACCCGTCCTACATCGAACCCTATCAGGGTGCGGCAACCGGCGTCGGCGGCATTCTGCGTGACGTCTTCACCATGGGTGCGCGGCCCATCGCGGCCATGAACGCCCTGCGCTTCGGCGCGCCTGACCACCCGAAGACCCGCCACCTGGTGGCCGGCGTCGTCGCCGGTGTCGGCGGTTACGGCAATTCCTTCGGCGTGCCGACGGTTGGCGGCGAAGTGGAATTCGACCCGCGTTATAACGGCAACATCCTCGTCAACGCCTTTGCCGCCGGCCTTGCCAAGTCCAATGCGATCTTCCTTTCGGAAGCCAAGGGCGTCGGCCTGCCGGTCGTTTATCTCGGCGCGAAGACCGGCCGCGACGGCGTCGGCGGCGCGACCATGGCTTCTGCCGAATTTGACGAGTCCATAGAAGAAAAGCGCCCCACCGTTCAGGTCGGCGACCCCTTCACCGAAAAGTGCCTGCTGGAAGCCTGCCTCGAGCTGATGAAGACCGGCGCGGTCATCGCCATTCAGGACATGGGTGCCGCCGGCCTCACCTGCTCGGCCGTCGAAATGGGCGCCAAGGGCGACCTCGGCATCGAACTCGACTTGAACGCCGTGCCGGTGCGCGAAGAGCGCATGACGGCTTACGAAATGATGCTGTCCGAAAGCCAAGAGCGCATGCTCATGGTTCTCGAGCCCTCCAAGGAAGAGGTCGCCAAGGCGATCTTCGTCAAGTGGGGTCTGGACTTCGCCATCGTCGGTAAGACCACCGATGATCTGCGTTTCCGCGTGCTGCACAATGGCGAGGAAGTCGCCAACCTGCCGATCAAGGAACTGGGCGATCAGGCCCCGGAATATGACCGTCCGTGGACGCCCGCCAAGGTGCCCGCACCGCTTTCGGAAAACGACGTCCCCGCCGCCGATATCGCCGATGCGCTGGTGTCGCTGGTCGGTTCGGCCAACAATTCCTCGCGCCGCTGGGTCTACGAACAGTATGACACGCTGATCCAGGGCAATTCACTGCAGCTTCCCGGCGGCGATGCCGGTGTGGTTCGCGTCGAAGGCCATGACAAGAAGGCGCTCGCCTTTTCCTCCGACGTCACACCGCGTTATGTCGAGGCCGATCCCTTCGAAGGCGGCAAGCAGGCTGTGGCCGAATGCTGGCGCAACATCACCGCAACCGGCGCTCTGCCGCTGGCGGCCACCGACAACCTCAATTTCGGCAATCCGGAAAAGCCGGAGATCATGAGCCAGCTGGTCCATGCCATCAAGGGCATCGGCGAAGCCTGCCGCGTCTTGGAATTCCCCATCGTTTCCGGCAACGTCTCGCTCTATAACGAGACCAACGGTCAGGCGATCCTGCCCACCCCCACCATCGGCGGCGTTGGCCTCCTGAAGGATTGGGGCCGCATGGCGCGCATCCGTTTCGCCGCCGCTGACGACGTGGTGCTGCTCGTCGGCGCCCCTGCCGGCCTCGGCACGCATATCGCCCAGTCGGTTTACATGCGTGACATTCATGGCCGCATCGATGGTCCGGCGCCACATGTCGATCTGGCCGCTGAAAAGAACAACGGCGATTTCGTCCGCAGCCTCATCAACGATGGTCTTACCACCGCCGTTCACGATTGCTCCTCGGGCGGTCTGGCACTTGCGGTTGCCGAAATGGCGATTTCGTCGGGCATCGGCGCAACCATCGACGCGGTCGAAGGCCACAACCCGGTACTCACCTTCTATGGCGAAGATCAGGGCCGTTACGTTCTGACGATCAAAAAGGACGATCTCGACGAGGTACAGGCAGCGGCGAAGGCGGCGGGCGTTTCCTGCCCGGTCATCGGCGTTACCGGCGGTTCCACCGTAAAGCTGGGCACGGCGCGCGCCGTCGAGATTAAAGAATTGCACTTGGCCTATGAATCGTGGTTCCCTCAATTCATGGACGGCGAAACTTTGCTCGCCGCAGAATGAATTAAGGAGAAACACCATGCCCATGAAACCCGGCGACATTGAAGACATGATTAAGGCGGGAATTCCCGGGGCAAAGGTCACGATCCGCGATCTGGCCGGTGATGGCGATCATTACGCGGCGGAAGTCGTCGCGGAAGCATTCAAGGGCAAGACCCGCGTGCAGCAGCACCAGATGGTCTATGACGCGCTGAAGGGCAATATGGGCGGCGTTCTGCATGCCCTTGCCCTGCAGACCTCGGCTCCCGAATGATTGCGCCCGTGACGGCGATGCCGGCGAGACAGCTTCACTGTCCCGCCGACGCATAAAGGCTCAGGACTAAATCAAAGGCCCGCGTGACACTCTCACGCGGGCCTTTCCATGTCAGGCAAAGGGGAAAACGCCGCTTACAAGGCAGGCGGCGTCTGTGAATCCAGATCGGCGAAAGACGCGACCGGCAAAGGCCCCGCCGTCAGCAGCGTAAAATCGTAACCGGACCTGCGATCCGGGCCTAGAACATATTGCCGGTGCATGCGCAGGAAGTTGCGCTTGTTCTTTTTATAACGCTCCGGCGAAAGCGAATGCTTGAAGCGGATCGGCACGATCTTCGGCTGCGGCGCATCCGCGTGACCGGTCAGGGCCACGGTATTGCACCGGTAAAGATGGATTGGATCGGTCAGACACTGGATGTCGAACCATGTCACCTGCCGGTGATGCGCGATCGTGCCGACGCTCTCACGAAGCCTGTCCGCACTCGACAGGAATGCACATTGCAGCGCCGCCCCACCCAATGTCGCAAAGGACAGTTTCCGGCCGTCCAGCGCGTCCGGTTTCAGCTCCAGCACGCGGCCGATAGTGGCGAGCGCAAGACTGGCGCCCATACTGTGCGAAACCACCAGAACCTCGTCCGAGGGCTGTTCGAGCGCCGTCAGGACAAGCGCCGCCCTCTCCTCGATCCAGTCACGCGCAATCGGCTCATCGCGGCCGACCGCAAGCGCGAACCGCCAGTCCGCATAAAGATGCAGGGTGTGAAACCGCTCGGCAAACGGCAGAAACGCCTTCACGAAAAACAGCGCGGCGACGGGAAGGCTGATCGCAAACAGCCAGAGTGGCAAGCCGAACAGCCACGGCGACAAGGCGATACCCGCAGCAAGCGCACCACCGGCAAGCATCAGCAGGAACGGAAAGATGAAGAACAGGCCGAAACGCCAGGCATGGCGAAAGTAGCGCGCCGCGCCGCCTTCGGCGATGATGCCCACCCCGGCCCTGAACCCGAGCCAGATCTGCCGCCAGACCGGTTCATCCCGCAGCTCGGAGATGACCCCATTATGATCATAGACAAAAATCTCCGAACGGGTTCGCCAGTCGCCCGCCGAGGCCTCCACCGTGAATGTTTCACCTCCCGGCGCATTCTCCAGCGGCCCCACCGCATAATCCACATCCCAGGTCTTGCCGGCCAGTGCCGCCGCCCGCTGGTAACGCAGATGATGGGCGGCCGCATCGAGCGGATCGAAACCGGGGAAATAAAGAACAAGTCGTGACTTGACGGTCGGCATGCACAAACCTTCGGGCGGGAGCATTTCCAGTAAAAGCGGGACCGCTTTTACGTCAGGACAATGCGTAAAAACAAATAGATAGAGCATTTCCGCGTTTCAGAGAAACGCGGAAATGCTCTACAGCCACCCGAAAGGATCGCTTGATACAGTGGGCGATGCACGTATAGTAAAAATCACGACGGAAATATGATTTATTTATCGGTGAGGGAAATTTGTCTGGCATCGTCGATCAAGTGCTCAACGGCGTCGTCAAGGGCGCGCTGTCTGAAATCCTCACCAAGACCGGTATCCGCAAAACCCGCCGCACGCGCCGGACGAAAGGCACCGGCTCGCTGGCCGGCGGCATTGTCGGCTCCGTTCTGGAAGCCGCGATCAACGCCGCCATCAAA
Organism: Agrobacterium sp. OT33; assembly: GCF_017313365.1. NCBI lineage: Bacteria > Pseudomonadati > Pseudomonadota > Alphaproteobacteria > Hyphomicrobiales > Rhizobiaceae > Agrobacterium > Agrobacterium sp. OT33. The sequence continues at coordinate 51,243 of NZ_JAFLMZ010000002.1, read as the reverse complement.
CCGAAGTCGGCCAAGAAGCAGGTGAGCAAAAGGCGCACCGCCGCCGCCCGCAGCCGGCAGAGATATAAATGATGGGCCGTCTCCGCCTGCTCCCCATTTTTTTGCTGCTGGCGATTTCGGGACCGCTGCGAGGCACCGCAGAAGTTGAGGACGGCAAAGACGTCAAGGTCGGCTTCATCGTCACGCTCGCTGGTGCTGACAGGATATCTGGCACAGCCTTCTGCAAAACCGGCAAAACTTGCCGGCTCGTAGAACAGGAAAGCCCAAAATTAATTATCGATCTTAAAGCGGGTCGCTCCTATAGCGAGATCAAAATCCATTGCGAGAATGACTGCTCGTTTAACAGCGACCACGAAACCGTGATATTCGAGAACAAACAGGAACTTGATTTCTACAACGGTAAAACAGGTCCGATAGTGAAGTCAGTCTGGAGGCGACGGGAGCCGATTGGAAAGATCATGCTCAACTTTTCTGATCCGTCTGGGATGACGCGCTGGTAGCCAGAGCTTCGAGCTGCAATCAGCAATGCCACATCAGTACATTTTTTACGCTTTCCAGGTGGAAATCGCGCCGCGACATGTTATCTAGGAACAAACAGAAAGCAGCGGCCTTGAACCGCATGTGAAAGGAATAAGCCTATGAGCGGCATTAACGACATGATCGACAGTGAAGTGAAGAGCAACGACATCGTTCTTTTCATGAAGGGCACCCCGCAATTTCCGCAGTGCGGTTTTTCCGGCCAGGTGGTACAGATTCTCGATTATCTCGGCGTCGACTACAAAGGCATCAACGTGCTTGCCGATGCTGACATCCGTCAGGGTATCAAGGACTATTCCAACTGGCCAACCATTCCGCAGCTCTACGTCAAGGGCGAATTCGTCGGCGGCTGTGACATCGTAAGAGAGATGTTCCAGTCCGGCGAACTGCAGAATCACTTCCAAGAACAGGGTATCAGCGTCCGCGGCGCGGCCTGATTTCGGCCGGTTCATCCGGCCCACCCTGATTGTCAGAAATGTATGCCAGGCGTTGCTTCATGCAACGCCTTTGCCGTTCTTTTTGGGGCAATCCTGTGACAAATCTTTCACAATCCACCGCTTCGCGCGCAGGCTCGATGGGGCGCACGGAATTTATTGCGCTGGCCGCAATGCTGATGGCGCTGAACGCGCTTGCCATCGACATCATGCTGCCCGGTCTTCAGGAAATCGGTGCCTCGCTGGGCGTCGAGAACGAAAATCACCGCCAATACGTGATTTCCACCTATCTTCTCGGCTTCGGCATCGCCCAGCTTCTGTATGGACCGATCTCGGACCGTTTCGGCCGCCGCAAGCCGATGCTCGTCGGTCTGGCCATCTATATCATCTCCGCCATTGCCGTGGTCTTCGTACCGTCATTCTCCGGCCTCTTGGTCCTGCGCTTCATCCAGGGCATCGGTTCGGCGGCGACGCGTGTCATCACCATCTCGATCGTCCGTGACATCTATGGCGGCCGTCAGATGGCGGAAGTCATGTCGCTGATCATGATGGTCTTCATGGTCGTTCCGGTCATCGCGCCCGGCACCGGCCAGATCGTGCTTTTCTTCGGCAACTGGCATCTGATCTTTGCCTTCATGGCCGGCATCGCCGCCGTCGTGACGGCCTGGATGTATTTCCGCCTGCCGGAAACCCTGCATCCGGACGATGTCCGCCCTTTCACTGCCCGTTCGGTGCTCGGCGGCTTCAAGATCGTGCTCACCAATCGTATCGCGCTCTGTTATACGCTTTCGAGCACCTTCATCTTCGGCGCGCTGTTCGGCTTCATCAACTCGGCTGAACAGGTCTATAAGGGCATTTATGGCCTCGGCGCATGGTTTGCGGCGGCCTTTGCCGGCGTTGCGCTGTTCATGGCCTTCTCGTCCTTCATCAATGCAAGGCTGGTCGGCAGGTTCGGCATGCGCAAGCTGTCGCACGGATCGCTGCTTGGCTTCATCGCCATCACCTTTATCTGGCTGGTGGTGCAGATGCTGGGACCGGAGCCGATGCCCTTTGCCATCTTCATCGTGTTCTTTGCACTGGCCATGTTCCAGTTCGGCTGGATCGGCTCGAACTTCAACTCGCTTGCCATGGAGCCGCTCGGCCATGTCGCCGGCACCGCTTCCTCCGTCATCGGTTTCATGGGAACCGTCGGCGGTTCGCTGATCGGCGCCGGCATCGGCCAGGCTTTCGACGGCACGGCGCTGCCGATGGTGGCCGGCTTCTTCGTCGTCTCCATCATCGGCCTGATATTCGTGTTGATCGGCGAAAAGGGCATGCTGTTTCAGGCTCACAACAAGCCGACACGGTGAGAGCCATTGGAAAAAGGAAAGGGCGCGGAATTCTGTTCCGCGCCCTTTTTGTTTGGTACAAGCTGACCTCATCCGCCCGCCGTCACCCCGGACCTGGTCCGGGGTCCAGCCAGCCCAAGCCCCTGGGCTGAGAAAAGTCTTTCCACCGCGCAGACGCGCCGCGGCTGGATGCCGCATCAAGTCCGACATGACTGTGGAGGGTGTTGCCGCCCATCCCCACGAATCCGAAGATTCACACCGTAAAAATCTTCTCGCGCAGCAATTCCCACGTCTCCTGATCCGGCGCCAGCAGCAGCCCGCCATCCACATGGCGCGGCAGATAGGGCGAGCCATCGAGACGGGCAGCATAGGCGCCCGATTCCTGCGAGATCAGCGTACCGGCCAGATGGTCCCACGGCATCAGCTTGTTATACATCAGGAAGTGCATGTGGCCGCCGCAGAACAGGCGATATTCATGCGCCGCGCAGCGATAGCTGGTGAAGAGCCGCACATCCGCAAGGTTCAGCAGCACCTTGCGGCGGGTCTCTATGTCGAAATAGCCGGTATTGGCAATGCCGACCATCTGCGACAGTTCCGGCGCCGGCACGACCGACATCTGCGTCTGCGCGCCATCGGCGCTGCAAAGCCATGCGCCGGAGCCTTTTTCAGCAATCGCCCAGTCATTGCCCATCGGATCGAAGATCAGGCCGGCAACGGTCTCGCCCTTGGAGATGACGCTCATCATCACGCCGAAGAGCGGCAGGCCGGACGCGAAATTATAGGTGCCGTCGATCGGATCGACCACCACGGCCAGATCGGCATCGGCAAGCTTGCCGAGCAGCGAGGCATCCGCCGCCACCGCCTCTTCGCCGATGAACAGCGCATCGGGCATGATGTCCTGTACGCGGGTGCGGATCAACCGCTCGGCGGCCTCGTCGGCCTCGGTGACGAGATCGATCGCCTCGGACTTTATCCTGATGTCGCCATCGCCCAGATTGCGGAACCGCGGCAGGATTTCCACTGCCGCCGCCTCCTGAAGCGCGTTGGCGAGAGAGGCGATGTCGAGTTCGAGGGCCATGGGCGATATCCTTCTTTCTGAGCGCAACGACTATAATGCGACGATTTCCCGTCGCAGCATCTTCCAGCTTTCCTTGTCGGGGGCAGACAGGATGCCACCCGCCATTTGTCCCGGCCGATAGGGCGTATTGTCGAAACGGGCCGTATAACCGCCCGCCTCCTGATGAATGAGCACGCCGGCGAGGTGATCCCAAGGCATCAGCTTTTCATGGCCGATAAAATGCAGCTTGCCGGCCGAGACGAGCCAATATTCGTGCGCCGAACAATTCAGCGAAAACGCCATCCTGGTCTTCGCCATATTGGCGGCAATCACCGGACGGCGATCCTGATGGCTGTGGCCCCAGGAAAAGATGCCGACCATTTCGGACAACGGCACGGGATCGGCAACCCGGAGCTTCGCCTGCGAGCCGTTCCTGCGATTGAGAAACGCACCCTCGCCCTTCAGTGCAAGGATGGTATCGCCCATGACAGGATCGTGGATGATGCCCGCCACCGTTTCGCCCTTGACGGTGACCGCAAGCAGCGTACCGAAAGCGGGAAAACCGGAAGCATAGTTGAAAGTGCCATCGATGGGATCGATCACGAAGGCGAGCGGCGCATCGGCAAGGGCGGGAACGACGGACTGGTCGGCGTCATAGCTTTCCTCACCGACGATATGGGCCGTCGGAAACCGCTGCAACAACGCGGCGGTAATCGCCTTTTCCGCGAGAATATCGGCCTCGGTGACCAGATCGACGGCGGAGGTTTTTTCCGATACGGCGCCGGCGCCCAGGTTTCGGAAGCGGGGCAGGATGACATCGGTACCGGCAGCGGCAACGGTGGAAACGAGGAAGTCGATATCTTTATCGGAAAGGCTCATGGCGCGGGGCACTTCTTCATCAGGGAGGGCTGGCCTCCCTACGCTCTTCAGGTGACGCCCCGGTGACAGCAAGCGCCGAAAAATCAAAAAGCCTGGGATCAAGCAGATGCGAAGGGTTTACATGCGCAAGTGCCCGCAGCATCACATCCTTGCGGCCCGGCATACGCCGTTCGATATCCGCCAGCATCTCTTTCATGGCATTGCGCTGAAGCCCGTCCTGCGAGCCGCAGAGGTCGCAGGGAATGATCGGGAATTCCATCGCCGCCGCGAATTTCGCCATATCCTCTTCGGCGCAATAGGCAAGCGGGCGCATGACCATCAGGTCGCCCTCGTCATTCAAAAGCTTCGCCGGCATGCCGGCAAGACGGCCGCCGTGGAAGAAGTTCATGAAAAAGGTCTCGAGAATATCCTCGCGGTGATGACCGAGCAGCAATGCGTCGCAACCCTCCTCCCGCGCGATGCGGTAGAGATTGCCACGCCGAAGCCGCGAACAGAGCGAACAGTAAGTGCCGCCGGAAGGCACCTTTTCTTTCACCACCGAATAGGTATCACGATATTCGATGCGATGGGCGACACCGATCTTCGCCAGATATTCCGGCAGCACGTGCTTGGGAAAATTCGGCTGGCCCTGATCGAGATTGCAGGCCACCAGTTCCACCGGCAAAAGGCCGCGCCATTTGAGATCGAGCAGCAGCGCCAGAAGACCGTAGCTGTCCTTGCCACCGGAAAGACCGACAAGCCAGCGCTTCTGGCCCTTCAGCATGCCGAAATCTTCAAAGGCCTGGCGCACATTGCGCAGCAGCCGCTTGCGCAGCTTGTTGAACGAGACTGAGCGCGGCGCGTTGTCGAACAGTGGATGCGAGCTGCCGTTTTCCTCGGACGCATCCTGATCCGCCCCGATTGGTGCGGCCCCGGCCTGATCTACAAAGTCATCGATCTTGGTGAGAATGTTCATCATCCGCTCGCTCCGGCACGACTGCCGTTCTTCATGCAGGCAATGCCCCCATCCGCTGGCAATATCAAGCCCCGAATACCGACCAGCCGGTTTTCGTCGCCAGCAATTCCAGCGCCTGTGACCCGAGCGCCGAATTGCCGACCTTGTTGAGACCCGGCGACCAGACCGCAATCGACGCCTTTCCGGGCGCCACCGCCATGATACCGCCGCCGACGCCGCTCTTGCCCGGCAGACCGACATGATAGGCGAAATCGCCCGATCCGTCATAATGGCCGCAGGTCAACATCAGCGCATTGATGCGCCGCGCCCGGCGGTCCGAAACGACCGTGTGGCCGGTCAGCGGATTGCGGCCGCGATTGGCGAGGAAGAGGCCAGCGCGGGAAAGCTGAGCGCAGGTCATGGAAAGCGCGCACTGATGGAAATAAACACCAAGCGTATATTCCACCGGGTGGTGCAGATTGCCGAAGGAGCGCATGAAATTGGCGAGTGCGAAATTGCGGAAACCCGTCGCCTGCTCGGATTTCGCCACCGTATCGTCAATGCTGATCGTATCGTCGTCAGCGAGATAACGAACGAAGCGCAGAAGCTCGCCGATCGCCTCACGCGGCTGGTGGCCGGCAAGCACGATATCGGTCACCACGATGGCGCCCGCGTTCACAAAGGGATTGCGCGGGATTCCGTGCTCATGTTCCAGCTGGACGATGGAGTTGAAGGAAGAGCCTGAAGGTTCGCGCCCCACCCGGTTCCACACCGTCTCACCGGCCTTGCCGAGCGCCAGCGTCAGCATGAAGACCTTGGAGATACTCTGGATCGAAAACGGCACAAGCGCATTGCCGGCCGTATAGGTGGTTCCATCGACGGTGGTGATGGCGATGCCGAACTGGTTGGGATCGACCTTGGCGAGTTCGGGAATGTAATCCGCAACCTTCCCCTCGCCCAGTCTTGGCAGCATGCTGTCATAGATGGAATCGACGATACCCTGAATGTCCTGCATGCACAGCCTTCCCCAGCAAACAAAAAAGCCGCCCCGAAGGGCGGCTTTCTGAATACTGAAACGCGTCGATTAACGCGAGTAGAATTCGACGACCAGATGCGGTTCCATGACGACCGGGTACGGAACGTCGGAGAGAGCCGGAACGCGGGCGTAGGTCGCAACCATCTTGTTGTGATCAACTTCGATGTAGTCCGGAACGTCGCGCTCAGCGAGCTGAACGGCTTCCAGAACGGTTACGAGCTGCTTGGACTTCTGGCGAACTTCGATGACGTCGCCCGGCTTGCAGCGGTAAGAACCGATGTTGACGCGAACGCCGTTAACCGTGACGTGGCCATGGTTGATGAACTGGCGCGATGCGAAAACGGTCGGAACGAACTTGGCGCGGTAGACGATGGCGTCCAGACGCGACTCGAGCAGGCCGATGAGGTTTTCGGAAGTATCACCCTTGCGACGGTTTGCTTCGTCGAAAGTGGCGCGGAACTGCTTTTCGCGCAGTTCGCCGTAGTAGCCCTTGAGCTTCTGCTTGGCGCGCAGCTGCGTGCCGAAGTCGCTCATCTTGCCCTTGCGGCGCTGGCCGTGCTGGCCCGGGCCGTATTCGCGGCGGTTAACCGGGGACTTCGGACGACCCCAGATGTTTTCGCCCATGCGGCGGTCAATTTTGTACTTAGCCGATTCGCGCTTGCTCATCGTATTTCCTTCTCAAAAGGTTATGCCGGTCCGTTGCCAAACCGGTTTAAGGAAACACGCCCTCCTCTGAAGCCCGTTTCAGGGCCTCTGACAGGCTTCTCACATGCAAATGGAGAAACCACGGGACATGTCGGTGATATTGACCGCCGAACGTCAGCCTTTAAACTGCAAGGCAGTCAACAAAACACACCGGACATCACTGCCCGGCGTTGGGGCGGCTTCTATAGTCGTTTTACAAATTTGTCAAACAGCGCCTGCCGATTTTTTCTCGGCCCTGCCCTTGAAAAGATCGAGGGGCCACCCATTTACCCATCGTGATCAGAACTCGGGCCCCTCTGACGTGTTACCGGACAACACGTGATGTCGAGTTTCTTTAGGTTGGGGCCCACGTATATTCTTGACACACGTTCCCCATCCGCAAAGCCAACCTCGTCCGGCTAAAGGTTGACTGATGGAGTTTCTCCTCAACGATTTTCTCGGTACCCCCACATGGATGTGGGCGGTCTTCATTTCTCTCGTCCTTAGCCTCTTGGCGCTCGATCTCGGCGTGCTGCACAAGAATTCCAAGGAAATCGGCATTCGCGAAAGCCTGCTGATGTCCGGCTTTTACATCGCCATCGGTTTGGCCTTCGGCGGCTGGATCTGGTATCAGTCCGGCCAGCAATCGGCGATGGAATATGTCACCGGCTTCGTAGTCGAAAAAAGCCTGGCGATGGACAATATCTTCATCATCGCCATGATCTTTTCCTATTTCGCCATTCCCCGTCAGTACCAGCACCGCGTCCTGCTCTGGGGTATCCTCGGCGTCATCATCCTGCGCGGCATCATGATTGCCGGCGGTGCGGCCATCGTCGAAAACTTCCACTGGGTGCTTTATCTCTTTGCGGCCTTCCTCGTCTTCACGGGCCTCAAGATGCTGTTCTCGTCCGACCATGACGAGGCCGATATCGGCAATAACCGCATCCTGAAATTCCTGCGCAGCCGCCTGCCGGTGACGGAGAAGCTGCATGGCGAGAAATTCTTCGTCAAGGAAACGGATGCGACCACCGGCAAGCTCAAGACCTTCGTGACACCGCTCTTCCTGGCGCTCATCATGGTTGAAATCGCCGATCTGATCTTCGCGGTCGATTCGATCCCGGCGATCTTCGCGATCACCACCGATCCGTTTATCGTCTACACCTCGAACATCTTCGCGATTCTTGGCCTGCGCGCCCTCTATTTTGCGCTCGCCGCCCTGATCCACCGCTTCGCTTATCTGAAATATGCGCTGGCTGCGGTTCTGGTCTTCGTCGGTTCGAAAATCTTCGTCGCCGATATGCTCGGCATCGCCAAGATCCCGCCCGCCGTCTCACTCGGCGTCACGGTCACCATCCTCGCAACCGGCATCATCGGTTCGCTGATCGCGACGCGAAAGGAAGTGAAGGCAGTCGAGTAATGATGAGCAAGGAGGAGGCGGTGACGCCTCCTCTTTCTTTTTTGATAGTGAAAATATAAACTTCGTACTATTGCTGCCGAGACGAAAATCTATTTGCTCCGATATAAGAAACTCATTGCGTTAAAATGACCTTTGAACCCGTAGATCAGGCCATTTCCGAACAGAAATTCTGGCGCGCGAAGGAAATCCTTCAAGGCAGGCTCAGCCATCCTGAAGTCAATCTGGCGCTGTTTCAAAAATATGGCGAAGTGCTGCTTGAGATGAATGATCTCATCGAAGCGGGGCGTATGTTGTTCTGCTCGGGCGCAAGGGACGAGCGCTTCCGGGAAGCGATTGATATCTTCCTCTCAAGAAATGACAGGCGCGAACCGCAACGCTTTCTGGCGCGGTTGCCCTCTTCCATGAGACGGCAACGGCATCTGGCGGAGTTTATCGCTTCGCCGGAATTCGAACGCAGCGGATGGACCGCGGCGCAGCTCTCCCACATCCTTCCAATACAAACGGATATCGGCGCTCGTCCCTATCAACGGTCGCATCGCATGACCTCGATATTGGTGATCGTCTCTTTGGTTTGCGTCCTGGCCCTCAGCCTTGTCGGCCTCTACGCGACAATCGGCTCCGCAATGCGGCTTTTTGCAGAATAGCGATTACTCCGCCGCAAGCCGCGCATCATCCTCAGCCGCATCCGCATCGCCGGGTGCGGTTTTTGCGTCGAGATCGGGAAACGCCACGATGCGCTTGCCGGAGAAATCGGCATGCACCACCACGAGCTCCTTCTCCTCGAAATAACCGAGGAGACGCCGCGCGCGGCGGGCGGAATGGGTGCCATAGGCGCGGGCAATGCGGGCATCCGACGGGCAAGGCTCTTCACCCAGCGCTGCCTTGACGAGCAGCAGGAAAACGCCCTGCAGATCGTCGGAAACCGACATGGACAATTCCAGCGCCTTTTCCCAGCCTTCGCTTGCCGCCATCGCCGCATCCACGCCGGAGCGGGCAATCGCCACCTGCCGGCGGAATTCCGCCAGTGTCATCGGCGTGCCGGGAATGCGACGCATACGGGCGCGCACCAGAAAATCCTGATAAAGCACGGCATCCGTGCGATAGGCTGATTGCGGATCGTCGAGAATTTCAACGAGAACCGCACCGATCTTTTCCTCGCGCTCTTCCGGCGTCAGTTCCGGCTGACCTGCACGCGGCGATTGCTCCGGTGTAGGGCCGACGGCGGCGGGAGTGGAACGGGAGAGCTCTGCCAGAATATCCGTGGTCGGACGCGGCGCGGGCGGCGTGCGGCGCACGGCGGCGCGCGTGAATTCTTCCGGGTCCGGCGTGAAGATCAGGTCTTCCACATCCTGGGGCGCATCTGGCAGCGGCATCAGCTTCGGCGAGGATGAGCGCGCCGAGGTTTCCACCGCCCCGATGACGATGGGCAGCGGGCGACGTGAGAGCGCCGGGCCGAGCGCCACGAAATTGCCGCGCTGCAGATCGCGGAACATTTCCGCCTGTCGCCGGTCCATGCCGAGCAGGTCCGCAGCGCGCGCCATGTCGATATCGAGGAAAGTACGGCCCATCAGGAAGTTCGAGGCTTCAGCCGCCACGTTCTTGGCGAGCTTCGCAAGACGCTGCGTGGCGATGACGCCGGCAAGACCGCGCTTGCGGCCACGACACATCAGATTGGTCATGGCGCCCAGCGACGCCTTGCGGGCGTCCTCCGTCACTTCACCGGCAACGGAGGGCGCAAACATCTGCGCCTCATCCACCACCACAAGCACCGGATACCAGAATTCGCGGTCGGCATCGAACAGGCCGTTGAGGAAGGCGGCCGCGGCCCGCATCTGCTGCTCGATATCGAGACCTTCCAGCGTCAACACGCAGGAAACGCGGTGCTGGCGAATGCGGTTGGCAATGCCGGCAAGCTCGGCTTCGGTGCGCTCGCCATCCACCACCACATGACCGAACCTGTCGGAAAGCGTGACGAAATCACCCTCGGGATCGATGATGACCTGCTGCACCCATGGCGCCGATTGCTCCAGCAGCCGGCGCAGCAGATGCGACTTGCCGGAACCGGAATTGCCCTGCACCAGCAAACGTGTCGCAAGCAATTCCTCGATATCGAGCTTGGCCTGCTGCCCGCCCGATAGGGTTCCCATGTCGATGCCGACCTGCAATGTTTAATTCCTCGTGCTGTATCCGATCCGGCCGATTCCCCTGGCGGCGGCCGAACATGCTCTTTACCAAAAAATCGCCGGTTGCGTCTGCCCCGTGCCGATAATGCACAGGCAATTGCACCGCCTCTAGGCAGCCCCGGACGAGACCCGCAAAAATGCAAGCCGCCTGCCGAACACATTCAGCATCAGCCCGATGATGACCAATGCGGCGCCGACCACTTCAAAGACGGTGATATGCTCCGCAAAAGCGAGATAGGCGCTGACGAAACCGACAATCGGCACCAGCAGCGAAAACGGCGCCACCGTTCCGGCCGGATAACGCAGAAGCAGGTAACTCCAGATGCCCGCACCGACAATCGTCGCACCATAGGCCATGTAGATCACCACGAGAGCCATCGTCGGCGTCGCATTGAGCACGCCTTCCGCAATCGCATCAGGTCCCTCCACCACCAGCGAAAGCAGGATCAACGGCAGAACCGGCACAAGGCTCGTCCATGCGACAAAGGAAACCGCATTCACCTGGCCGATGCGGCGATTGACGATGTTGCCGCAGGCCCAGGCAATTGCCGAGCCGACCCCCATCAGAAGCGGCACCAGGGCAGCGACCGTCATGCGTTCCACGCCGATGACCGCCAGCCCGCCAAAGGCAATGATCGCGCCGACGATCTGTGAAGGCAACGGCCGCTCGCCGAGAAACACCACGGCAAGCGCCAGCGTGAAAAAAGCCTGCGACTGCATGACGAGCGAAGCAAGCCCCGCCGGCAGGCCGAGCTTGATGGCCGGATAAAGCAGGCCAAACTGCACGAAACCCATCGCCATGCCGTACACGATCATATGCCGCCACGGCACATTGGGTTTCGGCAGGAAAAACACCAGCGGCACGGCAGCGAAGAAATAACGCACACCCGTCAGAAACAAAGGCGGCATGTCGGTGACGCCGACCTTGATGGCGACGAAATTGAAGCCCCACAAAAACACGGTGATCAGGGCGAGAAGTATATGCGGCAATGCCATTTTGTTATGTCCGAATTTCAGGCGATAGAGAGGTGCCTTACGGCGCGACCGCCCTCTTCCAGCCAAAGGCAATGAGACCGGCGCCGATCAGGAGACCGCCACCCGTGCGGTTGACGATGCGCTGAACCTTCGGCTTGCGGATCGTATTGCGGGCGGCACTTGCCAGAAGTCCATAAAGCGCCGCATTCACGGTGGCAAGCACCAGGAACGTTACCTCGAAAATCAACACCTGTGGCCAAAACGGCAATGTCGGCACGAGAAACTGCGGCAGGAAAGCCACGAAAAACACGATGCTCTTCGGGTTCAGCGCAGTAACGATATAAGCGTGCAGGAAAATCTTGAGCGGCCTTTCACGGCCGGTCACGCCCGTCCCTTCGGCGCCTTCTCCGCCAACCGGCGAACGCCACAGCTTGATGCCGAGATAGATGAGATAAGCCGCACCGATCCATTTAAGCCCGGTGAAAAGCGCCGCCGATGTCGCAAGCAACGCCCCGAGCCCCAGCATCGACGCCGTCATCGCGGTGAAATCCCCCAGCGCCACGCCCGTCACCGTCGCAGTGCTCGCCTTGCGGCCATGGCCAAGCGCGTAGGAAATCACCAGCAGGATCGTCGGTCCCGGAATGGCGAGCATGATGGCGGATGCGGCCACGAAGGCCAGCCAGTTCTCCAGCGGCATGATGAGTCTCCTTTGTCCGATTTTTGGGAGCAAGCCACGGAAATATTACTCTGGCAAGAGCTCCGTTTCCTGCTGGGCAAGACGGGCAAGTGCAGCCTCGTCGAAGCGAAGGACGACGCACTCCACCTCGCCCGCCCCAACGCGGCTGTAGAACCGTTGCGCGCCACTATTGTCGCGGCCGGTGGTGAAATCGAGCCGTGAACCGCCCTGTTCGACGACGATTTTTGCCGCCTCGCGGATCAGCGCTTCGCCGATGCCACGGCTTCTCGCCCGTTCGGCGACATAAAGCTCTTTCATGAACCAGACCGGGCGCAGCGCCACGCCGGGAAACATCTCGAACATTGAGAGAATGCCCAGAGCGCCATCGTCGACAGCAACAAGCATGATGCCGTGGCCGGAACGCAAAAATCGCCCGAGACGGGCACGCACCTCCGCCTCGCCAATCGCGCCCGCCCCCTCGTAATGCCGCTCCATGTCGACAAACACAGGGCAAAGCAGCCCGATATCGGCCGTCGTGACTTTTCGGATTCGCATGGAACTCCACTCCAAAAATACGATGAAAGCACGGGATCGCGACGGTTTCATAAAACAGATAGACAGCGTCGCCGGACCTTGCGGACCGGCGAAGCGCGGTTGCCCCAATCAAAACCGCGGTGCCCAGTAAGGCACCTCCCAGTCCTGACGCCGCTTCCGCTCGGAGGGCGCAAGACCGATATCGTCCAGCAGGCGTTCCGGCAGATCGGTAACATCTGCCGGCGGAGCACGCGGCACCATGGCCGCAACAAGCACCGTCTTCAGGGTTTTCCAGACGCCGAATGTGACGATCAGACGGTCGACCGCATCCGGCAGCGAATATGCTACCAATGGTTGATCATTTTGCATGAGAAATCCATCCCGGCGCGGCAAAGCGACCGGGTCCTTTATCGATGGAAAACGACATGCCGGAACGACGGACGCAGCAGACGGGCCACGCTAACGCACAATTCAGATGTCGAACGAAGTGAAAATGCCAAACGGCAAGGAAATCAGGCAATAAGCCTTATCGGAGGGTAATGCCTCGGAACATGTAACCACCGATGACCATGCCGGAAATGCCAGACATGCCGTTAAGGCGCATATTAAAATCGTCAGTCATTTCGCGCCTCCTTTTATAGCGGTTACACACGAGGAGCATCTTACACGAGATGCCAAGCGCGACAAGTGGTCGCAATCTCGAATTGTAAAAGTCAAATGGGATAGATGCAAAAATACAACAGAACTCAGGCTGCCGAAACGCTGAGCCCAAACCCCTGCATCAGCCGCCGCGTGGCGAAGTCCGGCTTGCCCGATGTGAAGACGGCGAAGTCGAAACCATCGGGATGTTCCGCATCCTGCGGCAGCGGCACCAGATGGCGCGCCCGCCGGGCGATCGCCTCGGCGGGGTCGAGCCAGTCCACCGGCCAGGGCGCCAGCCGGCGAAACACATTGGCCATGAAGGGATAGTGGGTACAGGCCAACACGACGATATCGGTGCGTTTGCCCTCACTCTCGATGAAGCAGGGTTCGATTTCGGCCAGCACCGTCTCGTCCGAAACCGGCTCGCCCCTGATCCAGCTTTCCGCCATGCGCGCCAGATTTTCCGAGCCCACGAGACGGACATGGCATTGCGTCGCGAAGGACTGGATGAGATCACGCGTATAAGCGCGCTTGACGGTGCCCGGCGTCGCCAGCACGGAGACGAGGCCGGAGCGGGTGCGCTCCGCAGCCGGCTTGATGGCGGGAACGGTGCCGACGAACGTCATGTCCGGAAACCGGGCGCGAAGATCGGCCCCGGCCAGCGTGAAGGCGGTGTTGCAGGCGATAATGCAGACTTCCGGGCTGTAGTCCTGTAGCAGTGTTTCGAAGAGCGAGAGAATACGCGTCTTCAGCGCCTCCTCTTCCCATCCGCCATAGGGAAAACCCGCATCGTCGGCCACATAGATGAAACCGCGCTCGGGCATCAGCACGCGCGCTTCGCGCAGCACGGTCAGCCCGCCAATGCCGGAATCAAATACCAGCACCGGTTTCAGCACATCGGCCGCGGCCTCACTCGTCTTCAGCATTCTCCCCGGTCCTCTCCGAATTGGCGCCCTCAGCCGACGGCACCGCCCGGCCTGACTGCTTTGGCCACTGCCGGGGGAAACGGTCGAGCGAATTGATCACGCCGCGGACAACGCTGATTTCCTGCTCGGAAAAACCCCGTCTCGACAGCACGGCACGCAGATTGTCGACCATTTTCGGCTTTTTTTCAGCAGGATGAAAATAACCGCGCGCGTCCAGCGCTTCCTCGATATGTTCGAACAGGCCGAAAACCTGCTCCTTGGTCGAAGGACGCTGCTCGACGGACTGGAAAAGCGTTTCCCCCAGATCGTCCATACCTGACTTCATCCATTCATAGGACATCAGCAGCACCGCCTGCGCAATGTTCAGCGAGGCAAAGGCGGGGTTGACCGGGAAGGTCACGATCTCGTCGGCCAGCGCCACTTCCTCGTTGGTCAGCCCCCAGCGCTCCCGCCCGAACAGGATACCGGTCTTTTCGCCAGCCTTGAATTTTGCCCTGAGCGTATCGGCCGCGGTGACAGGCGCCCGCACCGGCTTGAAACCGTAACGCTCGCGCGCCGTCGTGGCGTAAACAAAATTGAGATCCTTGATCGCCTCTTCCAGCGTCTCGAATACCCTGGTGCCGTCAATGACATGATCGGCCTTGGAAGCGGCAGCACGCGCCTTCTCGCTTGGCCAGCCATCACGCGGATTGACCAGACGCAGTTCGGAAAGGCCGAAATTGGCCATCGCCCGTGCCACCATGCCGATATTTTCGCCGAGCTGCGGCTCGACCAGAATGATCGCCGGGCCTTCCGCCAGAAGTTCGAGCTCGCTGTTAGTGCCTGCCATCGTCGTTTCCAGTCTTTTGAAGCGTCGCATCGATTTTCAGCCCGACGCGCTAAAGCGCGCTTCACTGGCACAGATCCGCGTCAAAATCAAAGCCGGCGCGGGGAAAGCCTGGACCAGCCTGCTGGCGAGACGCCCCTATTGCTCTCCCTTGATGATCGTCGCCATTTCTTCGCGCAGCGAATCCCTGCCCTCATCGCCAACCCGGTGAATATCGCTGATGACCGGCCGGCCGTCTTCCTCGATGACATCGAAATGCACCTCATCGACGGTTGCCTTCATTTCCGCCTCGTCCATGCAGGCCCAGAGCTTGAACTTCGCCGTCACGTCGGTCACGCCGTCCTTCACCGCGCCCGGCGTTACCGAGACATCCGCCAGCGGGCAGCCATCCTGCGAGTTCGTCACGACATCGTAACCGAAGGGATCGCCGGTCTCGCCGCTTTCCGCCTCGTAAGCCGGCTTCTTGGATGCTTCGCGATATTGGGCGACGAAGTCCTTGCTGAACAGGCTGGTCAGCATGTCCTCATCGAAAATATATTTCCAGTTTTCCGCATCGCCGGACCAGTTCTTCACGGTGATATCCATCACCTTCTGGACGGGATCGGCAGGCCCTGCCGCAAGGGCACTGTGCGAAAAGAGGACGGCGGCAGTCAAAAGCAGAATATTCCGCATGATGTGATCCCGGGATTGGCCCGACGGCGGGCGAAGCGATTCGCCTGACTGTATTCCGGCATTATGGTTTGGCAATGCGCAAAGCGTTATTGCGCTGCGCCAAAAAAGCGCCCCCCATGGCTTTGCCTCAGGCGCGTGCGATGCTATAGCCGCACCGGATATTTTTCCGACTATTGGCGTCAACAGGCGCCACAGCTTCGAAGGTGAGGAATTCATGGCAAAGATCAAGGTAGCCAATCCGGTCGTCGATCTCGACGGCGACGAAATGACCCGTATTATCTGGCAGCTCATCAAGGACAAGCTGATCCTGCCTTACCTCGATCTCGATATCGAATATTACGACCTCTCGGTTGAAAACCGCGATGCCACCAACGACCAGGTCACCGTCGATGCGGCACACGCCATCAAGAAGCACGGCGTCGGCATCAAATGCGCCACGATCACCCCGGATGAAGCCCGCGTCGAGGAATTCGGCCTGAAGCAGATGTGGAAGAGCCCGAACGGCACGATCCGCAACATTCTGGGCGGCGTCATCTTCCGCGAGCCGATCATCTGCAAGAACGTTCCGCGCCTCGTTCCCGGCTGGACCAAGCCGATCGTCGTCGGCCGCCACGCTTTCGGCGACCAGTACAAGGCAACCGATTTCAAGTTCCCCGGCAAGGGCAAGCTGACGATCAAGTTCGTCGGTGAAGACGGCCAGGTCATCGAGAAGGACGTCTTCGACGCACCGAGCGCCGGCGTGGCACTGGCCATGTACAACCTCGACGAATCCATCCGCGAATTCGCCCGCGCATCCATGAACTACGGCCTGATGCGCAAGTGGCCGGTTTACCTCTCCACGAAGAACACCATCCTCAAGGCCTATGACGGCCGCTTCAAGGATATCTTCGAAGAAGTCTACCAGAACGAATTCAAGAAGCAGTTCGACGAAATCGGCATCACCTATGAGCACCGCCTGATCGACGACATGGTCGCTTCCGCGCTGAAGTGGTCCGGCGGCTACATCTGGGCCTGCAAGAACTACGACGGCGACGTGCAGTCCGACACGGTTGCCCAGGGCTTCGGCTCGCTCGGTCTGATGACTTCCGTTCTCCTGTCTCCCGATGGCCGCACGGTCGAAGCCGAAGCCGCACACGGCACGGTGACGCGCCACTACCGCCAGCACCAGAAGGGTCAGGAAACCTCGACCAACTCGATCGCCTCGATCTTCGCCTGGACCCGTGGCCTCGCCCACCGCGCCAAGCTGGACGACAATGCCGAACTCGCAAAGTTCGCGACAACACTCGAAACCGTCTGCGTCGACACCGTCGAAAGCGGCTTCATGACCAAGGATCTGGCCCTGCTCATCGGTCCGGACCAGCCCTGGCTCTCCACCACCGCGTTCCTCGACAAGATCGACGAAAACCTCAAGAAGGCGATGGCGGCTTAAGCCTCGTTCTTTGGCAATGTCAAAACCCGGCCTCAGCGCCGGGTTTTTTCTTTGCGCCGTAAAGCTGAAACATCGGCATGGCCGCACGGGCCGACCGCGCCACCGTCTCCTCCAGTGCCGGCAGATCGCAGCGCACCCGTCGCACGCCGGATCTGCAAATCGCGGACCAGAAGCGAGAGCCATGTTTCAGCCAGCCCTTCCGGCATTCCCGCACATGCCCCCCCCCGGTCCCGCAGCACCTGAAAATACGCCTCAAGCTTCGGCATGATATGGTCCCTGCCGCCGTCGTCATTCAGACGAGAATGGTCAATGGTCCCATCAGCGAGCTTTTCAAGACGGTTTCCACGCAGCTGCCACAGGACTGGCAGGAAATGCGCGATCGTTGGGCGATGTTCAATATCATCCGAAGCCTGCTCACCACGCTCGCGTTCTTCTCGCGATATTTGCCGCAACAGAAAACACCGGCAGAGATGCGGCCGTCCAGCCAGAGCCGCAGCACGCGGAAAGCAACGAAAACCCGGGATGCAATGCCGGATTTTCTTTTTTTGTTCACAGTATCTTGATTAGATGTTGCACTAGGCGCAGACTCCGCTTCTGCACCGTGCCGTGGCCAGCATAACAATAAGACAAAGCTGAAGCAGCATCTACTTACACATAACTTGCCCGGCGCAGTCAAAACTTTACCGCAGCGTCAGTGCGATCTTTCGAGGAGCGTGAGAATAATGCTGCGGATTATAAAAACACACCGCGCCGGTGAAAAATCCATCCAGGTTTTTCGTGAGGCTGCGGCGATTTTGCTTGGGGAGGCAGAACGATGAGTGAGTTGATCTTCTACACCAATCCCATGTCGCGCGGACGCATCGCGCGCTGGATGCTCGAAGAAGTGGGTGTTCCGTATAAAACGGAAATATTGAGTTTCGAAACCTCGATGAAATCACCCGCTTACCGGCTGATAAACCCAATGGCCAAGGTGCCGGCCATCAAACATGGCGATACCATCGTCACCGAGGCGGCGGCGATCTGTGCTTATCTGGCCGACGCCTTTCCGGGTGCAAATCTTGCTCCGACGCCGAAGGCGCGTGGACTTTATTATCGCTGGATGTTTTTCGCCGCCGGCCCCCTGGAGATGGCGGCCAGCATGAAGGCAATGGGTTTTGAAGTACCGACCGACAAGCTGCGCATGGCAGGCTGCGGCAGCTATGCGGATGTGATGAACACGCTTGAGCGCGCCGTCAGCGAAAACCGCTTCATCGCCGGCGATCTCTTCACCGCGGCCGATGTCTATGTCGGCGCCCATATCGGCTGGGGGCTGCATTTCGGCACGATTGAAAAACGCCCGGCCTTCATCGACTACATGGCCCACCTCACCGACCGCCCGGCTTTCAAACGCGCCGCCCAGCTCGACGAGGAAGCGGCGAAGGATTTGCAGGCGACGGGATAATCGGCTCGCCCGTTTCCGGACGAACCAAGCATAGCCCGTCCGGAAATCGCCCATCGGGTCGATTTTCGCGACGGGTCATTCACCGGGCTGGCCGAGCGGCTCTCCGACCTCTATCGCATGCCCGTCCGGATCGTAAAAACGAAATACTCTCTGGCCCCAGGATTGCCGCTCCAGCGGATGGATAAGCTCCACATGCGGCCCGATATTTCGAAAAGCCGCGTCCACATCCGCATGTTCGAAATAAAGCAGCATGTTGCGTCTGCCATAGGCTTCCTGCGTATCCGGCGAGGTCCGCCAGATCGTTTCCTCAAGCGACCGCCCCTCATGGATTGCAAAGCCGGTTTCAAAGAGGACGAAGTTCCCGAAATCCTCCAATATCGTCAGCCCGAGCCTGTCACGATAAAACGCCCTGGACCGGTTTATATCGCGCACGAAAGGGATGGGATTTACAAAGCGCATCACATTCTCCCTTTCATGTCCCCGGCGCCCGGCCATCCGCGCCTTTCGTTCTTGCCTTTGAAGGTCAAAACAAAAAGGCGGGGTAAAACCCCGCCTTCATGAATTGTTCCGGATCATGCGGCCAGTGCCGCGGCCACCGCTTCGATGGCCTCCTGCGCCCTGGCGCCATCCGGGCCACCGGCCTGCGCCATATCCGGGCGACCGCCGCCGCCCTTGCCGCCAAGGGCTGCGGAAGCGGTACGGACGATATCGACGGCGCTGAAACGGGCTGTCAGATCTTCGGTTACGGCTGCGACAGCGCTTGCCTTGCCGTCTTCGGAAACGGCGATCAGCAGCACGACGCCGGAACCGAGATTGGCCTTGGCCTCATCGGCAAGACCCTTCAGGTCCTTGGCATCGATGCCCGACAGCGATTTCGCGAGGAAATTGACGCCTGCGACCTGCTTGACGTCGCTTGCGCCGGCATCCGATGAACCGCCGCCCATGGCGAGCTTCCTGCGCGCATCCGCAAGCTCGCGCTCCAGCTTCTTGCGCTCGTCGAGCAGACCCTCGACGCGCGACAGAACATCGCCCGGCTGTACCTTCAGCGAAGACGCCAGCGCCTTCACCCGCTCATCCTGCTCGGCGAGATAGGCAAGCGCACCCTGCCCGGTCACGGCCTCGAGACGGCGCACACCTGCACCAACGGCGCTTTCGCCGAGAATGCGGATAAGGCCGATCTGGCCGGTGGCGGCCACATGCGTGCCGCCGCAGAGTTCCACGGAATAGGGACGGTTGGCTTTCGCGCCATGCAGACCCGTGCCCATCGAGACAACACGAACCTCGTCACCATATTTTTCGCCGAACAGCGCCATGGCGCCCTCGGCAATGGCGTCATCGACGCTCATCAGGCGGGTGACAACAGGCGAGTTCTGCAGCACGATCTCGTTTGCCATATCCTCGACGACCTTCAGCTCCTCGGCCGACATCGGCTTCGGATGCGATACGTCGAAACGCAGGCGCTCGGGCGCAACCAGCGAACCCTTCTGTGCCACATGGGTGCCAAGCACTTCACGCAGCGCCTCATGCAGCAGATGGGTGGCGGAATGGTTGGCGCGCAGGCGCGAGCGGCGGTCATGATCGACCGTCAGCTGAACGGCATCGCCAACTTTCAGACCACCCTTGGAGACCGTGCCCAGATGCACGAAGAGGCCTTCGCCCTTCTTCTGGGTATCGGAAACGGCAAAGGCGCCGTTGTCGCCGGAGATCACGCCAGTATCGCCCATCTGGCCGCCGGACTCGCCATAAAACGGCGTCTGGTTGACGACGACCTGCACGGTCTCACCATCGGCAGCGCTTTCCACAGCCTTGCCATCCTTGACGATTGCCTGGATGACGCCTTCGGCGGTTTCGGTGTCGTAACCGAGGAACTCACTCGCGCCGAGCTTCTCCTTCAACTCGAACCAGACGGTTTCGGTCGCCTTGTCGCCGGAACCGGCCCAGTGCGAGCGGGCTTCCGCCTTCTGGCGTTCCATCGCATCGGTGAAGCCGGAGATATCGACGCCGATTTCGCGGGCGCGCAGCGCATCCTGCGTCAGGTCGAGCGGGAAACCATAGGTGTCGTAAAGCTTGAAGGCGGTCTCGCCATCCAGCATGTCGCCCTTGTGCAGGGTCGAGGTGGCGTCGGAGAGCAGCGACAGGCCGCGTTCCAGCGTCTTGCGGAAACGGGTTTCCTCAAGCTTCAGCGTCTCGGAAATCAGCGCCTCGGCGCGGACCAGTTCCGGATAGGCACGGCCCATCTGCTGCACCAGCGCCGGCAGCAGCTTGTAGATCAGCGGCTCGCGCGCGCCGAGAAGTTCGGCATGGCGCATGGCGCGGCGCATGATGCGACGCAGGACATAACCGCGACCTTCGTTCGACGGCAGAACGCCATCGGCAATCAGGAAGGCGGACGAACGCAGATGATCGGCGATGACGCGGTGGCTGGCACGCTTTTCACCTTCCGCCGGAACGCCGGTCGCTTCCACGGAAGCGGCTATCAGCGCACGGAACAGGTCCGTATCGTAATTGTCGTGCTTGCCCTGCAGCAGCGCCGAAATGCGCTCGAGACCCATGCCGGTATCGATCGACGGACGCGGCAGGTCGATGCGCTCTTCTTTCGTCAGCTGCTCATATTGCATGAAGACGAGGTTCCAGATTTCGATGAAACGGTCGCCGTCCTCTTCCGGCGAACCGGGCGGGCCGCCCCAGATATGATCGCCATGATCGTAGAAGATTTCCGAACAGGGACCGCAGGGACCGGTATCGCCCATCGCCCAGAAATTGTCGCTGGTCGGAATGCGGATGATGCGGTCGTCGGAGAAACCGGCGATCTTCTTCCAGAGGTTAAAGGCCTCGTCGTCGGTGTGATAGACCGTGACCAGCAGGCGGTTGCGGTCGATGCCGAATTCTTTGGTGATCAGGTTCCAGGCATGGGTGATCGCCTCTTCCTTGAAATAATCGCCGAAGGAGAAATTGCCGAGCATTTCGAAGAAGGTGTGGTGACGGGCGGTATAACCGACATTGTCGAGGTCGTTATGCTTGCCGCCGGCACGCACGCATTTCTGCGCCGAGGCGGCCGTGGAGTAAGGACGGCTTTCAAGACCGGTGAAGACGTTCTTGAACTGCACCATGCCGGCATTGGTGAACATCAGTGTGGGATCGTTGCGCGGCACCAGCGGGCTGGAGGGCACGATCTCGTGTCCGTTCTTCTTGAAGTAGTCGAGAAAGGTCGACCGAATTTCATTCACACCGCTCATGCCCACACACCGCTCACAGCTGGAGTCCATCATCGCCATCGGAAATGATGGCTATATTGCAAAATCACTGGCTTTTATCGTCCGCATAGTGCCCTGTCCAGCCATGCCGGCCCGCGGAGACGCATCGGCAAACAAAAAGGGCCGTGCGAGGCAAGTCGCAAGGCCCATTTTCATCAACCGTTCCGTCCGGAAATGCAGGCCCGACTTTCAGCATCGGGCTCGCTTCAGGGACAGGGTCAGCCTTCGTCGCCGTCGCCATCACCGGCTTCCGGGCCGCCATTCTGCAGGAAGCGGTCAGCGATCAGACCGGCATTCTGGCGCAGCGCCAGCTCGATCTCATTGGCCGTTTCCGGATTGTCGCGCAGGAAGGTCTTGGCGTTTTCACGCCCCTGCCCCAGACGCTGGCTGTTATAGGAGAACCAGGCACCGGATTTTTCGACGATACCGGCCTTCACGCCGAGATCGACCAGCTCACCGGTCTTGGAAACGCCTTCGCCATACATGATGTCGAATTCCACCTGCTTGAAGGGCGGGGCCATCTTGTTCTTGACGACCTTGACGCGAGTCTGGTTGCCGACAACCTCTTCGCGCTCCTTGACGGAGCCGATACGACGGATGTCGAGACGAACGGAGGCATAAAACTTCAGCGCGTTGCCGCCCGTCGTCGTTTCCGGCGAACCGAACATGACGCCGATCTTCATGCGGATCTGGTTGATGAAGATCACCATGCACTTCGACTTGGAGATCGACGCGGTCAGCTTGCGCAGCGCCTGGCTCATCAAACGCGCTTGAAGGCCCGGCAGGCTGTCGCCCATTTCACCTTCGATTTCCGCCCGTGGCGTCAACGCCGCAACGGAGTCGACGACCAGCACGTCAACCGCGCCGGAACGCACCAGCGTATCGGTGATTTCCAGCGCCTGCTCGCCCGTATCCGGCTGCGAGATCAGAAGGCCCTGCAGATCCACGCCGAGCTTGCGGGCGTAAACCGGATCGAGCGCATGTTCGGCGTCGACGAAGGCGCAGATGCCGCCCTTCTTCTGGGCTTCCGCAATGGTCTGCAACGCCAGCGTCGTCTTACCCGAGCTTTCCGGGCCGTAAATTTCAATGATGCGCCCCTTTGGCAGGCCGCCGATGCCGAGCGCGATATCCAGGCTGAGCGATCCCGTCGAAACGGTCTCCACCTCAACCACGTTTTCATTGGAACCGAGCTTCATGATCGATCCCTTGCCGAACGACCGTTCGATCTGGGAGAGCGCCGCTTCCAGTGCCTTGCTTTTATCCACCGATTTATCCTCTACGAGACGCAAAGAATTTTGTGCCATCCGAACCACCTTTAGGTTATTGAAGCCGCACAGGCAATGAAGCAGTATGGAAATGGTATGTACTCTATTTGTTCTCATTTCGCAAGGCTAAGCCAGCATATTGAAAACAAATAGCGATAAGTGGTTTGTTCTACTTTTGTTTTTTCCGGCTCCAATCGTGACGGCCGGACCGGCGCAAAAGTGATCGACCCGCGGTGAGGCCCGAATCGTCCGGCCTTTCCATGCGCGAAAGAGGGAAACGCAAGCGTGAAGAAAATACTCGTTCTGGGCGGCGCGCATATCGACCGGCGCGGCATGATCGAGACCGAGACGGCGCCGGGTGCCAGCAATCCCGGCTCGTGGATGGAAGAGGCCGGCGGCGGCGGTTTCAACGCCGCGCGCAATCTTTCCCGACTCGGTTTTCATGTCCGCATCATCGCCCCGCGCGGCGGCGACGTGACCGGCGAAGCGGTGGCGGAGGCCGCACGGCAGGCGGGCGTGGAGGATACGCCGTTCACCTTCCTCGACCGCCGCACACCGAGCTACACCGCCATTCTGGAACGCGACGGCAATCTGGTCATCGCACTGGCCGATATGGACCTCTACAAGCTTTTCACCCCCCGCCGCCTGAAGGTGCGTGCCGTGCGCGAGGCGATCACGGCGAGCGATATCCTGCTCTGCGACGCCAATCTGCCCGATGACACGCTGAAGGCGCTCGGCCTTGTCGCCCGCGCCTGCGAAAAGCCGCTCGCGGCCATCGCCATTTCGCCCGCCAAGGCGGTGAAGCTGAAGGAGGCGCTCGGCGATATCGACATTCTCTTCATGAACGAGGCGGAGGCCCGCGCCCTGACCGGCGAGACGGCGGCTGACGTCCGCGAGTGGCCAGGCATTCTGCGCAGGGCCGGGCTTGCCGGCGGCGTCGTCACCCGCGGCGCCAGCGAAGTGGTGGCCTTCAGCGAGACCGAAACGGCGATCCTCCACCCGCCCCTCATCCATGATGTAAAGGACGTGACCGGCGCGGGTGACGCCATGGCTTCCGGTTACCTTGCCGCCATCGCCGAGGGAAAGACGATTGCGGAAGCCCTGAGGCAGGGTGCGGCTGCCGCCGCCATCACCGTGCAATCGCCCTTCGCCACCTCCCAGGACCTATCAAAAGACAGTGTCGAAGCCATGTTGGGGCTTGTTCCCCAGGCCGAAATGCTGGCATGAACCCGCTTGTGTAAATTGGAACAAACGAAATGACCCGCCCCATCTCCCCGCTCCTTCCTATCGTCTATTCCCAGGAGGTCGCCGCCGCCAAGCAGCGCGGCGCGCCGATCGTCGCCCTTGAATCGACCATCATCACCCATGGCATGCCCTATCCCGGCAATATCGAGATGGCGGAAAGCGTCGAGCAGATCATCCGCGATCAGGGTGCGGTTCCGGCCACCATCGCCGTCATTCATGGCACCCTGCATATCGGCCTTGAGAAAGACCAGCTTGAGGCGCTCGCCCAGACCACCGATGCCATGAAGGTCTCGCGCGCCGATATCGCCTTCGCGATCGCCGAGCGCCGCACGGGCGCCACCACGGTTGCCGCCACCATGATCGCCGCCGCCCGCGCCGGCATCCGCGTTTTCGCCACCGGCGGCATCGGCGGGGTGCACAAGGGCGCTGAAGAAACCTTCGACATCTCCGCCGACCTGACCGAGCTGGCCAGGACGGGCGTGATCGTCGTCTGCGCCGGCGCCAAGGCGATCCTCGACATTCCGAAGACGCTGGAAGTTCTCGAAACCAATGGCGTGCCGGTTGTCACCTTCGGTTCTGAAGAATTCCCGGCCTTCTGGTCGCGCTCTTCCGGCCTGCCGAGCCCGCTCTCGCTGAACAGCCCGGCGGCGATCGCCAATTTCCAGGCGACCCGCGAACAGCTCGGCATCGAGGGCGGCATGCTGGTGGCCAATCCCGTGCCGGAAGAAGACGAAATCCCGCGCGAAGAAATGGAAATCTACATCAACCGCGCCATCTCCCATGCCGAGCGCGACGAAGTCACCGGCAAGGCGGTCACACCCTATCTGCTCGGCGATATCTTCCGCCTGACGGACGGCCGCAGCCTGGAGACCAATATCGCGCTGGTGCGCAACAATGCGCGGCTGGCGGCGGAGATCGCCGTGGCGCTGGACTAACCGCCGAGGTTGGGATCATCCTCAAGTTTGTGGGCGATGGTAGGGTTCGAAAACCTCTCATCCGTCATGCCGGACTAGATCCGGGGTGACGGATTGCGGATGATCCTACTTCGTCAAACGCCTCGGCGCTGGGGATATAGTAGTCAACAAAAAAGCCCGGAAAGCTTGCGCTTTCCGGGCCTTTGTTTTCCTGCCAGAACCCGGTCAGTTCTGCGCGACCGGCTTCACCAGCGGTGTCACGCGGCGGATGGTGACGCGGCGGTTCTGCTGCTCTGGGCCGAGCGTCTGGACCTTCAGGTAACGCTCGCCATAGCCCTGCGTCGCGAGGTTTTCCGGCGGGATGCCGTAGACATCGGTCAGCACGTTGGCAACGGAAGCGGCACGCTCGTCGGAAAGAACGAGGTTGCTTTCATCAGAACCCACGGCATCGGTATGGCCTTCGATCAGGAAGGTTTCGGCCGGGTTCTTTTCCAGCGCCTTGTTGATCGCGTCAGCCACCTTGCGCAGCGAACGGGCCTGCGCCATCGGAATTTCGGCGCTGCCGGTGGCAAAGGTGATCGTATCGAGGTCGATACGGCGCACCTTGTCGCGGATACGGGCCGAATACCGCACTTCGTCCAGCGAATAGACCCGCTCCACCGGCTCGACCGGCGGCTGCTCGAGGAAGCGGTAATAATCGCGGTCCGGATCGCTCGAGGTATCGATGATGTAGTCGCGGACGGGGATGCGCAGGCGCATCGGCGGCAGGTCGAGGCCCGGATCACGATAGACATAATCGCGGTCCGGATCGTCCATCAGTTCCGGTGCGTAGAACAGCACATATTCCCGACCGCGATCGTCGATGCGCGAGCGCTGGATCACGTCGCCATAACGGTTGCGGATCGTCACCACCTGCGTACCGTCACGGCGCTCCACGGTTTCGCGGACGCGACCGCCCGGCAGACGCTCGTAATAGGGCTCGCCGCCATCGCGGATGAAGCGCTGGTTGTCATCGCCACGCACCACGACACGGTCGCCGAACTGCAGGATGATCGGCGCATCGCGATCACGATCCCGGTCGCGCGGGCGGCCTTCACGTGGCTGCCATTCGCGCACGCCTTCCGGCCGCTCATATTGCGGACGGCGGTCGATGCGCTCGCCCTGCTGGGAGGTGATCGCCTCCATTTTCACAGGCGGCGGCGGGGTCTTGCCTTCGGCGGCACCGGCGCGCTGCGCCTCGGCGTCGGAAGTCGGAACCTTCACGTCACCGGCCTGTTCGCGCTCGCGGCGGCGTTGCTCACGGGCCTGATTGTTGCCGGAGCGTTCCACTTCCTTATCACTGTCGAGAACGGCTGCGCCCTTGTCGACCGGCAGAATGACGGTATCGGCGGTCTTGGACGGGTCCTTGGCAACCGCCTTGGCCTTGTCCAGTTCTTCCTTCGTCATCGGCGGCGCTTCCGTCTGCGGAACGGCGACCTGATTGGGAACGGGCTCGCCGGCAGGCGCCTGTCCGGTGGCAGCACCGCTCGGCGGAGGTGTCAGAGTACCCGGCAGCGGCGCTGCCGGCTCCGTCCTGCCCTGCCCTTCGGCCGGTTTTTCGGAAGGCTGCTGGCCCGGCGCAGGGTTAGGCTGGGCCTCCGGTGCCGGCGGACGCGCAGGGGTCGGCGCTTCCGTCGGAACAGGGGCTTCCTTCGCAGCGGGCTCGGGGGCTGCGGGCTTCTTCTCCGGAACGGCCTTTTCGGCCGGCTCGGACGCCTTCTCCTCTACCTGCGGCTTTTTCTCCGGCGTCGGTTTGGCGGGCTGTTCGGCATTTTCAGGGCGAGCGGCAGGCTGCTCGGCGGCAGGCTCCTTCGCGCGTTCCTTGCGCGGACGCTGCTCACCCTCGCCTGCTGGCTGCTCTGCACGCTCCGGCTTGCGGGGGCGCTCCTTCGGCTGCTGTTCGGCCGGCGCGGCCTCGGGAGCAGCTTCGGGCGCCGCCTCCGGGCGCTGGCGGGCGGGACGCTGTTCGCCTTCGCCCTGCGGCTCCTGCGCGCGCTCGGCGCGGCGCGGGCGCTCCTGTGGCTGTTCGGCCGGTGCGGGCTCCGGGCGGGCTTCGCGCTGCTGCGGCGCGCGCTGGGGTTCCGGCTGCGCTTCGCGCTGTGGCTCGGGGCGCGGTTCGGCGGGTGCGGCTTCCGGCTTCGGCTCGGGCGGGCGTTCACGCGGCGGTTCCGGTGCCTGCTCCTGTTTCTGCGGCTCGGCCTGGGGCTGCGCCTCCTCAACCTGCTTGCGCTGTTTGCGCAGAAGCTCTTCCGGGTTCTGTTCCTCCACGGCCTGCCCTTCCGGCTGCGCCTGCGCCAGAATCAGCGGGGTCTGGGGCATCTGCGTCTGCGCCCGTGCGGCTCCGGCAAAACCGGCAGCTGCCGGCTCCACCGCAATCGCCAGCGACATGAGGGGGAAAACCACCCCCGTCAGCAATGTGTTCTTCTTCAGCATCGGTGCTTCCTCATCTGCCATTATTGGTCGCTTGTCTCGCGACATCTTGAATCCGGCTGCGCGTGCAGGCGCTGGTCAACGCCTTACACACGCTTCGGTTCCCATGATGGACAAAGCCTTCTGTACTGGAAATGAACAGATCAAGGCGTTTTCGTGAAAGCTCTGCGGCACAATCGCGGTCACTAATATTGCAGTTGCATTTTTTGACCAACCGGACGAATAATTGCCTCGCGCAGAAGCGCCATGGGCAGCAAGAACACCCTGCCGCGCCTGCGCTCATGGCATCCGCACTGAAAATAACAACAGACTGCGGATGAACGACCAAAAGAGAGGATCGAAATGCCTATTTCCACCCGTCTGCTTGCAGCCGTATCGATTGCCGCCATCTCGCTGTTTTCCGGCGCAGCCCTCGCACAGGACAAGATCGTCATCGGCACCGAAGGCGCCTACCCGCCCTTCAACAACCTAGAAGCCGACGGCACGCTGACCGGCTTCGACATCGACATCGCCAAGGCGCTGTGCGAACAGATGAAGGCCGAATGCACCTTCGTCACCAATGACTGGGACGGCATCATCCCCGCCCTGCAGGCCAAGAAGTTCGACGCCATCATCGCGTCCATGTCGATCACGCCCGAGCGTCTCGAGAAGGTCGATTTCTCCAAGAAATATTACAACACCCCACCGGCCATCGCCGTGCCGAAGGATTCGCCGATCAAGTCCCTCGACGATCTGAAAGGCAAGTCGCTCGGCGCCCAGGGTTCCACCACCCACTCCAACTATGCCGAAAAGCACTTCCCCGATGCCGACGTGAAGATGTATCCGACCGCCGATGAATATAAGCTCGATATCGCCAATGGCCGTATCGATGCCGTCATCGACGATATCGTCGTACTTTCGGAATGGCTGAAGACGGATGCCGGCGCCTGCTGCAAGATCCTGACGCCGCTCAAGGTCGATGTCGAAATCAACGGCAATGGCGCGGGCATTGCGGTCCGCAAGGGTGATACGGCGCTCGCCGACAAGTTCACCGCCGCCATCGCCGGTATCCGCGCCAGCGGCAAGTACCAGGAGATCAACAAAAAATACTTCGATTTCGACGTTTACGGCGAGTAAGCCCGTTCGATCTGTTGAAATCTGGTGGCGGAAGGCTTGCCCTTCCGCCATTTTTGTTTGAAAACGTCACCATAACAATCACGGCGGCTTAAGACCGCGGGGGAAAACTGGCATGAGCGGAGCATTTTCCGCCATAGGTGCGTTCTGGACCTATGTCTCGACAATTCTCGACCCCTTCTGCGGTCCGGTCGGTCTCTTCTCGCTTTTCGGAAACGGCACCCTTGTTGCGTGTGGCGATGCGGGCTGGGGCGATGAAATCGCCTTCGGCGTCAAGGTCACGATCTCGCTGGCGCTTGCGACATTGCCTGTCGGGCTTCTGATCGGCTTCCTCATCGCGCTCGCTGCGCAATCGCAGGAAAAGTCGCTGCGGCTGGCGGCCGGCATCTACACCACCATCTTCCGCGGCCTGCCGGAACTGCTGACACTTTTCATCGTCTATTACGGCATCCAGATGCTGCTGCAGTCGGCCGCAGGGTATGTCGGCATTACCGGTCCGGTCGAGATCAACGCCTTCGTGGCCGGCATGGTCGCGCTATCGGTGGTGTTTTCATCCTATGCCTCCGAAGTGCTGCTCTCCGCCTTCAAGGCCATACCCAAGGGACAATATGAGGCGGGCCATGCGCTTGGCCTGTCGCGCGGCCGCACCATGGTGCTCATCATCATCCCGCAACTGGTCAGGATCGCCCTGCCCGGCATGACAAACCTCTGGGTCATCCTGCTGAAGGACACCTCCTACGTCTCGATCATCGGCCTTGCCGATATCGTCCGCCAGACCGGCATCGCCGCCCGCGTCAGCAAGGAAGCCTTCTTCTTCTACGGCATCGCCTGCCTGCTCTATCTCATCCTCGCACTTCTCTCCTCCATCGGGATCGGCTTCATCGATCGCTGGTCGCGCAAGTCGGAGGCACGCCGATGAGCCATATCAAGGAACTTCTTCCGCCGCGCCCGGCACCGGCCATTGCCGACAAGCCGCTCAACATATCGCGCATCGTCGGCATCGCCGTCATCACGCTCTGGCTATTGCTCGCCGCCGGGTTGATCTTCGCCATGATCGAAGGCTGGGACTGGGCGAAATTCGAACGTTACGGCCCACGTTATATAGACGGCCTCATCACCACCATCACGCTGGTCGGCAGTTCGATCATTCTCGGCGCCATTCTTTCGGTGCCGATCGCCTTTGCCCGCATGTCGCAAAATCGCGTCCTCGGCGCGCTGGCCTATGCCTATGTCTACGTCTTCCGCAGCACGCCGCTTCTGGCTCAGCTTTTCCTGATCTATTACGGCCTCGGCAGCTTCCGCCCGCAACTGGAAGCCGTGGGTCTGTGGTGGTTCTTCCGTGAAGCCTGGTATTGCGGCCTCCTGTCGCTGACCCTCAACACCGCCGCCTATCAGGCCGAAATCCTGCGCGGCGCGATCCGCAGCGTGCCGCTCGGCCAGCATGAGGGCGCCGCCTCGCTCGGCATTTCGAAATTCATCACCTTCCGCAAGGTCATCCTGCCGCAGGCGCTGATCGTCGCGCTGCGCCCCTATGGCAACGAGATCATCCTGATGATCAAGGGTTCGGCGGTGGTCTCCATCGTCACGGTCTTCGACCTGATGGGCCAGACCCGCTACGCCTTTTCCCGCACATTCGACTATCAGGCCTATCTCTGGGCCGCGATCTTCTACCTGACGATCGTCGAAACGCTGCGGCATGTCTGGGCATGGCTGGAAGCCCGCCTGACACGCCACCTCAAGCGTTAATCAAAAAGCTGGCAGCACTCATCAACGAAGGCTGCCAACAATTTGAAAAATATAACAAATTTGTGACGCATCCATGACTTTGGCAAGGTTGGATTAACCCTGCCGTGTTCCCATCTCAGATACAGCGGCAATGCTGTGATCGGCAGTCATGGAAACGGGAACCGCCGTCATGAACAAGGACATGGAAATGATGCTGAGAGGCTACGGCCTCACCACCGCCCAGATATTCTATCACCTGCCGGACCACCCGCTGGTTCTGCAGACCTATGTCTGGCAGGACTACGATCTGGCCCCGGACTTCCCCGAAATGCACGGCTTCCTCAAATTCTGGCAGGAAAAGCTGGACGGTCCTTTGCACTCCGTCCGCTACGTGCACCGGCAGGTCATCTCGGCGCAGGAATGGCGCGCGCTCAAAGGGGAGTTCATCATCCACTGAGCTGCCACGCCACATAAACATTGCGCCCGTCCCCGATGCGGCTTACAGCAAACCTCAACTGAAGACGCTGACCGGATAAGGCACGATGACGAAGAACCAGAAAATCGACGAAGAGGCGCTTGCCGAGGCCTATAACCGCGCGCTCGCGCTTGAAAAAGCCGGCGATGTGGACGCGGCGGTGAAGGCCTATGAAGAGGTTCTGGCCATCGATCCGGACGATCACGGCGGCGCGGCCGTGCGCATCGCCGCCATGGGCCGCGGCGAGACCCCGCCGAAAGCGCCGGACGCCTATGTCGAAACCCTGTTCGACCAGCACGCCGAAGCCTTCGAGGATATCCTTGTCGAACAGCTCGGTTATGCCGTGCCGATGATGGTGCGCCAGCGGTTGCAGACGCTGAAACTCGGTCCCTTCAAGCGCCTACTCGATCTCGGCTGCGGCACCGGCCTCACCGGCGAAGCGCTGCGCGACATGGCCGACGATATCACCGGCATCGATATTTCCGAAAACATGGTCGAGATCGCCCATGAGAAGGACCTCTACGAAACGCTCTACGTCGCCGAAGCCGAGGATTTTCTCGAGGACAATGACGACGAACCCTTCGACATCATCACCGCAACCGATGTGCTGCCTTATCTCGGCGCGCTGGAACCGCTGTTTTTCGGCGCCGCCGAAAACCTCAATGCCGGCGGCCTGCTGATCTTCTCATCGGAAACCCTGCCCGAAGCGACCATGGTCGGACGCCCATACATGGTCGGCCCGCATCAGCGTTTCGCCCATGCAGAAACCTATGTTCGCGAAAGACTGGCCGCGACCGGTTTCGAGGTTCTCGAAGTGACCGACATCAATGTGCGCATGCAGGACGGCAATCCGACACCCGGCCACCTGGTGATTGCCAAGCTCAAGGGCTGATGCGACATAGGAGGCTTGTGCCCTCGACGTTTCGGCAGTTTTCTTCTCCCCGCCGGGGAGAAGAAACAAGCGGGACATGCTCGCCCTGCGTTTAAGGAACATTGCTGAATCAACCTCTCAGCAACACCCGCCAGCAGGTTGAAGAGACTCATCTTTCCCGCCCGCTCAACTCGCCTTCGGCCGCCAGACGATATCCGCCACGTTGAGTTTCTTCGGCACGATCTTTAGATCGTAAAACTCATCGGCAAGCGCCTGCTGATAGGCGATGGCCTCATCCTGAACCAGCGAGACCCGCCCGAGATCGGCTCCGGGGCGCGTCAGCGAGACCTTGGTGACATCTTCCGGAACGCCGGTGATGGCCGCCAGTGATTTCGCGGTATCGTCAACAGTCGACTGCGCCCTCGCCCCGACATTCGCCAGTTCCTTGAGGATCAGTGGCACGAGATCCGGATTGGCCTCCACGAAATCGCCATTGGCAAGGAAATAGCTCCAGGGATCGACGATGCCTTCGGCGGTCGAAAGAACCCGCGTCGTCGGCTCCTTTTCCGCCACGGCGAAATAGGGATCCCAGATCGACCAGGCATCGATACTACCGCTGCGGAAGGCGGCCGCCGCATCCGGTGGGGCAAGATCGACGGGCGTGATGTCGTTCAACGTCAGCCCCGCCTTTCGCAGCGCCTTGACGGTGACATTATGGGCGCTGGAACCGCGCTTGAAGGCGACCTTCCTGCCCTTCAAATCCTCCAGCGTTTTCAGCGGTGAATCCTTCTGCACGAGGATTGCCGATCCGCCGGCCGCCGCCTTGTAGGTGCCGACATAACGCAGATTGCCACCGGCCGCCTGCGCAAAAAGCGGCGGCACATCGCCGGTCGGACCGATGTCCAGCGCGCCGGCGCCCAGCGCCTCGAGAAGCGGCGGACCGGAAGAAAACTCCGACCATTTGACCTCGATGCCTCGATCCTTGAGGAGCGCTTCGAGCGCACCCTGGCTTTTTGCGAGCGCGATCACGCCATTCTTCTGCCAGCCGATCCGCAATATGGTTGTCGCAGCACCTGCCCGCCTTATATGCGGTAAAAATACCGCGCCCGCCGCCCCCGCAATCAGTCCCAATGTTCCGCGTCGTGTGAGCATATGGATATCCCTCGCTGTTGCCATGTTTCGACGTCAAAAGCGTAGATATTCGAGAGATTTTATCAAAATCCCGCTTTGCGCGAAGGCGACGCGAAGAGAACTGGATATGCAAATTTACCCCTGCTGGCGGAATAAGATTGTCGCGCCGCATGAAACCGCCCTGACCGCGCCCGCCACGGCGGGAAGCAGGTGGCGGGCCTGTGTGCTCGCACAACCTCGGCCGCAAACGAAAAATGCCCTCCCCGGCAGCGGAAAGGGCATTGCTCAAAGGCATGATGGGGCGGGGATCACTCCTCGCCGGACTTCGGATTATCCAGCAGCATGTAATCGAGTGGCAGTTCCGTCGTATATTTGATCTGCTCCATCGCGAAGGCGGAGGACACATCGCGAATTTCGATCTTGGCGATCATCCGCTTGTAGAAAGCGTCATAGGCCGCAATGTCAGGCACGACGACGCGCAGCAGATAATCGACATCACCACTCATGCGGTAAAATTCGACGACTTCCGGAAATTCGGAAACCACCTCGGAGAAACGCTTCAGCCACTCGATGGAATGGGAGGCGGTGCGGATGGAGACGAAAACCGTGACCTTGGTGTTGACCTTGCCCGGATCAAGCAACGCCACGCGCCGGCGGATGACGCCGTCCTCCTCCATCTTCTGGATACGCCGCCAACAGGGCGTGGTGGAAAGGCCGACCTTTTTCGCCAGATCAGCGACAGCCAGCGTGGAATCCTCTTGCAGAATGCGCAAAATCTTACGGTCAAGGCGATCCAATGCGTCTATCCTCCTGAATTAATTTCCTTTCAATACACTAATTTTCACAAAAAAACAGAAAATTGTTTCACTAAAGCCGCATTTCCACATGTTGTCGCAGAACCGGAAGCAGCTCCTGCGTGAACCACGGGTTCTTTTTCAGCCAGCCGGTATTGCGCCAGCTTGGATGCGGCAGGGGAAAAATGCCGGGGCCGGAATTGGCATGCAGATAGCTGCGCCAGTCCTGCACGGTCGCGGTCATGGTCCCGCGCCGCCTTTCGCCCAGGTGAAACGCCTGCGCATATTGGCCGACGGCAAGGATAAGCTCCACCTGCGGCATCGCCGCCATCACCCGCTCACGCCATGAAGGCGCACATTCGCGCCGTGGCGGCAGATCGCTGCCCTTGTCGTCATAACCGGGAAAACAGAACCCCATGGGCACGATGGCGAAACGGTTCGGATCGTAAAACGTCTCCCGGTCGACATTCAGCCATTGCCGCAGCCTGTCGCCGGAAGCGTCGTTGAAGGGCAATCCGGTTTCATGAACGCGCAGCCCCGGCGCCTGACCGGCAATCAGGATGCGGGCCTTTCCCGACAGGATGACCACGGGCCGCGGTTCATGCGGCAATCGGTCGGCCATTCCCCTGAACGGCATGTCGCGACAGATGCGACAGCGGGCAATCTCGCCCCGCAGCGCGTCCAGCCCATCATCGGAAGCCGGCATGGATCGATCCGCCTCAGCCATGCGACCATCCCAGAAGATGGCGGATGATGGTCAGGAAGCCCGCCGCCGGTGTTTCGATATCCGCCGCGCGGTGCTCACGCCGCCATTCGGAAGGCTTCTCGAACTCTCCCGCCCATATGCCGCGCGCTTCCCGCCGCGCCGCCGCCTGTTCCGCGGAAAACTGGAAATAACCCGAGGCAACGGCAAAGCCTGACGACACCATTTCGGCCGAAACATCCCTGCCCCCGGCGGAACAATAAACGAGCAGCCGACCGTAGCGGTCCCTCGAACTGCCGGAACAGGAGAAATTCCCGGACGCGACCAGCCGTTGCAGAACCTGGCGGGCTTCCTGCCCGCAGGGCCAGGTTTCGGCCCCCCGCAGGCATGTCTGCGACAGTTCCGGCGCATCAATGCCGAGCAGGCGGAATCTGTCCTCGCCCTTTGACAGCGTATCGCCGTCGATCACAAAGAAGCGGCCATCATAAGTCTCGCTATTGATCTGGTCGAGCTTGGCGGCAATGAGGATGCCCAGGAAAACCGCAGCAAGGAAAAGCCCGCCGTCGCGGAACCCGGAAAAACCCCTGCGCCTGCCTCCGTTTCGTCCCATGTAACAACAAACCCTTGTCAGAAATGGCAAACAAATCCTTTCACGGCAGCATCTTCTTAAGATTTTACGCGTAGCCTGCAAGCGTTCATGTCACCCCGCGTTGTAACAATGAGTAAAAGCGTCAGCACGTCCACCGACAAGATCATCGTCGACCGGTCGAAGAAACATCGCAACAAGGCGGTTTTCGACACGGTGAAGACGACGCGGGAACGCCTGCAGCAAGGTGCGGGCGCAAGCGACGCCTATGAACGCGAAATGCTGACCATGCACATCGCCGAAGCCCTTCAGGGCGCGATGATCATGCCGCTCTTCATTGTACTTGCCTCCATCATCGGTCTCTATATCACCCGTGACATAGGGCTGATCATCTGGTCGCTGATCGCGCTAAGCTTCCACGCCATGTCGCTGGTGCTGGCCAAACGGGCCGCAAAGCAGGACATCACGGCCGAAAATCTCCAGCACTGGAAAAACCTCTTCCTTGGCATGCAGATCCTCATCGGCTGCGCCTGGGCCATGTTCGCACTGGCGGAACCGGCCCGCAACGACCCGACGCTCGTGCTTTTCTTCAAGGGTGCGACGCTGCTGATCGCACTTTCGCTCACCGCCATGGCCAATTTCATGCTGCGCCGGGCGACATTCATGACCTTTCTGCCGGTGCTGGCAGCGCTCTGCGTCACCTCCGCCTTTTCGCGTGACCCCTTCGATGTCGGTCTGGCGCTGATGTTCGGCATGGCGATCCTCTTCTGTCATCGCATCACCAGCCGGCTTTACCAGACCAGTATCAAGCTCCTGTCCTCCCAGACGGAAAAGGACGACCTGATCGCCGAACTCGAAGTCGCCAACTCGGTTTCGGACGAGGCGCGGCGGCGGGCGGAAGAGGCCAATCTGGCCAAATCACGCTTTCTCGCCTCCATGTCGCACGAGCTGCGCACGCCGCTCAACGCCATTCTCGGTTTCTCCGAGGTCATGTCGTCGGAGGTGCTCGGCCCGCTCAACAATCCGCTCTACAAGGAATATTCCGGCGATATCCACCGCTCCGGCCAGCATCTGCTCGATCTCATCAACGAAATCCTCGACCTTTCGCGCATCGAGGCCGGCCGTTACGACCTGAACGAAGAAGCGATCTCGATGCTGGAAATCGCCGAGGATTGCATCGGCATGATCCAGCTTCGCGCCCGCGCCAAGAATATCAGGATTGCCCAGCAGTTCGAAAACAGCCTGCCGCAGGTCTGGGCTGACGAAAAATCGATCCGCCAGGTCATTCTCAACCTTCTCTCAAATGCCGTCAAATTCACGCCGCAGGGCGGTGAAATCCTTGTGAAAGCCGGCTGGACGGCGGGCGGCGGACAATATGTGTCGATCAAGGATAACGGTCCCGGCATTCCCGAAGACGAAATTCCCGTGGTGCTGTCGGCCTTCGGTCAGGGATCGATCGCCATCAAGAGCGCCGAACAGGGAACCGGGCTTGGCCTGCCCATCGTTCAGGCCATTCTCGCCAAACATGACGGCCAGTTCATCCTGAAATCGAAGCTGCGCGAAGGCACCGAAGGCATCGCCATCCTGCCGGCAAAACGTGTGTTGCAGAGCCTGCCGGCCGTGGAGGAAACCCACGCGATCCAGCCGCGCCGCCGGTCCTTCGCATAAGGGCTCAAAGCCTCAGAAGAACAGCGTCGTTACCAGCGAATAAAGCACGAAAAATCCGTTCGCCATCAACAGGCAGAACACGGCGAAAGAGCCGAGGTCCTTGGCATGTCGCCCGACCGAGGAAATTTCCGGCGAAATGCGGTCCACCAGCTCCTCGATCGCGGTATTGAGCGCCTCGACCGCAAACAGCAGCAACATCAGCACAGTGAAGACGAGAAGATGCACAAAGGGCGCAGCGACGATGAGAAGCAGGCCAAGCCCGACGCCGAAAGCCAGAACCTCATGCCGGAACGCCGCTTCCTGCCACAGTCGG
Organism: Agrobacterium sp. OT33; assembly: GCF_017313365.1. Lineage (NCBI taxonomy): Bacteria > Pseudomonadati > Pseudomonadota > Alphaproteobacteria > Hyphomicrobiales > Rhizobiaceae > Agrobacterium > Agrobacterium sp. OT33. Next base: position 14,107 of record NZ_JAFLMZ010000002.1, on the reverse strand, counting down.
CCAAGCCCCTGCACCGAATAGCGGGCAGCGGCGAAAAGATGCCGCCAGCCTTTTTCCTTGCGAAAGGCGGGCTCGTTCTGCTTCTTTTCCGGCATCGCGTCCATCTTCGGCCTCAATGATCGGTGCGTTGGCTGATGCGGGTGTCCACACCCGCCGCTTCAAAAGTTGCCATGCCGGAATGGCAGGCGGCCGCAGCCTTGACGATGCCGGCGGCAAGCGCTGCCCCGGTACCCTCGCCCAGCCGCATGCCAAGTGCCAGAAGCGGCGTCTTGCCAAGCTTTTCGACAGCGGCCAGATGACCGGGCTCACCCGAGACATGGCCGATCAGGCAATGATCGAGCGCCGAAGGATTGGCGGCTTTCAGGAGAGCCGCAGCGGCGGTTGCCACATAACCGTCGATCAGCACGGGAATACGCTGCACGCGCGCCGCGAGGATAGCACCGGCAATTGCCGCAATCTCGCGTCCGCCAAGGCGGCGCATGATTTCCAGCGGATCGGACAGGTGGTCCTTGTGGAACTCGACAGCGGCCTTCACCGCCGCGATCTTGCGGGCCATGACCTCGCCTTCCGAACCGGTGCCGGGACCGGTCCATTCTTCCGCCGTGCCGCCGTAAAGCGCCAGATTGATCGCCGCCGCAATCGTGGTGTTGCCAATGCCCATTTCACCGACGCAGAGAAGATCGGTTCCACCGGCAATCGCTTCCATGCCGAAGGCCATGGTCGCCGCACAGTCGCGCTCCGAAAGCGCCGGCTCGCAGGTTATGTCGCCAGTTGGATAATCAAGCGCCAGATCGAATATCTTCAGGCCGAGATCATTGGCGACGCAGATCTGGTTGATCGCCGCCCCACCGGCCGCGAAATTCTCCACCATCTGCTGGGTCACGGAAGTCGGATAGGGCGTAACACCATGACGGGTGACACCATGATTGCCGGCAAAAATCGCCACCAGCGGACGGGTGACGGCGGGCGAACGGCCGGACCACGCAGCCAGCCACATGGCGATTTCCTCAAGGCGGCCGAGCGAACCGGCAGGCTTGGTCAGCTGCGCATTACGCTCCTTGGCCGCCACCAGCGCATGCGTATCCGGGCCGGGAAGCTCACGCAACAGCGCGCGAAAATCGTCGAAGGGCAATCCGCTCATGCTCATGGTGTCGGTCTCTTTCATAGCCGGGTTGGCTTTCGCATCGGCTCATGCGTCCGGAAACTTGTGTTTTCCGGCAAATCGGTCTTTGTTGCGCCTCTCATAATCGCGGATGCGCCGCGGAACAACCGGAAATGCAGCGACTGCAACGGAGAGAGCATGAAGGCCGGGGATTTTATAACAGATGTCATGCATTCCGTTGCCTTTCTCAGCCGCCTGCCCGTCCCTTCACGGTTTTTCAAGGATGCCGATGGCGTGTCGATGCGCCGCACCGCCCGCGCCTTTCCCGCCGCCGGCCTGCTGATCGCCCTGCCCGCGGCTTTTCTGGTGGTGATTTTCGCCTCCTTCGATGCCTCGCCGCAACTCACCGGCTGGCTCGCCATCGCCCTCACGGCGCTTTTGACGGGTGCGCTGCATGAGGATGGACTGGCCGATATGGCCGATGGTTTCGGCGCAGGCAAGGACAAGGCACGCACGCTGGAGATCATGAAGGACAGCCGCATCGGCAGCTATGGCACCATCGCCATGGTGCTGTCCTTTGCGCTGCGCGCCACCGCACTCGCATCGCTGATCGAGACACTTCCCGCAAAAACTGCCGCCGCCGGCGTTATCGCCGCACTTGTCCTGAGCCGTGCGCTGATGGTGTGGCACTGGCAGACCCTGCCCGCCGCCAAAACCTCCGGCATTGCCGCCGGCGCCGGCCAGCCCGGCGAAACCGAGCGCAATATTGCCCTGGCGATCGGGCTACTGGTCTTCATCCTCTTCACGCTGCACGCTTTGCCTCTTCTGTCGATTGCACTTGTGCTCGCGGCAGCCATTCTGGCGACGGTTCTGTTCGGCCGGCTGTGCGACAGGAAGATCGGTGGCCACACCGGCGACACCATCGGCGCCTGCCAGCAGATCACGGAGATCGTTACTCTCGTCGCCCTTGCCCTTGCGGCGTAACGGCCTGATATAGATCATCATGGAAACACCCTGCATCCATATCTGCCGCCTCGATGCGACCAACAGCCTCTGTATCGGCTGCGGCCGCACGCTGGATGAAATCGGCGGCTGGGCAGGCTATAGCGACGAGAAGCGCCGCGCGCTCATGCAGGCGCTGCCGCAAAGACTGGAAAATTTGAGAAAGACCGCCAAGGAGACGCATACCGCATGAACAGGCTGACCATCGTTCTCCTTGTCCTCGCCGTGGGCCTCGGCCTGCTTCTCATCAATCACGATGGTGGCCGCACACTCGGTATCGATAATGACCAGTTCGCCCACGTTCTTTATCTTCTGCCCATCGCCGGCCTCCTGTCCGCAGGCATTCTGGCGGGAAGACGCGGCAGCTTCGGCACCGTCATCCGCCAGCTCGCCGTCTGGCTCGTCATCATCCTCGGCCTCGTCTCGCTCTATCTCTATCGCTACGACCTGCAATCCTTCGGCGACAGGCTGCTCGGCGGCCTGATGCCCGGCCGCGCCGTGGTGGTGACGACGGCTGGCGGCGAACAGGAAATCGTGCTGCATAAATCGATGAGCGGCCATTTCGAGGCAAATGTGAGCGTCGAAGGCAAAACGATCCACATGCTGGTCGATACCGGCGCAAGCTCGGTGGTGCTCGCCAACGCGGATGCGGCCGCAATCGGCATCGACACGACAGGCCTGCGTTATACCGTACCGGTCATGACCGCAAACGGCCGCACGGCGGCAGCGCCAGTCACCCTGTCGGAAATCGGCATAGGCCCAATCGTGCGCCGCAACATCCCCGCCCTTGTCGCCCAGGACGGCCAATTGGGCCAGAGCCTGCTCGGCATGAGCTTCCTGTCGACGCTCGGTTCGCTGCAGATGCAGACGGACGAATTGCGGTTGCGGGATCGATAGACCCCAGGGATCAGGACCCTGCCGTGGCACTCTCGCACTGCTCACCGGCGCCGGAAAGGAAATACCCCATTCCGGGCGCAACCGGGATGTTCTTTTCACGCCGACCGGTCGTCGCAGAGCGTTGCCCCCTTGATTCCTTCCCATTTGATAATTTATGTTGGTGCTGTTCTCAGGGCGGGGTGCAATTCCCCACCGGCGGTATCGGGACTTGTCCCGGAGCCCGCGAGCGCTTCCGGTCTCCAAAGCCGGAAGGTCAGCAGATCCGGTGAGAGGCCGGAGCCGACGGTATAGTCCGGATGGAAGAGGACAAGGCATAAGACGCCCGCGCGTGAGCGGGCTTCGCATTGCATTGTTCGCCCAAGGGATATTTGGCGCTTCTTGAAGCGCGAAAATGCCGCAAAACGGCATAACCCCTTGAAAGGCTTGAAATAGAATGACCATTGCTAAAATTGAAGACGCGATCGACGCCATTTCCCGTGGCGAGATGGTGATTGTGGTTGACGATGAAGACCGCGAAAACGAAGGCGATATCATCGCCGCTTCCGACAGCATCACGCCGCAACAGATCGCTTTCATGATGAACCATGCGCGCGGGCTGGTCTGCGTCGCCATGCCCGGTGAGCGCCTGGATGCGCTCGACATTCCGCTGATGGTGTCGCGTAACACCGAATCCCTCAAGACGGCCTTCACCGTCTCGGTGGACTATATTCCGGGCACCACGACAGGCATTTCCGCCGCCGACCGGGCAGAGACAGTGCGTGCGCTGGTGTCGGAGGGTTCGCGCCCGGAAGACTTCGCCCGTCCCGGCCATATCTTCCCGCTGCGCGCCAATCCGCAGGGCGTTCTCGGCCGCACCGGCCACACGGAAGCCGCCGTGGACCTTTGCCGCCTTGCCGGGAAATTCCCGTCCGGCACCATCTGCGAAGTGGCCAATGACGACGGCACCATGGCCCGCCTGCCCCAGCTCGAAGTCTTCGCCGAACGCCACGGCCTGCTCGTCGTGACGATCAAGGACCTCGTTGCTTACCTCAAGGGCGAGGTTGTCGAGGACGTGGTGCAGAAGCAGGTTGCGTGAGCTGCTGCTTGTGGTGTGAATACAAAAACGCCCGGCGCAAGCCGGGCGTGATGCTTGTGAAACCGTCTGGCTTCTCCTCTTCCGTCATGCCGGACTTGATCCGGCATCCAGCCACGGCGCGTCTGCGCCGTGAGAAGAGTCTTTAGCGATCAAAGACTTGATCGCACTGGACCCCGGATCAAGTCCAGGGTGACGGAGGGAAAAAGCCGCGTCAACCTGACCCATAGGTCTGGCGCGCCCTATCATCCATCTCAGCGCTAACGCGCCAAAACCCTACCAGCAGCAGAAACCGCCATCCACCAGCAGATCCACGCCCGTCACGAAGCTCGCCGCATCTGACAGCAGGAAGATCGCCGGACCGACCATCTCATCCACGCCTGCCATGCGCTGCATCGGCGTCTGCTCTTCGAACAACTTGGTCTGGTGCACCATTTCCGGCCGCGTATTCATCGGCGTTGCCGTGTAACCCGGCGAGATGGTGTTGACGCGAATGCCGCGCCCCACCCACTCCATCGCCATGGATTTCGACATGTGGATGACGCCGGCCTTCGAGGCGTTGTAATGGCACTGCATCAGACCCCGATTGACGATGACGCCAGACATGGAGGCGATGTTGACGATTGCACCACGGCCGTTCTTCAGCATGGCACTGGCTTCCGCCTGGCAGGAGAGGAAAACGCCCTTCAGGTTGATGTCCATCATCGTCTGGAACTGGCTTTCCTCCATCTCCTCGGCCGGATTGGCATTGGCGATACCAGCCGCATTGACGGCAAGTGAAAGCGTACCAAGCTCGGCCTCAGTACGCGCAACCGCTTCAGTCAATGCCTGCTTGCTGGTGACGTCAGCTGCAATCTGGATCGACTTGCGCCCGGCCTTTGCAATAAAATCAGCCGTCTGCGCCAGACCGTCATCGGTGCGGCGATCAAGCAGCGCGACATTGGCGCCGGACTGAGCAAGCCCCATGGCGATGCGCTGGCCGATACCGGAGCCGGCACCGGTGACAAGTGCCACCTGGCCGGAAAGATCGAACAGTTTCGGCGCGTTGAGCGTGATGGTGGACATCGGTATTTCCTTCTTCAGATGGTAGCCAGTTCCATGACCGAAACGTCGTTTGCTTCGTCACGGTTGAGGATGCCGGCCTGTTTTCCCTGCGCGAGCACGAGGATGCGGTTCGATACGCCCAGCACTTCCTCGAGATCGGAACTGACGACGATGACGGCCACGCCGCTTTTCGCCAATCCGACGATGATATCGTAAATGCCCGCGCGTGCGCCGACATCGATGCCGCGGGTCGGCTCGTCCAGCACCACCACGCGCGGATTGCGGGCAAGCCATTTGGCAATGACCACCTTCTGCTGGTTGCCACCGGAAAGATCGGACGCCGGCTGTTCGCTGCGGCCCTTCACCCCGAATTTGGCGATGGCTTCCCTGGTAAAGGCGCGCTTGATGCGCGGCGTGATCCAGCCGGTGCCGACGCGGTCGAGATTGGCATAGATCAGGTTTTCACCGATCTCGTGCTCCACCACCAGCCCCTGCAATTTGCGGTCTTCCGGCACCATGACGATGCCCTTCTCTATCGCGTCCGCCGGGCTTTTCAGCGTCAGCACCTTGCCATCCAGCAGCACCTCTCCCGCACTCGTCGGGTCGGCACCGGAAATCGCCCGCACCAGTTCGGTGCGTCCCGCGCCGATAAGACCGGCGATACCAAGGATTTCACCGGCGCGAACGCCGAAGCTGATGTCGCGGAAGGCATCGGTCGCGCCGGTCAGCCCCTTGACCTCCAGCACCACCTTGTCCTGCGGTTCCGGTAACGCCGGGAACAGGCGCTCCAGCGAGCGGCCGACCATGCTTTCGACGATGGTACGCACCGGCGTCGCGCTATCGGCAAATTCATGCACCCGCTCGCCATCGCGCAACACGACGATGCGGTCGGTGATCTGTTTGATCTCTTCCATGCGGTGGGAAATATAGATGATGCCGACGCCCTCGGCGCGCAGCTTGCGCACCTGCTCGAACAGTGCCTGCGTTTCCGCGCCGCCAAGCGCCGCCGTCGGCTCATCGAGGATCAGAAGTTTCGCATCCAGCGCCAGCGCCTTGGCGATTTCGATCAGCTGCTGGTTGGCTGTCGAAAGACCGGCCACCTTGCGGGTGGCGGGAATGTGGAGATTGAGGCGCGCCAGCTGCTGCTGGGCTCTGCGCACCATCTCGGCGCGGTCGATAACGCCGTTCTTCATCAGCCAGCGGCCGATGAAGACATTTTCAGCGATGGAAAGCTCCGGCAAAAGCTTCAGCTCCTGATGGATGAGCACGATGCCCTTGTCGATCGCCTCGCGCGGCGATGCAGGCGCGTAAGGCTGTCCAAGCCATGTCATTTTACCTTCGGACGGCTCACGCGAACCGGCGATGATACCTGACAGCGTGGATTTGCCCGCGCCGTTTTCACCCAGCAACGCCACCACTTCGCCCGGATAGACATCGAGATCGACGGCTTTCAGAACCTCAAGCGGACCATAACGTTTGCTGATGCCACGGAGCGAAAGAACCGGCTCGCGCATGACGGGACCTCCCAGGACACATAAGCAGCGGGAATGCCCAAGCCTTGCGTCCGAAATAATCTAAAGACAAACCAGTGAATGCCCCGCGCATCCCATGGGTCGCGCGGGGCAGCAGGATCAGGGATGGTTGGCGATGAAGCCCTCGACATTTTCCTTTGTCGTCAGCGTCGCATCGGAGAGCTGCACGGCCGGAACCTTCTCACCGCCGACGATCTTGACGGCCATTTCGACAGCCATGCGGCCCATCTTCTGGGTCTGCTGCGTCGCGGTCACGTCGAACACGCCGTTCTTCAGCGCCTCAAGGGCTGCCGTATCACCATCGAAGCCGCCAACGACGATCTTCTGCGAAGGGTTGGCAACCTTGATCGCCTGCGCCGCGCCGAGCGCCAGACCGTCGGCCTGTGCAAAGACGATTGAAACATCCGGATTGGCCTGCAGCATGTTCTGCATGATCTGGAAGCCTTCATCCTGGCTCCACATGTTGGACCACTGTTCGGCGACGATCTTCACGCCGGAATTGGCGTTTACCGATTCCATGCAGCCCTTGGTGCGGTCCACCTCCGGTGTCGTGCCCTTCTGGCCATGGATGATGACCATCTTGCCCGAACCACCGGCCTGCTTGATGATGTAATCGCAAACCGCCTTGGCGGAGGCGACGGAATCGGTGGCAAGGAAGGTATCGCCCGGCGCGCCATCGGCATTGCGGTCGATGTTGATGACCGGAACGCCGGCAGCCTTGGCAAGCTTTACCGGAACGGTCGCGGCGGCGGCACCGGCCGGAATGTAGATCAGCGCATCGATATTCTGGGTCAACAGATCCTGGATCTGGTTCACCTGCGTCGGGCCATCGCCCTTGGCGTCAACGGTGACGACGGCAATGCCGCGCGTCTTGGCTTCGGCTTCAACGGCCTGCTTGATCTGGTTGAAGAAGTTCGCCTGAAGATTGGCGACGGCAAGGCCGATCTTCTTGACTTCGGCGGCATTGGCCTGGCCGAGCGACATGGCGAGAAGGGCGGCGGATGTCAGCAGAATGCGTGAAAATTTCATGATTATTCCTCCATTTGTTGATTGTTGACCTTCGGGCAGATCGAACCTCCTCCCCTCCGGCCGTTTTTCACGCCTCCCATGCCGGGAGGGTCGTTTATTGCGCGGACGGCTCTTCGCCATCCGCAGGCAAATTCAGCTTCTGCGGCGACGCAAGGTTTCAGCGCCCACGGCCAGCACGATGACCACACCGATGATGACCTGCTGCAAAAAGGGAGAAACGTTGAGCAGATTGAGGCCATTGCGCAGCACGCCGATGATCAGCACGCCGATAAGTGTTCCGCCAATGCCGCCCGCACCGCCCGAAAGCGAGGTTCCGCCGATGACGACAGCCGCAATCGTATCCAGCTCGTAACCGAAGCCGCTGGAGGGCTGCACCGAGTCGAGACGTGCTGCAAGAACGATGCCGGCCAGACCGGCCAGAACCGCACAGGCGACATAAACGCAGATCGTCACCAGCGGCACGTTGATGCCGGCAAGACGCGCCACTTCCGGGTTGCCGCCAACAGCATAAACCGTGCGGCCTTCGGAGCGGAAACGCAGGAAAATCCAGGTAACAAGCACCACGACCAGCATCAGCAGCACGGTTGCGGTCAACACGCCGAAATGGCGCTCAATCGCCAGCATCATGAACCAGTCGGGAAAACCGACGATCTGCTGTCCATCGGTGATCATATTGGCGAGACCGCGCGCCACCGACATCATCGCCAGCGTGGCAATGAAAGCAGGCACCCGGAAGGCCGTCACCAGAATACCGACCACGAGGCCGCAGGCGGCAGAGGCGACAAGCGCCAGCACGATGGCCATGCCCATCGGCATGCCCGCGACATTGGCCGTCCAGCCCATGATCATCATCGACAGCGCCAGCACCGAGCCGACGGACAGATCGATGCCGCCAAGCAGGATCACGAAGGTCATGCCGACGGCCATGATGCCGAGCACGGTGATCTGGTCGAGAATGTTGAGCCCGTTTCGGAGCGACAGGAAGTTCTCGCTGGCGAAAGTCAAAAAGACACACAGCAGCAGCAGGCCCAAAAGCGGTCCGGTCGCACCACTCAGCCAGGCAAGCGGGCTCCTGGTGTGCGTGACCCCCTCATTGCGTTCAAGCGCGGACATGGCTCCTCCCGATGACTGTCTTGCATTTTTTAAACCGATTAGAATAATTATTCATCGTCGGCGAAACATGCATAAGCCAGTTGAGAGAAGCTTGTCAATAGGGCTTTGACGGCAATGCCGATACCGCCGGACGATAAACAATCCGCAATTCCATCTTGACAGAAACGCCATCTCTGCAATTATATAAATAGATGCATAAATATTCACACGCATGTTTTGAAGAGGATCCCATGCAGTCCCAGGAGCTAGAGCGCATTGCGCGCCAGATTCGCCTTCGCGACGTACAGGCTGTTTTTGAAGCGGGTGCTGGCCATGTCGGCGGCGAAATGTCGGCTATCGACATCATGACGGCCCTTTACTTCCGCGTCCTGCGCATCTGGCCGGATGATCCGAAGAACCCTGCCCGCGACCGCTTCGTGCTTTCCAAGGGCCATACGGCCTGCGCGCTTTATGTGACGCTGGCCAAGCGCGGTTTCATCCCGGAAGAGGAAATCTCGACCTTCCTGCAGCCGAATTCGCGCCTCAACGGCCATCCGAACTGTAACAAGGTGCCGGGTGTGGAAACCAACACCGGCCCGCTCGGTCACGGACTGCCTGTTGCCGTCGGCATGGCCAAGGCGGCCAAGCTTTCCGGCGCGGACTACCACACCTATGTCATGACCGGCGACGGCGAGATGCAGGAAGGCTCCAACTGGGAAGCCATCATGTCCGCCGCGCAATTCGGCCTCAACAATCTGACGCTGATCGTCGATCACAACCGCTTCCAGCAGGGTGCGGCGCTTTCGGAAACCAACGATGTCGCGCCGCTTCGCCCGAAGCTCGAGGCTTTCGGCTGGGAAGTCAGCGAAATCAACGGCAACGCCATGGCGGAAGTCGTGCCGGCGCTGGAGCATCGCGGCGACCGCCCGCATTGCATCGTCGCCCACACCAACAAGGGTCACGGCATTTCCTTCATGCAGGACCGCGTTGACTGGCACCATAAGGTTCCGAGCAGGGAACAATATGAAATCGCCGTCAAAGAACTTTCGGAGACATTGTAATGAACGCGCCCGTAACCGCCGCCAAGCTTTATGACTGCCGCGACGCCTTCGCCGAAACGCTGGAAGCGCTGGCCGCCGGCAATGACAGGGTCGTCGCCGTCTGCAACGATTCGGTCGGCTCCTCGAAGCTCGGCGGCTTCAAGTCGAAATTCCCCGAGCGTCTCGTCAATGTCGGCATTGCCGAACAGAATATGGTCGGCGTTGGCGCGGGCCTTGCCAATGGCGGCCAATTGCCCTTCGTCTGCGGCGCATCCTGCTTCCTCACCGGCCGCGCGCTGGAGCAGATCAAGGCCGACCTTGCTTATTCCAACGCCAATGTGAAGCTGATCGGCATATCCTCGGGCATGGCCTATGGCGAACTCGGCCCGACGCATCATTCCATCGAAGATTTCGCCTGGACCCGCGTTCTGCCGAACCTGCCGGTCATCGCTCCCTGCGACCGTATCGAAACGGCCGCCGCCGTCAAATGGGCGGCGGACTATGCCGGCCCCTGCTTCCTGCGCCTGTCACGCGTCGGCGTGCCTGATCTGCTGCCGGAAGGCCATGTCTTCGAACTCGGCCGCGCCAACCTGCTGCGTGAAGGTTCCGACCTGACTCTGATCGCCAATGGCACGCTGACCCACCGCATCGTCAAGGCCGCCGATATTCTGGCCAGCCGTGGCGTCAAGGCGCGTGTGCTGAACATGGCGACTGTGCGCCCCATCGATGAGGTGGCGATCGTCGCCGCTGCGAAGGAAACCGGCGCGATCCTGACGGCTGAAGAACATTCGATCTTCGGCGGCCTTGGTTCGGCCATTGCCGAAGTCGTGGTCGAGCAGGCCCCGGTGCCGATGAAACGTCTCGGCGTTCCCGGCGTCTTCGCCCACACCGGTTCCGCCGAATGGCTGCTGGATGAATTCGGCATGGCGCCGGCCGCCATTGCGGATGCGGCCGAAGCGCTGATCAAGAGAAAATAAAGTCTCCTCCCAGAGTCGTCGCGTGTCTTCGGATGCGCGGCGACACCCTTTCTGCAATATCGTCGTTTAATCGCCGCAAGGCCGAAACGAAAAACTGCCGACGAAAGACTCCCATGATGCGCGCCATTCTGTCCATCGATCAGGGCACCACCAATTCCAAGGCCATACTCGTCTCGGAAAGCGGAGAGCTGCTGGCGCGCGGCTCATCTCCCGTCGGCATCGCCTATCCGCAGCCCGGTTGGGTGGAGCAGGATCCGAACCGCATCTGGGCCTCGGTCCGTGAAGCGATCTCCGCCTGCCTCGCCGCCGCCCCCTCTGACATCGATGTCGCGGCCATCGCCATTTCCAACCAGCGCGAATCCGTCACCATCTGGGATGGCGAAACCGGCGAGCCGCTCGGCCCGGTGCTCAGCTGGCAGTGCCGAAGAACGGCGCAAGACTGTGCTGAGCTGATCGAGAAAGGCCATTCCGAGCGCGTCATGGCGCTGACCGGCCTGCCGATCGACCCAATGTTTCCCGGCGCAAAAATGCGCTGGCTGCTGGAGTGCGCGCCGAAGGGGCGCAGGCTCCGTGTCGGCACCATCGATAGCTGGCTCATCCATTGCTTCACCGGCGGTAAAGTCCATGCATGCGACGCCTCCAACGCCGCCCGCAGCCAGGTGCTCGATCTAAACCGGCAGGTGTGGAGCGAGGAGCTTTGTGAGCTCTTTGGCATCGATATCAACACCCTGCCTGATCTGCGCGACAGCAGCGGCGATTTCGGCACCACATCAGGCGTTCCCGGTATCAAGGACGGCACACCGATCCTCGCCGCCATCGGCGACAGCCACGCAGCCCTCTTCGGCCACGGCGCCTTCAACCCCGGCGACGGCAAGGTCACTTTCGGCACCGGCTCATCTGTGATGACGACGCTGCCGCATTTCATCGCGCCCGAACGCGGCATCACCACCACGGTCGCATGGCGGCTCGGCGGCAAGCCGACCTTTGCCTTTGAAGGCAATATTCTCGTTTCGGCAGCCTCCCTGCCCTGGATGACGGAGATTCTCGGCCTGCCGGATGTCGCCGCGCTGGTGGAACTCGCCGCCACTGCCGAGCCAAACGGCCCCGGTTTCGTGCCGGCCTTCGTTGGCCTCGGTGCGCCCCATTGGGATACCAATGCACGTGCATTGTTCTCGCAGATCAATTTCAGCACCACGCGTGCCCAGATGGCCCGCGCCGTCACTGACTCGATTGCCTTTCAGGTCCATGACGTCTTCGCCGCCATGCGCGCGCAGTCGCCTTCGAGCTTTGGACGCCTGTTCGTGGATGGCGGCCCGAGCCAGAACCGTTTCCTGATGCAATGCGTTGCCGACATGCTGCAACACCCCGTCATCCAACGCGACGCGCCGGAAGCCTCGGCACTGGGTGCCGCCTATCTCGCCGGCCTCGCCCTCGGTGTCTGGAGCGATCTCGATGCCATCGCGGCGTTGAACAGCAACGGCAACACCATCGCGCCGTCCGCGAGCGAAAACAGCCAGCGGCCCAGCGTCTGGCGCGATGCGATTGCCCGCTCGACCTTGCCTGTAACCTCGGGTAATGGTGAATAAAAATTCACCCTGGAGGGCTTATGGGCAGGCTAAACGAACTTCGAATGATATCCCGCGTGGCGCAGATGTATTTCAGCGAGCACAAAAGGCAGGCGGAAATTGCGCAGCATCTCAACCTGTCGCAGGCCACCGTCTCGCGCATGTTGAAGCGTGCCGAGGCGGAAGGCATCGTCCGCACCAGCATCATTCCGCCGCCCGGCACCTATAGCGATCTGGAAGCGCAGCTGCGCGAACGTTTCGACCTGCCGGAAGCCATCGTTGTCGATTGCAGCGAGGATCGCGACGGCGCGATCATGGCCCGCATCGGCGAGGCAGCGGCCCATTTCCTCGAGGTGACGCTGTCGCAGAACGAGATCATCGGCGTTTCCAGCTGGAGCCAGACGATCTTCAAGATGGTGGAAAACATCCACCCGCTTAAAGGTGCCAAGGCGCGTTATATCGTCCAGACGCTGGGCGGCATGGGCGATCCTTCCGTGCAGACGCATGCCACCCAGATCACCACCCGGCTGGCGCGGCTGACGGAGGCCGAACCGAAACTGCTGCCGGTGCCGGGCGTCGCCACCTCGCGCGAAGCCAAGCTCTTGATGCTCGCCGATCCCTTCGTGCGCGAAACCATCGATCTTTTCGGGTCGATCACGCTCGCCATCGTCGGCGTCGGCGCCGTCGAACCATCGGAGCTTCTCGCCCGTTCCGGCAACATCTTTTCCGCCAAGGAACTGGCCGATCTCGCGCAGGCGGGTGCGGTGGGCGACATCTCGCTGCGCTTCTTCGACAGGCAAGGCAAGCCGGTGAAGACGCCGCTCGACGACCGGGTCATCGGCCTGCCGCTGGAAAACCTCTCCAATGTCGACCGCGTCATTGCGCTGGCCGGCGGCTCGAAAAAGACCGAGGCGATTGCAGGCGCACTCAGAACCGGTGTGATCGACGTGCTCGTCACCGATAAATTCACCGCCGAACGACTGGTCGGCAAGGAAACATAGCCAAAATCCCATAAAGGAGGAGACATGAGGCGCTTTGAAGGTCAATCCGTATTCGTGACCGGAGGCAATAAGGGCATCGGATACGGCATAGCTCGCCGTTTTGCCGAGGAAGGCGCGAAAGTCGCCATCGCCTCTGTCGACAGGGACACCCATGACGCCGCCAGAAAACTGGCGGACGAAACCGGCGCCGTCACACACGGCGTCATCCTCGATGTGCGTGATGCGGCAGCGGTGCGCGAGGCCTATGGTGCCGCCGAAGAAGCGATCGGCCCGCTGTCCATCTCCGTCCAGAATGCCGGCGTCATCACCATTTCCAAGATCGAGGAACTGACGCAGGAACAGTGGGATTTCAATCTCGACGTCAATACCAAGGGCGCGTTCCTCTGCTGCCAGGAGGCGATCCGCCGCTTCCGCGAAAGCGGCATCAAAGGTCGTCTCGTCAACACCGCTTCCGGCCAGGCGCGGCAGGGCTTCATCTATACCCCGCATTATGCCGCCTCGAAATTCGGCGTTATCGGCCTGACGCAAAGCCTTGCCAAGGAACTGGCGCCTGAGGGCATCACCGTCAACGCCATTTGCCCGGGCATCATCCACACCGAAATGTGGGACTATAACGACCGCGTCTGGGGCCAGATGCTGGGCGATTACAAGCCGGGCGAACTAATGGCCGAATGGGTACGCAACATCCCCATGCGCCGCGCTGGAACGCCCGCCGAAGTGGCCGCACTGGTGGCGTTTCTGGCCTCCGAGGATG